>JAVVFV010000005.1:0-94563 GCA_039889305.1 Candidatus Zestomicrobium tamdykulense | reverse complement strand
AATAGAAAACTAACAACAAAATAAATTTTTTGTATTAGTTTTGGTGGTAGGTTTGCGTGTTTTTGACTTTATATTGTTAATTTTGTTAGTTGTTTTAGTCTTGTTTTGTTGGTTAGTGTTTTCGGTTTTTACGAGCTTGAATCTTCCGCTTTATTATGATGAGTTTGTGTATATTGGGTGTGGTGTTGATTATGTTATTAATCTCACGCCCCCCATCAACTGTAATTTTGAGCACCCTCCCCTCGGTAAGTACTTGATTGGTTTTACTGAGTTGCTTGGTTTTAGTAGGGTTTTTTATTTGCTTCTTTTGTTTGGGTCTTCTTTACTTGCTTATGTTTTGGTTAGGGGTTTGCTTGGTTCTGGTTTACTTGGTTTTTTCGTGGGGTTTCTTTTAGTTTTAGATACTGTTTTTCTTAATACTCATAGGTTCCTTCTTCTTGATCCTCCAGCTATCTTTTTCCTTTTCTTGTCTTTCTATTTTGTTTTTGTTCGTTTTTCGTTGGTTTTTTCCGGGATTTTCTTTGGTTTAGGAGTTGCTTGTAAGTTTAGTGTTGTTCCTTATTTTCTTGTTTTTCTGTATGTTTTTGTTAGACGTTGGGGATTTCTTAGTAGGAGGTTTATTGTGGGGTTGTTTAGTTTTGTTTGTGTTGTTGTGTTTTCTTACTTCCTTACTTACGTTGCTGACTTGATATTGGGTCCTTACGCAATAATACATCACCACGTCCTAATGTTTTCCTACATGTTTTGGAGGCACGGGTTCTCACTACCTGTAGCTTTGAATGGATTATTGAAGCTTATTAGTAAGGTTGAGGTGTGGCATTACGGTGGTTATTTCATGTTCACTTACACCACCATCAACTCAACACTAACCCTAGTTAATTCTACGTTCGTCCCTGGTTCCGGTTTACTCACACGTCTTGGTTTGGGTTTAGGTTCTATGTTCTGGTATGTGATGTTCCCCTCACTACTGATTAACACCTACATAGTCTTAACTCGCGAGTCTAGATTTAGTGAGGGTCTTGTTTGCTTGGCTGGGTGGGTTTCCTTAACAACTATTCTGACAGGACCTCTCGACTGGTATTACGTGAACACACTCCCACTACTCTACACTAACGTCGCTCTACTCATTAAGCACCTAACAAGAGGTCGTGAATACCTCCTCAAATACGTCGTTACGGGCTTAATTAGTGTGCAGTTCTTGATTACACTACTCACTATTACTGGACACATACCTTATAGTGTGGAGTTCTCCCTACCTGGATAATGGTAGGATCGCTATTATTTCAAACCCTATAGTGAAATCCACATCATTCATTTTTTTCATCCTTGTTTCTGTGATGCTATATGGATCCATAATCTCTACCAATAACCAATACTTACCTGACCCAGATATCGAGACATAGATAGATTGAGGTATCTTAACGAAGTAATTATCGTTTATGAAGTCCTTAATTATTGTTTTGTGGTAGTTACATATCTCCTGATAATCGTACTCCCTAACTATGTACTTAGATACGATATTACCAGCATCATCCTTCTGAACAAGCAATATCCTTAATAATGTTTTAGTTTCGTCATTATCGCTTAACTGAGCATCACCGTCAGGATATGAGTTATCATGGAATATTAGGTTCATGTAAATCATCAAGCCAGAAAATCTTGAACCAGGTATTGACCCGTCAGTACTTCCAGTAATATTGCTTAGATTAAACGTTAGTGGTAAAGGAACTTCCGAGTAATCAAGTAGTGTTGTTTTAGGATCAAGCGGGTTCCTATCATTGTATTGAGTAATACCACCGTAGTAAGCGTCCTCAGTAACGAAAACTATCTCATTAACTCCATTCCCGTCAAGATCCCCGATAAATAGATACGGGTAGTAAGTAGTAGCTTGAGTACCTCCCTCACCCGAAGCAATCCTCTTAAACGTGAGGACCTGAGTAGCTAAGCCATTCAACTCCACCTTGAGAATAGGGCTTGGATCAGATGAGGAGCTCCTATAACCGTAATACCAACCACCAACCACGTTCTTAGTGCAGGAACCTCCTGTGCAAGCTATGAGGGTTGAGTCGTTATATATTCTTATCACGCCTCTAAAGCCTCTTATAATCACTCTGATATCTCTACTACCATAATCCGATAATTTTTGCCCACCTACAGCTAAGTAGTTTTCTTGAGGAACGTTCTTAGGTATCGTTAACATTATGACGTATTGCGGCGCACCGTAAGGCTGCTTCAGCCACGCAGGGTCATAACCAATAAGCATGACACCAAAACCTATAGGAGCCACATTAAACACATTACCGCTTTTTCTACCTGTAACCACCTCAACATTACTGTGAATATCATTCCTTGTTATCAGGAAGAGTTTATCTCCCCTCATACCAACGTATCTCGTGCCCTGACCACCCGTCAGAGGCAGATCTATCAACTCATTAGGTATGTTGAAAAGCCTACTTAAGTTTTCAGGAGTGTAGATTCCCTCAAAAGAAATTAAACTCATGTATGTCGCGCTAACTATCTCACCTTTAACACCAATATACTCAGGCCTCACTATAATCCCAGTACTAGTTATTAAAGCAATGACTCTCCCTGTTAGTCCGAAATAACTACATACTTGACCCTGCTTCAAGAAAGTCTTACCACAACTACTAGGTAGGGATGAAACCTCCACTATCTTAATTCCGTACCCCTCATCAATAACAACATACTGAAGCTCTATCGGGAGACTACCAATATTGGTTACTTCGAGACCATAATCCTCACCCTGAATTACAGCTAGACGTGTTAAGTCATGCAACTCACCGTACTGCACTAATGAGTAAGCACCTGAAGTTATTGAGCGCCTCAAAGCACTCACCTGCATGTAAACCGCAGCTATAGAAGTCAGTAAAACCGCTATGATTAACGTAGATAACAGAAGTGTTGAGACACCCTTCCTCAAATTAAGTCTTGAAGACCTCATCTCCTAACACCAAGAACTATTCCTAAATACTCCAGAATAAACGTTACATCTAAATCATTCATATAACCATCGTAATAGTACGGATCAAGTAATTCTAGAGCTACGTAGTAAATCTTAGGACCTACTTCAGCAGGTGTGGGTATCCTTAAGATAAGATCCTTAGTAATACTTGATCCCTCATACCTACATAACTCGTAGTAACTTAAGTCATACTTGTAGACCCAAACCCTATTCTGAGCATCGTAGAGACCGAATCTCACAATAATCCTGTTATCCGCCTCATCAATATCAACGTCAGAGTTATCTAGGAACGTAAACTTCACACTCAACACAGCTAAGCTATACTTCGTATTATTTATCTCGAAATCCCAGAAAACAAGTCTTAGAGGGGTTTGAGTATAGTCTAGTAAATTCCCATAGCGGTTTCTGTCGTTGTATGTGTTCTTATTCCCACTAGATTTTGAGTCTATTGTGGTGAAGACCAAAGACATGAATCCAGAACCCCTAATATCTCCTGTCAAGACGTAAGGTTCGAAACCTGGAGTAGTAGTGACCCCATCTACATTAGCATAGAAAGATATTAATTTAGCACTACCAGAGAGCCTGAGAATACATAAAGAGCTAGAACACCTAAACATCGTTGGAGACACAACAAGATTACCACCTAAAACCACAGAACCCTCATACCCGTACACAACTATTCTGTACCTCTTATAGTAGCCGGAAGTGCTTATCGAGTATCTCTTCCCGTTTATTTCAACATACCTCGTAGAACCTAAAGAATCCTGACCAGTTATTAGTAGATTCCACTTACCGTCAGGAGATCTGGCTATGAAGACATAAGATGAATTAATTTCTAGATCTATGCTGGCGTCAGATCTTCTATCAATTAGTCCCAACCCGAGATTGTATGTTTTGATTGCGTTGCTCCCTGGTAGTAGGAGGCTAGCGTCCTCGAGATATGTTATGAGATTCTCAACAACCCTTGATTCTAGGAGTATGGTTTGGTTTATTGACTCAGACGTTACTATCTTGACATAAAGTTTAGGATCCATAGTAATGATTCTTCCGGCCGTCGTTATTAAGCCTGCTAGACTCCCCCCAACACACAATATGTTAGCGCTCTCCCCAACCCTCAAGTACCTTGAAGGCTTAATCACGCATGAGGAAACATTTCTGTAACCGAACTCTACCTGATTCACTGGCTCTAAGATTCTCAGGGATCCGTCATTCCCTAAAATCACTATGTTCTCCACGGATGTGTCGTAAGAACCTACGTTCAGAACTACCCACGCAGACTCATTAATCAGAACTAACTGAAGACTCTCACCAACCATCCTCTCTAAATCACTTATAACGGATCTAACACTTACTTGAGGCTGCCGAGGCATATTAAGTATCGTGAAAGCAAATAATAGGGAAACAAGAAGCAATACGAAGACTGCTGCTACCGCCTCACCAACAGCCTTCCTCAACCTAATAAAAGAAACTTTCTCAATCAACTAATCAACAACACCCCCAAACCCTCAATCAATAGCAGGAAATCCAAGTCGCCCAGAGTACTTGACTCACCGTAGGGGTCCTGAATCCTTATGAATGGATAGTAAGTCTTAACTCTTCCCGAAACCTCTGGACGCGGTAGCGGTATAAATACTGTGGCTGATTGAGCCTGAGCTCTAGGCGGGTAAGTATCCTCGTACCTAGTGAGTTCCTTAAAAGTGAATGTCCTGCTAGCTAACACATTACCTTCTGAATCTATTAAACCTACCTCAAAAATAACCTTATTAGGATCACCATCATCACCAGCGTTATCGTGAAATCTATAATTAACAACTAGAAGAACCCCAAGATACTTAGAATTCGTTATGCTTATCGTGCTCGAATTATACACAAGTAGTAAGGGTTGAGTAGAGAAGTCCTGCATAACTCTTCCTCCTAAGCCCGTTGCGTACGCGTCGTTTGCTGTGCTAGTAAAACCAGGGTATACGTCCTCAAAAACCATCAATAGCGAAGGTCCCGGCGCGTCCGCACTAAACTTAGTCAACATGATGTAGGGCTCATAACTTGACTCGTAACTGATGTTAGAACTCCTACAATATATACGAACTATCTCAGCAGACCCAACTAAGGAAATCCTTACTCCCTGCCTGCTAGTTAGGTATGAGTATTTTGCTGGGTCCGGATCAGGTGAAGTAATCCTCAAGCCACTACTAAACGCGATTATGAAGTTAGTAGAGTTTTTGAATCCTAAGATCTTTACTCTGTACCCGTAAGGGCAGACACTACCTAAGTTTATGTTCTGACCAGAAATAACTAGAGTTACGTCGAGATAATTACCTCTATTCCATGAAAACATTATATCATATTTTTTCGTGTCTTTGGGATTATAGCCCAGGTAAAGATTACCTACCGGAGCATTACTTAAGGAGATTGACGTAACGTCTAAGTATTCCTGCCGTAGGTAGTAAGCACCGGTACCGATACCTCTAACCCCCCTCACCTCAGCTCTCTCCCTAGGTACTTCAAGCAATCTCGAATCCGTAATTCTGAACCCTGATCCCTCTAACGAGACTCTCACTGAAGAAGAATCGTAGTAAGGTAGAGGTAAGTATGTGTGCATCTTAACTAAAGCAACCTCCTGAGAAACCATGAATTTTTCTAGAAACATCGCAGTATATATTCTCGGAGTGATTACGGTTCCTTTATCTGTTAGTAACATTATGTTCATAACGTTACAGTTAATCGAGCAGTAATCAACTACCCCATAGTACTGATACGTAGTGAGTGAGTTAGGGCTCACCTTAATCGAGACATCCTCCATCAACACCGTAGTAGTGCCGTTATCATGAGCTAGCCTGAAGAATAGTGTAACAATATTTATTTCCGTCATTCCGTAATTAACGACAGCTATAGTAACTACGTTATTCTCGTCCACAAACACTGTAGCGTTGATTTCCTTCGTAGCGTAACTTACTAGCTCCGTGAACTCACTATACATCTTAGGCAGGAATTCCATACTACTAGACGGTGCCCTAATCACTAAATACATAGCTGTAGGTAACACTATCAACACGAACAAGGAAGTCACAATAACAGATACTATTAAACTACCCTGACCTCTAAGAAACCTCAAGATCTCACCAGAGACTTGTAGATCCTCAACACGTAGTAATCATTACCGAACTGCTTAAGTAAGTAAATCCTAAGCTCAACAACGTCTCCTAAACCACTATAATCTATCCTAACTATCTGGTTGCCTCCCTTGTAAGTGACGTAACAAACCCCTAACCGGTAATCCGGAGAGTACGGGTTCTCACCAACGCTTCTCTTATACACGTTTATATCGACCCAACCACTACTACCTTCAGGCTTCACTAGGAAGTTCCTGTAAGGTAGTGAAGCAATTACTGAGGCTTGACGACATTCATTAGGTTCTGAGCAGACTATCTTGTCTTTATCTTGCTCCGGCACGTAGTAAGAGATTCTACTACATTCAAGGAGTTCTGTATTCCCACCAACTAACTTAGCTTCAACCATTACTAAGAAGTTAACACTAGCGTTATCAAGTCTTCTGAAAAGAAGCCACAAGACTTTATTGGTTTCGTCAACTGAAATCAGCTTAACTACCTGAGCCGCCAACTCACTATTAAGAATGTTTTCCCTCTCTATCTCAGAAGTCGAGGTACTAGAAATCGTCTGAAAATAAGCTAACACAGAAATACCTATTATGAGAGCTACGCTAGTAAGAACCATCACAGTTATCAAGTCTGTCTGTCCAAGACTTAATTTCCTCATTCCAACACCTAATTAACTTATTCTAACAAGGTAATAAAACTACGTTCTAAGACTTAATGAAAAATTATATGAATTCTTAAGTACTTTACTAAAAATACTCATCACTCATGACGGGAACGCTCGACTTTCGAACTATTTTGGCGTGATAGAAGTACCCTCTAAACTACTAGGAAGCAATACTCACTAACTCACGTGAATAAGGAAGTCTTTCGTGGGTTAGTAAGTATTTCTTACTGCAAAACTTATAAGCTTTTCTCTATATTTCTAAAAGAAGGTATTATAAGGGTGGTGTGTTTGAGTTTACCTGAGGAGTTAGTTCGTGTTGTTGAGTTAACTAGGGCTCATAATAGGTGGAGGAGGTTTGAAGCAATAAACTTAATACCTTCTGAGAACGTGATGTCTCCTCTGGCTGAGGCAGCTTACATGACTGACATGATGCATAGGTACGCTGAGGGGAAGCCCAAGAAGAGGTATTATCAGGGCTTGATCTACGTTGATGAGGTTGAGTTGCTTGTTATGGATCTCATGTCGAGGTTATTTAAGGTTAAGTACGTTGAGCCAAGACCTATTAGCGGTACCATAGCTAATGCAGCAGTCTTCAGAGTTTTGGGGAAGCCAGGTGATAAAGCACTCATAGCTCCTGTTCAGGCGGGCGCACACGTATCACACACTAGATTCGGTACTTTAGGTGCTTTAGGCATAGAACATATTGAGATGCCTTTCGATCAAGAAAGGTGGAACGTAGACGTAGACAAAGCTACTAAAATGATTGAGTCTGTGAAGCCAGCATTCGTCACCTTAGGAGGTTCTGTTTACATGTTCCCACACCCAACGAAAGAAATAGCTCAAGCAGCACACTCAATCGGTGTTAAGTTAATTCATGACGTAGCTCACGTACTAGGCTTAATAGCTGGTGGTGTGTGGAACAACCCAATACATGAAGGAGCAGACGTAATAACAACCTCAACACATAAGACATTCCCAGGACCTCAAGGAGGAGCCATAATGACGGATGACGAAGAACTCTACAAAGAAATCTCTAGAGTAATCTTCCCGTGGTTCCTCAGCAACCACCACCTACACAGACTACCAGCAACTGCCGTGACAGCTATCGAGATGATGGTTTTCGGTGAGGAATACGCGAGGCAGATAGTCAAGAACTCCGTAGCTTTCGCTGAAGCGTGCGCGGAAGAAGGATTTAAAGTACCTACAGAACACTTAGGCTTCACGAAATCACACATGTTTGTAATAGATGTTAGGGATCTTGGGGGAGGTGCTAAAGCAGCCACACTACTTGAGCAAGCTAACATAATAGTTAATAAGAACCTCTTGCCGTGGGACCCGCCTGAAGCAGTGAAAGACCCTTCAGGAATAAGGTTAGGAACTCCTGAGATGACTAGGCTAGGAATGAAGGAGGGAGACTTTAAGGAAGTCGCTAAATTCATGCGTGAGGTCTTAATAGATGGTAAACCACCAGAGGAAGTAAAGAGGAAAGTTATTGAGTTCAGGAAGAACTTCATTGAGGTTAAGTACGGGTTCAACGTACCTGAAGAACTAGAAAAAGAACTCACTAAGATACCTATACTGCTTTAAGGCTAGCTAGGGTGTCTTAATCTCTTGTGTGAGTTATGGCTAAAGACATGGATCGAAGTAGATGAAGCCTGCAACAGTAGTAAGAGTGTTTTCCTAGTACCTATTGGTAGTGTAGAGCAGCACGGACCGCACCTACCACTAGGACTAGACTACATGATAGCACAACACGTAGCTTTAGAAGCTTGCAGAAACCTCGAGAAAGATAGTGTGAGAGCACTTGTTTTACCGCCCGTAACTTACGGCATGAGCTCTATGTGGTCTGCTTACCCAGGTACCGTGAGCGTCAGTAGTGAGTCTCTCTACAAGTACTTAAGAGACGTAATAACTTCTACCTCAAGAAGCTGTCCTAAAATACCTGTGGTAGTGATTAATGGGCACGCAGGAAACAACGACTTATTGAGGGTTTTGTGTAGGGACGTAGCTGAAGAAACAGGTCTCTTAATAGGACTCGCTAGTGTGTGGGATTTATGTGGTGACGTTATTAAGGAGATCTTCACCACACCATTCACGCACGCTGATGAGGTAGAGACTAGCTTAGCTATAGCGCTAAACCTATTAGTAGGAGAACCCCCCAAAGATTCTCCAGAATTCTTCAGAAGACATGATGATTTCTGGCACCCCCTAGATTTAACCAAGAGACCTAAAGCATACGTTTTCAGGGTTGAGTCTAGAGAAAAACACGGTAAGGGGTCTTTCGAGAGGCCTGAATCAGCTTCTAGGGAGAAGGGGGAAGCACTACTTAATTGTATGGTTAGCAGGTTAGTTAGCTTAGTTAAGGAGATACTTGAAGGTAGGGTCTAGAAAGAACCGACTCATCACGACTAAACTTAAGCTAGTCTGTATTCTTTCCCTGCATGCAGATACGCCAAACCCTCAGACACCATAGCATTCAGTAATTCTCTCTCCTCACTTGTCAGGTTCCTAACATCTCTCAGTGAGATAGGGAATCTCTTCTTGAATTCATCCATGAAAGACTGCAAAACTACGTAATTACTTACTATCACGTAGTTACCTGACCTAACAAGAGAATCTACTGAGATTCCGCGGTTCCTAGCTACATCAACCCTCATTATCACGTCCCCACCAACCTCACTAACTTCTTCCTTAGCTTTCTTCTCAGGCTTGAGAGACTTCATGAGGAGCGTGAACTCAGCCTCAACCTTACTGACCCTATCACTCAAAGATTCAACAATCTTCCTTAACTCACCAACCTCACTCCTCAACCTACTGATTTCTGTGTTAAGGTACTCCTTCAGAGTGCTTAAGTCTCTCTCAACCTGCGTACTGACTTCCTCCCTGACCTGCTTTCGCGGTTTCTCGTAAGCGTCGATATCAGCGTACTTACGTGTTTCTAGGTCTCCACTACTCGACTTAACTACGTAACCCCCCTTACCAGACCTAACTACGTACCCCAACTCTCTCAACCTAAGAAGAGCTATCCTAACCATACCTATAGAGACTCCTAGAGCGTCAGCTATCTCTCTAGGCATGGCTCCAGGATTTGTTTTAAGATACTCAATTACCTTCTTATAAATGTTTTCACTCATCATTATTTAATTGTCTTCAAACAATATAAAGAGTGGGTGGCGTATTATGGTGAAGAGAGATAAAATGATAAAAGAACTAACCTACATGATTGACGAGACAGACGACGTGTGGAAGAAAATAGCTTTCTACTCAGACCAGAGAGTTCAGGAAATACTGGATTCTCTGTACGTTAGGTGGAGCAAAGCAAACTACGAGAAATCACCACTAGACTACGCAAGCGATGAGGAACTGAAAGAACTCTACAACAAAGCAATACATATTAAGGAGGAAGACAAAGATAAAGCTATGCTGAACATGTACAGGAAGTTAGCCTTGAGTAGTGAGGAAGAATAACTCACTGTTTTTCTTTTCTTGCTGGGTGTATGTAATCCTTAGGTGCTTTAGTGAAGACCTCCAGGTACTTCCTAAGAGTCTTCGGTATCGTGACGGTGCCGTCATCGTTTTGGTGATTTTCTAAGATAGCTGTTATTGTTCTCGTGCTTGCTATAGCTGTTGAGTTAAGCATGTGTAGGTAATCTCTAATCATTCCTTTCCTCTTCATGTACTTTATGTTTAGCCTGTATGCTTGCCAGTCAAGAACGTTACTACAACTCACTAACTCTCTGAACTTACCTTGAGCAGGATACCAAGCTTCTAGATCATACTTCATTGCTGCTCTTAAGTTGAGTTCTCCGGAAGCTATGTTGACTACCCTGTAAGGTATTTCAAGACCTTTATAGAGTTCCTCAGCATTCTGTATTAAGAGATTGAATACCTCCCAAGACTGCTCAGGCATCGTGTAAGCAAACTGCTCAACCTTATGGAATTGATGAACTCTGAATATCCCTTTAATATCTCTGCTAGCAGCCCCAGCTTCCTTCCTGAAGCAGGGACTAACACCTACGTAGAGTCTGGGTAACTCCTCCTCAGGTATTACTTCACCAGCGTGTAGAGCTGCTAATGGGTGCTCAGCAGTAGCTATTAAGTAGAGATCCTCACCATTAATCTTGTATAAAGCGTCTTTAAACGCTGTGAATTCCTCCACCGCCTCCATATACTTCCCTCTAAGCATGTAGGGAGGCAGAACCAGGACGAAACCCTTACTGGTTAAGTAGTCCATAGCGTAAGAAAGTAGAGCTAGGTCAAGCCACACAATATCATCAAATAAGTAGTAAAACCTAGACCCAGCAACCTCCCCAGCCTTAATTGTGTCACCAAGCCTGAGCACGTACTCTAGGATATCAGCATGACCCATAAACTCCTTATTAACTACTTCGTAATCCATTCTAACACCCTTACCCTCAGTCTCCTTAAGGAAGTCATTCAAGTGCTCTTGCTGAACCTTAGCTTTACCCCAGACACGCACCACAACATTATAGCTCTCGTCAGGGCCTACGGGAACCGACTCATGAAGCAGTGAAGGCATCCTATCAAGTACTAAGTTCCTCTCCTTCTCTATCTCGTCAAGCTTCTTCTCCATCTCAGATATTTTGTTGAGTAATTCCCTAGCTTCAGCTAAAGCAGCCTCTCTCTCCTCTTGAGGTAGGTTAGCAATCTTAGAACTTATTAAGTTGTGCTTATGCCTCAACTTATTAAGCTCTGTCTGAGTCTTCCTCCACTCCTTATCTAGCTCCATAAACTTATCAACTAAAGAAACATCCATAAACCTCTTCCTCAACACATCCCTCATCAAGTCAGGGTTCTCACGTAGTACCTTCAGAGTAGACCAAACCACACCCAACACCATATAAGAATATTTAATGTATCGGATTTAAAAACAGTAAAACCCTAAACTAAGTATGAAGTTAGGAGAACTTCAGAAAGACTCAGTTTTTGTCCCAACATCATCTCTCAGTACTCGGCAAACACATCATCTACTAGACTTAAGTTAAGGGGTCTTTTATATTGCGTGACGCCCTAACAATTACCGAGTCAATAAGCACTACTTTCTTCCTATGCTTACTTAAAGAAGCTCTCAAAGGGAATTTAATAATCTTCAACACATCGCATCTTGAGTTAAGACTCCTCATAACTTCCTCCAACACCTCACGAAAACCTTCACTCAATTTATGTATAGAGTACACAGTACTGCAAGTAGTTAAGGCTGTCTTGAGGAAGTCTATGTCCGCACCCCTAGACTTAACACCGAAAGGCGGGTTCATCACGACCACGCAATCACTGCTTCGGAAAGGTGGTGCTTCCCTCAAGTCTGCTAAAACTAAATCGTACGGTATGGGTGAGCCTTCCATCAAGACCTCACTAGCAATACTGAGCGCATCCTCATCCACGTCACTACATACTACGTATTTAGAGTTAAGCATGGATGAAGCTAGTGCTAACCTACCCGTACCACACCCTAAGTCATGCACCACGCGACCCTCAATATCGCCAGCCATGAAAGCAGACCACACTAAATCAGCAACTATGTCAGCAGGAGTCACGTATTGTTCTAACTCCTCCTTAGGTATCTTGAAGTCCGGCACCCCAGAAACAACAATCCCTAACCACTTCCTAGATATCCTCCTCATAATCTAGAGCACCGACGAAAAAGTAATCACCACCCTCACCAAGTAGTGTTATTTACTCGTATTCTCTCCAGGTATGCCCACACTTAGTACACTTATAAAATCTTGTCGGTGGCTCGTCAGCTCTTCTAGTCTGCATCACGTAGTAGAATGCTTCATCATTACCGCACTTAGGACATTTAACGCCTTTAACCCTAGGTATTGATTTCATGGTGTCTTCTGACGATATAACATACAGCTTCTCTTTCTCACTATGAGTTATCTTCTTAGAGAGTGTTGGTTTCTTGTCTTGCGGTGATGATTCCTTCCTATAACCGCATCTAGGGCACACCAACACCGTCTTACCGCTCTCTTTCTTGGAAGTCATCAAGGATCCACACTTAGGGCAAAAATACGACATAGTTTTTACCTCTCCCAGCTATTAGGATTATTCAACACATTAGCTTATATACTTCCATGAAAAACTTCTTAATGAATTCGATATATTCTACTAAACCTCCTGAGCTAGTCTTCCCTAATTCCTCAACGCGTGTCACGACTCTAACACTCCTACCAATACTGGATCCAGAAATAAACCTAGTTAGTGAGTCTGAACCGCCCTCAAGCAAACCAACATGTTCTACGGAGAAAGCCCCCCTCATTATCAAGTAAGCTACGTATTCTTTGCCGTCACGACACCTCATAAGCTCATACACTAACACTCTAGCTTCTTTCTTCAATATCACACCGTTAGCGCTGCAGGAGAGAATTCTCTACTCTTCCACACCTAAAGCTTTACTGACTACTTTAAGTACTTGCTCAGTATCCTCCCTAGCACTACTCACTACTTCTTTAAGAACCTGGAGTGGATCAGTACCGTCAGTAACTATCCTGAGGATCGGGGTACCTATTAGGGGGTGCTCAATAACGTAGGTAGCTAGTTTCGTGTGCGGATTACTTAAAGCAGACTTAGCTAGGAGGTTAGCTAAAGTATGGTCTTCTCCCTCAATCTCTAAAACTAATTCCTTATCAGCGTATCTACGTATCTTCACATTCACTCACTTCATCCCTCTATAAACCACCTTCCACGCAAACCTAATAAAGTTTTAATTAAGTATTTAGTCATTAGTTTTCTTCTTAACTTGCTCATATGTCTTGATTATTAATCTCTTAGTCAGAGCTATTTCCGTCAAACTACCTACTATAGTGACCTCAACAGAAGTCTTCTTTATCCTATGCTTAATTAAAGGGGCTCTTAACCCCCTGATCCTAGTTATGGCTTCAGCTAATTCTAAGCACTCACTCATAGAAGAACATTGTAGTGAGATCTTAGCTGTGTGTGGACACATAATTTACTTCTTCCTCAGAATCGTAATTCACTTAAACACATTTGAGAAACCCGTACTCGGAAGATATCTTCCTACTCTCAACAGACTTACAGTTAGGGCAAGTGAGTACGTTGCCCTGCTTAATTAACTCAACCCCGCAGACACTACAGTACGCAACAGCAACACCTAGTTGGCGTTCTTTAATGCTGAGGTGGTAGGGCGGGTTCTCCGAAACTACTCGTGCTTTAAGCAGGTCTCCAGGCTTAACGAAATCATGGATACTCTTCACGTATTTGTCATGTATTTGAGAAACGTGGAGGATCCCAGTAAATGGAGTAGAGTACTTAACACACTTAGAGTCACTGAAGATCTTAATTAACGCGTAGTCTTCCTTCATAGAAGTAACTAAACCGTAAACAACAACACCCACAGCTGGTAAGCGAACCTTATTATTGACACACTTAACCTCAACTACTCTTGAGTCTAGATTAACCACAGGATACCCTATAACAGCAGACCTTACCCTACCCTCCACCTCGTAAGTCCCTCTACCAGGCAGGAACTCCTCAACGACGCAGACCTCATCTCCTGGAACAAGCCTCAACCTACTAATATTTTTTAACCTCATCCCATCACCTAACCTTTAATGCTTAATTCTAATTTTTATTTGTTTGTGGCATCATTATTTCTGGTGTTAGATTTGAGTTTCACGGCTCCTGACGCTAGAGTGTGGTCTCACGTAATAGAAGCTACTGGCAAGTTTAGTGAGTCAGGAGTCTTCATGCTTAAGCCAGACGCTCTCTACATAAGAGCAATAGACCCCTCAAGAACCGCCATGATAGAGTTCTATATCCCTAAAGAAGCTTTCGAGTCTTACGAGTTAGCAACCGAGAAAACAATTTACTTAAGTATGGAGGACTTAAGCAAGATACTTAAGAGTGCTGGGAAAGCTGATAAACTCTCGATGTCTTTCTCGGAAGACAGCATAAGAATAGAATTCTCTGACGGCATAGTGACGAGGATGTTCAAGATGCCTCTCAGGCTTGAGATAGTGCACGAGGAAATCCCGAGCCTAGAACTAGAGTATCAGAATAAGTATGTGCTCGGCAGTGACATGCTCCACGAAGCACTAGCAAGCATCGAGAAAATGGGTGACGTACTCAGAGTAAGTGGTGATGAGTCTACGCTGGTGCTTAAGTCTGTTGGCGACCTAGGTGAGGCTGAGGTAGTGTTGAGTCTCGAGAGAGGTGTTCTCAGGGAGGCTGACGTGAAGCATCCGGGGTTTGAGGTATCTTACAGTATTGACTACTTATCGTACATGAAGAAACCTATCAAGTCAAGTGATGAAGTGGTTGTCATGGTAGATAATGACCTACCCATATGTCTTGAGCTGAGGTTCCCTTCAAGGAGTAAGTTGAGTTACTATGTCGCGCCGAGAACGGAGTGAGAAGAACGAGCACAGTCGGCTCCAGAAGCTACTCAGGGAGTACTATATATCGCTGAACGAGTTCCTACTACCTGAAGACTTAATACTTAGAGAGTTCGCCTTCCAGACTCTCAACGGTAGCTTCGTTAGGCACTTATCATTCCAGAACGTAGCTGAGTTTAAGGAATTCCTAGTTAGGGAGACTCCCAAGAACTCATACTACTCCGTAGCTCTGTATAGTGATCCTGCAGCACAGAAAATAGAAGATAAGGGATACATATTCGCTGAGTTGTTTTTCGACATAGACGTTGACCACATACCTGAGTGCAGCACGCTAGAGTATCATTTAGTACCTGAAGCCACACTAACCGTAGTAAGTCAGGAGTGTGTGGAGGTTGGTAAGCAAGAACAGCTAAAACTACTTGATATCTTGACGCGCTTCTTCGGCTTCAGCATGAGTGAGATCAGGACGTACTTCACAGGTCATAGAGGCTTCCACACTATCGTCAGACCAAGAGATGAGGACTGGCTGAGACTGAGTTCGAGACATAGGAGGGAAGTAGTAGACTTCATTAAGCTTAAGAATATAGAAAAGATTAGTGCTAGAAGTAGGAGAGCAAGATCTCTCAAGTTCACAGCATTATACACAAGAGTACTCAAGCTTATGGAGACAGACCCGACCCTAAGCTTTGAAGAAGCTTTAAGGAGTGCTAAAGTAGAAATAGATGAGTTAGTTACTCCAGACCTCACTAAGCTTGCTAGAGTAATTAATACTCTGAACGGCAAGACAGGCTTCAAAGTCACTCTACTGAGTAGTGAATCAGAATTAGTAAGTTTCAGCGTCAGCCCACACTTATCACCCTTCAAGAAAGATACTGAAATAAAGCCGAGGTACTCATCAAAAGAAGAACTGAAAATACTTGATTACTCCTTAAAACTAGTTAGTGGTAGGAGGGTTGTCGTTCCTGGGTGGGTTGCTGTCTATCTAGCACTAAATAACGTGGCAGAAATTATTTAATCTTACTTAACCCAAACAACGCTAAAATTAAGAGAAATAACTTCCTAAACATGCTCCAGCATAATCTTTATTTTGGTAGCTAACCTATTCTTAGTAGGGTGCTTTAGTGCTTAAAGACTTACTTAAGAGCGAGTTAACTGACTTGAAGTTGGCTAGGTTTAGTAAGGAAGTCGTTGACGGTATTATCAGAGAAGTTTCTTCATTAATGGATTGGTGTTTAGGTATTCCAGTTATTGAGGCTTGTGAGAAGGAGGTTACCATGATCAACGACATCGCTGAGAAGCTAGCTAACGTGAGGCTAGGTAAGATTCTCGAAGCAGATCCTGCAGCAATCGATTCATCAAGCATTGATGGGGAACTCCTAAGTAAGTTGATAGAATTGATTAGGAAGTATGAGAAGCTCGTCTTGATGGGTTTCTTAGATTCTGAAGGTAACGTGCCAGTCGTAATAACTTCAGACTACTTAGTCTTAAACAATCATAGATACTCGAAAGGTTCCTTAACTCTGCTTAAGTCCACCATAGCCCTGTTTCTAGAGGTAGCAGGACTTGTAAAAATCGTAAGAACAGACTGAATCAGCTTGATTAACCACCCATCTCCGGAGTTAAGAACGTAACACTATCACCGTCTTTGAGGACGTGATTCAGGCTTAAGACCCCGACCCCGTTAACAGATATGTAGAGGAAGAGCCTCCCTTCAAGAATTCCTTCACCAACCCTCCTACTAATCTTGTCTCTAATAACTCTCAGCAGGTCAGCGAGTGTGGAGCCCTCGCTTAACTCAACTTCATAAACCTTTCTACCCTCAACTAAGTCACTAGCTCTACCAAGGAATGTCACGTAGACCCTCATAGCTCCCTCATAAACTACTCACTAGTGAGTTATTAATTCATAATTAACGTAGTTAATGATAATCACTCACTCAGAACCAATAACTCAGTAAGTGTGTTTTATCAAAGGTTTTGCAATTTTAGTAATTGTTTTCTTAGTCTTGAGTATTTGATGTCTTCTCGTTATTCTGTATTACTGTATTTATGTAATTTAGTATTCCAAAATACTTATAAACTCCGTATTTATGTATTTTTGGTGAGATCGTGAGTGAAGAATTCAGGAAAGAAATAGAAAAGTTAGTTAGGGAGATTAAGTCTCGTGTTGAAGTACTTACTAAGGAAGTTGAGGAGTTGTATGAGAATGGTGAGTATTACAGAGCATTCAAGAACTGGTCTGAAGGAATGGTTAACATATTAAGAGATATTAAGAGCTCGTTGAGTAGGTTGAGTGAGTTAGCTAGGGAGTATAAGCTTAGTGATGAAGAGATTAAAGAGTCTCTAGATTACTTCAGAGATAGTCTTGAAGAAGTAATGAGTAAGGTTGACTCAATTAATAAGAAGTTGAGGGAACGAGGTAAGAGATTCTTCGAAGTATACGTTGGTGTAGGACCGCGCAACATACTTAGGGAAGTTTTTAGGGGTGTTGAGTCCTCTATTGAGGAAGTTATGAAGGATGTTGAGAAAGCCATAGAATCAATTGAGGAAACAATCACCTCAACACTCACGAAAACAACTCAAGTAGTTACTATTAGGATGAGAGATAAAGACTTAGGAATAATTGATGAATTAGTTGATGCAGGGATATTCAAGAGCAGGAGTGAAGCAATAACATACTTCGCGAAGAAAGGAATAGAAGCTAGTAGGGAGTGGATAGAGAAAGCTGTAGAACAAGCAAAGAAAATTAAGGAACTCCAAGAACAAGTAAGGAAAGAATTGAAGGAAACAGAAGAGAAAAACAATAAAACCTAAAAAACTCCAACACTAAGAATACTAGTAGGAGCCGCCGTAGCTCAGCCGGGTAGAGCACCGGCCTCGTAAGCCGGGGGTCGCGGGTTCGAATCCCGCCGGCGGCTCTACCGTTTGCTTACCTATCCTGGAGGTTAGTGTTTGATGCAACTATAATGGATTGAATTTTTCTTAGTGAAAATATTTCACGTAGTAGCAAAATTTTTTATACTTGCGTGAATAATACTATCGGTGAGTAAAATAGAGTTCTATTACTACGAGAAGTACGACCCTAAGAGTCTACCTAAAATAGTTGTAGAGCCGCCGGGACCCAAATCTAGGGAGATTGTCGAAAAAGATCATGAGTTATTAATGCAGTCATTCGTTAGGTGGTATCCTCTAGTTGCTAAGAGCGGTTACGGGGTAGTGATTGAGGATTTTGATGGCAACTTATTCGTGGATCTTAATTCAGGTATTGCTGTCATGAATGTCGGGCACAGCCACCCTAGGATAGTTAAGGTTGTTGAGGAGCAAGTCAGGAAATTAATACATTATTCTCTTACGGACTTCTACTACGAGGAAGTAGTTGAGTATTCTGAAAACCTATCTAGGGTAATCCCTATCCCCGGTAAGAAGAAATTCTTCTTCGGTAATAGCGGTGCTGAAGCTATTGAAGCAGCGATGAAGATTAGTAAGGGTAGTGCTGGAGGTAAGAGACCCTACATGATGGCGTTTATAGGTTCGTTCCACGGAAGAACACATGGAGCTATGTCTCTAACAGCCAGCAAACCAGCACAAAGAAAAGGCTTCCAGCCACTACTCCCCGCAATCATTCATATTCCCTACCCATACCCATACAGGTGTCCATTCCACGTAGATCCTGATGAGTGCGGTGACGCGGTAATAGGATTCATAGAAGAGTGGATATTTAGAAGGATGGTAGACCCTACAGAAATTGCTGCTGTGTTTGTAGAACCTATACAGGGTGAGGGAGGCTACGTAGTACCGCCTGACGATTTCTTCCCTAAGCTCAGGAAGCTAACAAGAAATAATGGAATACTCCTAGTTGCTGACGAGGTTCAGAGCGGGTTTGGGAGAACCGGTAAGTGGTTCGCAATAGAAAATTGGGGTGTTGACCCAGACCTAATAACCATGGCTAAGGCAGTAGCTTCAGGCATACCGTTAGGTGTAGTGGGTGGGAGAGAAGAAGTAATGAATCTACCCCCAGGATCTCACGCAAGCACCTTCGGAGGCAACCCCGTAGCTCTGAAAGCAGCGACAGAAGTCATAAAGATAATTGAGAGCGAGAAGCTTCTTGAGAATGCTGAGAAGGTAGGTAACTACGTGATGAGGAGAGCTAAGGAATGGATGGATCAGTACGAAATAGTTGGTGATGTGAGGGGGAAGGGATTAATGATAGGTATAGAATTAGTCAGGAACAGAAAAACTAAAGAGTACGCTAAGAAAGAACTAGAGTCTTTCCTAATCAAGTGCTTCAAGAGAGGTATTGCGGTAATAGGTGCTGGATTCTCAACCATAAGGATAGCTCCACCCCTAATCATATCGCAGGAAATAATGGAGAGATCTATGAACATAATGGAGGAAGTCCTTAAGGAGGTCATGAGGGAACACAGTATTGCTTGAGGAAGCAGTAATCGACGCGTTGAAGACTCTTAAGTCAACTACTTTTGAAGAGTTACGTAAGTATTTGCGTGAGGAAAAGAAAGAAGAATTTCTGGATTTAGAATTAAGAAGAGTCTTAGTAAAACTCATCAAGGAGGGTAAAGTAGAAAAAATACCTGACCCCAGAAAAAACAAGTTTCTTTTTAGTGTTAGGTCTTACTAACTACTACTATTTCTGATACGAACTAACGATCTATGAAGAAAGCTCCAGTCCTCCGAAATAATGATTAGGTAATACTGTTTGGTGGGGCCGCGGGGATTTGAACCCCGGACCACCAGCGATCCGGAGGTATTCCTCGGGGAGACTTCCCCAGGCTGGCATCCTATCCAAGCTAGACGACGGCCCCCTACCAAAGATTTTGTTTAAGTTATCTTTTAAATGTTTAAGCTTGATTAAAAATTGGTTGAGAAGCTTGGTGAGGCTTTTCGTTGCTGTCGAGATAGAAAACAGTGATGTTTTAAGAGATATAATTAAGTTTAGAGATGCTGTAGTGTCCTGCTCTAAAGAGAAAGGGATTAAAGGAGTTGAAGACGAAAACATTCACCTAACCCTAAGATTTATTGGTGAGGTTCATGAGAACTACGTTCCTCAAATAAGTGAGTGTGTAGCACGTGCTAGCGAATTCACTAAATTCCAGATGAGGATTGAGGGTGTGGGTGCGTTCCCCTCCATAAGCAGACCTAGAGTGCTGTGGGTAGGAATCACTGAAGGCTTCGATAAATTGAGGTCCGTAAGAAGCAGACTAGAAGAATGTTTAAGAAGATTCGCAGAACCTGACAGGGAAGAATTCGTACCACACATAACTGTTGGTAGAGTGAAAGGTTCTTACGATCCAGTATGTCTTAAGAACGTGGTTTCGACATACGAGAACACCTTATTCGGGCTCACACAAGTAAGTAAAGTGAAGCTAAAGAGGAGTATTTTAAGACCTGAAGGACCCGTATACATGGATATCACCGTAATTGATTTAAAGGATGGTTGAGTTGAGTGAGGACCTAAGCAAGCTACTTGAGGAAGTTAAGAAAGAATTAAGACCAACAGAAGAAGAAGTAAGGAAAGGTTTCGAATTATTCGAGAAAATAAAAGAATTAGTAGAGTCTTCTCTGAACATAAGTTACGACTTCATGATTTCTTTAGAGGGTTCATTCGCTAAGGGAACTTCAATCAGAGGCGATATAGATCTCGATATCTTCATACTCGTAAGAAAGGAAGACTTAAGTAATGAGTGGATTGAGGAACATATCATAAAACCCTTACTAGAGAGTGAGTTGAGTAGGTATCAGCTCCAGCTTAAGTACGCTTCACACCCATACATAACACTACGAACAGAAGGCTTCGAGATAGATATCGTGCCAGCTTACTGGGCTAAAAACCCCGAAGAAATAACAACCGCTGTTGATAGAACCCCCTTCCACACTAGATACGTGAATTCCAGACTGAGTGACTACATGAGAGATGAAGTAAGACTACTAAAGAAATTTATGAAGAGTATAGGTATTTACGGGGCAGAAGTAAGGGTTGAGGGTTTTTCAGGATACCTCACCGAACTAATCATAATAAAGTATGGCTCATTCATTGAAGCTCTTAAAGCTATGAGTGGATGGCGTGAAGGCGAGGTAGTAATAATTGATGAAGAAACAACGCACGAGTCTCTAACACCTAGGGAACTTAGGAAAATATTTAAAGATGATGCCTTGATAGTGCCAGACCCGGTCGACCCGAGAAGAAACGCTGCTTCCGCAGTCTCCGAGAGAGCTTTAAAAATAGCCGTAATAGCTTCCAACACATTCATTACTAAGCCTTCAAGAAAACTATTCTTCCACGAACCGCAAGTAAGACCTCTCGATGAGTTGACTAGGTTTCTTGAGGAGAGTGAGAGAATAGTTCTTTTACTCAGGTATTCAGTCCCTAAAAACTTACCTCCAGACGTTTTATGGGGGGAACTCAAGAGAGTTGGTAGGAGAGCAGCTAGTTTATTAGGAAATTACGGATTCTACGTAGTAGATTACGACTTCTGGAGTAATGAAGTAGACCAAGCCTTCATAGCTTTAGACCTAGCTCACAGAGGTTACTTATCCCCCTATGAGGTTAGGGCAGGACCCCCAAAAATATGTAAGGGACTCCTAAACTTTATAGCGAAACACAGTTCTTCAGACAAAACATTAGCTGTTTGGGTAGCGAGAGACGGCTTACCTAAAGCAATAATTAAGAGGAAATACAAGCACGCGCAAGAACTACTAAACTCTCTCGGTAGTAAGGAGCTCACAGCTAAAGACTTAACCTTCTTAAACGTCATTAGCGAATTCGCAGGTATTCCTGAAGACCTCAAGAAAAACAAGGATTTCATGACTTGGCTCACTTCCTTCGTTATGAAGGAATATCCTTACGCAGAGCTTCAATATACTTAAAAACTTTGCTGTGAATAAATCCTCAAGGTGTTTAGATGCCGTTAAGAGAGAACATAATTGACGCAAGATTCAATGGAAGGGAAGTAGAGTTCAGGGTTCTCGGAGCCTCAGAACCTATTAGGGGAATTATTGACGAGGTTTCCAGGTACGAGATAGGCGTAGTATCGAAAGATAAGGTATATGTTCTCTTCAGGCACGCTATCTTAACAGCTACTGTAGAGCCTTCCGATCTCCACGGCTTTAGTACTGAACAACTAAATGATACAGTAATTGATGCCGAGCTAATAGGTGTTGAGCTGGAGCTTCACTTGATTGATGGTTCTGTTGTTTCAGGGATCTTATCCAAGATATCTAGGTACGAAATAGGTGTTAGGGCAGGCGATAAAGGATTAGTAATACCTAAGTCCTCAATAACTTATGCCGTAATAAAATCCCAGCAAGTAAAAGAGTAAGAGATTATTCTGATGGAGATTCCCTCCTAAGTTGAGTATCTAGATCTCCTCATTATCTCTGATTTCCTTCAACACCTCAGGACTAACAACATACTGAATCAAGGTTCCTATTTTTCTCCTTAACTCTGCTAGCTGGACAGGATAAACATAGAGAGGAGTAGAGTAATTAATTCCTAAAAGAGCTGAAATCAGCTTCGTAGCCGTCTCCTCTCTTACAACGCCTGTAGTGATTGTTTGAGCCGGGATTAACTCCACATATATTGGTAACATAAGTTTCTCGGCATCCTCCCCCATCACCTCTTTCGCGAGCATCAACTCAGATTTGCGAAACATATGTACATCACCACTTAAAGTAAGGACGTGTGGGTAGTCTTCCTTAAGGAGCTCTGTAAGTGTTTTTCTTTTTACCGCCACATAACTATTCACAACTCTTAATTCCCTCTCCAACAGATACTCAAGAATTCTGTCCTCACTCACGCGTATAAACCCCACAAGACTTTATGAGAGCTCCTACCAAACGTCTACATCGCAACAAAACTTATATACGTGTCCTACGTGATAAGACCTGCTTAATGCGCTTCCTCCTAATCTTGTCTTCTCTCTCCCTCTCCTCAAACTTCATTCTCAGGTACTTTATGGTGGCTCTAAGTCTAGGTATTATTAGGTTTTCTAGAGCGTTGACTTTCCTCTTAACCTTCTGAACCTCCCTACCAACCTCGAGTAAAGATATTTCTGTTTCAGCCAACCTAATTATTCTTTTTACTAAGTCCTCATAACACTTACTTACTTCCTCGAGCGTGATTGGGTATGTTGAGGGATCGTAAAGACCCTCAATAACTTCATACTCAAGTAGCGGTAATTTGACTCCTGCAACTATTCTTGAACCAACAACAACGCTGAAAGACTTTACCCTGATATTCGAGAATTCCTCGAAAGTCCAGGGCATTACATAGGACGAAGCTCTTATTAATTCCTTCTCACACTTCACTATTTCTTCATGAATCTTTAGTCTATGCTCTATTACCTCCTTATACAGAGCTACTAGTTCTTGCGTTAGAATTAATAACCTATCTCTAAGTACTCGGTGAAGCCTCCTAGCAGTTGCTAACCTACGTCTGAGTCGTATAAACTCTATTTTGGTGGGCCTAGCTAGTCTAAGCATCTGCTGTGACACTAACTCTCACCGAAGACTTACAGACCTGTATTTGGGGTGGTATTTCCGTATGTTCTCAACACTTATCAATTTTAACTCCTCTTCAGGCAAGACGGAAAGAACTTCCCAACCTAAATCAAGTGTTGTTTCAATATCTCTTCGTTCGTTCTCTCCTTGATTAATAAATCTCCTCTCAAATAAGTCAGCAAAGTTTAAGTATTTCCTGTCTCTCTCACTAAGAGACTCAGCTCCTATTATGGCTGAGAGTTCTCTCAAGTATTGACCCTCCGTATAGGCAGCTATCATCTGCATGAAGACTTGATAATGATCTTCTCTAGTTTTCCCCGGACCTATACCGTCTTTCATCAATCTAGAGAGAGACAGCAAGACATCAACAGGTGGGTATAAGCCCTTCCTAAACATGTCTCTCGAAAGAACTATCTGACCCTCAGTTATGTAGCCTGTTAAGTCAGGTATTGGGTGCGTTATGTCGTCGTCAGGCATCGTCAGTATAGGCATCTGAGTAACGGATCCTTTCTTACCTGCTACTTTACCAGCTCTCTCATATATGGTTGCTAAGTCCGTGTACATGTAGCCAGGATAACCCCTCCTACCAGGAACTTCCTCCCTGGCCGCAGAAAGCTCACGCAACGCTTCAGCATAGTTAGTCATGTCACTCATTATTACTAAAACATGTATGTCGTGTTTCCAAGCAAGAAATTCTGCTGTTGTTAGAGCTACTCGAGGAACAGCTATCCTCTCTATCACTGGTGAGGAAGCTGTGTTAATGAATGAGATCACGTTCTCCACGTTCTTAGCTTTCTTGAGTGATTCTATGAAGAAGTAAGCTTCCTCGTAAGTCACCCCTATAGCTGCGAAAACTACAGCGAACCTCTCTTCCTTACCTCTCACGGTGGCTTGCCTAACTATCTGAGCAGCTATTCTGTTATGTGGTAATCCTGCCCCACTAAATATTGGTAGTTTCTGCCCCCTCACTATAGAGAAGAGAGCATCTATAGCTGAAATCCCGGTCTCTATAAATTCTGAGGGTGGTTCCCTCATTGCAGGATTTAACGGGGCTCCATTAATGTCTAACCAGTCCTCAGGGATTATTTTAGGACCTCCGTCAATCGGGTTTCCTAAGCCGTCGAAAATCCTCCCAAACATGTCTAGAGATACAGGGATTTTCAGGGTCTCTCCCTTAAACCTGACCCTTATTGAGTCTACGTTTATCTCGCTAACACCGCCAAAGACCTGAATAATGCTTACGTCCTTACCTACATCTATGACTTGACCTACTCTAGACTCACTGTTAGGTAGGACTACCTCAACTACCTCACCATACTTAATCCCCTCAACAGACTTAACGAGTAGTAGAGACCCTCTAGCACTCAACGCTCTCCTAACTTCTTTAACACTTAAGCTAAGAACCACTTCACCCACCCGCTCGAAGCTTCCTGAAATAATCATTTATGTCCTTAACTATGTCTTCGTAAATCTTCCTGAATTCCTCGTTACGTACTTCCTTCATCCTAGCTATGCGTGAGATTATAGGAGCTTCCCTAATCTTGGCGAGAGGCACGCCCTCACTTAAAGTTCTTGAGGCTTCCTCATAGAACTTAATTATAATGTCTAGCATGAGGACTGTCTTCTCTGGGGAACTGTAAGCATCTATTGGGTGGTATGCGCTTTGTTGTAGGAAGTCTTCCCTAATCATCTTAGCTACATCTAGGAGTAGCTTATCAGGGTCTGGAAGAGCTTCAGGACCTACCAACCTAACTAGCTCCATCAACTCAGACTCTCTCTGGAGGATTCGCAGAGCTTCGTAACGTAGTTTCAGCCAGTTCTTGAAATCACGTTCCCACCACCTAGCTACTGTCTCAACGTACTGAGAATAACTAAGTAACCAATTAATCGCTGGGAAGTGCCTCCTGTTAGCTAGTGATACGTCGAGAGCTAGTAGAGCTCCAATATATCTGAGTGTGTTGGTGGTGACCGGTTCGCTGAAGTCTGCTCCTGGAGGAGATACAGCTCCTAAGATTGTTAGTGATCCAACCCTCTCTGGATTACCTAAAGCAACTACTCTGCCGGACCTCTCGTAGAATTCTGCGAGCCTTGAACCTAGGTAGGCGGGGAAGCCCTCATCACCAGGCATTTCCTCAAGCCTAGCACTTATTTCCCTCATTGCTTCAGCCCACCTAGATGTTGAGTCAGCAACCATGAGTACATCGTACCCCATATCCCTGAAATACTCACCTATGGTTACTCCCAGAAAGACGCTAGTTTCCCTAGCAGCTACAGGCATGTTAGACGTGTTGGCTATGAATATAGCTTTTTCTGAGAGAGGCCTGCCAGAAGCCGGATCAGTGAGTTTTCTGAAACTATGTAGTGCGTCAGCCATCTCATTACCTCTCTCACCACACCCCACGAATATGTTAACGTGAGTTCTGCTCCACTTAGTTAAGGTATGCATAAGTACGGTCTTACCGCTCCCGAAACCTCCTGGTACCGCTGCCTTACCTCCCCTAGCTATCGGGAACATCATATCCAGTACTCTAGTCCCGGTTATGAGTGGTTCAACAGGCTCTAGTCTGGTTTTGTAAGGTCTTGGCTTACGTATAGGCCACTTATTCATCAGCCTTACTTCTTCTTTTCTCCCCCCACCAACATCAATTACAGCTATAGTTTCCTCGATAGTATAGTCGCCCTCAGGAGCTAGCTCCTTCAACACGCCTGAGATTCCTGGAGGCACCATGATTTTATGTAGCAGTATGGGAGTTTCTTGCACATACCCTAATATGCTGCCGCCCTCTATCTTATCACCTACCTTAACGCCTGATCTAGTGAAGAACCATTTGACGCCTCTTGGTAAAGCAGGTAATTTAACCCCCCTACTCACGAAAGCTCCGTAAAGCTCACCAATAACTGATAGAGGTCTCTGAAGCCCGTCATATACTTTCCCGATAAGACCTGGACCTAACTCCGCTGAGAGTAAGCCTCCAGTACCCTTAACAGGCTCCCCAACACGCAGTCCTGAAGTATCCTCATACACTTGTATGAATGCTTTATCACCTTGCAACCCAATGACCTCACCTATGAGTTTCTCCTCACCTACTAAGACTACCTCGTAAACCATCGAACCCTCCATACCTTCAGCTATTATTAAGGGGCCCGAGATCCTCAATATCTTGCCTTTAACCAACACTCACACCTCAATGCTAATACCTAAATAAGACTTAATCATACGTAAGTAATAATCTCTCACATCTATCCCAGAAACTTCTTTAGAACTAGGAACAAAAACTACTAGGGATTCCCTCCCAACCTTCTGTATCTTATCAACTACTAAATCTTTAAACCTGTACTGTATTATTACGATACCAACAGAAGGATCTTCGTAAAGTCTAGCTAGAGACTCACCCAACATCTTTTTAAGTTCGGCGACGTCTCCAGTCTCAGGAACCTCAATGAATCTCTTAATACCGGCTAACTTGAAGCCATTAATGAATCCTAAATCACCAATCACTACTATGTCTTTCTTACTTGGTAATCGACTCATAAAATTCTAACCACCTCCTTACTTCTTCCTTAATTAGGTCTAGTGAGTACCCGGAATTAATTAAGTATATTACGTAAGAAAGAAAAGAAAACTCAATTTCCTTGAGAAGTAAGTAATCGAGTAATGTGTCGGCAGAGACTGGAAGCGACTTAAGCATGTTATGGCAAGAATGTGTTGGTAAGATAGACAGCACGTACTCGAAGTCGTGCGTGTTCTTAGAAGCTCTAAGTATGACTTCTCTCTGCTTCTGTGTCAGCATAGTAGCAACAGTCCTTAAATCTCTTTTCTTCAATAAAGTCTTCCTTAAGAGAGGTTTAGCTTCCTCAAATTCTTTAAGAAACTCCACACATCTAAGCCCGTAAGAAGAAACGTTTAGTTTCCTTAAAGTATTCTCGAGACTCCTGAAGTAAGAAGTACTTAATTTTCTGGAGAGCTTACCTACGTCTAGCTCGCTGATCTTCATTCTCCTATATTCCCCGAGAATCGTGGATATTACTTCATTCATAAATCCTTTCTTACTCATCACTGAAATAATTTCACTTACTTCCTTAGCTGTCTTAAGAGATTCTGCTACTGATGTATCTAAATACGTGGTTTCTTTTAGTCCAGCACTAATAATGCCTGTTAAGTCATTAATTACGTACTTACTTATGTAGAGGTCTATCACGTTCACTACGTTCTCGGAAGGCTTAATTAAGCGTATCACGTTCCTTAAATCATTTTCCCAGCACTTCAGCAACTTAGAGTATATGATTATTCGAGATAAGGGTAAATCGCTTCTTAACTCCCTACCAAGACATGAGCTGATCTCAAACTCCTGTAAAGCAGATAGTAAACCAGGGAATGTGTAGGTTACTAACTCATTAATTCTCTTTATGTTTTCTGGATGTAAGGTTCTGTGGGTACGTATCTTGATGTAGTTAAAAAAGATCTCATCGGAGACAGTCACTAAGCTAACCCCCAAAAACTTCATCGTTTAGTTTTTTGTAAATGATAGAAAGCAGTCTTTCAAGTCTGGTAGTGTAGGTGTTATCTAGGGTAAAAGACCCATTTTCTAACTCCACCAACACACCACCTACTCTCTCGGGAGGGAGTATCTTTATTTCCTTGATCCTATCCTCAATACCTAGCTCTCTCAACACGTCCTTAATTAATGAGGCATCTCTCTCAACAACACCTACGTTTATCTTCTGCTCTGTGTGTAGCTCATTAAGGCATTCAGTAATTAACTTTTTAAGAGAGTTTCTTCTTTCCGCATCATTCACTTCTTTAATCTTGTTTAAGACCTCCTCTATCAATTCCTTGATTAACTCGTTTTTCAGGTTGAGGAGTCTCGTGCTTACTTCTAAGTTTTTCTCACTTAATTTCTTTGAGAGTTCGTCTCTCAACTCTCTTAACTCAGCTTCTCTTACTAACTCATATCTCCTTGAGTAGTCTCTCATAGCCTCATCTAGTATCTTCTTAGCTTCTTCTTCAGCACTCTTTATTATGGCGTCTGCTTTAGCTCTGGCTTTCTTCAGAATCTCCGCACGTAGCGCTTCTAAGCTCATGTCCGCATCCTCTACAAGTTTAAGACCTAGATTGGTAAGCCAGCAACTAACGTTGTTAGTAGATACCCAAGAACCATTCCCAATATACCAAGCATCTCAACGTAAGCAGCAAGTATCAGTGAGGGGACCAGCATTCTCCCCCCAGCCTTAGGCAACTCAACTATGCCAGACATACATATTACTCCTTGATACCAGGCAGAGAATAACTCAGCAACCATTACGAAAGCACCTATACCTAAGAACGCACCTGCCTTAAGCCAAGTCACTTCAGGAATTCCTGGCAGAACAGAAGTAAGACCTAACAAAGCAAATATGAATCCATAGAATGTTTGGGTCATCGGCAGAGAAGAGAGTATGAGGACCTGCTTAAAACTACCTGGGTCTTCAGATATTACTGAAAGACCTGCTGAAGCAGCCTTACCTATACCTACTGAAGACCCTACAACACCACCCACAACCCCTAAAGCAAGCCCGAAAGACGCTACTACTTGAGGACTTAAGGACATCTCATATGCCCCCATTAAATTTTATGAAAAGTTTTTAAGTTTCGATCACAAAGATTTAGCCAGCAACTCTGTAGAGTAAGCTAGATTGACTTACCTAAGGCAACGTGTTTCTCTATCTTTAAAGTAAACGGCGTGAATTCTCTACCGTTCCCATCATACCATTTAGGAAGGAATTCAACAAAACATAACCTCATAGAGTGAACGAACCCTCCTATAGCTCCGAAAACCAGGTTAAACGTGTTCATAAACACAGCGATAACTATCATCATTACTAACCCTAAGACAGCACCTACTAGAGGCGCTAGACCCGAGAAATACTCGTAAACACTGAAAGACAATCTATTAAAATTAACAGCCATTACGTAAGTAGCTATGCCTAGCCCAGCTATCCTGGAGTACGAGAGAACATCACCTAGCAAGCCGGTAATGTTGAATATCCACATGAAGAGACCAATACCACCTAAAGACTTAACAGTCCCTACAATCATTACTAGTACCCCAATAAGTGACGTGTATAACATGTAGGTATATGCCCCACTACTCAGGGGAAGTAAGTCATAGCGAAGGAATTCGTGCAACACGTATGGTATGCCAAAAATCTCGGAAATTATTAAGCCAACACCACTCAAGACCCTACCTAAATCCCTCGCCTTAACACCTATAATTACTGAGAGAGCATGTCCTAAGTTTATGTGTATGAGACCAATAATTAGTGCTAGAATCAGGAAGAACATAGGGTCTGACAAGTTAATTAGGGCTGGTATGTTAATTAGTCCACTACCTGCCTCGCTAGCAATGACTAACGTCACGCGTCCCCCATCAAAACATATTGAGTATCCCGCGAAGGTATTCGATAAAACACCGAAAATAGTGGCTGAAAGACTCAACATCAGCAACATCTTCTTCAGTGAGATATAGCCGGGCGAGTAAGGATTATCTATAAATCTGCTCCTATCCAAGACGTACTTAATTATCAGGAGGAGTATTAGGCCGTAGACGGCGTCAGCCATCATCAACCCAAAAAACACTAGGAAGGAGTATGTGAGGATTGGGGTAGGATCCCACTCACCAGGTGAGGGCAGACCGTAAAACTTTGTTAAGAGTTCAAAAGGTTTGAGCGGTTTCGGGTTTTTTAGTTTTGAGGGTGGTTTCTTGTCTGTTGAGACCTTAACTACTAAGTAAGTACCTACCTCACTACCTAATCTACCTTCTAGGGTTTTGAGGGATTCTTCAGGAACCCACCCTTCCACAGCTAGTAAGTACGCACCACTAGCAGCACTAAGAAGGAAATCGAGTCTAGACTTAACTAAGTCGCTGATTACCTTAGCCAGAGCAAGCAACTCTAGGTTATCACTTAAGATTATCTCTAGTTCTTTACCTGTTCTTTCTAGAGCAGCTCTAAGCCCCTCAATATGTTTGCTTAAGTAACTCAAGTAGTCAGATATTGAGGAGTCTTGCTTAGGGAACTCAATAATTTCTGCTCTAGTCTTACTAAGTAGCTCCTGAACTTCTCTCCAGGCACTCGAAACACCAACTATGAAAACTACTGTTTCGTCCCCTACAAAGCCCCACTTAATTACCACGTCTTTAGGTATTGACGTAATAAGTGGTTCCATATCTTGTGTCTTGCCTAAAGCAACGATAGAGAAGAGAGCCTCACCAGTGAACGAGAGCTCAAAAACCCTTAGATTCTCGCCGACTACACGCTTGATTACTTCAAGTGCTTTAACCTGCTTTAAACACCTACTAATCTCATCTGACAGTTTTTTCTTGTTATTAATTAGATTCTCGATTTCTTGACGCACCCTACTTAGTTTGAGGTAAAGTTCATTTACAACTTTATCTAGGTCCTCAAGACTTACTTCTCTTTTAAGATCTACTACAGTAAATTCATAGTAGCTCTCAACAACGTCTACCAGGTTTGAAAAAACCCGAACTTTTTCTGCGTAGTTTTTAAGCTTCTCCTTATCTTCCTCACTTAGTTCTCCCGAAGTTTCTACGTGCATGACACCCAGACTTTGAAGCAGGTTAGTAACTTTATTACTTAGGTCTTTAGGAATCAGCAACCTAATATAGTAAAGTCTTTCAGGAACCGATACTATGAGGGCCATCACAGCTCCCTTAAACCTATAACTACATCTACTATCTCTCTAACTAAGTCTTTCTTCTTCTCAGCAAAAGACTTAAGAATTGATTGTTTCCGCTCTTCTGCTCTAGACTCGATTTCCTTAATCCTTAACTCAAATTCTCTCATTATTCTCTCCCTCTCCTCAGGTTTTAGAAGATTTACTAGAGGTTTTGACTTAAGTTCTGCGGCCTCCTTCCTAGCTCTACTCAAGATCTCTTCTGCTTTCTTCCCAGCTTCCTCAACAATCTTTCTAGCTTCCTCCTCTATCTCACTAATTGACATTCAAACCCCTAAAAAACACTACGTAATCCCTTATTAATCATGTTACTAGGCTCCGAACACTTCCTAACTACGCACCCTAATTCCCTTCATACGTTAGGGAAGGGTTTTCAACTGTAATGTAATGTTTTAGGTAATTAGTTATAATTGTTTTTAGTCATAAATACTTAGGAACAGGTGTGTGATGTGAGAGAGATTGGAGTAGAGACTTACGTACCTGATGCTAGCGTGATAACTAACGGAGTACTTAAAACGATTGTTGTTGAGGGTAAGATTAAAGGTACTTTAGTTATTCTGAGAGAACTCATAGATTATTTCGAGTCTCTAGCTAAGAGCAATAGGTCATTAGGTATACTAGGACTTGATGAAATGAGGTTTGTTAGGACTGCTTGCAGTTCTAGGGGAGTGCCTGTCGAGGTTGTTTCTGCTGGTAGGAAAGCTGAAGACATAGATGCTTTAGTTAGATGGTATGCTTTAGATACTGGCGCAACCCTAATAACTTCCTCGAAAACCCAGCAACTAGCTAGTGAGGCTCTTGGAGTGAAGGTTCTTTACGTGGAGCCCCCTAGAAGCCGCTTAACAACGCTTGAGAAGTTCTTCGACGACAAAACCATGTCTGTGCATTTGAAGGAGGGAGCGCCACCCTACGCTAAGCAGGGAAGACCTGGCAAGTGGAGACTCGTTCAATTTTCTGAGAACCCCTTAAGTAGGGAGGAAATAGAAGCAATAGCTGACGAGATTCTTGAGGTAGCTCGCACAGACCCTGAAGCTATCGTAGAGATTGAGAGACCAAACTCAATGATAATACAGCTAAACCTCTACAGAATAATAATAGCGAGACCCCCCATGAGTGATGGTTGGGAAATAACTGCGGTGAAGCCCCTTGTGAGGCCTAAGCTAGAGGATTATGTCCTTCCGGAGAAACTGATGAAGAGACTTGAAGAAAGAGCTGAAGGCATATTGATAGCTGGTGCTCCGGGGATGGGTAAAACAACCTTCGCGCAAGCTCTCGCAGACTACTACAGAAGGAAGAATAAGGTAGTTAAGACTATTGAGTCTCCTAGGGATATGCACTTACCTCCTGAAGTTACTCAGTACTCTAAAACATACGCAACATCCGACGAACTACACGACATACTCCTCTTATCAAGGCCTGATTACACGGTCTTTGATGAGCTGCGGACAGATAATGACTTCAAGCTATATGTTGATCTAAGGCTTGCTGGGATAGGCATGATTGGGGTAATTCACGCAACGTCACCTATTGACGCTCTACAGAGATTTATTGGGAGGATAGATCTAGGTATGATACCCTCAGTCATTGATACTGTGCTTTTCTTAGAGGAGGGTGAGGTACGTAAGGTGTATGATGTCAGCATGAGTGTTAAGTTACCTACAGGTCTTAAGGAAGCAGATCTTGCTAGGCCAGTAGTTGAGGTTAGAGATTTTCTGAGTGGTCAACTCGAGTATGAGATGTATACTTTCGGCGAGCAAACAGTTGTGGTTCCGGTTAAGCAAGCATTAGGGAGTGATTTCGAAGCTATGGTTAGGAAAGCAATACTATCGCTCCTCCCATCAGCTGAGGTAACGTTTGACGGCAGCATAGTCACGGTAGTAGTACCTAAAGAGGAAGCTAGATCAACTAGGAAGCTGAAGAGGAGGCTAGCAAATATTGAGAGGAAGTATGGAGTGATAATTTCTCTTAGAATGATTTAATTGTAGGAAACTATTTCTTCTTGATAGCTCTTATGATTTCTCTGGCTTTCTCTGCATTTTCCTCAACTACAGTACCAGTCACTACTATATCGGCACCTGAGTTAATCACTTCTTTAGCGTGTTCGTATGTTCTTATTCCGCCACCAACTATCAACACGGTATCTCCCTTAACCGCTGAAGCTTTCCTAATGAATTTTGGTGGTATAGGTTCTGGAGCTCCTGAACCTGCCTCAAGATACACGTACCTCATACCTAAAAACCTAGCAGCTAAAACATACGCTGCACCCAACTCCGGCTTGTCGTAGGGGACCGGTCTCGCTCTCCCCACGTAACCCGCCGCACCACCGTACCCGACTATCACGTACCCTGTAGGAAGAGCTTCCAGCCCGTACTTAGCTACGATCGGTGCTCCAAGAACTTGAGCTCCTATTATGAAGTATGGGTCGTCTGAGTTCAGGAGCGACATGAAGAGTATTGCGTCAGCGTATCTAGAGATTCCTGACACGTTGCCTGGAAACAGTATTACCGGCAAACCCCACTTCTTCAAACTAACTACTAACTCATCCACGTCTCTTTCGGAAATCCCTATCGAGCCACCCACTAAGAAAGCGTCAGTACCTTCCGAAACAATTAACTCAGCTACCTTATCAACCTTGCTTAAGTTACTTATTTTGTCAGGATCCAGCAAAGTGAAGTGTATTTTCTCTCCCGAACTAAGCTTACTCCTGAGATACGAGTCAACCCAGAACTTACGTTCACTCAATAATTTCCCCCTTCTCAAACCAAGTCTTCATCTCGTCACTACCGAAGAGTTCTAGGAACCTAGAATACGCGTCAACAGCCTCAAAAATAGAAGGCAACTCTACTAACTCAGCTCTCAACCCACACCTAGGATTCATGCACTTAATCAGAGCTTTCTTCTTCTCCTCACCAGCGTCGTTAACGTATGTCTCAACATCTATTATTATGGTCATGGAGCCGCATGCAGGACACTGAAAAACCTTCGGCAGAGTTTTTTGCGGAGGCCTAAACACCTTATATTTTTTCCTACTTCTCCTCCCCACACAACCACCAATACACTAAGAACACAAATCTTATAAGTAATTCTGAATAAATCCTATGTGTAGGGATTCGAAGATTTAGATATTGAAACACGAGCATGCAGGTACTGAATTAGTTAAGTCATTATCAGGAGGAAGTAACCTCAGTTCTTCGTTTTATGCTTAATCATCGACTCTACTATCGTTACTAATATTAGTATGTTCCTAATCATTGCTAACCACTGTGTGGGTGAGTCTATCGTCCATGGGTTGAATCCTGTCTTTATTGGTATGATTCTCGATATTACTGATCTAAGTGTTGAGTCCTCAAAAAACGCTATTATTAGGAAGAAATTCGCAGTATCCGCGACTAAGTATTTCTGTAGTTCTTTCTTATTAAGTGCTAAGACAGCGATTGGGGATATCATCAGGGTCATTTGCGGTGTGAATACGTAGTTTAGTGATACCGTAAAACCTACTGAAGCGTAAGCTAGCGAGATCAAATCTCTTGAGTTTCTGAATGCTTGTATAGCTATTACCGTAAGCGCCGTTAACCCAAAGAACACGTAGAAGTACCTATGTAGTGGGCTGAAGATATCTGGGATTAGCAAGGCGTAAACACAGTTCTCACAATACCAGCTCGCGTGGTGGTTTATGAACGCGAAGAACCCCTCAACAGACATAACGTACATTAGGATGAAGGGGGTTAGCCCCCCTACCAAGAAGAAAACCACGTACAGTATTAGGTTTTTTAGGGTTTGCTTACCCTTCACTATATCCTTCAGTAAGTATGTTATCTGAGGTATTAGGAGTCCGCCAGTCAATATCTTACTGGCTATGGAGAGTCCTAATAAGAGTCCGGAGACTCTGTAGTCCTTTTTCATGAAGTAATATATTGAACCTACTGCAAGACCTGAAGCTATTAAGTCCCAGTTGTAAGTACTGTATAGTATTGTTGATAGGAAAAATAGAAAAAAGATAGCTCTCCACATACCTAGACCCTGATACGAGACGATTTTCTTTATATAATAGAAACATAAAACCATGAAAAAGAACAGTATTAGTGACTGAAACACGTAATTCAGAGACGACGAAAAATCAAAGAATTGATTAATAGTTATGGCTAACTTATCTGAAATACTGAAAGACGCGCAAGTAGTTAGGAACCAGAAAAAACCTATTAGTGGCGGGTACTCGAACCTGTAATCCAAGTAAGGAACAGGACATAATCTAGTTCTGCTTACTAAGTCTTCGAAAGACTTAGGACTGAACCAGTACTCAAGCAATTTCCCCTTATCGCTTACTAAATTCGTCGAGAATCTTACGGAGAACACGCCGTGAACTATGTCGCTGTATTTTAGTCCGGTCAGCCCTAAAGGAGTTTGCGTGAATGGTGCGTGAAGTATGAAGGAAATCATGAAGACTATGTAGAGAGCTAGGAAGGTATTGGTTAGTGGTCTGAACCTCCTGAAAGCGTGTAGTACCAGAATAACAGCTAGAGTAGTAAGGGAAAGAGCAAGCAGAGTTAATGCATCACTCAATTAATACTCAACCCCATAGAAAACTACGTGAAGACCCTCATAAATAGATACTTGAAGTATTTCACGATACCTAACTTCAGAGTTATATTTCTTACTGCAGCTTAATTAGTTTCTTGAGATCTTGTTTAATCCTGAATCCTCACTATCTTGAATGCTGGTGGTTTTATTTTCTCAGACCCGCATTTCGGACACTTACTAGGTTTTTTAGGTTTCTCAAGGTCTTTAAACACGTAACCGCAAGACCTGCATGCAGGTGGTACCATAACTAAGATACGCGTATTATTGTAGATTCTCCTAACACTTTTTGCTATGTGTTCCAAGTGCTCGTATACCTCCTTAGGAGTTGCTTTAAGACCTAACACACTTATTATTTCCTCAGCAGTTAAGGGTGTTTCTGTATTAATTAATAACTTCATTATTTTTTCTCTGGTAGTCTGGTATATCAAGTACTCACCCACTACTTAAGAGTCTCATTAGTGTCTTGGTTCTTTAGTCGTAAGTTATTAGCGAACCAGATTACTCTTTGCGGGAACGGTATGCTTATGCCGTTTTCCTCAAGCTTTCTTTTTATTTCCCATAGTAAGTCCATTTTTACTGAGTACCATTCTTGTGATGGGGCCCACACACGAATCACTATGTTGACTGAGCTCTCGCCTAAGTTATCAACGAAGACTTGTGGTTCTGGTTTCTTGAGTGCTAGTGGGTGCTCCTCAATTACTTTCTTGATTACTTCTATTGCTTTCTGTGCGTCATCACTGTAGCTTATGCCTACGACGTACTCAAACCTCCTAGCAACGTGTGCAGTATAGTTAGTTATGTTTGATGTGAAGACTGTTGAGTTAGGTACTCTGACGAAGAATCCGTCGTAGGTTCTTATTATGATGGAGAAGATATTCATGTCTTCAACCACTCCTACTACACTACCTACTGAGATGCCGTCACCTATTCTCACGGGTCTCTCTATAGCTAGGAAAATACCTGAGACTAGATTAGCTACTATGTTCTGGAGGGCAAACCCTATTATTATTCCGGTAATACCTCCTGCTAAGAGAAGTCCAGATAAGTTGATACCTAGTAGTGGTGTTAAGCCTATGAAGACAGCAATTATTATGGTGTAGTAGACGATCTTCAAGATCACGTCAAGTAAGTTCTTCTTTAACTTATCTATGAGTACTCTCTTAAGAGTTAACGTAATTAACTTAGCTATAACGACAGTAACAGACATTAAGATTAAGAATACCAAGATACTGCGTAGGGTTACTTCCCCGTAAATAATAGTGTCTATGAAGCTCATCAGAGCCCCCACTCCATAACAAACTTCTCCTTAATTACGGGTAAGCGTTTTTGTGCTCTCGTAGTTAAGGACTTACTCATCCTTTCTCTTAAGGGTTCATCCACGAAGAAAGTCTCAGCAAACGTTTGTGAGTAGATGAGTGCTTGAGCTGATGTTGAGACGTGCTTATCGTCGTAGTATATGGTCATGTTATTCACGTTTAGGACTAGGTTACTTACGGTTACCCAATACTCAGAATTATTAGATATCTTGAGCTTCATGATCCCTTCCCTCAACAAATCTACTTCAGGTAATTCTGTGGAGATTCTGGTTCGCCAGTACCTACACACAACACCACTTCTCGGTGTTCCATACAGTGTGTACTTCTGATTAACTAAGCTAAAGACATCTAAGAGTTCTGCGTTCTTTTTATTGACTACGAAAACCCCTATCTCGATAGGGAATGTCGAGTACATTATTACTGTTGATGATGGTGCTATGATAATTGGTTCAGTAAACTCTAGCAAGATAAAGTCGGTTAAGGGTTTGGGAAGGTTGGTCGGTTCTACAGGGTTTATTAGTAGGTGTGTGTCCGGCGAGTACGCTACGTATTTCTCTGTGCGAGATTTCCCCTCACGTAAGTACTTAAGCAAGCCACTATGTTCTTGCAGTATTATCTTGATATTCTCGAATTCCAGATAATTACTCCCTATACTGACTCTGCCGTAGGAAACCCTCTTACCAAGACTTGAGACTTCTTCGAAGGTATTACTCATTCATCATCACGTAGTTCATAATAATATAGGCGAGAAGTTTTATAGTATTTCTGGTGAGGCAGTCTTGCGTAACCCCACTGTTTCCTTTCCATCCCACTTTTTCCCACTCTAAAACAACTAAACATCGAATCCGTAAGCTCTTAAGGAACCAGGACTGGTGCTAAGTAACCAAGCACTAAAACAGCTACAGCAAAGAATATAGCAATAAAGATTAACTGGTAAGGAGAAATATTCACTTTAGCCTCAACCTCCTCAAAGAACCTGACCAACCCAGCACCAGACATTATTGAAGTCTTCTTCTTTTTCTTACTCGACACCACCAACACCAACATAAGAATACTAAACTAAATAATAAACCTTTAAGCAAAAAACTCATGAAAGTGAATGAAAATGCACCAAGAAATAACCTTAAGAGAAGTACAGGAATTAATGAGTAAGTACTACCTACAGAGAGATCGTGAAAGAGGGGTATACGCAACATTCACGTGGCTCATAGAAGAAATAGGTGAACTAGCAGAATCAATACTAAACAAAAACAAAAAAGCACAAGAAGACGAAATAGCAGACGTCCTAGCATGGTTAGCATCACTAGCCAACCTACTCTCAATAGACCTAGAAAAAGCATTCAAACAAAAATACTTAAACCCACAACCACCATAACAACCAGACCCCCCCACCCCTCTGTTTCCACTGGAAAACTAACTAATATAAAGAAATAAATTTTGCTAAAATTATAATCTCTATATATAGATCATTATACAAAACTTTCTATAAATATGCATAAATGAGAGCTTAAATTTAATGTTAATTTTGTATCATTTTCTATTTATATAGAATTTTAGAAATTAAGTTTTATTTCTTTATATTAGTTAGTTTTCCAGTGGAAACAGAGGGGTGGGGGGGTCTGTGTTTCTTTTATTAATTTTGGATTTGTTTAGTGAGTGGTTGATAGTTAATGAGGATGTCAGTACAGATTTTTAGGGGGAAGGGGGAGATCGTGATCGCTGGGATTCCTACTCAGTGGGTTGCTGAGAGGGTAATTAAGGATATTAATGATTTGATTCATAGGAAGGGTAGTGATTTAGTGTATTTCTTTGAGGGTAGTCCAGGAATTTATGGTGATGGTTTAGTGATTAAGATAGTGCTTAGTAGGTTCTTAGGTGAGAACGAGGTTGGTGTTCTGGTGAAGTATTTTGAGTTGAGGAATGCACGTATAGATGTTTACTAGAGAATTCGCGTTGTTAATGATCAGCTAACGCAGTAATGAATTATCGCATAGAAAAGCATTTATAACTGCTAAGCATATCACATGTAGGGGCCCGTAGCTCAGCTTGGATAGGAAAAATCCTATTCGAACATAGGTATTCATATAGGATGTAGAAAACTTATTTTGGCAAAATATTCCGCATCCCTAAGGGTTAACGCTTCAGACGCCGAAAGCTTTCTTAAATCTAAATGTAAACGCTTGGAAGCATCGTCAATCCAAAATTCTCTTGTTGCACGAGCAAGTATACTTGCAGCTGCAACTGCTGTTTCCTCCTCTGCGTGTGGTCTTTGTTCTATGTCAAAATTTGCTAACTTAAGAACCCTGCCTAAGCGTTCCTCAGTTTTTAATTTGTCAAACTCATCAATCACCAGCTTTACTCTCCCCAAAATTTTCTTGTTTTGCAGCTCCCGGTAAACTTCATATATTGCTTTAGCATGTCCCCAAGCCAATATATCATTTAAACTTTTTCCCTCCTTCTTCACTTCCCTCAATAGCATGTTAAACTTTCTCGGGGTTATGGCAATGACATGATAGCTTAAACATTCCTTCCTGATTATGCCAGACAACTCCATGATTCTATCAATTTTTAATTCCTTACTATCCATCACACCTTGTGTAACCAAATATGAGCTCTGCTCTGGCGTAAGTGCTACTGCTGCGACCGTCAATGGACCTAGCCATTCGCCCTTTCCAGCCTCGTCTGAACCAACTATTACCTCATATTTGCTTACTTTTTCCACAGTCATTCTTTCAAGCACCACTTAAGCACGGCTTTTGTGATTTCTAGAGCCTTAGCAGCTTCAGTTTTATCAGGGATGTCTCCGCGGTGGACTATGCCATTTCTTAACTCCCTAATATTTTTCACTCCTTCTTCTTCAGGAATGAATTTTCCTTTATCTTTAAGCCTTTTTATTTTCTCAGGGATGCCCTCGTCTAAAGGAGGCCCTTCAATCCCCGCTGCCTTCATTTCCTCCCTAAGAACTATTTCATTTATTGTGTCAGCCAATATAACTACCACCATTCTTTGAAATTCATCTTCAACATTCAATCTTAGAGTGAACTCCAAAATGTTCTTAGCCCTTGACAATGTTATAGGACGAAGTTCCTCCAATATTTTCACGCTTTCCTGTGCTATACGAACAATTTTGGTGGCTACTTCGTTAAATTTTTCCACAGACACATAAGGAGAAGCAGATATGTATATGCGGTCTGTTGTATAAACTACAATGTCCATAAAGTCTTTGTTTTGAAGACGAACCCTTTCATGCATAAGTACATATTGCCCTTTATCTTCAACTTTTGTTGAGCCCAACTCCTTTGAAAGGCGATATCTATATCTGTCTATTGCATCAGCTGCAGAGATTCCTGTCACCACAGCTTTCCTTTCCTGCCTTTTAAGTGTACTCAATTTCCGGCTTCTCCTTAGGGTTAAATATACAGCATTAATAAGGTGCAAAACTTCACTTTAACTTATCTCTCTCCACTGTTCAAAAAGGTCGATTCGCCGTTGCCTTTTTATAGCGTCTTTCATAAACCGCTAATTTTGGGTTGGAGGCTGAGCGCCTATGCTCTCCGAAGCTTTGGGCTTGGAGCTTGAGGGCTTATCGGTTCTCCAGCGTAAACTACTCCTGCAGCTTCTGCATAGGCATCCGCATTATTGGGGCAAATTTACAAGCCATGAGTATGATTGGCAAAGCCAGAAAGAAGCTCTTGAGGAGTTTCTACAAAATCATCAGATTGAAATTGTTAGAGAGTTTGCCAAAGCTGGTTTGCATGGTAACGGCTGGAAAACAGCAAGGAGATGTGGAACACATGTCTAGGATTGAGCGTTGTAGGAATCCATGGAATGGTAAATGCAGAAACACCGACATAGAAGTGTTCATAGTCTATAAGGGTGATAGGCTTCCGATTTGCAGGCGTTGCTGGAGCAAAATAGCAGAAACCAACATTGAATGGGGCCAACACACGCACTCAAAGGAGGGTTAGAGATGGAGTTAGAGCAGATTCCTGGCGTGGGCAAATCCATAGCCAAAAGGCTTAGGGACGCCGGCTTTGCAAACGTTGAAACTTTGGCTGTCACCCCAGCTAGGGAGGTTAAGGAGAAGGCTGGTTATGAAAAGCTTGAGGCTGCCCAACGGATAGTGGAGGCTGCAAGGCAGGCTTTAGGCTGCAGTTTCATAACAGCCTACGAACACTGGGAAATGACAAAAAGAAGGCTGAGGTGCACAACTGGAAGCAAGGCCCTTGACAATCTTTTAGGCGGAGGCATAGAAACCCAGGCCATAACAGAGCTTGTGGGGCAGTATGGTTCTGGAAAAACCCAGCTTTGCCTAATGCTCTGCGTTACAGCCCAGCTTAAGCCAGAGCAGGGCGGATTAGGCGGAAACGTATTATACTTTGACACTGAGGGAAGCTTCTCCTCAAAACGCCTCTATGAAATGGCTGAGGCTCGAGGCCTAAACCCTGAAGAAACATGCCCCCTGGTGAATTATGCAAAAGTCTACAGCAGCGAGCACTTGATATTCCTGCTTGAAAACGCCCACAAGCCCATAAGGGAAAGGAACATCCGCCTAATCATCGTTGACAGCCTCGTATCGCCCTTCAGAGCCGAATATCCTGGAAGGGAGCTTCTAGCCCCCCGACAACAGCTGATAAACAGGTGTTTGAGGCTTCTCCTCAACTACGCACGCGTTTACAGAATAGCAGTCATAACCACCGAGCAGGTTCTAGCCTCGCCCGTTGGATACGTCTATGACGTTAGGCCGGAGGTTCTAAACCCGCCTGTTGGAGGACACGTTGTAAGCCACATGATTGGAAACCGCGTCTACCTAACCATAGGACCCGGAACAAGGAGAGTTGCAACACTCATAGCCAGCAGCTACCTCCCACGAGCCGCAACGGAATTCATGATAACAAAGGCTGGTGTAGAGGATGTCCCAGAGTGAACAGCGCATAGAGCACATACCCCTCGAGCAGATAATCCCACTGCCAGGCAACATCACAGCCATAGGCAGAGAAGAGGACATGATGCTGCGCACAGACATGACAAGGCTGGAGTCAAGAGGTCTATACAGGATAGACCCAATCCTCCTAAGGAGGCTGACACCCGAAGAAATAGCCCAAATAAAGGCTAAGCAGCCGTGGAGCCAAGCCAAATACCAAATAGTAGATGGGCACTCACGCTGGCGAGCCGCAAGGGAGCTCGGCTGGACTCAGATAAGAGCCATAATAACCGACTGCACACCTGAAGAAGCGCTGGAAATAAACTATAAGAAGAACAAGGCGAGGGGAACGGTTGACCCGCTTCGCGAGGCAGCATACTTCCGCCATCTGCATGAAGTTAAAAAGATGAGAATAGACCAGATGGCTGAAAAGTTTGGAATAAGCCACAGAGAAGTTGAACGCATACTTTGTAGGGTTAGGGTTTCGCCGGAAGCAAAAACGCTATTAGCAGGGATGACAGCGCTGTCACCCCTCCATTACGAGATCATCGGCTCAGTTATAGAGCCTGAAAAACAGAAAGCATTAGCTGAGGTTATTGTGAAGGAAGAGCTAACCACAAGGGAGGCTCAACTCGCCAAAGCAGCCATCGAGAAAGGTTTACCTCCAGAAAAAACAGTTAAAGTCGTTAAAGTTGTTAAACGTGAAAAACTCAAGCCAAAAGAAGCTCGAAAGGTTATTGAGGCGATGGCTCAAAAACCAGAGTTAGCTGAAAAAATTGTTGATCTTCCAAAGCCTCTGCTTGTAGAAGAAGCCGAGAAAGCAACAGCGCCACCTGAAGAGCCTTTCAAAAAAGTCATGGAGTTGAAAGAACATTACCCGATGATTCTAATCGACTACATATACACAAGATACAAAGGCAAATACTTGAAAGACGTCATTAAAGCATCAATCTTCGTTGTCTTCTGGGAAAAACTAACTGAAAAAGAGAGGGAGGAAGTAGCCCAGAAAGCCATAAAAATGGCCGGAGAAAAAGGTTTTGAAGAGCCAGTCATTGGCTGACAGGCTTTTCCAAATTTTCATCGCTAGAACCGACGTTTTCGGCATGGAAGACAAAACTGGAGTTTGGCGCACAGAAAGGGGAAAACTCACAGTAGAAACTGTTGAAAAACACCTAAATGCTGAAAAGGGCCAACACCATGGACGTTAATGGGAGGCTTTTGGCCCTCACTGAGAAGCTTGAGCGGATGGCTTTGGACTTGGAGGCCTACTCAGCCCTCATCGAGAAATACAACAGAATAATTAAGGAAGGGCTGAAGCGGGTTTCACACCCCTAATATGTAAAAGTTGAGGGGTTGCATGGGAAGGGTTAAAACCATAGTTAAAGTTCCAATAGAGAAGACGCGATGCTGGAGCTGCAGCCTTCTCGAACAAACGGTGGGCGGTGACTCAAGCACTGGGCAAATAGTTAAACGTTACAAGTGTCCCAGAAACGCTGTCCTGCCAGACCAGCTTCCACCCTACTTTGCGGAGAAATGCGAGCTATACAGGCGGAAAGTATAATTGAGCCGAGTTTGTTAGGCAACGGGCTTCACCCCAAATAGAAAAAGTTATGTGAACCTTTCGAGGTCACTGCCGTGGTTTTTGAACCATTCCTCGAGGGCTTCATGCACTATCCTGGTTTTTAACCCTTGGGGTATGCGTCCCATTCTGTTTGCCACAGCCAGAAGATAAGAGTTCATTTTCTCCATCAGCTCAGGAGTCAGCCTAACCGTCAGCCATTCAGGTCCCTTAGGCATACCAACACCATAAACCCAATGTCACAAGCTGGTATTTATGATTTCCTATCCTCAACAAAAAGCTTCAGAGAAAACTTGCCACGGCTAATTATTGGGATTTGCTTTTTGGCCTCTTCAATGGGCAGGTATTGAAGGTTTAGGCAAGCCACAATCATTGTTAGGAGCCTTCTTGTTGAGGCTTCGTCGATTTTCGTGTTTTCCAGATATTGTAGGCTGTATCCGTTTGGGCCTACACCTGCCATTACGCCGCAGTTGGCCATCGTGTTGAACATCCACATGGCTGCGCCGATTATGCCTACTGCGTTGTCGGCTAAATCCTCAGCCCTCTTAGCCTCGTTGAAGGCATAAACATACCATTTCTCGCCTATAACGGTCTTATTCTTCTCAAGCCAATCATAAAATGCTTTGAAGAGGGATTCCCTAAACATTCTTACGAGGGATTCCATGATTAACCCTTCGAAAAAGCTTTGTAGTCTGTAAGGCGCCTGTTGACCTTCTTTGAAAAATCCTTCAACGAGAAGGATACTGCAGGCTTTTCTGAGCCTAGGAGGCTTTTAAGCCATGTTAGGATTTTCTCGCTGTACTGCTTGTCGTTTGCCCCTTCATAGTGGATTTTTGTTATGTGGGGGCTGTCAACGTAGTCTTTAGGCTCTACTGTGAAGGATAGCGACTCTCCCCATGAGTCCGGCTTATCCCTCTTGTAAAAAGACACGTATATCTTCATTACCTCGCCTTTAACGCCGTAGCTGAATTCTAAGTCGACATCCATCTTTTCTGAACTAACGTGCATCTTGTCTATCCTCTGCATCATGTCAGTAATCTGATGCGCAAAACGTTGCAGGGCAGCCTCAAACTGCTCGATAGAATATTCACTTCTTATAGTTCCCATAACACACCCCCAAACAGAAAAACAGAAAGACAGCAATATTTAAACCTCTCGGTTAAACGTTACTAACAGAACAGGCGGTATTGCAAATTTTTAACGTTGCAAGTTTCGCCTTGGGATTGAGTTTTATTATTAGTTGCAAAAGTTTTATATACTAAAAAACAGAATTTAAGGGAGGTATATAGGTGAAGGCCTATTCTGTTTTGGAGATGCGTGGTCAGAGGTTGATTGCTGTTGGTCTTGTGGCTGTGTTGTTGCTTGCTTTTGTTGCAGTGCCTGAGGCTTTTGCTGAAGCGTCTTGGGCTGGAGCTTATGAGGACGTAAGCGTTGATGCAGCTTACAAAATGATAAAGAAAGGCACAGTAAGCCTTGTTTTGGATGTTAGAAACCAGAGCGAATACAATCTCGGGCATTTATATGACGCTGTTCTTGTACCAGTTTACGAGCTTGAAGATAGAATAAGCGAACTGCAAGAGCATATAAACGATCCAATAATAGTTTACTGTAAGGCTGGTTCAAGAAGCCAAATTGCATGCCAAATCCTCGCCAGCAACGGCTTCACAAAAGTCTACAACATGCTCGGCGGAATAACCGCATGGATAAAAGCAGGCTACCCAATATACACCACTTATCACTATGTTACGGTGAACGTTGTTGGCAAACATATATCGGCGAACATAGAGCCTATACTTCTATATCAAACCAGTGGCTCATCTTGTGTTTGTCAATCCTGTTCTCAAGACCAAGAACTTCCGAGCACTAATACACCCTTAAACATTGCGGTTACAACGCTTGAGCAGGATGAAGTACGCACGGTAACGCTTGTAACATACGAAGCCAATGATACAACTTATGAGGTGCTCGTCACCCAAACTTTGCTGTGGAATTATAACGAGGCAAGCACTAAAACCAACAGAACAGCTAAGTTCATCTCAACAGAGATAGCGGCGGAAGACATATCCCTACAATTCTACAGCCTAAGCTACATTGTTCATCATGAGGAATACAACTTAACCATACACACAACGCTCACGCAATTAAATTCTATAACATTCAATAGTTCATTCACAATCATTGACTATGTACCTGCACACAAGTCTGAATTAATATCATTAGAGTTTGCTGAATTTAATTCTTCAGTTACTTTATCACAGCTCTATTTCGCGTTGGGTAAAGTTGCCAAGGAGTTGGGGAAAGCCTATGGAAAAAGCGAAGATAAAACACTTAGACAATTTGCACAAAATTACTACATCATAGGAGACGAAACTAAGCACTTGTCCAAAATAGTAAAAGAAAAACTCGAAGTATATGACAAAAAAATTATCCAGTGCTCTGTACTATTGGCAGATGGCGGCAACATATGGGATTGTTTCTTCTGCGTAGGCTTGATACTTACAACATATCTATCCGTGCCTTTATGCGCTACATGTGCTGCGTGTGCTGTTGCATGCGCAACCATATTTACTATCTGGTGGTGCATTGGTTGTATAACAATACCTTGTTCGGCGTGTATAATAAGTCTCGCTTCTCACGTCTATGCCTGTTGCATGTGCGCTGAATTTATGGGTTGGATTGACTGCCCAATGGGGTAAGCAACAGATGCAGAAGTCAAAAGGGCTTGCTTTGTCTATGGTTGTCCTCGGTATTTCTGGAGCGTTGATAAACCTAATATTCCAAAGAACATTAGGTCTAGTTCTGTTTGCACTTATGGCTATTGTTGGCATAATTATGCTGATACGAGAGAGAACGACACAAACTTAATAGAGTTACATCTTTGGGTATACCCAAACATTAACATGCCATCAAATATCACAGCCACAACAATAGAACAGAACGAAAACAAAACAGTAACGCTGATAACGTATGAAGTAGATGATGATGCCTACGAAGTGACAGTCACCCAAACTTTACTTTGGAGTTATAACGAACTTACAGATGAAATTAACAGAACAGCCAGCTTCGTTTGCACAGAAATCGCCGCAGAAAAAACGTCCATACAATTCTACAGCCTAAGCTACATAGTGCAACGTGAATATAACCTAACCCTATTAACAACGCTTACGCCACAAAACTCAGAATTCTACAATCACTCTTTCACAGTAATGAATTATGCGCCAGCAGGCAAATCTGAACTCGTATCACTAGAGTTTGTCGAGTTTAATTCTTCCGTTACTTTATCGCAACTATACGCCGTCTTAGGCAAAGTCGCCAAAGAGGTAGGTAAGGTCTACGAGAAGAGCGGAGACGAAACGCTGATGCAACTTGCAGAAGGCTACTACACTATGGAGAAAGAAGCCAAATATCTGTCTAGGCTGGTAGGAAAACAACTACAAGAATATGATAGAGAAATCCTCAAAAGCTCCGCAGTCTTGATGGACGACTTCTGGTGTAATCTTTTCTGTCATATCGCTTGTTGGGGTGCTTATGGGTTGATAGTAGCGGCATGCCTTGCTGGCGGCGTTGTAACTTACGGTGGTTTATTGGTAGCTTGTTTATACCTGTTAACTTACGGATGGGACTATTGGGGGTACTTTTGTGACATAGTGTGCTATCTCAGTTGTGGCGGGTAACGACCTTTTAGACATGCTACTGCAACCTCTGAGAGGGTGGGCTTAAGTTGCTATGTCTGAACCATGCACATAACCTTTTTATTTTTTTACTTAAACAATAGGTGAGGGTAAGATGGGAAAGCCTAATTACTGGAAAGCTCGAATTCTGTTCTACAGTCTAATCGCTCTAACTTTCTGTGTCATAATTTCGTGGGTGGGGTATATGACTGGCCATGTTCCTCTCCAAACAGCTGTCAAATTCTCAGCCATCGCGTTGTTGCTCGTAGGTTCAACTTACGCTCTCCGACGTTTCGTTTGGACCTCTCCCCGAAGATGGCAGATTACCCGTCGAGTTATCTTCATCCTCGGCGGCATTTTCTGGATTGGCTTCTTTTTATGGGGGATCTCCGTGATTGCCCTAAGGCATGTGTTCGGTTTAAGTGCAGATAGCTCAGCATTCTTGGCGTTACCCTGTTACTTACTAGGAGCCTACCTTGGAGACAAACTGGAGAAGCGCACTCGCCATTCTTGATAGACCTAGAACCTGGTTGCTACGTAGCTGCGCATTAGCTGGACTCTGCCCGTAACGGATATGTTGTTCTGCAAAAAGATACCAAAAACTAAGCCATAAATGCTAATAAAAACAATAATAGTTAGATAAGATGAAGTAAAGAACATGGCGTATATTCAATGGATCCGCCTTTCTCTTTCTGGCTGTTCTATGCGTCTTTGCAGTAGTGCTTTCCATTAGGCAGGCTCATCGAAAACGGGATAAGATCCATTACGTAGGGGCTATTGTGGGTTTTCTTATGCTCTCTGTTTTTGCTTTGGCCCTTCTCGGCCAAGCCCTCTTAGCCTTTATTCTTCTCGTTGTGGGAGGTATGGCATGTATTGCTATGTTACCGAGGGTTATGGCTGTTCAAAAGCGAGAGATGGATGAGCAACTGGCCAAGGCGGTTGAAGAGACTGATTTTTCAGAGCCATTGAGGTTAAAAGACTTTCTGAAATGGAAGAGTTGGCTAAAGCTTGCACGTAAATGGGGAGCCTGGAAGACCGCAAGCATCTACTCCATCCTTGGAGCAGCCATCATTGCAGGAGCATCTTATATCGTCCTAAGTGCATTTAACATGATGAACATGCTGCTCGTTGCGAGCTACACAGCTTCTGCAACAATTATCATCTTTATTTTCTTCCATCGCCAAATCAGCGAAGCTTTAAAGGAGACCAAGCAAAGTGTATAGAAAATCCATTTTCTTTTTATGTCTCCTAACAGAAGCATGAACTTGCAGGTAGATCGTTCTAATAGCTTCTATCGTTCCATCTGCAATGTGGAAAGTTAGTGCAGCCCCTGTAAATTTCGTTTGTGCGTTTAGCTCTACGCCACACCAGAGGTGACCTGCATTTTGGGCAAACTCCAGCATATTTGCCTTTCGTTGGCTGCGTGCTACTGAATCCAATTGAAGGGTATTTGCCCTCTTCTTTATGCCAAAAGAATAGAGGAAGATCGTATAGCTCGTATTCTTCTGTGCAAAATGCGTCCGCCATTAGTCGGCTTGCCATTATCATGCTATTTAAATCATTTTTAACATCACCCAGAATACCGAGACCTTTTAGTGCTTCTCTTACATTACTATCAGGAACACAACAAATCACCGGGTGATACTGATATTTTCCAACTTCTCTAAACTGTATTCGAATTTCCCTAAAAATAATGAAGGTTTTCACAGTGAGGAATGCTTTGCGATCATGGCATGGAGGGTTAAAGAGTTTATAGAGTCCTTTTAACCTTCTCAGATCATCTTCTTCATTGCCAATAACGGGGAATTCAAGCATTTCTTTGATCATTGTCCAAATGTTTTTTCCATTAAGTGTTTCATTGGCAATGAACATTAACAATTTGTAGACTTGCGTATTACGGATGATCTCAGCTGCGATCTCCCTAATCCTATTTTCCATATTGTTATCTTGAGCTGCTCTTTGAAAGTTATCAAGGGTATACTCGCTCTTTATCTCCCTGAATATTTTCTCCCCCATCTCAGCTCTATAAGTCGGTTTGTTATTCCATAAAATGGCAAGAACAAACAATTGAAACAGCTGCCCTTCATCAAGCTTCCCATTTGCATTTAGTTTTATGCCCAACTTTTCAGCCCAAGAAATGAGTTTATTATTTTCTACCCATTCATTGTGCTTTTTAATTAGGATTTTGCGTGAGGGCAGTACACTTACGAATTGCCATCCTTCCGCCAAGTATTTTTCAAGCTCTTTTTCGTGCACTATTCTTTGTGGGTTGTGTTTTCCTTCCCTGAGCTTTTTCAGCTCCTTCTCGTAAAGCTCCAATTCTTCATCCTTGCTTAATTCTCTTCCAACATCCTTTTCTTTAGCGATTTTAACTTCCAGCAAATCTATGCCGAGTAGGCTTTTTGCTATGCTTTTTAGGGCTTCTATTTTTGCTTCAGTAACTAGAGAATTTTGGTCTAATGGTTGGGCTGTGGCCAAAGGAAAGGTTCGCACCTTTTGTAAACTTCACGCATTCTTTCAATTGTGGAGGGGTCTAAATCTCTTGTTCCGCTGTAAACGTGCTCCAATCCGGAGGTGTGGCCGAGCCAAGCCTCAATGTACTCGCTTGGAGCGTGTCCCGTTAAGTTGCTTCTGAAATATTTCCTCAAACTGTAGGGTCTAATTCTCTGAACCTTATTTCCAAGGGTTAACTGCGATTGAATTCCGCTTTTAGAAATAGCACTTTCTATCTTTGCTGTTAGTGTTTTTCTCCTAATTCCTTTTCCTTGATATCTTGGGTTAGCTATTATAGGGCTTTTAGCAACTATTTTTTCTCTCTTGCTTTCCCTAAACTTAAAATATTGGTGAATAAGCTCAACGGTTGTTTCTGGTATGAAAGTGACGTAGACGCTGTCGCTTTTTGTCTGCGGAACAAATACTGCACATGGACTTACTCCTTTTTCAAAATCATTTTTATGCTTGCGTAGGTTAAATCACAAATATCCTCTGGTCTCAACCCTCCATAACACATCAACTCAATAGCGATTTTTGTTGAAAGGCTTGAAGCCGCATTTAAAATTTGCCTTAACTCTTCTTTCGTTGGGATCTTGTCCAGGTATTTTACAGTTCTCTTAAAAGGCGGTTTATTTTTCACTTCAATTCCATGAAATTTTAAGAAGTTTTTGACAGCATTCCACAAAACGTAAAGTCTTCCAGTGGTGTAGGAACCTTTGCGAAGCTCAGATAAAGCCCATCTCCTCAAAACTTCATATACTTCGTTGGAAGATAGCCTAACTAAATCTTTAGGATATTTTCCAGAACTTTCAACAAAACCCGCAAGCATATCCAAATAGTCATGGGCTGTTCTCCCACTTCTCAAAACCTTTAGCTCATCAAACCAAGCCCTAACTTCTGCGTAATCTTCATATAGCCTCAGAGCTCTTTTAGAAAGTGCATGTCTATAACTAAACCTCTCCACGGCTCATCAAGAAAACAGGAGAGGAAGAAATATATAAATGTTCGGATAGTAAAAAAATCGGGCCCGTAGCTCAGCTAGGACAGAGCGCCGGCCTTCTAAGCCGGAGGTCCCGGGTTCAAATCCCGGCGGGCCCGCCACACCCGGTCGGGTCCCCTACACAAACAAAACCTTTCTCAACACAGATTTGATAAAATCAACCTATGAGTCTTTCTGGAAGTATTAGTAAAGAAAATGACTTAAGTAGAGCATTATTTTAAAGCTTTCATGATTGATTCAGTCATTTCCTTAATTACTTTTCCAGGTTCTTGAGCTTTCATGATTGCTGATGCTACTAGAACACCTTCTGTTCCTAGTTTTATTGCTGCTGTGACATCATCTCCAGTCGTTATGCCTGCTCCAGTAAGTATAGTAACTTCTTTATTTAGTTCCCTAACCTTAGCAACAGTTCCTGTCACTACTTCCGGCTTAGCTTTAGAGACAGGTATTCCAGTACCTATTAGTTCAGGAGGCTCTATAGCGAGCATATGAGGACTTAAGACAGATATAGCTGCCGCTACTTCAGGAGTGTCAGCACACACAAGCGTCTCTAACCCTAACTTACGTGCTTTACCCAAAACAAAGCTTATCTCATCTAACCTAAGTCTCTTCTCACTATGATTAATCATGATTCCAGTAGCTCCAGCCTCCTTAATCATCTCAGCCGTTATGTGGCCTGTGTACGCACCCTCCTCAACAGGATCCACGTGTTGAGCAAAAACACTACTATGCGATACAGCGTTAACTATCCTCAGTATCTCAGTAGCTGGCGGCAACAGAATCACTCTCACTAAGTCACTATACTCTCTAGCTACAGAGTCTGCTTCCCTAGCTATGCTTAGAGCTCTCGACCCGTATGAAGTCTTGTAAGTCTTAAAGTTTATAGCTAAAACATACATCTGCTTCCTCACACTCCCAACCCAACATTCCCCTAATTCTAACGTACTACCATCCACCGAAGCTATATATTTAGTCTCTCTCTTCTTTTCCAGACAAGAGCGACGTAGTTATTTTAGGCTTCTTTACTTCGTAGGCCTTCTCCACGAAGAACCTATCCTTAAGCTTCTCAAGCACTGAAGGCAGCGTAGTGTACTCCATTTCTTCAGGACCTAGTCTATGAGGCATGAATGGTCCGTGTCTCCTCATATAGTCAGCTACTTGCTGCGCGATCCTACGTGACTCATCAAAAGCTACATCATCAAATAAGTCGGCAGGACCTACCAGCTTCCCGTTCTTGACTTGAAAACCGAGTGCCAGGACACGCGGCGGGCCATCAAATCTCGTACACTTAGCGTGTCTCTGAGAGACAGGCATTAATGGGCCGTGGTGAGAACCTCTCATCCACCCAGCAACTAAGTGCGGGAACGCGAAAGGCTCAAGCACCTCACCAACTGCCGGGAATCCTGACTGAGCCCTAACTACGGCTACCGGGTCGTCCTTACCAACATACCTACCAGCCATTAAACTCAGCCTCTCTACACTAACTGCAGCAGCGATCTCGTTATCAGGCTTCCTGTAAACCCTCCTCACTATGAACCTGCCTGGAGTACCTATGAGTGCTAAGATATCGTAAGATTCCTCAGGAGCTGATAAAATCACGGCCTTATTCTCGAAGACATCAAATATCTCGAACTTAAAACCTTCGTGTATCTTAGGATCAATAACTAAGCCAGCAGTATTGAAGGGGTCGGCGAAAATCCTATACATAGGTAGGTTGAAGGCACCTGGCTCAGTCTTATCAGCCATAAACACAACCACGGGCTCGGAAGGCCTCTCAACAAACTCCATCTCAGCAACTCCTGGTCCTAACCCCCTCACATTACCTGAGAAAGCCTCACTAAGTAGGTCTTGACCAGCAGCGTAGAGTCCTAAATCCTTAGCAACGTTAGCAGCTTCCTTAAACGCATTCCAAGCCAACTCATGTATTTCTGGCGCATCAACTCCCTTCTTATGAGTCATTATTAACTGGAGATCATCACCAACGTTAGTCACGTAGAAATCAATTATCAAACCCTTAAACTTCGCCTCAGCCAAAACCTTAGTCGCTACAGCCAGAGTCTCTGGATGAACTATGTGGTGGCCGGCTAGAGAACCTATATCCGCCTTAATAACAGAAATAGTAGTTTTCTCTTGTGACATATCTGTATCACCTCAGTAATATTATCTTGAAACAGAGTTATAAGTTAAGGTTAGAACTAATTACTCACTCACCATACAGAATATAACTAAGTTGACTTCAGGTGTTTAGTAAGTCAGGCGAGTACCTCATTATACTCTGTGTAAGTCTTGGAAGCTTCTCGAACAGTCCTAAGAACTATGACGTCACTCAATAAATATGTTAACGCAGCGTTTAGGGATATCCTGCCTGACTTAACACCCTCCACTAGCGACTCTAAGTGTCTAGTAAACTCCACGTTAGACAAAACATCGAATCTCTCCCGAATATACTTGAGTACCTCAATACCTGTTTTAGTAGGTATCAAGTATTGTTTCTTTTTCGAAAGTATGAGGTAACCATGCCTCAAATTATTTTCTACAGCTTTAGCATAAGTGCTCGGCCTACCTATCCTGTACTCCTTCATCATTCTTATGATGTCTGCTGACGTAAGTAACGGGACTTTAGAAGCACTAACTACTTCCACCTTAGTCGGGACATATCTCTCAATCCCGGTCAAGTCCCCGTAAGTCCGTATCGAATAAACCCTAGTAAACCCTTCTCTGAGAATCTTGAGAGGGATCTCAAGCTCTACCTGCTTATTACCTAAGCATACCCTAATCTTACCATAAAATACCCTAGAAGGTTTTAACTGACTAGCTATGAAACGCCTGAATATCATTTGATATATCTTCTTATGAATATGTGTTAATTTATTAGTGAAAATCTCATCCTCATCAATACTGTCAGCAGGTTTAGTAGGTCTTATACACTCGTGAGTTCCTTCAGCACCCCAAGTTCTCGGGGCAAACAATTCTGAAAGACCCGACCTCTCCACATATTCTCTCGCGATATCTACTCCTAGACTAGAAACGTGTGTGCTATCTGTTCTGTGGTAAGTTATGTAGCCAGACTCAAAAAGATCTTGAGCTACCCTCATAGCGTGTGTTGGCGGGAGCCTCAACTCCCTAACAACGTCAGTTAATAGAGTGTCTGTGCTGTAGGGTGGTGGGGGACTCACCTCCTTCTCGAAAGTCTCCAAAACATGAACTACTACACCAGACCTGCTAACCTCATCACGGAGTTCTTCAGCCTCTCCACGATCCTCCAAGAAGTAGTCTATTCTGAGATTGTTAGGTAAGTAAATTCTGAGTAGGTAGCCCTTACTATTCTCGTGTTCTACGAATCTCTCAACAACCCACCTTAGAACAGGTGTCTGGACTCTCCCACCACCCAACCACTTCTTACCGAGGTCTTCCTGAAGTATCTTGCTTAGCTCAAAACCTACTAACCGATCATCAACTCTCCTAACAATCTGAGCACTAACTTTGAGTAAATCAATATTTCTAGGGTTGTTTAAAGCTTTAAGAACCGCGTGTTTAGTAATCTCGTGGAACTCTATTCTGTAAATCCGCGGGTTCACAGAACTCAACACCGCGTGCAGGTCATAAGCGATTTTCTCACCTTCATCATCAGGATCTGTAGCTATGTAGACCTCATCAACCTCCCTAGCTATCTTCTTAAGTGCTTCTAAGACTTTCCTACTATCTCTAAGTCTGACGGACCCACACCTAGGGCATGTCTGGAGTTCTTCAGTAAACTGGTAGCCACAACCAGCACACCTCTTTATCGTAGTATATATTGGTGATATGTTAGAGCCTGATATAGAGATGCCGTGAAGTCCTTCATCATTAACTAGGTCAAGGACATGCCCCATGCTAGGCGCTATAGTAGCTAGGAAGACCTCACCATCATAAGTTATGACAGTTTCGTAAGCTACGTAATTCCCTATAAACCTCTTGCCAGGCACTCCAAACATCTTAGCTATTGTTCTAGCCTTAGTAGGAGACTCAACAATAATTAACACAGACTTAATCTTGTCTAGGACGGACTCATTAGCAGAACTAGACCTACTGTGTTGTTGTTTCTCAATAACTTCTGCTAAGTCAACCTCACCTAATTTAACGGGCGCGTAGCTAGTTAATACGTAACGCAGTTTTCTCTGGAAGATCTTAAGAAGATCCTCGTCATCATAAAGAACCACAGATAAACCTAAAGTCATGTGACCGCCGTAAAGTCTACTACTACGGCCTGAAGCCTGAAGATACGTCATTACGTCAGGAATCAAAACAGCTACCTTCCCTTTCTCATCTTCCCTAATAACAAAAGAACTCAAAACTACCTTACCAGAATTCTTGGTTAGAGCATCATCAATAGCTTCTCTAAGCCTCTCCCGAGCTTTAAGTACCTCTATACTTAAGTCTCTCAAGAAACCTTCTAGCTGTATGATACCTCGTAAACCCTGAGTAAGTACTTTAAGAGCTCCAGGCCTTAACGACAATACCTTATTTACTAACTGCTTATCTTCTTCTTGCTGGACATACCCGTAAGCAGGTAACTCCTTAATCAACTTAATCAGTGTTAACGGGTTAAGCAGAGTTGAGTCTAGGTCTAGCTTAAACTTAGGTATCCCGTAAAAAATAGTGTTATATACATGGAGCGGCTCATCAAGACCTCTAGTCAGTATGCCGTAATAACTAGAAACACCTACTAAGACGTCAACTTTATTCTCTCTTAATTTATTTATTGCTCTCCTACTACCAGCTACTAAGACTCTCACACCAGAATTAGCAAGATACGCAGCAATTTCTTTAGCTTTCTCTACTCCCATGTCTTTACTAACAAATAATAAGGTTCCTCTATGCAGCTTCTTAATTAGTTCTTCTAGCCTCACACTACCTAAAGGCTCAATTACCTCCACGATATTCCTTAAATAATCAGTTATGGAACCTACCTCAAAACCTAATAACTCGCGCAAAACCTTTACTCTCTCTCCCTTACCTCTCCCGGTAGCACTAGCTATTAGTATCTGACCAACACTCACGTAATTAAGACTCTTACCGAGACTTAACTCCAGCTCATTAATATTCTTGAGTATTTCCTCAATTTTCTCTGGGTTCCCACCATACTTGCAGTAAAGTAGTTCTTTCTTAGCTAGAACAAGCTTCTGAGCTATCTTGATAGACTCCTCAGAAATTCCTACCAGGCTCAGTATGGTGTTCATTAATGATGAAGACTTAAGTAACGCATCAAAATCATCAATTACTGCCAAGTAGTATCTGAAACCCTCAAATAATTTCTTGTTTCTATGTAGGAGCGCGTGCGTGATCACATCAATCCTCTTCCCCGAAGGAGATTCATTAAGCTTAATAGCTTCGGAATCACGTACCTGAATATCTCCTGGGTTAAGATCATTAAGAACTCTCAAGACTTGGTTAGCTAGGTACTTAGTAGGTACTACGTATATTACTGGCTTGTTTTTGGAAGCTATGTATAGGGAGTAAATCTGGAGTAATGTGGACTTACCTACTCCTGTAGGAGCTATTAGAGCGAAAGATTCTCCTGACAAGATTCTCTTAGCCCAAGTCTTCTGAATACTCCACAATACTTTCCCGCCAGTAACTGCCGAGAAAAACTCAGTGAACCTACTCATCTCCTCTCTCAAGAGCTCCGCATGTATTGAGTCACGACCTGAGTTAAGTCTTGAAAACATTAAAGACTTCATTAACATTAACTCAGACACACTAGTACTTAACATCATTCAGCCTGTTATTATTCTTCATATCTTAGATAGCCTTAAAAACATGGAGTCATAATAATTAGGTAGGGGCGAATTGAGAACCCTCAGTAGTGATGAAGTAAGAGCCGCAGACATAAACTCAGTCTTCTGGGGCGTCAGCACGAGACTCCTCATGGAGAATGCAGGAGCAAGTGTCGCGAGAGTAATTAAAGACTTGACTAATGATAAGCCGTGCAAGGTAGCCGTGATCGCTGGTAGTGGTGGTAAGGCGGGAGACTCCTTCGTCGCTGCCAGACACCTCGCTGCGGAAGATTATGAGGTGCATGTCTACCTAGTCTCGAAAATTATAAGACATGAGGACGCGAGAGAAAATCTCAAGATTCTTGAGAATCAACATAACGTCATAATTCACGAGTATGAAGCCGGCACATCACTAAACCACGACGTAGTAGTTGACGGGCTTTTAGGGATAGGTGTGAAGGGAGCACCTAAGGGTATTTATGCTGACGCAATAAAAGCAATAAATAGTTCCAGAGGGATTAAGGTAGCTATAGATGTTCCGTCGGGACTTAACCCAGACACAGGAGAAGCGCCTGGAGATGTGGTTAGAGCAGATGTTACAGTCACTTTAGTAGCTCCTAAGCCCGGCCTTCTTAAAGCGCCTGACGTGGTCGGCAAACTAATAACGGTAAACATAGGTTTACCACCCAACACGTTAAGAGTTGTTGGACCAGGTGATGTGGAGGTCTGGTTTAGGAAGAAAGACTTGAAAGCTAAGAAAGGTGATGGAGGAAAGATTTTAGTTATAACAGGTTCTAAGGAGTTCGTTGGTGCTCCGTGGTTAACTGCGTTAGGTGCGTGGGCTGGTGGTGCTGACTTAGTTTATTTGGCGGCGCCAGAATACGTGCTTAAGTCGAGATTCTCCCCTGAAGTAATAGGTCTGCCTCTCGAGGGTGATTACCTAACCAAAGATTCTCTTAAGGAGGTTATGGGGGTGATGAAGAAAGCTGATGTAGTAGTTTCGGGTCCTGGTCTAGGCATCAGGGAAGAAACTAGAGGTTTTGTTAAGGCTTTGTTGAACACGATCCGCGAAGTCAGGAAGCCTTTAGTCTTAGATGCTGATGCTCTGAAACTAGCTAGTGGGGAGGACTTCACAGGGATTGAGGTTATTATGACTCCTCACTTAGGTGAGGCTGCTATGCTTTTGGGGATCGAACCCAGCCTCCTTATTTCTGAAGACACTGTAGAAACCAGGATTAATATAACCAAGAACATAGTAGAACGTTATAAGGCAACCTTAATTCTGAAAGGCTACGTAGATATTATAATGTCGCCTGACGGCAACTTCAAGATACGTACTGGTGTAGGTCATCAAGACATGAGTTGTGGGGGGACTGGTGACGTATTAACAGGTCTTGTAGCTACGTCACTCGTAAGAGCTAAAGACCCGTTTAGAGCAGCTTCTATAGCTGCATTCGTTAACGCTGTTGCTGGCGAGCTAGCTTACTTAATTGATGGTAGGTCCTCACCCACGAACATAATTAAATACATACCTCAAGTTCTTAAAGAACCACTCAAGACTGCTTTGAGGGTAAAGGAATTAAGAGGTGACTTAAGTAATGTGGGGTGAGTTCGCGTGAGTAAGTATGTCTTCGTGAGTGGCGGGGTTCTTTCGGGCTTAGGTAAAGGAGTTACAGCTGCTTCCATAGCTCTTCTGATTAAGTCTATGGGTTATTCGGTTACGGCAATTAAGATAGATCCCTACGTTAACGTAGATGCGGGAACTATGAATCCCTACATGCATGGGGAAGTTTTCGTGACTGAGGATGGGGGTGAGACAGACCTAGATATAGGGCATTACGAGAGATTCCTAGACATAAACCTATCTAGAGACAACAACATCACTACTGGTAAGATATACAGCATAGTGATTGAGAAGGAGAGGAGGGGAGACTTCCTCGGACAGACCGTCCAGATAATTCCTCACGTTACTGATGAAATAAAACACCAGATAGAGCTTGTTGCTAGGAAGTACGGTAGTGACGTAGCTGTCGTAGAGATTGGAGGGACCGTAGGAGATATAGAAGGCCTCCCATTCCTTGAAGCAGCAAGGCAATTAAGACTTGAGAAAGGTTCTGAGAACGTTATTTTCACGCACGTGGTTCTTGTTCCTAAACTATCTACTTTAGGAGAGCTTAAGACAAAGCCCGCTCAGCATAGTATGCAGGAGTTACGTAGAATAGGTATTCAACCCGACATACTGATCGCTAGGTCTTCCACCCCCTTAACCGACGATGCCCGCAAAAAACTCTCTCTATTCGGTAACTTACCACCATCACATATATTTAGTAATCCTGACGTGGACGTGATATATGAGGTTCCTTTAAGACTTCACGCGCAGGGACTAACCAAGATCCTATCTGAGAAGCTAGGACTCAACTACGTAGAGCCTGACTTAAGTCCTTGGGCAGAGTATGTTGAGAAATTCAGTAATCCTGAACGCAAAGTCAAGATAGCTATGATAGGTAAATATACTAGACTAACAGACAGCTACTTAAGTATTATCGAGGCCTTAAAACATTCAGGAACTTTATTTAAGGTAAGGCCAGAGTTTATCTGGATTGAAGCCACGGACGTGGAGAAAGGCATTATTGACGTGCGAGACTTCATGAATTCCATAGAAGGCGCCGTAATATTGCCTGGCTTTGGCGAGAGAGGCGTTGAAGGAAAGATCAAAGCTATAAAGATCCTCAGAGAAGCCGAGATCCCCGTGCTCGGTATATGTTTCGGGCTCCAGTTAATGGTTGTTGAATTTGCTCGTAACGTGCTAGGCCTAAACAACGCGCATACGACTGAGGTAGATCCCGAAACCCCACACCCTGTAGTGGATTTACTTAGTTCTCAGAAAGGAACTATAGTTAAGGGAGGTACTATGAGGTTAGGATCTCTTGAGGTTAAGCTAGTCCCATCAACACTTGCTTGGAGGATTTACGGAGGTGTTAATACAGTGAGAGAAAGACACAGACACAGGTATCAGATAAACCCAGCATACTTAAGCGCTTTCGAGAAAAACGATTTCGTTGTGAGTGGTTTTAGTGCTGAAGAATTTCCTGAAATAATGGAGTTAAGAAACCATAAGTTCTATCTAGGTGTTCAATTCCACCCAGAATTTAAGAGTAGACCCTTAAGACCATCACCTATCTTTACTGCATTCATTAACGCCTTATTGACTTCCACAACATCTTAAGTACTCGTAAACACCATTTATTTCGTATTTTGTGCTATACTATTGAGTACTCACACAATATATAACTAGTTCAAGACTTTATCATGATTTCCATATAAATTAATAAGAAGTGTTTAAACACGGTAGTACTTATTTTCTCTGATATGGTTTTATACGGGGTCTAACTCAATGAGTTTTAAGTCTCTTGTGGGTGTAAGTAGTGGTAGGTACTTGCTATTAGGTAATGAGGCGATAGCTCGCGGAGCTTTAGAGGGTGGTTTAGGGTTTGCTGCTGCGTATCCAGGCACACCATCATCAGAAATTCTAGAGGCTCTGGTTTCAGTGAAAGATGTTGTCGGTATCCATGCGGAGTGGAGCGTGAATGAGAAAGTAGCTTTCGAGGCAGCTTACGGTGCTTCCTTAGCAGGCATTAACGCGTTAACCGCTATGAAGCATGTAGGCATGAATGTCGCTGCAGATCCCTTAATGAGTTCCGCCTATACAGGTGTCGAGGGAGCTTTGGTTATTGTTACGGCTGATGATCCCAGCATGCATAGTAGTCAGAATGAGCAAGACAACAGGTGGTATGGGGTTCACGCATACATACCTGTTTTCGAGCCTTTCGAGGCTGATGAAGCAAAAAAGATGACTAAGTATGTTTTTGAATTCAGCAGAAGGTTTAAGCACCCAGTAATACTGCGTACTACTACTAGAGTGAGTCACAGTAGGGGGGTTGTAGAGTTAGGGCCTATACCGGAAGTAAGGGTTAGGGGGAAATTTAATAAAGAAGACAGGTTTGTTGTTGTGCCTGCTATTGCCAGGAAAAACAAGATTAGGTTACTTGAGAAGTGGGACGCGATCTCTGAGGTAGTTAATGAAGTCCCGTTTAATAGGATTGAAGGTGATGGAAAAGAATTAATCATAGCTTCAGGTGGTGCGTATAGTTACGTGATGGAAGCACTCGACTACTTCAAGATTAGGGATAAAGTCAAAGTTCTTAAGATAGGGACTCCTGTACCGTTACCTAAGAAGCTACTCATAGAAGCTGCTGAGGAGGTTGACAGGATACTTGTTATTGAGGAGCTCGACTCACTAGTAGAGACTAACGTTAAGTCAGTACTTCATGATTCTAGGATTGAGGCAGAAGTTAGAGGTAAGGACCTAGTAGGTTACGAGTTTGAGTTAAATCATTTGAGAGTCAGGAAAGCTATAGCTAAATTCTTAGGACTTAATTACTCAGCTCCTCAAACACTTAACCAACCCGTAGTTAACGTGCCTAATAGAATACCTACATTCTGTCCAGGATGCCCCTACAGGCCGCTATTCTTTGAGTTAAGGAGACTAGTTAATCAAGAAAAAATACCTTACATCGCTTCAGGAGACATAGGATGTTACTCGCTAGGGTATAACCCACCATACAGGATGCAGGACATAATAATTGAGATGGGGAGTAGTATAGGGGTTGGATATGGTCTCAGCATAACCACAGACGATAACGTGATAGCTATAATAGGTGATTCCACATTCTATCATGCAGGCTTACCACCACTCGTGAACGCTGTATGGCATAGGAAACCACTAATTGTAATAATACTAGATAATGAGATAACTGCCATGACAGGTCATCAGCCAACCCCTTCAAGCAAGGACGGTGAGGGAACACGCTACATACCTATAGAGAACGTGGTTTCAGGACTTGGTGTTAGGTTTGTTGAGGTTATAGATCCCTTTGATATCAAGACTGTTAGGGAGGTCACCAAGAAGGCATTAAGTTACGTCAGAGAAAATATGGAACCGGCAGTCATAATTGCTAGGAGGAGGTGCGCGCTGGAGGTTATTAGAGATATTAGGAGAGCTGGTGTCGAGATAGTTCCTTACGTAGTCTTAGAAGATAAGTGTATTGGTTGCGGTATCTGTTATGACTGGTTTGTCTGCCCAGCAATAATGCCTAGAAGTAATAAGAAAGCGTGGATCGACCCAGAACTATGTATTGGTTGTGGTGCGTGTGCTCAGGTATGTCCAACTAAAGCTATAATCCCTCAGAAAGAGTACGATAAAGAAGAGGTTGAGAAGTTCTGGAGGTGAGTATGGTGCTCAACACCTTGATCTCAGGAGTTGGTGGTCAAGGATTATTAACCCTTTCAAGAGTATTGGGTCAGGCAGCACTTAATGAGGGCTTGAAAGTAATAATATCAGAGATTCATGGACTAAGTCAGAGAGGAGGTTCAGTAACAGTTTTCTTGAGGATAGGGAATTCCATTATGGCGCCCTTACCACCTGAAGACGACGTAAACCTACATATATCGATGGAGCTTATTGAGGCAGCCAGATACTCCTACTTCCATAACGTGAAAACAGTATCGGTAGTTAATGACAAGATCATCAGACCATCATTACCTGGTGTGAAGATTCCCCCAAGAGAAGAATTAATCAGTAGCATAAAGAAAACAACCCCGCACTTCTACCTAGTTGCTGCATCTGACATATCATTAAAGCTTGGCAGCACTATAGGAGCTAACGTAGTTATGTTGGGGTTCGTGACCTACATCCTGGAGAAAGCAACAATAATAAGTAGTAAGAACACAGTACTGAACGAAGTCCTCAAACTAGGAACTAGAGAACTCAATATTAGGCTCTTCGAAGCAGGGTACCAGGAAGCATCAACCATGGTGAATAAAGAAACAATAGAGTCATTAAGAATAAACAAATAAATATAGTCTTACGTCAACAAGACTATCTAAATCTCAATACTTTATAAGCAATGTAAGGAACCTAATCACGAATGATGAACCTTGTAAGGCCTGACTAAATGATGTCGACCAGGCTTCTGAACCCGACACAACCTTACAGAGACAAGAGCTAAGAATATACTTCGACAAAATTAGATAATTAGTTCATTATTCTTCTTCCTAAACCTATCTTTTGATTAGCTAATCATACGGGATTTGTCCTATTGTCTTAAAAAACATAAATATAAGTTGCGGGAACAACCTTTCGTAAAATGAATGCTGGGGATTACTAAATGGAGAACATTAAAAAGGCATGCCCGAGAAGCTATGTAGCGAAAAAACTGCAGAAACTGCTCAAGGAATAGGGTATACAGGGTACTTCGCTCCCGAATTAGAGTATTTTCTATTCTCCTCAATTGACCTACCTAAGCTTGTCTGGAACCTTCAGGCCAGCCCAGAAATCACTCTAGGAATTCCGTTCTTAAATACAGAGAAGCGTATTGCAGGCCACCTCCAGAAGATACAACCGTAAAGCATCGCAATGAGGTTTCCTCGATACTTGAGGATTACTTTGGTTTCAAAATAGAAAAACATCATCATGAGGTAGCAGCTAGTCAAATTGAGATAGTTTTTGCTTTTGGATCGTTGGTAGAGACCGCTGATAAAGTCATGTACTTCAAGTTTGTAGCGAAAAACGTTGCTAAGAAATACGAGTTGATAGCAACTTTCATGCCTAAACCAATATACTTCGATAACGCGAGCGGTATGCATACCCATATATCGTTATGGAGAAATGAGAAAAACGAAATGTATGATGAGAACGACGAGTACGCAGAACTTAGTCAAATCGGAAGATACTTTATTGGTGGACTTTTAGAACATGCTAGAGCCTTAACAGCCGTATGTTGTCCAACAATAAACTCTTATAAGCGGTTAGTGCCAGGTTTTGAAGCACCGATCTACATCACGTGGTCTCGCCGCAACAGATCAGCCTTAGTGCGAATACCAGTTTACTATAAGGGGCCAAAACATGCTCACCAAAAACGGGTGGAGTACCAAGGCGTAGATCTTTCCTGCAATCCTTACTTAGCTTTCGCATGTCTTCTAATGGCCTGGCTTGATGGGATAAAAAAGAAAATTGATCCTGGAGACCCTGTTGACGAAAACATCTATGAAATGACTCCTGAAAGACGTGGAGCCCTCGGAATAAGAGAACTACCAACAACTCTTAAAGAAGCTTTAGAGGAGATGAAGAGTGACGAAATTATTCGTCAAACTTTAGGAAGTCATATATTTGATGCGTTCATAGAATATAAAACAAATGAATGGAATCAGTACTGTCTCTACGTAACGCCGTGGGAATTTATGCAATATCTTGACTACTAGAGAGACAGATTAGTGCGGGGGGTGGGATTTGAACCCACGCAGGCCTACGCCATCGGGGTTCCCACCATTTTAGGACCTGAGCCCGACCCCTTTGACCTGGCTCGGGCACCCCCGCACCAATAATGTTACTTGATTTAGTGCTTTATAAGTTGGGTTTCATCATAACTGAAAGCTTCTTTAGGACGGGGATAGAGTCAATAAATACCAAGTACGTCCTTGAGTCTCTTCTTCACGGTCTCCGCAACTATCTTCCCATCAGCTTTACCTCTTACTTCCTTCATTACCTCACCCATCACTATGTTGAAAGCTTTTTCTTTCTTCATTAGTAATGTTTCTTTGAGGTTTCTTATGATCTTATCCACTAATTCCTCTAACTCCTTAACTCCTATTTCAGTGTATTTCTTCATGAGTTCCTCTAAGCTAGTCTCTCCTTTCCTGATGGAATATTCTTTAAGTATTTCTGGTATTGCGTCCTTACTTAACACGTTCTCACCAACCTTACTAAGAATAGTTTTCAGGACTTGCTCATCTACCACGCTTACGTCGAGTCCTTCCGACTTAAGACTCTTTAGGTGTATCATTAATGTCGTGGCTATTATGTGTGGTTGAACTTTATCACCTAATTCCTCAACAAGGTTTAGGTATGTGTGGATTAGTGGGTCCCTAATTAGTTGTTCAGCAAGAGTTTTCGTGAGTTTGTGTTCTTTTATTAGTCTTGCTAACAGTTCTTCAGGTGTAGGTGGCTTAAGACGCTCAGCTTCCTCAAGTAGTTCTCGAGTAATTGGGATTGGTTTAATATCTGTTTCTGGATACATCCTCATCGCTCCTGGCTGGGGTCTCATATACTTGGTAGTGCCGTCAGGGTTTGCGGCACGAGTCTCCTTAGGTATACCAATTAAAGAATACCGAGCTCGATCCACAACAGCCTTAAGAGCTCTTTCAGCAGATTCAGCATCACTAATTACTAAGACATACGCATCTTTCTCCTTATCTAGCGAAAGAAAGTTGAAGACAGCATTCTTTTCTTCTTCTGAAATCCCGTAGGACGGTAACTCATCACTATGTATTATACCGCCCACACCACCCCAAGCTTTCGCGTAATCTGAAAGCTCCGTACCGAATCTCCTCCCAGGCATTAACTCCTTCTTTAGCAACCCGCTGAAGCCCTTCAGAGGGGTTGCGTAAATCTTGAGACCCTTACTCAGCGACGAGGAAACCAACTTACTTTTGCTGTTAGAGAAAATATTGGTTACATCAAATACTAGGTAAGGTAAATTATCCTCGTGAACCCCCCTCCTAACCAACTCCTCTCTTATCTCAAGTAGTTTTAATTGTCTGGAAACTTCGTATTCTATGACTTTAGGTATTAGCTCAAGCTTCCCAACACCTTTCACTTCCGTTTTTACGCCACCCTCTACAGATATGTTTAGGTCTTGCCTGATAGTACCTATCCCTCTCTTGACCTTACCGCTTAGTCTCAACAGTAATCCTATCTTGAAAGCAACTCTCATGGCTTGCTCAGGACTCTTTATATCGGGGCCTGTAGCTATCTCGATGAGGGGTATGCCGAGCCTGTCTAGATTATACTTAACGTAACCCCTCCCCTCATCAACTTTCCTTGCAGCGTCTTCCTCAAGACATATGGTTTGTATTCTTATTAAATCATCCTCGTCTGTTAGGTAGCCCCCAACAGCAACTATAGCTGTTCTCTGAAAACCTGTAGTGTTTGATCCATCAACAACAATCTTCCTCATGACTTCTATCTCATCAACTGGTGTGGAATTCAGAGCTTTAGCTATAGCTAAAGCTATTAAGATTGCCTCCCTATTCAGTTCGTGAGGAGGCTCCTCATCTAGTTCTACTAAACATGCGTGACCTTCAGGTACCTCATAAATTATGCTTCTTCCTCTCATGACCTCGTACTGAGCTGCAGGATCTACTTCCCCAACCTCGCTCTTAGCAACCCTCAAGAACCTCTTTACTTCTTTTCTTGGAGTCTCATCACTAGCTAGCTCGGTAGGACATGAACAGAAAAGCTTCTCTCTAGTAGCTAGTTGCTGATGTATCTCGATACCTACCCTCAAACCTACCAACGAGTAATCAATACTCATGAGACCACACCGGAAATAATGAGTCTTTGTGCACGGGATTATACTCATACGCTAAGTTCTTGTGGAAGAGTTCAACATACTCTCTCTTATCAAGGCCGGGATAATTACCGAGTATCCAAGACAGCTTCACATAAGCAACCTCACTCAAGATATCGTGTCCTGGTATAGCTCCTGCTTTAAGAAGCCTCCTACCAGTACTGTAGACGTTCATGTTAACTCTACCAAATATTGTTTGTGTTGTTATGACGGTGATTACTCCTTCCTCCGTAGCTCTAGCAATACTGTCTACACAAGCATTCCTTACATGACCTAATCCAGTCCCCTCAATAACTATAGCACCATACTCCCTATCAACGAAGAAATCAATAATCTCGCAATCCATGCCCGGATAAAACTTCAGCAACGCCACCTTATCACTAAACCTACTCAAAACACGGAAATCTTCTCTCTTACTCTTAGCAATGAATCTCTGATTAAGTAGCCTGAACTTCATGTCTGGGAAATCTATTCTAGCTAGGGGTACGTCATTTATTGATTGAAACGCGTCCCTCCTACTCGAATGCATTTTCCTTACCTTAACCCCCCTGTGAGCTAAGACGTAATTATCTGAGATTGTTCCATGCATACACATCACCACCTCACCAAACGGAGCTTCCTTGAAGATCGCTAAGGAAGCTTTCATATTTAGAGCTGAGTCAGAACTAGGTCTATCACTACTCCTCTGAGAACCTACTAAAACAACTGGTATAGGCAGATTCCTCAAAGCAAAAGCTAGTGCTGAAGCTGTGTAAGTCATTGTGTCAGTTCCGTGAGCAATGAGAACACCCTCAGCACCAGACTCAATAATCTTACCTACCTCACTACTCAACTCAGCCCAATACGCAGGGGTTAAGTCCTCACTAAATAACCTGGTATATTCTACCACAACAAGTTCTGACGCGTAATCAATGAACTCAGGAACAGCTTCAAGAAGTTCAGTAGCTGTTATTGCTGGCCTAACCGCACCCGTCTCATAATCAACCTTACTCACAATAGTTCCGCCAGTACTTAAGAACGTGAGTTTAAGGTTACCGTCACCCTTAACAATACTGCTAGAAAGCCCAGGCTCATGAAATCTCACAACACCCTCACTCAAAACCTCTATCTCAGCATCACTTACATCAACACCAATATTGTACCCGTTATCTAGCTTAATCACTAAGATCTTATCAGAACTAAACTCACTCTTAGGGAGAACCACACCCTCATAAACTAGAGAGCCTTTCTTAATCCTTACTCTATCTCCTACACTCACACGTGAAGCCAAACCAGCACCTCAATTAAGGAACTTTACAGGAGTAATTATTCTTTTACTTGCTTCAAAAACTAAGCAGAAACCTTCCCCTTCCTAGGTACTGAAGAAGGAGGTACCACAGTAGGTACTGGGAGACCAGCCTCCTTCCTCTTCCTAATCCAGTACTCACGCCTATTCCTCTCTCTCGGCGGGAGATTCCTCTTAGGCTTCTTCTCTATCTTCGGTGTCTGACTCCTAACCTTACCAGCCTTAGTCATCGAACCGTGTGTTGGCATGCCCTCAACCCGCATTAAAATATTCTTAAAGAATTTAAGCTTTTACTCCTAATCCCAAGAAAATACCGTAACCGGAGACTCTGATGAACCAACCATGACTAAGGTCTGCTTCCACTCTAAATATAGAGCTTTACCTATAGTGGTTTTTGTGTCTTATAAATGATACGGTTGTTAAGAATTAGTTAAGTCTTCCAGCCTTAGTAGTATTATAGGTATTCCCTAATTATTGCTAGAGGGTCTTCATATGCCTTATCACGTGCTTCAATAAACTTCTTTATTAATTTCTGAGATGTGATCCAAGACTTTGCAGAACCCCTATATATTTGGCGAATTCCTCAAGAGTTCTATAATCAAGTGACATGTAGTAATTCAGAGAAGTAAACATATAATTCGCTCGCTATATAGTGCACGTCCTCACTAAACAACCAGAAAGTTACTGAGACTGTAGGCATTACCATACCCACGTAATCATTATTCTTAGTAATCTCGAATCTATTCATCCGATCTCCCCCATCCTTGCAGAGTTCTTTACCATCAACAACTAGTTTTCCCTACTAAATCTTAAGATAACTCTGTAACCAAGAAATTAAGTAGCGTACCAAACTGGAAATACTACTACCGATAATGACTAATAAGGATGTGAAAGTAACTGTATGACTCACTAATCATACTCTATCAAGTAGTGTGTGATTAATAACTAATTTTTACGCTAGATTTAAACACATATATAAATTTCGCAAGATTATTTTACTTTGGTGCTAATGATGAGGGTAATAGCTCTTGATACGTTTATAGGGTCTTTAATAGCTGATGCTGAAGGTAGTATACTCGTAAAACGCTTAAGTAGTAAGATTGATGTGAATGAGTTAGCTGAGCGTATTCTGAAGTTAGAGAGTGGTGAGGTAACTGAGGAGTTTGTTAGTAGTGTTGAGGAGTTAGTGAGGATGTATGGTGGCGAGATTGAGGTGGTGGTTCCTGACGAGGAACACGCTAGAGTAGTCTCGTCGTTAAAGCTGAAAGCTGTTGTAGAACCTGATAATAGTGTTCTCCGCAGATTACGTGATTCTTTGGTTCAAACAGTAATTAGTGAGGGTGTTGTGAAGTCTGAAGATGAATGGGTATCGTTCTTAAATCAGGTAATGCTTCAAGTAACGAGGATTAAGCTTAGGAGTTTCGCAGCTAAAAGAGACTTACTAGCAATTCAAGCTATCAGATCTATAGACGACATAGACAAGACTATAAACTTATTCGCATCCAGGATGCGTGAGTGGTATAGTGTTCACTTCCCAGAGCTAGATGACTTGATAGAGGATCATAAGATGTATGCTACGATAATCTACGAGTTTGGTGATAGGGAGGAGATATCTCTGGAGAAGTTAAGGAAGTTAGGCTTTAGTGAGAGCAGAGCAACCAGGATCTACGAAGCATCGAGGAAGAGTATGGGTGCTGACCTATCGGAAGTAGATGTTGAGAGAATAAGAGATTTCGTGGGAGTCATCCTAAACCTTTATGAGTTGAGAGATAAGCTTTCAGAATACTTAAGTCAGGTCATGAGGGAAGCAGCTCCTAACATAACAGAGCTCGTAGGACCTACTTTAGGAGCTAGGTTACTATCACTTGCAGGAAGTCTTGAAGACCTAGCTAAGATGCCTGCAAGCACTATACAAGTCTTGGGAGCTGAGAAAGCACTTTTCAGAGCTTTAAGAACTGGTGGGAGGCCCCCGAAACACGGTGTGTTATTCCAGCACCCAGAAATACATACCGCACCTAAGTGGCAGAGAGGCAAGATCTCAAGAGCTATCGCGACTAAGTTAGCTATAGCAGCCAAAGCTGACTACTTCACCGGCAGGTTCATAGCAGATAAGCTTAAAAAAGACCTGCAGGAAAGAATCACAGAGATTAAGGAACTATACGCTAAGCCTCCTGCTAAGCCAGTACCTGAGAAAGTTAAAGGACCTGAAAAACCTCCTATCAGGAGGGGTAAGAGAGGGAAAGGAAGGAGGTAATAGAAAATGATTGAAGTCATCAGTATTAAGCCTCACGAGAAGTATGGTGGTGTGTATCTTGTTGAGTTAGAAGACGGTAGTATTAAACTAGCTACTAAGAACTTAGCTCCGGGTAAGAGAGTCTACGGTGAGAGACTCTACATGTATGAGGGTGTGGAGTATAGGGAATGGAATCCTTACAGGAGTAAGCTGGCAGGAGCTTTACTGAAGGGTATAGAGGGGCTATTCATAAGTAGCGGTGTTAAGGTTCTTTACTTAGGTGCTGGGTCAGGAACCACCCCGAGTCATGTATCAGATCTAGTTGGTGAGAAAGGAATTGTGTACGCTGTTGAGTTCGCGCCGAGAGTAATAAGAGACTTACTGAGGGTTTGTGAAGACCGCAAAAACATAGTTCCTTTATTGAATGACGCACGTTTCCCGCAAAAATACTCTCACACAGTATCTTTAGTTGATGTCTTGTATGCAGACATAGCCCAACCAGAACAAGCAGCTATCGTGAACATAAACGCTAAGTACTTCCTGAAAGAGGGTGGCTACCTCTACCTAGCTATAAAGTCTAGAAGTATTGACGTGACTAAAGAACCTGACGAAATCTACAAGCGAGAAATAGATACCCTGACTCAAGAAGGCTTCAAAATAGTTGACGTAGTTCATCTAGACCCATTCGATAAAGACCACGCCATGGTTTTAGCTAAGTACAGGAAGAGTTAATTAATAGATTTTTGGTAAGAAAGTAAAACACTTATATTGCGGTATTACCTAATTATTATTGATGATAATGGAGTCTAGAACGAGAAGTAAGGATGTACTTAAGAAACTCTATGAAGGAGTAAATAACGTATTAGAGAAAGTTAGTTTTAGGTATGAAGTCATTAATTTTCCGGTCAAGTACCGAGAAAGATCTATAGACATAGTTGCTAATAGTAAGGAACATGGCGCACTCATAATCAGGATTAAAGACCTAATGCACGTAAATAAGAACGAAGCTCAAGACTTAATTAAGTCTTCTCTCGCATTGAACGCTATACCGTTTGTTGTTTCGGAAGCTCCTGAAGTTTACGAGAATATAGTTATTGAGAAGGAGGGGGTCTATTTAGTTAACTTGAAGACTTTCCAAAACATGTACTCCAGAGAAGAAGACTTGATAGCTCTATATAAGAGAGGAGAGCTGTTTGTTAAGGTTGATAGTGAGATCTTTTCTAGGAAGAGAACGGAACTAAAACACACACTAACGTCACTCTCATCCCTCCTAAACATATCTAGAAAAACCCTAGAAACATACGAAAAGAGAGGAGGAAACATAACTATAGAGACAGCAGAGAAACTTGCTTCAGTACTTGGTGACGAAGTCATAAGGTCTATATCTGTGAAGGACTTGAGAGAAGAATTTGTTAGTAAGTCTGTTAAGGAGCAGCAAGAGTTTGTTAGTAGTGACTCAATACATGTAAGAACTAACCTCAAGAAACTTTTTAATGTAGACGAAAGCAAGATATACGAGATAAAGCGTTCAGCACCAGACTACATAATTAAGAATAAGGAAACCCTCATAACAGTGGATGTAACGAGATCTCGTAGCTATAATATGAGGGAAATACTCATAAAGACTAGTGAATGCTTAAAGTTCTCCAGGATTACGGAAGCTGGGGTCAGGGTAGTCACGGATGATGCTGAGAAAGCTAAAGTAATAAAAGATAGCTTATCAGCTTTCGCTAATAAGAAGAACCTAGAAGTAATTAAGGTTTAAGTAGATGAAGTTCTTTATTAGTGGTCCCCCAGGTGTTGGTAAGACTACAGTATTTCTTAGAGTCATCGAATTACTAAGAAATGATGGTCTGAAGATAGGCGGCTTCATTTGTCCAGAAGTTCGGAGAGGTGGCCAGAGGGTAGGCTTCAAAATAATTGACTTAATGAGTAGCGATGAGGACTGGTTAGCTAAGTTATGTGTGAGTGGGGGGCCACGTATCGGGAAATACTGCGTCAATACTGCAGCTGCGACAGCTATAGGTGTTAATGCTATTAAGAAAGCGTTAGAAAACGCTGACTTAATAGCTATAGATGAGATAGGTCCCATGGAATTATCAGTATCTCAGCTTAAGTCAGCTATTTACGAAGTTTTAAAAAGTAATAGGGTTTTGTTAGCTGTCATCCATTGGAAACTGAAAGACAGCTTACTTAAGTTATTAAGTAGTCAATGGGAGTTATTCTTGATTTCGATCTCAAACAGGGACTGGATTCATAAGACTTTATATTCGAAGATACGGGCCTCACTATATTAGCTTTCAAAACAAAAGTATTATTGGATAGGGGAAACGGTGTCTCTAATGAAGGCAGAGCTGGAACGACGCATACTTGAGGTAGTCAAGCAACGGAGTAAGAGCGGTGTTATTCAGAGTGAGTTATGGTCTCTTTTAGGAGTTGATAATAGGGAGGGCTCGCGAGCAGTTCTTAGCTTAGTTCGTAAAGGACTAATAAAGAGAGAACAAACACTCTATAAAGGTAGGAAAACATACGTACTCAAGTACGTACCAGAGAAGCTGGAGGAGATAGATTTCAAGATTAGTTTAAACCCAGTCATTAAGTTACCGTGCTTCGTGTGTAAGGAATTATACAGATGCGGTACTGGGGGTTTCTTCAACCCATACAAGTGTAATTTACTGACTTATTTCCTACAGAGTTCTTCTTAATTAGTTTAGTGAGATACGCATTTCAGCAAGGCTTCTTGATCAGCGTCTGTTCTAATTAGTTGAGGTGCTAAGTGAGTTCTACTAGCCTTAAATCCAGCTCTCTTCAGACAATCCAGGACAGTCTTAACTGGTGGTATGTTAGTTTTCAAGAACTTAGCTAAAGTAATGAGGTTGTAAGCAGGTAATCCTGTTATTTCATTTTCGAGGAATTCTAGTAACTTAACTAATTTATTACGTGTCTGTAGGTAGCTAAATTCACCTAGCATGTCTTTAAGAATCTTAAGGAACGAATTACTAATTAGTTCTCCTCCCCATAAAGGTCCTATAAATTTTATAGGACTCCCGCAAAAAGAACACGCCTCATCTCCTCTCACCTTACTTGTGAATGTCCTGAATCCGCACTTATCACATATTAGGAGGTAACGTATCTGATTAGAGAGGACTTCACCAGCTTTAGTAGCCCCCCTAGAAACCTTAACGAATATTCTGTAGTAGTGTCCTGAATAGAAGGAGAGTAACGGTGTTATTGCTCTATCACGCGTAGCTCCTCTCCTAGCTATGTAGCCTAACAAAACACGTAACCCGACCTCAACACCAATATCGTTAGGGAGTAGCTTGACATCATATCTTCTAGACCCTGCTAGATACTTAGACCCGCTTAGAGGTGCTGTGTCGGTTGCAGTAATAGCTAAAACACCATTATTTCTGAGGGACCAAACACCTGCATCAACATACGGAGCTGGGGTTCCGTAAGGATCTATATCTACGAAAACAAAAGAATATCCTAAAGACTTCAGCATATAGAGAATAGCGTTAGCATCCCCTCTAAAGACTCTTACTCTATCTTGAACATTATTTATGCGTACATTCTCTCGAATCAACTCAAAAGCTTTAGGATCTAAATCGTTGGCGTAGACCTCATCAACACTAGGTACCTCAATCGCGTACCTCACTGCTCTCACACCAGTCCCTGAAAACGGGTCAGCTACCCTAACAGGCTTCTCAAAACTTTGCGTATTAAGCAAAGCACTCAATACAAGAACTGAAGCATCCCTGTTTAGTGTCTGTGCTGGGTTGTAGAAGACTGGCGCCCATGCAGGCTCATACACCATATCAGGTCTTAAATACTTAAGAGGGTTCGGCACCTTAATCCTCGCCTTACCCTCCTCAATAACTACGTAATCTTCCGACATGATAGAAACACCAATCTAGTAGTGATTCCCTGATTAGTCCCTCCTTAAAGAAGAATTAGGTTGATATCTTAAAAATCAATCAAGTAGGTAGGAGTATTGTTGGGGGAGTAATGCTAGATCTGCTCTTGATGACAGCTACTCTAGTCTTGGTATTGGTTTCTATTACGGGCTACGATAAATATGTGGCTGCGAAACTTCGTGGGCGTTTAAGAAGAGAGTATGGAGTTAAAGAATTACGAGATAGTTTAGGAGGATATGAGGTAGATACCTTTACTAAAATGAAGGTTAAGAAAGTCAAGGCATCAAAAATAGGTAGCTATCTAATAATTACTTTACTCGTTAGTGAGGGTGAGGAGGCAGGAAAGGGTGAGGTAATAGAGATAGATAATCCGGTTTTACTAACTTACCTAGAGGATGAGGAGGCAGCTACTACTTAATGAAGTGTTCTTCAAACTGTTTTATTAGTTTTACGCTCTGCTTAGTATCTATAAAGAGTTTTGATGCTTCCTCAATATCTTCAGGCATTATTTCTTGATGTTTTCTGCGCTCAGCTATTACGTATGCTGGCCTAAGTAACTGAACTGCGTATCTGAGGCTATGAGTAACTCCTATATCAGCTAAGCGTTCAAGACCTTCCTTACTTAGCTGTACCTCCTCCTCTTCTGCTCTAATCAGTATTATTTGTTTTATTTCTTCTCTAGTATATGGTTTTACAGGGATTATCAACAACCTATCTAGCAGATCTAGGGGTATGCCGTGAGGTGCCTCAATATCTGTTCCTCTAATCTTAGTAACTCCTCTGTTAGTAGCGAGTATCAGTATCGGTGAGAACTCAGACTCAAGAACCTTGGTTAAGAAAGAGAATGCTTCGAGGTCTAGGAGGTGTGCGTCATCAATGAACAGAACTCCCGGCACGATCTCTCCCTTACCTTCTTCAAGCCACTTCTTCACCATAGAATTAACTGATTTCCTTACATCTTCATCTATCTCTTTCTCTAACTCAACCCCGAACAATGAGGTTATGGAGAATCTTTGGCTAGCGACATAGAGGTCTAGGTCGTTGAATGTGAAGACACGCACTATTTCCTTATCTCTTTTCACAGGTCCTGAAGGCATCTCTTCCTCAATACGTGTCGAGTCTATGTCGTAGTACTTAGCTTCCTCAATCCCCTTTACACGACCTACTTTATGTACTATGCCTGTCTCTGCATCTATCCATATGTGGTCTCCTCTCTTAATCCTGAGCTGAACTAATTGACTAGTTATTTCTTCACCGACTGATATAGTTATTGAGTCGTCTTTCGTCTCAAGAGTTATTCTAGCTTCTCCAGGTATTCTGGCATACGGGTTAAATGGGTGTTTCACGAAGCCTATCTTAATATTCTTAACCACGCCCTCATAAACCTTCCTAACTTCTCTAACCTTAACACCTATAGCTTTACGTACAGCACGCATAAGCACCTCAGTCTTCTTTATCTCCGCAGAGTAGATCTCAGCACCGTCTATGGCGACGAAAGGTGTGTCTTCACCAAGCTCTCTTGCTATAGCTACGGCCAGTGCAGTCTTCCCAGTACCTGGAGGACCAACAAATAAAATACCCTTGCCAGTCATCTTACCCTGCCTTATTAAGGCAACCACTACACCAGCAGCTTTTCTCGCCTCAATCTGTCCTACCAGGCCTGCAGCAACAGGCTTAGGTTCCATGTTAGAGTCTAGTCCAAGACCTCTTATGTGGCTGTGGAGACTTAAGACTATCTCAGGTCTAGTACTTCTTATTTCTCTGATCTCACTCACTTTCTGATCCCCAATATATATTAAATAATTGGTTTCTTATCTGATTTATTAGTGTTAGATTGATTTCATTTAGGGGCGTGTAAGATGCCGCAAAAACCTCAGCAAACCTCAAGCACTACTTCCAAGGAGTTAAGAATAATTGCTAGACCAGTAGCGACTCTGGAAGCTGTTAAGAAAGATCCTGATAAGCTGAAGCTCCTTACAATAATAAATCATCTCCAAGTAATATCTGAGAAAGGCTTGAATAGCTTAGTGCACGCGTTAATCAAGGAAAAGAATATTAAGTTTAAGTATTCTCTCGTGCTGGTTGATCAAATACCTAGCAGTAAAGAATTAAGTGAGGATATTCGATTACTTCTTTACCTGGGATTAATAGAGACAGAACCCGTGTTAAGAAAACTCAAACTAACGAGTTCCGGTAAGGAATTCCTAGAACAGAACAAACTAGACGAGAACACACTCAACGAATTATTGAAAGCTGTTGATGAATTAAAAGAAAAAATACTTGGTGAGGAGAGAGTAGCTGAATTCTCTGCCAGGACTATGAAAGGCAGAAAAAGATTCAGGCGCTGAACGACTTAAGCTACTTAATCTTCTCGCGAACCTCACTCGGGAGTAAATCCCTGTATTTTTTAAGGAATTCCTCCTCTCTAGACTTGACTCTCGGGTGTAGCCTCCTACTATCCGGATACATAAACGCAATCCCGTTTATTATCGGGTACCACCGGCCGCATTTCCCGCACAGGAGAACCCCACTAACAATATCCTCCTTAACACATAACTCACATTCTAACTTGCTGGCATCTAAAGAATTAACTAGTTTTTCATGCTTACCGCAGTAGTAGTCGCAAAAAGGCTTAACAACAGCGTATTCCTTCTCAGAGGTTTTCTTCTCTATCACGTAAAGTTTCAGAGGAAAATTCTTGCACATAGGGCACGCAAGTAGATTTAGTAAAGGATACCTCATCTTAATACCTCACTAGTAATTCCTAGTAAGTCTTTAAGAATTTCGTTAGCTTTACTCTCATCACCAGCCTCTACAAAAATCCTAATTACAGGCTCTGTTCCTGAAGGCCTTACTATGAACCAGAAATCAGGTCCTATTATTTTCACACCATCTATAGTCATGCTTCTGTAGTTACTGTAACTCAATAAAATCTTATCTATTAAGTTACTTACTAAACTCTTATCCCTTAACGGTACCTTAGTCTTGATTAAGTGCCTCCTAGGTAAACTATCATACAAATCACTGAGTGAGGCCCTCTCACTACTTAATAACTCAAGCATTAGCGCAGTAGTCATGGCACCGTCTCTAACCATTTGATGCGGTGCGTAGAAGAAGCCTCCGTTCTCTTCGAAGCCTGCCATAGCACCTAATCTCTGCATAGTCCTAGCAATCACTATGCTACTAACCCTGACCCACACCACCTCCACACCATATTCACGCAGTAGGTCCTCCACTATAGTTGATGAGGAAACAGCAGTCACTACACGGCGAGGTAGATCGATTCTCTTATTAACTACTATGTGTTTACATAAGAGAGCAGCAGACCTGTCACCAGACATGTAACGACCTAAATTATCTATGAAGATAGCTCTGTCTGCGTCACCGTCGTGCGCTACCGCGAAATCAGCTCTCAAGTCTCTGACTATGTTGCTTAAGTATTCTAGGTTTTCTTGAGTAGGTTCAGGCTCTCTGAAAGGTTGGTGTGTTAAATCACTATTAATTGTTAATACTTTCACACCAAGCATCCTCAGTAGTTTGGGGGTTGTGAGAGCTCCAACGTTGTTTGCTGGATCAACGACCACCTTGAAAGTCTTCTTCAGCTTGTCAGTATCTATGTGTTTTATTATGCCCTCAACGTAAAACTCATTAACGTCATCAACTAATATCTTCCTATGCCTTAACTCCCTCCACGGAACTCTCCTGAAGCTTTCTTCAGAAAATATTTTTTCTATCTCCTCCTCAACCTCTCTAGGAGCTTCAATACCGTCAGGCAATACTACCTTAATACCACTATATTGTGGGGGGTTGTGTGAGGCAGTAACCATTATACCCCCATCAAAACCTCTCTCCTTAACGTTGTATTGGAGTGCAGGTGTTGGTGTGAGGCCAGCATCATACACTCTCAAACCAGAAGACACCAAAACACCGGACACAATGTCTTTAATCAACTCACTACCAGCTCTCGAATCTCTCCCCACTAATATGGAAGACCCACTACCAAAATACGTAGCTATAGCTAGAGCAAGCCTAACAACGAATTCTGGTTTTAGGTCTTCGTTAATGACCCCCCTAACACCGTCAGTACCGAAAAGCTTCATCTAAGCCGCACCATCTCTAATTGATTTCTTACTAAATATTTATTTTCATTTACCCAAAACTAAAACATGTTGATTCTAACAACAATTAATAAGGAAGACAATCCAAATTCTGTTATGGTGGTAGACTTCAGAGTATGGATTGATGTGTTGACATCAAAACAGGCAACTCTTTTTGGTTTATTAGCTAGGGAGCTGCGTGAGAGAGGTCATGACGTTCTCGTTACTTGTAGGGACTACGAGTACACTGTGGGTGCCTTAAGAAGGTTTGGACTAGATCCAGTAGTTGTTGGGAGATACGTTATAGGAGATTCTTACGATAAAGTGTTAGGAGATGCAGACAGAATTTTTGGTTTGGCAGTATATGTTGAGAGATTTAAGCCTGACTTACTCATTGCTTATCCCAACCCACCCGCTGCTAGGCTGGCTTTCGGCACCGGAATAAAGTATGTAGCTATTACAGATTCTCCTCACGCTTACGTGCCAAGCAGACTCTCCTTACCATTAGCTGATATAGTCATTGCTTCTAACTGCATACCTGAGGAAGATATTAGGAAGTATATGCTTAGAGATTCTAGGTTAGTGAGGTATGAAGGTGTTGATGAGGTTTCTTGGTTGATTAGGAGTAGTCCTGACTTGAGTTACGTCAGGAGTTTAGGTCTTGAACTCGGCAAGTACTTGGTTCTCAGACCACATGAACATCACGCGACGTACTATAAGGGTATCGGCACAGTATTTGATCTTATGAAACTAGTAAGCAGCGTCTTAAGTAATGATTTAAAGCTGGTTTTCCTCCCTAGATATCCTGAGCATGAAGAACTAATCAATAAGTTGCCTCACTCGCTGAAAAGTAAAGTAGTTGTTATTAGGGGTTCTTACGACGGGGTTAGCTTAACGTTCTATTCTAGAGCTGTAGTGAGTGGTGGTTCAACACTAGCTAGAGAAGCAGCTCTCCTCAATACTTTAGGAATTACTTACTACCCAGGCTTCCTACACGTTAACGAGTGTGTCAGGGCTAAGAACTACCCACTCTTCAAAGTCTCAACAGCTGAGGAAGCACTAGAACTAATTAGTAAGACAGAGTTAAAAGAGAAGGACTTGAAAACTACCCTAGAGAAGATCAAGAACGACTTCAAAGATCTTATAGAAGTTGTTGTTAAAGTCTTGGAAGAGGTTTAAGACTTGCTTATGTCTGCGAGATCTGTGGTTTTAGGGATTGATGAAGCTGGAAGAGGTCCTGTAGTAGGGGATATGTTTATTGCTTGTGTTGGGTTCAGGAAAGAACTTACGGATTTACTCAGAGATTTAGGTGTTAGAGACAGTAAGAGTCTCACACCACATGCTAGAGCTTCTTTATTCCCTAAGATCGTTGAGGTTGCTGAGGTAGTATTCGTTAAGAGGTACAGTCCGTCAGTAATAGATAAGAGTAACCTAAATAAATTGTTTGTTGATGCCGTAGTTAAGTCTATTAAGGCGGTCTTAAGTATGGGTGTTGAAGTACGTGAGGTTTATGTTGACGCACTTTCCTCCCCTAAACATAAGGAGAGTTTAATAAGGAGCATCCCACCAAATATTGAGCTTACTTACGAGTACAGAGCTGACGTTAAGTATCCAGTAGTAGCCGCGGCATCCATAATCGCTAAGTATCTTAGAGACACGCATGTAAGCTACTTACACACTATTTACGGGGATTTTGGTAGTGGGTACCCGTCAGACCCTAAGACTATTAAGTGGCTGGCTGAACACTCTCTAGTAGAAGTCCCTATAGTGCGTAAGTCTTGGTCAACACTGAAGAGATTAGGTTTAGGAGTTGTTAGAGACGATCATACCTTGCTTAAATGGTTTAAGAAAAGAGTTAGTGATGGATAGCGTTTAAGAGGACTAAATCCAATTAAAGATAGGAGAGAGTGTGCCAACTAACCTGCCTGCTGAAGCTAAGGCTAAGTGGGTGAAGTACTTAGAAGCTAGGAGTACTGAGGAAAAGATAGAAGCCTTAGAGGAGTTTTTGTCTGCTGTTCCTAAACATAAAGGAACCGAGAATCTTGTTGCGTGGGCTAGGAGAAAACTCTCAGAACTCAGAAAAGAACTCGAAGAAAAGAAGTCTAGAAGAGGTGGTAGTGGAGGTCCTACATTCTTCATAGAGAAGGAGGGTGCCGCCCAAGTAGTTATTCTTGGTTTCTCGTCTTCCGGGAAAAGCTCCGTGCTTAGAGCATTAACTAACGCGAAGCCTGAAGTAGGTCAGGTACCCTTCACTACTAAACTACCAGTACCGGGCATGATGACGTATGAGGATGTACAAATACAACTAATAGACACACCAGCATTCGTTGAAGATCTCTCGAAAGGTGCTGTGTGGTGGGGAACTAGGTTACTAGGTCTTGCGAGGAACGCTGACGGTCTCTTAATAGTTCTTGACGCATCAAACAATCCCGTAAGGCAGCTGGAAACAATAACGAGAGAATTAGCTGACTCAGGTATTTACTTAGTAAAACCCAGAGGTCAAGTACAAATAATTAGGGGGAGAAGTCTTCAAGGAGTTAGAGTAATAGTGAATGGTAAGCTGATTGGGTGTACGGCTGATGATGTGAGGAAACTCCTCGAGAGTTATAGGCTTTACAACTCTGAAGTCAGGGTAACTGGTGAAGTGACTTTAGATGAGGTGGAGAAAGCTATCTTCGAGAAAATCACGTATAAGCCATCATTAATACTACTAAATAAGGTAGATCTCGTTACAGAAGATCAAGTAACTTCATCAATGGAAGCATTAAAGAAGGTGGTTCCTGGCATCGACTTAATTCCTGTTTCAGCAAAACTTGTAAGTGGTTTTGAACGTGTTCCCTACCTGGTCTTCAAGATGCTTAACTTAATAAGAGTCTATACTAAAGAACCTAACTCAGATACTCACTCACCAAAACCACTAATACTTAAGGAGGGCTCGACAGTTGAGGATGCTGTGAGAGAGATACGTGAAGAGTTCCTGAAGTTTTTTAGGTATGCTAGGATTTGGGGTCCTTCAGCTAAGTACCCAGGTGAGAAAGTAGGTCTTTCCCACAAATTAATGGATAAAGACATAATTGAAGTGAGAACAACCATTAGAGGTATTTGAGTGAGGCACTCATCGTATGGTTAAGAAAAATAAAAAGAAAAAAATTAAGAAGAAAGGTGTTAAGGAGACTAAGCCAGAGAGTGGGAAGCTTCTTAAAAAGGTTAAGCAGGTAGTTGTTAAGGAGAAAAAAACAAGTCGTAAGGAGGTAGATATTGATAAGTGGATTGAGGAAAACATAAGAGAATTTGTTGAGCTTTCAGGTCTCTCGATGCTGGGCTTAAGTGAGACTCAGTACGTAGAGTTACTACACGACATACTAACCCAGCTTTACGGTTCTCCTACTACACGCACAGACGTTGAGACAGTGGTTAAGAGATATAATAGGCATAAGGAAACCATAAATGAGTTGATAGCTAATAAGTTGATTCACATGTTCGAAACTCTACCACCAAATCTTCTAGACTTCGTGGTAATGAGTATTAAGGATTCAGTTCTTTTCGTAACTCCCAGAATCTACGAGCAGATAGTTAAGGAGAAACGAACAGATCTTATAGAGATACTCAGGATTAAGTGGTTTAATGGATGGGTTAGTAAGAAATATAGAATCCCACCAATCACATGTCCTAGGTGCGGATTTAATTCTGTAATGCCGGACCTCTCGTGCTTGGTGTGTGGGTTTTCCGTAAGCGAATCACAACTCAAGAAACACGTAGATTTTGAGAAAAATCTTGCGAGGTTTGTTAATGAGTTATCATGTAATGAGTTGAAAGAACTACTTAATTACGAATCAGTCTTCCTAAATAGCCAAGAAATCAAAAAACCAACAGAGATTAGGAGTCCTGTAGACATAGAAGTATATTTAACTCCTAAAGAAAAGAAAATAATTAGAGAGACTTACATCAGCAAATGCAGGACGATAAGTAATGAAGGTAATAAATAACGTGAAAGAATTGATGGAGATTGTTTACGGGAGTGATATAGTTCTAGTAGTTATTTTAAGAACCGGAGTTCCTGAAACACGAACACTACAGAGAACTTTAAAAAGGATAGAAGAGAAATCTAGAGGTTTAGTAATGACTGTGATGTTCATATCCGAGGAACTAGAAAATGACAAGATAACCGTGTCACTCTTCTTTAAGGGTTTAGAGATAGTTAGGCAGGACGGTATCTTTGGTAATGAAAGAAAAGACTACGAAGCATTAAAGTGGACTATATCCTCGGTTTTAAGTAGTAGAGGTATTGAGACCCCCTTCTAGCGATAATTAATTAGGGGTTTGCCAAGTCTTTCTTCCCAACTAAAACCAGTTAACACTCCGTGAAACCCTAAGAATTAGTGAGAAGCATTAATGGAGGATAATATCTTTTAAAGCACTACCTTAGTTATTTTTGGTGAATAAAATATGGCTATACGTAGAAGAACCGTTACGGCGAGAAAGATAGTAGGTAAGAAAGCAGTGAAAGACAGGATTTATCAGTATGAGTACTATACGCTTCCACTGAATCTATACCTCCCTAAAAGCATGATAGAGAAGTGGGGAACTGAATTCGTTATCGAGAGGGATGAGGAGAAAGGTAAGATAGTGATATACTCTACTAAAAGCACTGAAAAATAAGGTGTGAGTAAGGGATTTCTTTGAAGTTTTTATGTGTGGAAGAGGGTCCAGACAATAGTTCCAAGACCTCTTTCACGAAAGAATGCTTCAGAGAAGCTGTTAAGATCTTACTCACGACTATACCGCCAGGTAAAGTCACTAGCTACTCAAAAATAGCTAAGATTTTGAGGACCCACCCTAGAAATATTGCTAGAGCACTAAAGAGTAATGACGAACCCTTAATAGTTCCCTGCCACAGAGTAGTTCATAATAACGGAAAACTCGGCGGTTACACTATTAAGGGTAGATCTCAACCAGATCTCAAGAAGAAACTCCTACTCCTGGAAGGTGTTAAGATAGCTAATGATAAAGTACTTAAGAACTTCTTCATCGACAACCTAATATGATATTAACCCTAATTCAATTACTAAAACGACCTTCAGGAATTCTAGCTAGTCTAGCGTTACCGTGAATACCCTAGCTACACAGTAAATTTTATACAGGGATTTTCGATATATTATAGTGAAGATGTTATTGGTGTTAGTTAGGAATTTAGGTGTTTTAGTACTCCTCTGTTAGTAGGAGTAGGTTCTGTCGCGGTAGCATACTATGTTGTTACGAATCTAGAGAGCGTGGGTCCGGGAATCCTGCTTACTTTAAAGCTTTATAAACCTGACGTCAAGAAGGAGGAATTCGTTGATGTAACTCCTACCATATTTAACAATCCTGATGTTCTTATGTATCTAGAGATTGATGCTGTAACATTACCGAGTTTTAAGTGGAAGAAAGATAAAGTAACAATAATCAAAACTACAGCAAAACCAAAAGAAACATTCAATCTAATGAGTTACTCGAAATCTCGAAAGAGTGGGTTTCTGAATATGATCCGAGAGGTGGAGATGCTGAGAAAACTTATTCCGGCCTGATAATTAGGTTGTTTATCTACAATAGTACTTTCGGCGACGTACTGTTTGAAGCCTATGACTCCATATCTTATAAACCAACAGAAATAACGAGAGGCAAATCATTAAGAGTTACGATGAGTTTAGTGAGGAATTCCCCCCAACCTATTGAACTCAACACATACCACGACGTAATCCGTATTATGAGGCCTCGAAAGCAAGTATTGAAGAAGTAGAACCTTTAGGACGTTGCGGGATTTGGTGGATAGAACGAGACCCAGTAGCGATTATTAGTCCAAATAGCTTAACCACACAATTACCAAGCGACTACTTTAACAACGTTAGCAGGATCCTCTACATGAAAACACCAACACTAATAGTAAAGAAATACGTACTCGTATAGCGGCGTAGTCGTAGCAAGCATTGAGATAACAACGAACACAGGAAATATAGGAATTTATCCTACTCTCGCGAGCGGACAAATTAGTACTTGCTACTATAACGTTCCTGCAGAAATTTACTTCGACTCTAGATAAGTTTGTTCTCAAGTTTTAGACACGTAAAGCTTTTAGTTTGGTTTAATTATTGTTAATCATTAAAATAAGTATTCGGAGTTAGTAATAATACGTGGTAGACTGCGAATTAGAGCAGTATCTATTTCTTAAATTTTAGGAAATTTAGTGTGACTTTAAGTACTTCATTTTAAAGCCTAACTAATTTACTTCCTGCTTTCAGTGATTTAAGTTTGTTGTTCTTAATGTATTTGATTTTAAGACCTCATCATTTCTAGCCGAGTTATTACTTCAGTCGCTAGGTTTTCAGGCCCCATAGCTATCACAGGTATTCCAGCATTCCTTAACTTCTCTATATTACTTAGTTCGTTTCTCAGTGTTTCGAAGGTTTTTAATCTGTAGAATGCTTTACCCCATTCAGGAAGTCCTTTAACTTCGTAAGCTTGGGTGAGGGGGGTTAGTATATAGAGGACGTGTCCTTTACTTGAAAGGAAGCTTAAGGCTTCCAGGAGTTGTGGTGCGTGTGTTGCTAGGAGTGAGGATGTAGAAAGTAATAGGAGTATCGACCTATCTCTTGGTAGGTACTGATACACTTTGTTAATAATTTCTCTCGGTGTGTAGGGGGTTGTAGGACGGAGGAGTTCAGGATCGAAAGGTATTCCTGCGAGAGTCTTCGTAATTAGTTGATATGCTTTATAGCCTCTCACGGGACGTACGTACGTGTGAGTGTTTCCTAAGAATGTGTGAAGACTCATTAAGTCGTTTCTCCTAGCTGAATACTTAGCTATTGATGCTACCACTGTTGAGATATGTTCAAAAGGTGTGAATCCATATACTCCCGCGAAAGATGCATCATTTAATTGAATCACGAAGACTAGGTTCAGAGACGCTTCCTCTTCAGTAAGCTTGATGAAGGGCTTCCCCCATAATGAGAGGTGTCTCCAGGAGATTCTTCTTAATTCGTCTCCAGGTCTGTATTCCCTAACACCATATATCTCAACACCCGTACCAACCCTCCTGGTTCTAGAAAGTGCTGCAACTTTTGATGCAACAAACATTCTGCGTAAAATGGCTTCAGAAGGTTTCGGCAGTATTTCGATGCTGAGAAGCTTCCCTACAGGCAGTTCGTCGGACCTGTAGAGTCCCAGAGGATCCCTAACAACTCCTTTAAGAGGTCCTACGGAGTGTTTACCAACTCTACCTTCAAAAATAAATAAAAGTTTTACGAGACTTTTTGGCGGTATATGCGTGACTCCTGAGATTTCTGAGAAGGCTTTCACGTACGGGCTGTGAGTTAAGGAGAACTCAAAAAACATGATAGGTACTTTATTCTCATTCCTCACAACGAATTCAACCCTAACTGGTTCACCGCTTAGGAATCCTTCATAACTCATGCTTACCGAAGCCTTCTGTATAGCGTTAGTAGCGGCAACCACGTATAACCGCATCACTAAAGATAATGATATGAGGCTTAAACCTAAAATAAGTGTGTTAGTACCTAAGAACACCCATAAAGCAATTAACGCTACAGCTAAGGTGAGTAGAGCTGTTAGTCGTTCAGTAGCTTTAACTGTTAGAGATGTACTCACGCTTAACTACCTCATTAGTAGGTACTCAATGCCTAGGTCTTTAAGAAGAGACGTACCAAGCACATTAAGAATCTCTTCACAATCCTTCACACTCTTCTTAACTTTTCTACCCCACATAAGAGTTGGTGGGAAACTGAATTTCTTCCTAGCCTTCAGGTACGTCTTATTCATAGAACTCCAGAACTTCCTAGCTTTCACATCATCAACTCCTCGAGCTACAAGAATACTAACTACTCTACCATCACTCAGGGAAACACCGAGAGAATTTCTGAAAATTTCATTAACTACTTCATAAAGTTCTATGAAGTCTTGCTTACTTAGGCTCACTTTATCTTTGATTATCTGGTCTCTCAGGGTAGCTGTCGTAAAGTATTCTATGTTTTTGACTTCCCGTATAGCTTGATCCTTCACTTGTGCCGGGATGTTTCTGAGTAGAACACTTACCAGGAAAATAATGAAGGAGAAAGTAAGCATTAATAAAGCAAGAAAACCGAGAACAAGAAATATTTCGTTGATTGAGTTATCAATGAAAATTATTACTTGAGGGAACCAGTTAGATGGGTGTATTAATCTAGCCACGAAGTAAAGAGCGTAGGTTAGTGGATCAATATAACTGAGTTGCTGTGGAGTCATGTTTAGTGGGTCCACGTAGGTATATTTGCTGGAATCCACCAACACTAAAACATCTTCTGAACCTCCTACAAGTAGGTTAAGACTCTCTCTCAGTAATCTCTCATATCTCCAACCCCAAACATCATCACCTAATACTTGATTAGTAAGTATTGAGCCATCCGAGATCACCAAAATCTTAGAAGCGTTGTGGGTTTCTAGAACCGCGACAGGGGTTCCGGGAGTAAGCAATCTAGTTATCGTGAGGTTTGCCTTAGTTTCCGTAACGATATATGTAATTCCGGTAGTGTTACTTAGAATCCCCAGAACGCTCGTATCAGAGTTTTCTAGAACTACCTGAATATATGACGCTTTATCTAGGTATAGCTCGTCCATATATCCGTTCGGGTAATTAAAGAATGCCTTAACGAAATAACTTGTTGTGAGGTTAAAATAATTGTGTATTTCTACTCCAGTTGACTGGAGTTGCATAATGAGGTTCCCGTTAATTCTTGATTTAAACCCTAATCTCTCGAGTACTGGGTTGCTGTGACCTGTCTCGTCAGCTACTAGTAGGTATGTAGTGCTGCATCTTTTACTTACTGACTCAATTGAGTCTAGATCGTTAACTGTAAACTGTTCTTCAGGTGATATAATTACTATTAAGATATTACGGCAAGTAGATATGGATTTGCTAACAGTCCCCCACTCTAGCACAACTCTAACGTTGCCGAATTCTTCTCTAAGAATCTCAAGTACTCGGGAGGTTCCGAACCTCCCCGTATTCAGTGGTGAAGCTCCAACCCGGATGCCAATCCTAGCCGGACCTACCTCAACTACAGTTATTAGTGAAGCCAACACTAAAACTAGCATCACGGCAGTAGGTACTAGCACCTCCTCCTTAACTTCGGCTTTCTTCATCGGGTTTAGCACCCAGCTCCACACTATACACGTAAGCAGCTATCCTGAGTGCTTGGAGCGAAGACGCTAAAAATGCGAAGCCTGCTAATGCTGTCAGAAAGGAAGTCCCCACCATAGCAATACTCATATAGTAGATAGACCAGAACAAGAATAAGATTGCTAGAACGAATGAAGCTATTGCGAAACTCATATACACGTACCACTTCCTAATCTTTAATTTCATATCCACTACCTCAAGGAACAAAACCAGTAACCTGAAGTAATAACTCACCCATTATCAGGAAATCCCTATAATACGTGGAGTATACCCTAGTTAGGGTGTAGTCTAGGTTTAGACCACCCACAAAGACCGCAAAACTAAATAATAAAGTGAGGGCAACTAAGATGATAATTATCCTCATATTAACATAACCCCTAAAGAACCTAGCTACGTAACTAAAGATGCTCCAAACAATCATGAAGAACACTATCTTAATAAACACATTTAGGAGTTGCGAGTATGATGTCGTGAGGACGTTGGAAGGAATCACGACCGGTAATATCCTTGAGACGTAATTAGTGTAGATATAACTAAAAACCACATAGAGTGGTGGAGCTATGAAGAGTGAAAGTATGAGACTTATTAATGAGCGGAAAGGATACTTAAACTCAACACTGTGTGCGGTAGCCTTACTCAATTCTATCCTGGCTAATACAGCGTTAGGACTTAAGAAGTATGCAACAGAATCCATTAAATCAAAACTAATCTTAACGAATAGTGGGATGAAGAACATGAGGAGTAAAGCCTTACCTACTGGATTATTACCCAGGAACTCACTAAGTACTCTAACCTTGGAAGTTACTGGCACAGAACTCACGAATCTCATGAAGTACTCCAGGTAGAGACCTATCAAGTAAGCAAAACCTACTATGAATATCGTTATCCCTAAAACTAAAAGTAAGTAGTACGTTCTAGACCTACTCACCGCAATTCCGGTTTGGAAAACCCGTCTCCTACTAATTAAGTACGTGTTGGTTATCAACAAAGCAATTAAACCTAAAACATTCAAGAGTGCTTGAGTGAGTGTTGGCGGGGAACTTAAGAACACAGCTATCGTAGCTACCACGTATAGGTTAATGCTTAGTGTTAGTACTGCGAGGAGTGCTAATACTGAAGCAACCATCGCAAACATGCCTACGGTTGCTGAGAGATCTCCCCTACTAAGTGATAGTACGGAATTCTGAATCTCAGTAAGCAAGCCACCGGAAACGAGCGGAGTTATTAAGTCATGTAGAGGGAGCCAGAAAATAATGGTGATCAGAACTCGCATGAATATCTTCAATATTAGTGGAGCGATCCTCAAACCCCACTCACCATCCTTCTTAACTCATTGAATTCTCTAGCTACTTTCTCAATGAAGGTGTTTTCGTCTTGAGCACCCCACCTAACTTTCTCATAAGCTTCAGTGATGTCTCTGAATAACCTACCTACTTCCGGCATTACTGAACACACCTTATTGAGATATTCTCTGTGCGTTTCATTCGAACTCCTCTGAACCCACCTGCTCAACAAGTCAACGGAGCTCCAATAAATATTCACTACAGCGGAGTTGAAGTGGTAGGTTCTGCGGCTTATTGACTGCGTAACTTGAGAAATTATAACTGAAATTTCTCTTCGCTTAAGGAACAGCAAGATCAAAGTTAGTATGAAGCCAGTTACGCTCAGTGCAAGTATTGCTAAGGTATTAGGATCTACGGCTAGGTTTGGTACTAACGCAAACATACCTGGTGAGGGAAACCTAAAGCTCGGGATTGAGGGTGCTGAGAACAGGGACTCACTTCCTAGTAGACTTCTTAACGTTCTCAAAACTTCCTCGCTACGTTCAGGTGAGTTACTAAGGAATTGAAGCATGTTCTCTAGAACTTCCTTACTCAATCCTTCTCTAAGTAGGTAGTCTAGCGTGGCTGGATTCTCAAGAAGTCTCAGCGCTGAATCTGTTAAACTGTTCATTAATTGAGTCAGGAGTAATGAGTCGATGCGTTTAGCTAACTCCTCATTACCGCTTAACTCAGATATTTTCTGAAGAGCGTGGAGAGCCCTCACGTAATCGTCGAAACTAATTTCTCCAGACACGTACATTTCTTCAATAATTTTAAGTAGTTCTTCATTCACTAGACCGCTTATGAATGCTTCTCGAAGTAGTTCTGCAAGACGCTCATTCTCTATACTTTGAAGAAGTTCATTCACACTAAGCGAGCTGTGGTTCAGAAGTGTTTCGACTTGGTGCATATTCTTCAAATCGCCGCTAGTTTTCATCATGTTTATTAAGTCATTTAGATATTTTCTAATTGTTTCATTGCTTACTAACTCACTAAGTAATCCGCTTTTGTTTGCTGAGCTAAGTAGCTTCATGAGGAGCTGGAGATATTTTGTGTAGTCTAGTGTCGTGTTTTGTAGATTAGTTGAGTTTAGGTATTCGGGGAAGTCTGGTGTGTGTATGTCTGTGACGTCAGCGGCTCTACTAGTTGTTTGAGCGAGGATTGCCGTAATGAGTATTATGAGTAGTAAATACCGCATTATAGTCCTTAAGATCAAGGCTTAGGCACCTCTACCTTAGCTACTATATCCTCAATTACTTTATGTGGGTGAATACCACTAACTTCATACTCTGGTTTAATTATTATTCTGTGGGACAAAACAGTTTTAGCTAGGCTTTTTATGTCGTCCGGTATTACGTAGTTCCTAGCACTTATGTAGGCTAAGGCTTTAGCAAGTCTTACTAGAGCTATCCCAGCTCTTGGGGACGCGCCAAGCCTGACTGCTGGGTGTCTACGTGTTTCCTCAACTATCCTAACAACATAATCATATATGGCGTCATCAACCCTAACACTACGAACCTTCTTAATTGATGTTAGAACTTCATCTCTACTCATAACTGGTTTCAGGCCGTTATACCTTTCCTCAATTAGGTCTATCTCTCTTAAAATCTTCTTCAACCCATCAGTAGAAGTGTAGGTAGAGTCTATCTTAGCCAGGAATCTATCAAGTTGTGCTTCAGGTAGAGGGAAAACCCCCTCAAACTCGATAGGGTTTTGAGTCGCTATAACTATGAAAGGTTTCTCTAGTGGAAAGCTTTGTCCTTCAATACTGACCTGCCTCTCTTGCATGGCCTCAAGCAACGCTGACTGAGTTCTTGGGGATCCTCGATTAATCTCATCAACAAGTAGGACATTCGTGAATACAGGTCCTTTTTTAAGCACGAAGGAAGCCTGCCTAGCATCATACACGTAACCACCTATAATATCTGTCGGCAGCAAATCAGGAGTCATCTGAATTCTTTTGAATTTCAGCCCAAGAAGCCTAGCCACGGTCTTAGCCATTAAGGTCTTAGCTATACCGGGAACCCCCTCAATCAAGACATGACCTTCAGCAAGTATGGAAGCCAGGATTAACTTTACTTCATCCTCTTTCTCGACGAGAATCTCTGAGGCTTTCTGAATAATATCAACCCAACCCATTAATCATCAGCCTAAGAATATTAAAGTAGTGATAGAAGATAAATTTAAAGTACTGAAGTCAAAACAATTACTCAACAGATTTGGTCAGTAGTAGGCGTGTTTGAATAGATCTTCGTCTTGAACGTAGGACTTACCAAGCCTTAAAGCAGTTTCAGCTTTACTTAATTCGTAACCTAAGTAAAGAACGTGGTCTTTATTCATTTCGTAATCTCTTAGTAGAGCTCTACCTAAATCAAGTGCTTTCTCCCCTACATACCTATCAAGAATCTTGTTCGTGCTTTTATCGTAAATATCTACTATTATCTGTTTTTCTTTCTTATCAACATAAATCCTCACATAGTACTTTAGATCTAGATGTGGCCGGGCTTCCCCCCTACTAACTTTCTTGACAGTTCCTTTGTAGAGCGGTATTAAAATATTTACGTCTTTCTTGTCTTTAACTATTAGTAAATTCACCCCATGATTAATTGGTGGCGACTTCTTAAGGAAAGCTCTATAAACTAGTTCTCTACTTAACGAGGCTTCCAGAGGCGCACCACGAGTTTTAACGCTAGACTCCGTAATTAGTACTGAGGAAGCACCTATCTCAAACCCTATATCGATTAAGAGAGCTATAACGCCCGGACTATCCGCGTCTATTAACTCATAAACGTTTGCAGGACTAAAGAGGAGCGGGTACTTAACCTGCTTTTTAACCTTACTTAATTCTATGAGGCTGTTCACGAAGCCTAGTGCGGGCGGCCTCACGATAGTGTCAACCAAGATCTTGTTAAAGCCTAGTTCTTGAAGTAACTTAATAGTTTTATTGATTTCTTCAAGATCTCCACCCACATCAACTTCTTTTTCTTCTCTAATACTTCTCGGTACTACTACGACGGCTTGCTCAGTTCTTAAGAACTCAGAAATTAAGTTCACGTTACTTATTGATACATTAAGTATTAAGTCACTCAAATTAATTAAGTCTTTGAGTTTTTCTTTAGGAGTATTCTCGTAAGTTAAATCGATACCGACAAACATGTCGTGGTTAATACACGTAGACACCAACTCACTCATGGTATCCAGGACTCTACACTCAACACCACATCCTATTACTATACCTTCGTAGTTAAGGTTTTCTAATTCACTAAGTTTTGATCTCAGGTTCTCAATATCTGAGTGCTCACTTGCTACGTATTCATAGATTAGGTTGAGAGGAGGCGGGTTCTCAGTAAATAGTGCTTTCTTCAACGTGAAGAGAGGCTTCTTACTACGTATCACTTCACTTAGTTTTGCCTGATAATAAGTAGTTAGGGAGTCCTGCAGGACTTCATCTGCTGGAACGTCAGGACTAAACCTGAAGCCTCTGAGGAGTAGTCTCAGCATTTCTGGTAGGTCTCCAAGATACTTAGGACCCTTAACGGTCTCTACGTTAATTGTTTTCTGAATTTCCTTAGCAGACCCTATGCTCAGACCCGGGATTATTATTAGATCGAATCTCCTTACATCTTCATGAGTCATTAATTCACTAGCTATGAGTTTCGTGGTTGCTAAAGAAGCTACAGGCACCCCCCTCAACTCAAACACTTGCAGCTCTATAGAATCACTTATCTCCTTAATCACTTCCTCGAGTATTGGTCTAGCAATCTTCGAAGTCACTAATAATACTCTCAATCCCAGCACCTCAATCAACATTATAAGCTCTTCAATAATTATATTAGATTAGGTGCGTCCCTTGCCTAAGGAGATTGATATCCTGAGACTTGAGGGCATGATAATTAACGGCTTAATTAAGGAGTACTCACTCATAGACTGCAAAAGAGAGAACAAAGTAAGGATGAGCAAGATAGTAGCTATATCTACTAACGAGGAAGAATACGAGACCCCGTGTTATGAGTATCCTAGAATCTCAAGAGTCTACGTTCTAGCAAGTAAGTACAAGGATTTACTTAAGATGCCAGAGACCTAACAAACCCTTATATCCTCCTATAACGTAGGAAACTTGATGATGAAAGGTATTACCTAAGACGTGAAGGATGATTAAAACACCAGACACTGAATCTTCACAAGAATACTTAATACGTTATTAGTACGTGAATACCTTTAATGATACGTTAGTGCTGTGTTATGTATGTGGGTTGCGTTATTCTTTCTTGGTTTGGAGTCTTAAGTTATTGATTAGGGTTAGGATATCCTTAACTAACTCATCCTGCGATGTTTTCGTGAGTCCGTAAAATTCTTTAATGCTTTCTATGTCTGGCTTCAGAGAGTTTTCTAGATCTTTAGTAATGCATGTTATTTCTTCAGGTAATCTCTTAAGTTTTTCTTCAGCTGTTTTCTCGCAGAACCTAATAACTAAGTATGGTTCTCCCTTGTACCTCCTTAGTTTTTCAAGAGTTTGTTTTATTTGTCTGCTACCTGCTAGGTAGAGTAAGTATTCTATTTCTGGCTTACTGCTTATGTTTTCTTTTTTAGCGAATGCTTCAACTGTTAGTAGTGCGGGTACTCTTACTTGAGTTACTGAAGCGATTAGTTTTAGTGGGATTACCTGCGTTACGCAGAGTGGGTTGAGGGAACTACTCACGTAATTTACTGCTCCTTCTCCTGATACGCAGTACTCAAATTCTATTAATTCACTCTTACGTGAGGTTGTTTCTACTAATCTCAGAGCTTCTTCTAACTGATTATCCGCCATGACTTAATGGCACCAACGAAATATTGACATCGTTTTCGAGTAGGTAGTCTAAGCCTCCTAAGAGTCTGTAATCCACGTTGTTTATGAAGGCTATATATGATGATGTTAGAGACCCGTCCTCCTCCACAGCTTCTCTTAAATCAGGTATCCTGGATCGGAGTTCTTTTAGTAGTTCCTTGAGTTTGGTTGGTTTACTGAATTCTACGCTTATTTCTTCTTTACCTAACCTACTCCTTAAAACACCTATTAACTTGATTCGCGCTATCATGATTTCTCGAGATCCTCTGCTTCACTTACCTCGGTTTGTGGTGTTTGGAGTTTCTTCTCTCTAATCTTAACTAGGTGTGTTAAGTAACCAGCGATCTGGTTTCTTAACTTCTTAGACCTAAGATACACGCGCTCAGAAACTAATCTCTTGTTTTCTTCGAAATTCGCTGATACCTCACTTGGAAACAACTCCATTAATCTCCGAGCAGTTCTCTTAACTAGTGAGGTTCTTACCCTACCCATTTCACTTCATCCCCTAACATATTAGGAGGAGGCTCCTTTAAATAGCTGTATATGTGTAAGGTAGCGAAAAGCTTAAATAGAAGTGGTTGATATTGAGTTATTGGTGAGTAGTGTATGGCTCAGAAAGGTGTTGCTCCTACCGCAGGCATACCTGTCTTGATTTTGAAGGAAGGGACTCAGAGAACTACAGGTGCTGAAGCACTTAAGTCTAACATGGTAGCTGCTATGACAATAGCTGAGATCTTAAGGACTACCTACGGACCTAGAGGAATGGATAAGATGCTCGTAGATACTCTCGGCGACGTAACAATAACTAATGATGGCGCCACAATACTTGATAAAATGGACGTACAACACCCGACAGCTAAAATGCTCGTTCAGATAGCTAAAGGTCAAGACGACGAGGTCGGTGACGGGACTAAAACCGCTGTAATATTTGCTGGTGAGTTACTGAAAGCTGCTGAGGAACTCCTCAACAAGGAGGTACACCCAACAATAATAATTAATGGATATAAGAAAGCACTTGAAGAAGCTATTAAGTATACTGAGAGTATTGCTAAAGATATAGACACAAACGACCTAGAAACACTAAAGAAGATTGCCTCAACAGCCTTAACAAGCAAAGTAGTACACGGCGTTAGGGACTACTTCGCTGAAATAGCTGTTAAGGCAGTCAAGCAAGTTGCTGAAGACAGGGATGGCAGAATATACGTAGACCTCGATAACATACAGATAATTAAGAAACACGGCGGGTCTCTTGCAGACACTAAGCTAGTCTACGGCGTCATACTAGATAAGGAGGTTGTCCACCCCGGTATGCCTAAGAGAGTTGAGAAAGCTAAGATCGCGTTAATAGACGCACCACTAGAGATCGAGAAAACCGAGATAGATGCTGAAATCAGGATAAGTGATCCAGAAATGATGAGGAAATTCATAGAGCAGAAAGAAAACATACTTAAGGATATGGTTGAGAAGATTGCTGCTACTGGTGCTAATGTTGTTATTTGTCAGAAA
>JAVVFV010000046.1:0-1089 GCA_039889305.1 Candidatus Zestomicrobium tamdykulense | reverse complement strand
GTTTCGTTCCTGCTGATGAAGCTAAGATAGAACTCGAGAAGATGAGGGAGGAATTAAGAGTGTGTGAAGCTAGGTGTGATGCACTGAAGAGACGCATCAACTCAATCATTGACATACTCGTGAAGTACTTGAAGAAGGAGATGAACGCGCAGGAAACAGTACTTGAGCTCGTGTGGGAGCTGCGTCTTAAGTTGGAGGAGAGAGGAATCGACCTGAGTAAGCTCTTTGCTAACTACCGGTAGTTGGGGGTGTTCGGGGTGGTGAGGAAGGAAGTCCATATCCCGTTCTTCCTAGATCTCTTCATACTAGCTGAGGAGATCGCGTATAGGGAAGAAAACAGGGTCCTCCTCATCTATGCATTAGATGATGAAGACAATTTCATTTATCCTGACTCACGAGACGAGATTGAGGATCTCGTTAAGGCGCTTGAGAAGCTTAGTGGTGTTAAGCCGATCATCACTTACGACAACAAAAACAAGAAATGGTGCTTCACAAACAACGAGATGATTCTAGCGAAAATCACTCAGAAACGCGACGTGTACGTGGTAACGGATGCGAGCGAGGAAGAACAACTCTTCATCGTAGAGATGACGGAAGAAGAGGAAGAAGACTGGCTTAATGATTGGTTCGAGGAAGAAGAAGACGAATCTTATGAGGAATTCGAGGACATACTTCCTGCGAAGAAACAAAAAAGAAGTAAGCCACACAACGATTTCGGATCCAACTAACCCCGGAGTTTTTTCTTTATTAGTTATAAGGTATTAATAACTGACGCGTGAATTTCACGCTGGAGTCCGGAGAAAACCCTTGATCCCGTCATCAGGTCTGATGGAGGACCCCGAGAGTTTTCCGTGGTTCCAGGGGTTCCAGTGGAACCAGAGGTACGAGAACAAAAGCTTAAAAGTTTCTTAAGCAAATGTTTTTGGGGAGGGAAGGCAGGCACTACATTGTTTCTTAGTGGGTCACCTCCCTCTTTCCCTCTCCACTCACAGCAACGCGAAAGTTACTGGTCTTAATGTCTTCTCGTAAAGCTTGCTTAGTGGTGGCCGGATGATGTAGTGTTTCCCTAGGATGTTGAGTAGGGCGAAA
>JAVVFV010000004.1:0-105669 GCA_039889305.1 Candidatus Zestomicrobium tamdykulense | reverse complement strand
GTTGTTGTGGGTCCTGTAAACGCTAACTTAGTCTTGGCTGACGAAATAAATAGAGCATCTTCTGATTAAAGACTTTAGTCCCAACTATGTCTGCTGGCAGTAAGTCAGGTGTTAGCTGAATCCTGCTGAATTTCAAATTAAGTAGTTTAGCGACTGTCTTAGCTGTTAATGTCTTAGCTATGCCCGGTATCCCCTCAATCAAGACATGCCCACCAGCAATTATTGCTAATACTAATAGCTTCACATCCCACTCTCTCTCAACTAGAACTGTTCTGGAAGCCTCAACAACTCTGCTAATTATTGACTCAACACGCCCCAACCCTTATCTCCAATATTTCTCTTACAATCATCTAAATATTGATATACCTCAGAAACGAAGACCCGATACAGGCTACGAGTTATTAACTTTTACTTTATTTTCTCTGAAGACTATCTTTCTCAGGCGATGAAGTTAGTGGTAGTGTCTAGTTTCACTAGGATGTTAACCTCAGTACTAGTTCTGTTTTTAGTGTTGCTTAGTTTCTTTAGTTTAGTTGTTGGGGCTAGACATTCACCAGATCTTCAGAATAAGTCGCGTGAGTTGGTAGAAGCTCCGGTAGTTCTGACTGATTGGTTAAGTAAGGTCGGCAGAGATGATTTAAGAATTTTATTAGATGAGGCTCTTTCAACAGGTAACTACACTCTAATGAAGGTAGTAGCTTCCCGTGTTTTTGAGTACCTAGCTAGTGACTATCCAGTTACTCTCTTCGTTGGTGGTAAACACCTAATGAGTCTCAAGATACTTAATAGGTCTGACGACCCATCAGTAAGCAGTAGAGATTTAGGTCGGCTACTCTACTACGCCACGAGGAGCCTGAACAAGACCGACTATTCCTCACTTTCTAGCATGTTGTTAACTATTCTCTCAGGTTTCGTGACTTACGGAGACCATAACGAGTTATCTTACTTCATGATTTACTTAATGAGAGAACCCACAGTTAATGTTGTTAGTGAGGACTTGAGAAACGAGTTAAGGTTCCAGATTCTTAAGTTCCTGGACTACGTTGAGTCAGGAGCCTTCAGGGAAGCAGCTAATCTCGGCATTAACGTTTCTTACTCAACTTCCATATTGTTGGGTTCGTGCATGTACTTAATAGCGTCTTCCTACGCTAAGTACGTGCCTCCAAATAAGTTATCTGACAACACATTAAGTAATTCAACAATTATTAGTGAAATACTTGAGTATCTGATGAAGACCAACATCAGTAGTTCTTTAATCGAGATTCTTAAGAGACTCCCGCCAGAAGATCTTAACAGACTGCTGAACGACCTCAACGCATTAGAAGGAATTGATGAGGAGATCCTTATAGGAGAGGTTAGTAAGTATGTGAGGGAGAGAAGATATAACACATCACTCACTACCCCAGCTTCTAGAACGTCCTCAATCGTTGTGAAAGTCTTCACGGTTACTGGTGGTGAGAAGGATTCAGAGATTTCTTACAGTTTCTCATACGAGTTAAGTTCCTTAATGTATCTGATTTCCTCAATACCTACATTCTTCAGCAGCTCTGGAGCTTCAGAGAATACTCAAGATACGGGCTTATCTGTCTCGAGAAGGATAGCTTTAGAGTCCTATACGTTCTTACCGCTAGTAACTTTATCATTCATAATTAGCTTGCTGCTTTTACTCAGAATCTTCCCTGCTGGTAAGCGTGATTTAGTAGGTGAAGTTTCTCGTGTTAGACCAGCACATCAGGTAAGAGCTCCTGCTTCATACGTCGTGTTGGTATTCTGGAATGTTGTTGAGGGTCTGTGCAGACTCTTTAAAGTGGGTTTAGGTAAGTACGAGACACATAGAGAAATTATGGCTAAGCTAACACCTAAGATTAAGGTATTTGCTGGTGAGGATACTGTTAAGTTGTTTAATGACTTAACGAGGTATTATGAGTTAGTCAGGTTTGGTAACGTGCGTGAGGATGAGGTGATGAAGTCTGTCGCTAAACGTGTCGAGGAACATGTACGTGGTTGGGAGCAGAGTTCCTGAGGTTTTGTTGGGGATTGTTTTCTTACTTTCTCTTATTACGTCTTTATACCTACGTAACTACCTGCTCGTCTTAGTGACTGGGTTAATCACGTACACCTACATGGTTTTAGCGGGTCATGCTGTGTCTGCTCTCGTAATTATGCTTACCTCACTACCTTTTCAGTTTTTGGTAGCAGGTCCTCACGCAGTTCACCTCATCGCTTACTTCTCTCTAGTTCTGGTTATGAAGTCCTTGATTCACTTAAGAAAGTCTTACTTTATTTTCATCCCTACTTTAGTGCCTGTATTGGCTTACCTCATACTATTCCATCCAGTTATTGAGGTTCCTCCTCTTCATTACTTATTGGTTTGTTGTGTTGCGTTGCTTATAGGTTACTTCTTGAGAGTTGTTGAGGAGCTGATTAGCTTCGGGATTACTTATCTTGAGGTACCTGAGCTTGACTTGAGTCGATTGCTTAACACCAGGATAATCCTGAATATTGTTGTTCTTGCTTGCGTGGTTCCTGCTTTCTCTACTACATTACTTTTTGTTTTGTTGTCTTACGGCTTAATCTTTACTCAGTCTTTGTTTGCTTCGGTAGTAATTGGTTTCGTCACAACTATTGCGTGGTTCCTGTTTCGTGGTTTAATCCTGAGAATCGCTTTACTTATTGGTTTAATCGTGTTCGTGGCTGTTTTTGGTGGTTCTTGGTTATTGAGTATTTTTGATGAGTCTTTAAGAATGTTTGAGGAGGTGTTGAGGTACTTTGGCTAAAGTCGTTTTAAGGACTCTAACACTATATCTGAGTTTCTTCTTGCTCGTGAGTGCTGTTGTGTTAGCTCTTGCTCAGAGATATGTGGCTTCCCTGACCTCTCTAGTAGCTGGTCTAGCGCTCCTCAACTACGTTAGGAGTCTAATTGGTGGGTGTAGTGAGAGCAGTTCTAAGTAGGTTAGTAGTAGTTATTTTCTTGATGGCTTTACTGGTTGAGCCCTTCCCAGTCGGAGTAGTCTTAAGTGGTGCCTCACCTAATAACACAGGCTATGACGGCACCTCACGCTTGAAGGAATTGCTGGAGGATTTAGGATACGATGTTAGGTTAGTAGACTCATGGATTCTAGCCCAGCTCTACCCGAGCTTTAGTTCTTGCAGTATAGTACTCATAGTTTCTCCTGAGAAACCATTCACACCTGACGAGGTTGGAGTAATAGCTTGGTTAGTTAAGAGTGGTTCAGGCTTAGTCATAGCTGATGAAGGAATCTACAGTAACGCCGTCCTTGAAGCTCTAGGCAGTAACGTGAGGATATCAGGAGAGTATGTGAGTTTCGGAGGTTCCTACGTTTTTCACGGGATAGTGAATGTTAGCGGGTCTGAGACCCTCCTCTACTTCGCGTATGCGTCAAGAGTTAAGTCAAGTGACGGCGTAGTAGTAGCTTACAGAGGTAATGTAGTGCTGGGAGTAAGGACTAATGTTGGAGGGAGACCTGTGTACGTGTTTGGTGATGGTTCTGTAATGACTAATGCAGCACTTACTTCACTATCTCTCGAGAATCCTTACGCCAGACTAATTAAGGAAGTCTTCAGCTCTATATGTTCTGACGGGATAGTCTACGTAGATTCCTCTAAGTATGGGTTGAGGCCCCTCACAACGTCTGAGTTGATGAGTAGTGACTTCACGTACTTCATTGCTGCTTTATCTAATCCTTTCAGGTATTTCCTCACGTTTAGTGAGACCCTCGACGCGGTTAGTTTGAGTATTATTTCTTTGTTTCTACTATTTCTGTTTTCTTTTTCTATAGTTTCTCGTCTCCTGCCGTGGAAAGGTATCTCAACTATGTTTGGGGAGTCTATCCCTAGACTCAAGCGAAGGAGTTATGTCTTAAGTGGAGTTAGGGCTCTTGTGTGTAGTGATGAAGCACCAGATAAGTTGAGAGTATTATGTGGTGGTGGTAAGAGCAGACTCGGAGCTACCGAGTTAGCTTGGTTACTGAGCAGGGTTTCTACTGAGTGAGGTTGCTTTAATCTTAATACTTACGTAACGCGATATATTGTAGGCTTGAAGAGTTGGTTAGGGGAGAAATCTGTAGTCTATGTAGGGGGTCTAAGCACTTATGTGGTCTTACTTACTGCCCACTACTCGTGAAGTTTTATAGTAGGGTTAGTGTGAGGCTTGTTGAGCTAAGCGATCTTGTTAAAGGTTCCTCACCACCATCTGTTTTTGTTGGGAGGGTAGGTTACCCTAAAGTTAATGTGGGACCATCATTACCTCCTCAGACAGGCGATACTAGAGAGTATGAGTTGCCTGAGTCCTGGATAGGTAGGTCTCTGGAAGACATACTAGTTAAAAGGCTCTCGATGGTTGTGGGAGTTAGTCAAGTTAGTGTGCGTGATGTTGAGTCTAGCTATGTATCCAAGATTCAGGAACTTGCTCTCTCTGAAAAATCCGTAGATGTTGAGGTCTTGCTAGATAAGAAGTATTTTAGAAGGCCTGTCTTCGGTGAAGAGATTCTGCCGTTCGGTCCAAGAGCGTTGCTGAGGGATTTAAGGGTTGTGAGTAATCCTTATTTCGGGAGACCCGTAGAGAAAGTCTTCAGCGACACAGACTTGAGAGCAGTTGATGCAGTTTTACTGCTGTATAGTGAGGGTCTCCCAGTCTCCAGAATACAGAGGATTTTTTCTGTAGGCGCTTTAGGCAGACCTCTTGATAGGAAGCTAGTACCTACTAGGTGGTCCATAACCGCGGTCGACAACATCATCTCCAAGTCTTTAGTTAGGAGGGTTAGAGAGTTACCCGAACTCAGCGAGATCCTGGTTTATGTTAGGAAGTATATGCAGAACCTGTTTGTGGCTGTGTTGCTCCCAGGTGTTTGGAGTTATGAATGGGTTGAGGCTTGGTTCCCTGGTAGTACCTGGAACCCTTCAGGAACTAGAGTAGCTATAGGGGGTGATCACGAAGGACCTATGGGGAAGTTTGAGTATGCCTTGACTGGAGGTTGCTACTACGCTGCTCGTTTAGGGGTTGCTGAGCATCTACTGTATAGGTTGGGTAGGCAGGCTACGGTCTTTCTTTATAGGGAAATTTATGAAGGTTTTAACGCACCTGTTGGTGTCTGGTTCGTTAGAGAGAATATTAGGAAATTATTTGAGTCTAGACCAGCAAAGTTCAGCGAATTGAATGAAGTCTTGAGTTTCTTGAGAGAGCATACACGCGTTGACGTGAGGGAAATCCGGAGGAACTCAAATATCCTGAGAAATTACGGGAAGGTGAGAACACTTGACTACTTCTGGGGAAAGCGTGTTTAGGGGCGGGGTTAAGTACGTCTTTATTCGTGCGTCTTCCGCCCTCAGTAAGTCTGGTTTACCAGGTCTAGACTATGCTCTAAACCCTTACGTTGGGTGCTACCACAAATGCAGTTACTGTTACGCGAGAAGCTACTGTAGGTTCGAGGAACCTAGGACTCACTGGGGTGACGTCATCTACGTTAAGAAAAACATCGTAGACCTGCTTAAGTCCGAAGTCAGGAGGGTTCGCTCAGGCTCCGTCGGGCTCTCAACAATTACGGACCCTTACCAACCTATCGAGGCTCTAACTAGGTTGGTCAGGAGGTCTCTGGAAGTTCTTCTTAAGGCAGGTTTTAAAGTCGTGATACAGACTAAGTCCCCTCTAGTCTTGAGAGACCTAGATGTTCTGGTTCCTTATAAGGACTCAGTGGAGGTAGGTTTCACGATAACTTCCGTGGATGATTCTGTGTTGAGAAATATTGAGGTTAGAGCACCCCCACCTAAAGCCAGAATCAGGGCTCTACTAAGAGCTCGTGACTCAGGTCTCGTAACTTGGGTTTTCTTCGGTCCTATCATACCCGGGCTTAACGACGACTCAAGCACTATTGAGGGTGTTGTTGAGGTGGCGCGTGAGACTGGCTCTACACTATACTACGACTGGCTTAGATATAAGGAGGAGTTGAGGAACTTCTTCGGAGTTATTGGTTTAAGCCCTGAGAAGTATAGGGGTCACGACTTCATTGCTTGGCGTAGATCTGTTGTGGAGGAACTCGTAAGAATGTGTAGAGAGAAAGGCGTGGTCTGCGTACCTGCATTTAGTAGTTAGTTCTTTCTCGGCTTGCACGTGATCGTATCTCATCAGCTAACTTAATCACGTTTTCTAGGGTTGGGTTTTTTCTAGTTTTGCTTGCTAGTTTACGTAATTCTGGATACTTACTCAAGACAAGTTTTATTATCTTGTTTAGGAGGCGCCTACCATCTGAGTTCAGAGTGTTTGTTTTATCGAAGAATTCTTCCTTGTTTGTTAGTAATCTCTCTACTAGGTTTCTTACTTCCTCACTCATTTCGCTCCCTATCCTCTTGAAAATATTGAAGATATGAGTGTTACGGTTTTCGTAACTCCGCTTATTCTCCTCACGTTCGTAACTAGCTTGTCAATATCTTTCAGGTCTTTCCCCTCCACAGTTACTACTAGGTCGTACTCCCCGAACACTACATCTACCGTGATCTTAGTATTTTCGTCCTCCAGCTTCATTATTTCTTCCGCTACGTCGTACTCTAGTCCTATGCTAGTGATTAGTAGTATGTATGCTTTCACACTCACCATTATCACCTTTGTTAGGATTACCTATAGTTTTTATTTGTTTCTAGACTAAGTGACTTATTTTCTTTTCTTACTTGTTGCTAACGTTTATTGCTTTACTGTCTTAGTTGTTGTTTTGTTGTTTTTATTTATTGATTTATTTTATTCGCTTTTAGTAGTATTTCTTGTGGTGTGTGTGATGAGTGTAGTAGTTTTCACTTTCAGACCTAATAGAGCTGCTTTCGAAGTCCTGGATAGTGAGGGTATTGAGTATGTGTTTTTCGACGGTCAAGTACCTCCTAGGGAGTGGTTTGAGGAGAACTTGAAGGATGCTAGAGTTGTTATTGTTCCTCCTTGGCAAACATTTGGTGCTGACTTGATGGATCTTGCTCCTAACCTTAAGTTGTTGTTTGTTCATGGTTCAGGACTTGATAAAGTTGATGTTGTTGAGGCTAGTAGGAGGGGTGTTTGCGTAGCTAACGCTCCAGACTACATAGCTCAAGCTGTTGCTGAGCATGCTCTAGCTCTGGTTCTCGCGGTCATGAAGAATGTAGTGAGGGGTGATAGGATTGTGAGGTCTGGTAGTTGGAGTCCTGATACTCAAAAGAGTCTCGTCACTACCACACTGAGAGGTAAGAAAGTCGGTATTATTGGTTTAGGTAGGATTGGTTCTGAGGTAGCTAAGCTTTTCAGAGCTCTTGGTACTGAGGTTGTTTACTGGAGTAGGTCTAGGAAGACTGAAGTTGAGCACGCTCTCGATCTGAGGTACGTAGATTTGGAGGAGTTGTTGAGGTCTTCGGATGTGATTATGGTTACTATCGCGTTGACTCCGGAGACTAGGGGACTCATAAGTCATAGGGAATTTTCTTTAATGAAGCCCGGAGTCATCTTAGTTAATGTTTCTAGGGGTCCAGTAGTAGATGAGGAAGCACTTATTAAGGCACTTAGTGAGGGTAGGGTGCGTGCAGGCTTAGACGTCTACTCTGTCGAGCCTCTACCTAAGGATTCTGAGTTAGTTAAGCTTGATAATGTTGTCTTAACACCACATATTGCTGGTTTTGCTTACGAGGCTCTTAGAGGGACTAGTGAGTTTGTTGCTAGGGAGGTAGTAAGGTTTCTTAGGGAGGGCAAGCCACCACACACAATCGTTAATAAAGAAAACTGTGTGGAGCTTTAATGAGTTTTTGTTTTTACTTTTCTGATGTTGTGTATGTAGAGCCCTACGTAGGTAGCTACTAGAACAGGTGTTATGTACTCGTAGGGTGCTAGGTTAGCGATACCCAGCACTATTAATAATGCTCTCTGCAGCTTGCCTATATGTGTGCCGTGCCAGCCTACTATGCCTGCACTAAGCATCAACATGGAGAGTAAGGTGTTTGTTATTCCGTATGTTATTCTGTATATTGTGTGTGGGTTCGCCGAACCTGCTGGGAGTATTAGTAGTGCTGGGTCCAGAGCGAATATGTAGGGTACTAGGTAGCCAGCTAACGTATACTTCGTGACGTTAAGTGCTGTTTTCCAGAATTCCGACTTAGCTAGTAGTGTTCCAGCATACGATGCTAGAGCTACCGGAGATGTTAGGTCTGCTAGTATGCCGAAGTAGAAGACGAACATGTGTGCTACTAGCTTAGCTATTGCTGGTAGTGCCATGCCTAACAACCTCCTAGAAGCTTCCAGGAGTAACGCTATCGCTATCAGCGGTATTAGTACGTTAGGTAGTGTTGCCTCAATGTAGCTGTACTGAACCACCGTAGGGTATATGATTACTAGGTAAAGCATTGAGGCTAGAGCTACTGCGCCGAGCACGTAGTCGTATATAGGTACCTTATCTGTTTTGTCTTTTTTGTTGCTGGGTATATTATGTAGGCTGTCAGCGTTAGTAAGCCTAGCAGGAAAGCCATGCTCTGCTGTATGTCGGGGGCGTACAGTAGTGGTTTGATATCTAGTCCTACGTTCCTTAATATCGTGTAGAGCGAGAAATTAAGTCCCATCACGAAGACTAGCTCGTATGCGGCGAAGACTACTCACTACTTCCTCACCGTTAATCGTTAGTTTAGGGCTGATCCTGTGCTTCATGCTTATCCTGAGTACTGTTATGTTTAGTATTATGTTTCTCACTACGTAGTTTTTTTGTTTTCGTTTGTTTCGTGACTTAATGTGTCGTTAAGTTTTGATGGTAGTTCAGCACCGTATCCTGGCCACACGAACTCTACTAGCTTTATCTCGCAGTTCTTTATCTCGTATTCTTCTGTTATGTTTGTTAGTTCGACGCTGTGTCTGTACTCTAGCTTTATTGTTGTGTTCTGGGTAGCTAGGTATTCTGTCCCGTCAATAATTATTTTGTTTGCTTCTATTGTTAGGTATGTAGATTATCTTGGTAGTACTTGACTGCTCCTGGGTGTAGCTTTATGGGTAGTCCTTCAAGTGCTTTGTCTAGGCTTATGTCTTGAGCTCTTGAGTGTGCTTCTCTTAACTCATCTATTTTATCAAACATTACCTGGAATATCGTGTATGCTATGTCGTCGGGCACGTCACAGCTTATTGCTAGCATTGCTCTTACTGCAAGCGTCTTCACGTCTTTGTCTAGGCCTGTGTGTTTCTTTAGGTACTGTGTAGGGTATAAAGAATAAGTAGCCTTGCTGTCTCAGTGTGTTGAGTAGTTCGTCAGGTATCTCAACCAGGTTTACAGGTGTTGTTGCTGCTAGCTCCATGACTGCTGAGGTAAGTATTCCTGCTACCACGAAAGCCGCGTCACCTGGCCTAGCTTGAGTGCTTCTGCTGCTTGCTTGAAGTCTAGGTGCTGGACTGTTATCTTGTCCCATACCCCAGCAGCTCTAAGTATTATTTCTACCTCCACCGCAGTTCCGCTTCCTGCAGCACCAACCGCGACTCTCTTTCCTTCCAGGTCATTTATGGTTTTTATTCCGCTATCTGCTCTAACGATTATCTGGATTATTTCTGGGTATAGTGTTGCTAGTCCTCTAATCTTTTCTATCTTGCTTTCAGAAAACATGTAGAGTCCGTTGAACGCGTAGTAAGCTATGTCGTTCTGTATGAATATTAGGTTTGCGTCTTCCTGCTTCTAAAGCTCTCGCGTTAGCTACTGAGGCACCGCTTGAGGAAGCTGAAGCAGTTATCTTGTTCCCGGTGTAATTATTCAGTAGGTCTGCGAGCTTAACTCCTAGGGGGTAGTAGATCCCTCCAGTATATATTGTGATCTTGTAGGGTGTTGGTGGTGTTAGAGCGTAGTATGCTAGCACGATCGCCAGAACAACAATCACAACACCGGCCACGGCTATTAATGTTCTTGATACTCCCTTCATTGCATTAAGCCTAGAAGCACCAATAATACCCTCACAAATAATCTCGTCACAGCTTCTAATAAATCTTTCGAGTTCTTTTAGGCGTTTCGATGTGTTTAGTGTTTTGCGTGTTGGTAAGGCAGCTTCAATACTCTTCCTAATCTTCATAGGCTTTGTTTCAGGCTTCATAACAGCGAGTTACTTCAGAGTACCGAGCCCTCAAACCTAGTCAATTACTAAGGCATAACTAAAGATTAAAAATTAAAAACTAGTAAGAAGAACTTGAATTCTGTCCTAGAAATCATCGCCTAAGTTTATATTGCTACTTCTCGGGCAGAACTTGGTGGTTTTGTGGGTAGGGTGAGTATTGATTGGTTCGCGATCTCGTTAGAGCTTCATAGGAAGTATGAAGGTAAGATTGAGGTAGTCCCTAAGGTTCCAGTGACTAGGTTGGAGGATTTCTCTGTATGGTATACGCCTGGTGCTGCATCACCTTCTAAGAAGATTTATGAGGAGGGGATTGATTCTTCGTTTGATTATACTTTAAGGTGGAATTACGCGGCCGTAGTAAGTAATGGGACTAGAGTGCTTGGTTTAGGTGATGTAGGTCCTGAAGCAGCTCTACCTGTCATGGAGGGGAAATCACTACTCTTCAAGTTTCTGGGAGGTGTTGATGCTATTCCTCTAGTTGTGAGGGAGCGTGATCCCGATAAGTTTATCTACGTGGTGAAGGTTCTTGAGCCGAGTTTCGGTGCTATTAATCTTGAAGATATAGAATCACCTAAGTGTTTCTACATACTTGAGAAGTTGCAGGAGATTCTTGAGATACCTGTCTGGCACGACGACCAGCAAGGTACTGCACTAGTAAATATTGCTGCACTCACGAACGCTTTGAAGATAGTTGGTAAGAAGATAAGTAATATCAAGATAGTTCTGGTTGGTGCTGGTGCTGCTAACATAGCTCTCTATAAGTACCTCAAAGTCGTAGGTGCTAACCCTAAGAACATTGTGATTGTGGACAGTAAGGGTATTCTTCATAGGGACAGGCCAGACATAGAAGTAATGAAGAGAGAAAATCCTTGGAAGTACTTGATAGCTGTAGAAAGTAATGAGGAGGGGGTTGTTGGGGGTATTAAGGAAGCTATGAAGAGTGCTGATGTAGTTATTGCGGCATCAAGACCTGGTCCAGGAATCATTAAGAAGGAGTGGGTATTAGAAATGAGTGACGACGCTATAGTGTTCGCGGAGGCCAACCCAACCCCGGAAATATGGCCTTGGGAGGCTAGGGAGGGCGGTGCTAGAATTATTGCTACCGGCAGGTCTGATTTCCCGAACCAAATAAACAACAGCTTAGGATTTCCAGCAGTATTTAGGGGTGTCTTAACGGTTAGAGCTAAGAAGATGGTTGACGAGATGTTTGTAGCAGCTGCCAGCGCTTTAGCAAGCTACGCAGAGGAGAGAGGAATCCACGAGGAATACATTATCCCTAGAATGGATGAAGAAGAAGCGTACGTACATGAAGCTATAGCCGTAGCGAAGAAGGCTATAGAGCTAGGACTAGCCAGAAGAACCTTGAGTAGCAGCGAACTTGAGAATGAGATCCGAGAGTTAATAGAGCGCCCGAAGAAATACGTTAGATTAGCATTGAGTAGTGGTTTAATCCCAACATACTACTCCTTCAGTAGCTAAAGAACATTACGTAGTTAGTCGTCGTAAGGTGGTTTTCCCAGCTAGATTAACTAGATTGGGAGACTCCTGTACTAGAGCTTAAGTAGTGACAGCAACTTAATAAGTACTGCTTACTTTATTTCTGGGTGTTACGCATGTGGGGTTGGGTATTTTCGATGATCGTAATGTATGTTAAGATCATAGCTATCCTAGATCCCTTCGCCGTTATGCCGGTATTCATAACCCTTACCGAAGGACTTGATACGAGAAGAAAAGACGAGATCGTGTGGAAAGCTTTCATAGCTATGTGTGTGATGGTTACGATATTCACTTTATTTGGTGTCTGGATTCTAAATATTTTCGGTATCTCATTAGCCTCACTGAGGGTTGGTGGTGGCGCAATACTCTTAGTTCTCGCGTTCGATATTCTTGGCGAGGCTCCGAGATCTAAGAAACTAGATCCTGAGGAAATAGCTGTGATGCCTATAGCAACACCACTACTAGTAGGTCCTGGAACAATGACGACCATAATCCTACTAGTAACCGAGAACAACACTCTAGAAGGATACATAGCAGTACTAACAGCCTCACTACTAGCAGTAACTACAGCAGCACTAATGCTGAAATACTCAACACATATAATAGCAAAACTAAGTAAATCCTTCGTGAGAGGGCTGGGGAGATTCATGACAATAATAATAGCTGCGACAGCATTCGAGATGATCAAAAACGGAATTATTGAATGGGTAGCCATGCTGAAGTAGTTCATATCCTCAGCAAAGACTTACTCAAGCTTTGTAACACAGCACCTACCACAATAACTCTCCCGATATTCCTAAGATTCCTGAAACCTACGAGTGTTTGAGTGGTCTTGATTGCTTACTTAATTATCGTTGTTTCAGTGAGATCACGTAATTACGTAGTTTAAGATTTGCGGAATTAAGTCAGTAATTTCAGCGTAACTACGCTTATTATGAATATAATTACCCACTCTATGAGGGATCTCCTAATTATTTTTGAGCCATCTAGTGGGGGTATAGGTAAGAGATTAAAGAATGCTATCCAGACATTAATTCTCATAATATAATATAGTACTTCAGTAAACACTAGTGTTGGTGACATAGCTAGGAAAGCGATCCACGCAGCAATCCCTACAGCTATGTTGGTTAGAGGACCTGATTCCGCTACCCTTAACTCAGCAACAGAGTCTACACGACCCCAATACCTGTAAATCACTACAGCTCCTGGAGCAGCAAACAATACCGGCAACCTGACAGCCGCATTAATTAAAGCTACTGCCAGAGTTATGAGTAATCCTAAATACCACGCTCTATACCTAGCTTCAAGACCGTAAGCCCTAGCAACCTGCCTGTGAGCTAATTCATGAAGTATGAAGGCAGACCCAACACCCACCGAAGAATACGCGAGACTCAGAAGTAATTTATCAAGACCTGAACGCATGAATAAAGCAAAAGAGAAACTCAAGACAACCCAAGAAATAAGAAAATCAAGAACTTCACTCTTCACTCTAAAGTAGAAGCTCCTGTTTCGGTAGACCAGATACGACATCATGATCACTAAAGAAATATATAAGAATTCTATTATTAAGCGTTAATAAAGAGTAGTATATTGGGCGGTCAAGACGGGAAGTAAGGAAAGAAAGTATGGATTATTTACAGAAAAGCAGTACAAGGTACTCAAGCTAAGAACTGAAGGAAAAACACAGAAAGAAGTAGCTGAAATCATAGGAACAACTAGAGAGAATGTCTCAGTCATAGAGAAAAGCGCTCTAAGAAAAGTAAGACTAGCTGAGGAAACACTAAAGATCTACAAAGACTTAATCAAGGCTGGAGAAATAATTATAGAACCAGGAACACACCTGGTCACAATACCTCAAAAATTAATCCAGCTAGCCGACGAGAAAAAAGTAAAGCTTAGAGGAAACTTCACCACAATATATGACTACATAAGAATCAACGCTCCAGAAAACATCGAAGGAACTAGAGTAATCAAGCCAATAAAAATAACTATTTTCAGAGACGGAACATATCAAGTAGCGAAAACCTTGGAGTAAGAATTAAACACTTTGATGAAACTATGAATAATTAATGGTGGGAAACGCTAAGCTAGAGTAAGTAAATAACTCCTGAAACAGTTGAAGACTAGGACAACACGCTACGAGGTATTGAGTTCTAAATGAGGGTTAACGCTAGTGCTATTATGGCGATTGGGTACACATACTTTAGTATGAATGCAACTGCCTGATCTGGTCTATATCTCGGTAATACAGCATCTATAATAGTTACCACAACAAATACTATGAGGGCCTTAAAGTACATGACGAGCACCTGTAATGCCCAGCCTGCATTCATGAAGGGCCACGTACCTCCCAGGAAGAGCCCGGCAAATATTAACGGATAAACCACTCTCTCAGCAAATTTTAGGAAGAACCCTAGCGCGAGTCTAGGTCCACCGACTTCCGTGAATACCCCCCAATATATCTCGGATTCTGCTTCCGGTGCGTCAAACGGCTTAACAAATAAGACTGCCAACATCGATATAAACGCTGCTATAGTGGCTAGTGCCATGGAGAGCGCTCCCAGCGGATCTATAGTCCAAGCCATGCTGGAATGAAGTATCGTCCAGTACATTGAAAAAGCCGGTATATTCAGTCTAGACGTTAAGAAGAAAGGCACTAAGAGAGTGATAGCAAACACAGGCTCAGATACTATTAGTAATGCGAGGTATCTTGCAGCCCCAATAGTAGTATATGGGTTAGGGTGAGATACTGCTAAGTAAGCGATAGCTAGAGGCGCGATCAACATGAAGTAGAGCAGTACTATTAGGTCGTACGGAGCACTAATAGGTGCGTACGCGACTGGTAAAGCTAGCTGCACTACGATAATAAACCCTATGGCGAGGCTTACGAAGATTACTGGACTTAGCTTCATTGAGTACTTATTAATTAGGTCTTTCTTCGCGACGAGCTTTAGTAGATCGGCTAACGGCTGTAGTAATCCTGCAGGACCAGCGTGTATTGGTCCTCTCCTGAACTGCAACCTAGCAGTAAGCTTTCTGTTAACCCACTGCGTAAAGATTATAAAGAGTATCGTGAAGAGGAGACCTGGATACACCAGAGCTTGTAGGATTAGGTGCAAGAACTCCATATTCATCACCTAATCAACAAGAAAATCGCTATCATGAGTAAAAGCACGAATAGTGCTAGGATATACCACATATCAACGAACTTATAGAGCCTTATTACTTCACGCAACCTACTCGGTCCCAACGCTCTCCTGAAGATATCTCTTAACATCTGAGTAACGGACTGAGTAGGTAATTCATCATATATAAAGCCACCCATTACAGGCAGGTCCGACACGGTGTTCCTTTCCTCCGGCGTTGCTGATGCAATGAATTTTTGGAATAAATAATAGAAGACCAAATAAACCATTACACCAACTAATGAGCCAAGCACGACGTACGTGGCTATGAACTCGAACACGTCCACGTCTATCACCTCTCGAATATACTCTTAATATATTCTTCGAATTTAGAGGATATGAGGTTTCTCGCGGTTTCCTCATCCGTAGCAGGCGCATCGATCCAGTGAACGAAGTAGAGCTTTCTCTTCTCATCTATATCTATGACAGCAGTTCCAGGAGTATTTGTAATGGAGTTAGCTACGGACACTACTGAGTACTCATTCTCGAGGTTGTAGGGAACACTTACTATTGCTGGGCTATACCTAGCCCGCGGATTAATGATGAGCTTCACCACACTCCAATGTGCTCCTGCCTCAATTACCGTGAAGTACTTCAGTAAGTACCAGACCGCCTTCAGGAACCTAACAACAGACAACTTGGAGACGTCCTTAACTATATCGTCAGCTAGAATGTATGCTACAACCACTCCTACAAGAACTGCTATAAGTACCTCGACGGTGTTGAACACGCCTGTGTAAATTAAATATATGATTGACAACACTATCGCGTAAACCAATGCCGAAAGTAGCTTCATTCACTCTCACCTAACTCAATCTTCCTTAGGTTAAGAGTTCCTTTTTCCTCAGCAATCTTAATAGCTATGATAGCCATCATAATGAATGTAGCAAGCCCTATTACTATCGCGGTAACTATCAGTACTTGAGGAACTGGATCAACACTTAACGAGATGAAAGAACGTATATTATTGCTTGAAGGAAAAACAGGGTTTTCTAGAGTGCCACCTGGATACACTGGAGGCATCCTAGAACCCAGCCTATACCCTAAGTAGACAAGTAGCACATATATGGCGTCACCAAGTATCGTAAAGAGCGCCATCTTTTTCACTATGTGCGGTCTTGTTGCTACTCCATAAATCGCTAGAGCGATTGTTAGAGATACTATAAGGCCTATGTAGTAGAACAATACCTCCTCAATCATTTTCTCCACCTCCTTCAAACTCTATAGTTAGTAAGAAGAGAGCTACCGTAAAACCAGTCAAGACTGCTACGTATTCTAGTAAGTTGAAAATTATGAGGTTGCCGGAGAGCAGGACTCTTATGTTCCCTACCTCTAGAATTGGGGAGTATGAGAACGTGGAATCTGGCTTACGTATATTCTGAAATAAGTAGGCGTTTGCGCCACTTACTAGTGAATATATTAGAGGTGTTAGTCCAACTACCGCTATAAAGGTTACGGCTAGCGCTCTCATCAGTATAAGCTTATTTTGTTCGAATCCTTTCTCTGAGATCTTACTAGCATTGAATGCTAACATCAACAAAAGCGGAGCTATAACGAATAAAGCACCACCCTGAAATCCGCCACCAGGAGATATATGTCCGTGAAGAGCTATTGAGACACTTATCACTACAATCACTGGTGCCAGGAGCTTTGAGACTAGCTTAGTAATTATGGTGGTGCCTTCGATATCTAAATACTTCCTAACACCTTCAAGTAGTCCTACTGCTGCTACTATGGCTAGGAAAAGTACTGATGTCTCGAAGTAGGTGTCGAAACCTCTGTGATCCCATATAACTGAAGTCACTACCTCGTAACTCCATGAAGTATATTGATTACTTACGTTGGGTATGAAGTTCAGATATGCTTCAGCTAAGGTATTTAGTCCTTTCGTAGTGAGTAAGATCCCGGAATAGTAGATTAGAGCGAATATCCCGACTCCGATGATCAGAAACGTAACGGCCTCAAATATTTTCCTCATATCTCTCACCCTTGGAAAGCACATAAAGCAGGATGACTGTGTTTGCGCCTAACCCTATCGCTATATATGCTATGAGGAGATCCGGAGCTAGGAAGACCGAGAGCACGACCGCGTAAAAAACCGACTCAATACCAGCTACAACAACAGCTTTAGCGACATCCTTCGTATAGAGAGTTATGACAGCAGCTATCAATGCGAGAGTTGATGCGATGGACGCCAAGACTAAGGGAATCATTTCTTCTCACCCTCCAAGTATTTCTTAAGCTTATCTTCTATGACTTGTGGAATCGCCTCTCGAGATCTGTAAGCAGCTCTAGCTAATATGTGAGTACCAGCTGGAACCCCCCACGCTATTAAGACAGCTGATATGACACATACACCAAAGAATGCTGTTTTCATCTGAAAATCTAAATCCAAACCTAGTGAGATTAGTGCCAACCCAATCAGTGGATAGAATCCACCACCAATCGCACCAATAGTGGCTGCATGTAATCTCACATAGAAGTCCTTAAACCGGAAGAAACCTATCGATGCAAGCACGTCAAGCACCCCACCTATGACTGTCAACACCAAACCTATGTAAAATAGGATAACCTCTATCAAGTTTTACCACCCCTGTGCAAATATTTCGCTACAGCTAGATCTAGTATGAATATCCATGCGGAAAGAGGAACCGCCCCTATAAGTAGGTAAGGAGATCTATAGTAAAGAGCTATTAGCACAAGAATAACTACAAGGTCTACCGTGAGCGCGTCGATGGCGAGCACCATATCTGCTAGGTTTTTTGACGTGAACGCTCTTACTGAGTAAATTATCATAGCGATGATGAAGGGAATCATGAGATACGCCTCAAACTCTAAAATCATCATGATCACCTCACTGTCTTGCTTGCTCTGTTTTCTCAACCTTCATAGTTTGATATGCCCCCTTAAAGAGCTCTTTAGTAACTGTGATCTTGTTTGAGTACTCTGTTAATTTTCTTGGTTCCTTAAACGTAGTGGATTTATCTATCGTGAAGAGCTCAAACCCTGTCGCATCCGTCATCGAGAGCGCGTTGAATGGGCAGTACTCAACACATAACGCACAGAAAGTACATTTGCCGTGGTCTATTCGCGGGAACCTGGATCTCGGATTCTGATGGTAACTACCCTCAACGACCACCATATCTATACATGCTGCAGGACATACCTGCTGACACATAGAGCATCCAGTACATTTACTCATATCAAGCACGTGAGTACCTCTTAAGACGTCCGATTTATAGGGTCGGTCACTTGCTGGCACTAGCCTCGTGTAAGGCTTTTTGAGTACGTATTTGAATGCCTTAATGAATGTTGAGGTAACCATCGACATCACCTATCCAGATCAGGTGGGCACGGATCAAGTGATGCCAGTATTACTGGGAAATCCGCTATGGTAACTTCCTCGTTCCTAATGATGTGTTCCACCGCTGTTGTGAGGAGTGGCATTGACATGCTGCGTAACCTTACTCTGTAAGGTCTTCTGCCTCCTGTACTAATTATGTGAATCATGTACTCACCTCTCGCGCTCTCTACTCTAGCCCACCCCTCTCCTGATGGAAGGGATAAAGGAACATTAACTCTAAGCGGGCCTTCTAGTCTCACCTCATCTAGAACCTGACGAGCGATTTTTATACTCTCGTATATTTCTTTAAACCTAACTGCTGACCTCCCGTAAGCATCTCCACTATATTCTGTTGGGATATTGAAGTTAACTTTATCATAGTTCAGGTAAGGCACGTTTTTCCTTAAGTCGTAGGCTATGCCGCCAGCTCTGAGAACAGGTCCCGTAATACCGAGTCTTATCGCGTCCTGAGCAACTATCTTCCCTATACCGATAGTCCTAGCTCTGAAGATTTTGTTACCTAGTAAAGCCTTCTCAATATCTCTGGCTACTTCCTCTACATAATCTAATACTCTTAACGTGTCTTCTTTGAAGTTTTGATGGACTTTATACCTAATGCCGCCGGGAACGCTAATATTATGGTATATCCTATGCCCAGCAAACCTGCCAAACCACTTAAGGATCTCTTCCCTAGCTGTTACTGCCCAATAAGCAGGTGTTCTAAGCCCGACACTACCTCCTATGAAGTGCGACCAGAAAAGATGTGATGCTATTCTCCCCATCTCTAGTTGTAGCATTCTGATCCACTTCGCGTCCTCAGGGATGTTGAGACGTAATATTTTCTCTACTGCTAATGAATAAGCAACCTCAAGATGATCTGGGTCCTCAACACAGAAACGATAACTCATCGTTACGTTCATCTCCCAAGTTCTGTTCTCCATCATTTTCTCGAAACCGCGGTGGAGGAAACCCGGCACAGGCTCTGCTTTAACTACTCTCTCGCCATCTAACCACAACTTGTATGCGAAATTACCGGGGACTCCCGGATGTTGAGGACCGAAGTAGACCACGGTATGCTTAACGTCAACGACCATACTTATACCCCCCATACATAACCTTGACTACGTACGTGGCAGTATCTACGTCTTTCCTCAGAGGAGGTGGTCCTTCCCAATTACCCTCAAGTATCCATTTCCTCAAGTCTGGATTACCTCTGAAGTTTATACCCATCATCTCGTACACTTCTCTCTCTATATGAAGAGCTAACGGATATAGATCATATACACTATCTACTACGGGTTCTTTTCTATTGACGAAAGTCTTGACCCACTTTTGCTGGCCAGTGAAGGGATTTTCTACTATGTAGAAGAGCTCAATAACCCCCTTGTCGGGGTAATCGACTGCATTAATATTTATGAAAAGCTCATAACCTTCATTTTTCAAAAAACTTAACGTATTTCTTAGTTGAAGCGGCTCTATGGATGTCTTACAGATTTTTGAGGATTCATCAAGCTCGTAACATTCAGGGAATGTTTGTTTGAACTCGTAGCTGACTTCAGGCTGTGATTTAGCAAGTTGTCTCTGATAATCCTCAGCAAACTTCCTCTCCATTTCATCGTATTGTCTTATCTTCTCAAAAGCGTTAGGTCTGACTCTAGATATGTGTCTGGTGATGGGTCTTCTCTCATATACTTCAGTTCTTAAATGCTTTATCATGCTCATGTAGTCGTCAGGCATTGGCATGCATCCAGGAACCCATCCCTCAACCTCGACGAAGTCATCTAATCTCTTATAGGTAGCATAGCTATCCCAGTAGAGCCCTCCGGTCGCAGTACAGTTACAACCAGCTGCAACAAATTTGGGCTCCGGCATCTGCATATACATGTTGAGGAAGAATCTAACACTTCTCTTTGTCAAATATCCCATCCCGACGTAGAGATCGCTTTGTCTTGGGGTAGGTGCTGGCATGAAGCCGTATCTCTCCCAATCAAGTGGAGCCATCACTAGCGGCGGGAACTCGACCGCTCCACATGCTGAGCAGTAATGTATCATCCACACGCTCCTACTCCTGGCCCACTTAGCGAAGAAGTCTAGAAATCCCAAACCTCTCACCTCCAAGTCATGCTTAGAACCGTTCCTAAATAGTTAGACCTACCAAAAATCAGTGCGTTTGAGGCGTTAGTGACTAGATCTTCTATGAGTGTAGCGTATAAAAGTCCGAACATGATTACAGCTATGGATAAGGCTATCACGTACGCGTTAAGAATCGCTGGAGGTTTGGGGAACGACCTAGCCGGCGGTGAGAGAATCACTACTGAGATTGCCTTAATAAAGGAAACCAAAGCCAGGACCGACCCAATCAGCATCACACCAAGCACTCCTGCGTATACGACGTTCCTCCACACTTGCTCAAGTATAATCATGTATCCCTGTAATTTAGCAACAAACAGTATGGTTGGCGGTATACCTATAACTGCAGCCGCTCCAACGACGAATCCTACCTGTAGAGACCTTGAAACTCTGAGTACTCCTCTTAGTTCCTCTAGCGAATCACTACCGACGGATTCTCTTGCCCATCCTGCAGTCAGGAAAAGAATTGGTTTCACTAGAATATGAGCGATTATGTAGGTAAGCGCTACTGAAACTCCAGGTGAGCCTAGAGATAAAGCTATCGCTATGTAGCCTGCATCAAGGATCACGCTATACGCAACGATTTCAGTTAACCTCCTAGTATACACCATTCCTACACCACCCACCAGAATCGTCAATACTCCAAGCACCACAAGAAATAGCATAATCGAGCCTGGTACATAACCAACTATAGTGAAAGATATACGCATAAGAGCATAAAACGCTACCCCCTCCCCGATCCCAGCTAATAAAGATGCTACAACAGGGTTTGCTGAGGAATACGCGCCGGGAAGCCAAAAGTGGAAGGGTGCCAGAGCTTCATCTATCGCTAGCCCCCAGAAAAGGAGAACTAGATATAGAAGAATCGCAGTGCTAGCATACGCTGATTGACCTACGTATCCGATACTTATGCCGTCAAATACAGCACCCAACTGCCCTATGTTAAGCGATCCTGCAGCAAAATATATTAAAGTAACACCAGCAAAAAAGAGCAGACCACCAGCACCCCCAATCATCACGTATCTGAACGTAGCTAAGTAAGCATTAGCTTTCTTCGAGAAAGCTATTAGACCATACGAGGATATTAGTGTTACTTCCATCATAACAAACATGTTGAAAAGATCTCCCGTGTATGTTATACCTAGTAAACCGGCTTCAAGCCCCAGATACAAAGCAAGAAAATACTCGTTTACGTCTTCTACCACAAAAAACAGCAATAAATATAGAATGAGAAAGAAAGACGTAATAAACAACCCCATCGTAGCTGAGAACAAGTCTACGACGTAAAGTATTCCGAGAGGTGGAGGAAAACCACCAAGCGGGTAAACCAGAATCCCATCATTCTTCGCTTCAAGAAAAATTAAAAACGCCGACAAAAAAGAAACCACTGTATACAGCAGCGCATAAATATAAGAAAAAATTCTGGAAATCCTGATGACCTTTAATATAATTATGGAGAAAGCACCTACCACGAGTAGATACGGAGTTAGAGCGATCCACGGTTCTAATTGCATAGGCTAGACCCACTCACACTACACTAAAATAATCAATGATTATAAGTATTTAAATGTAATTAGAACAACTTCTCCTCTAGGATTCTGAGTTAAGTACTAATACGACATCATTTTATCATCACTAATATTCGTAGTCTCTAGAAGCAGGTTGCAGGAGCTGATTAGTTAGGGTATGCTTTGTTCTTAGGAGATGTCTACTTATCACGAAGCACGCGTTATTGAGGTTGGGTTACTCAGGGGAGTTCTTTAGGTATTAGATCTAGATATTTGTCTCTCATGATGATCTCGAATTTGACTTCGTAAATTTTTTCGGCTATGTTTGACTTTATGAAGTCTGTTATGTTACCTATGAAGATTGCTTCACCTTTCTTGAGTGCTATTATTTTGTCTACATAGCTTAGTAGGGGGTTTAGCTGGTTAGACGCTACTAGAATTATTTTGTCTTCTCTACTTAAGACTCTTAAGTGTTTTAGTAGTATTAGCTGGAACCTCATGTCTATGTGTGAGAGGGGTTCGTCAAGAGTTAGAATTCTTGAATTTCTTGAGAGTCCCTTAACAAGTAGCGCTCTACTTAACTCACCACTACTCACTCTACTCAACCTCCTCTTCAGTAAAGCACCTAACTCAAACAACTCAACGTATTTCTCAAGTACTTCATTATTAACTAATGGATCACTCAGTATTAGGTCCCCCACACTTATGTCAGGCATTGCGTCAACTAACGGTGGTACGTAAGTAACTAGCCTAGCTCTCTCCTCAGCACTGAAGGTACTTAATTCTTTACTAAGTATTTTTACAGAGCCTTCATAATTAATTAAGCCTGAGATAGCTTTAAGTAGTGTTGTCTTGCCAGCACCGTTAGGACCAACTACAGCTACAACCCCCTCACTAAGAAAGAAACTAATTTCTCTTATGATCTGGATATTGTCGTAAAAAACACTCAGCTTACTAACTTCAAGAACCATACTTCCTCAACTCTACTATAGCTAGAGCTAGTACGGGTGCACCAATCATTGACGCAATAACGTTTACGGGGATCTCAACACCAGTTATTAGTACCTTACTAAGAAGGTCTGAGGTCGTGAGTAGGAGTGAACCCAAAATAACAGATACTGGCAAAACAAAATTAACGTCGCTAGATTTAAGAATCCTCCTAGATATGTGTGGCGCGGCCAGACCAACAAAACCTATCACACCAAACCAAGCAACAGTAATTGAGGTTATTAGTGAAGCTAGTAGTGTGGAGTATCTCCTCAATCTCACAGGATCCTTCCCCAACTGTCTCACGAAGTCGTCACTTATCTGAAGATTGTTAAGCGGGTATCTTACGCGGAATACATAACACGCGGTCAGAAACAACATGAAAACCATTAAAACCAAAACACTTTCAGAAGGACTCACGAAAGAACCCATACTCCACGCAATCAGTTTATGTATGTCTCGAGAAATAAAGTACTGCGGTAGGAGAGATGCTGAGTAGAAGAACGTACCGACAGCAACTCCAGCCAAAACAAGAGAGGTTGGTGTCATACCGGCTCTAGAAGCCACGAATAAAGTGATTAGGTAAGCAGTTAAACCACCCGAGAAAGCAGTAAGAGTTCTAACACCAATCATGAGTGGATGTGTTACGTAGCCCGCGAGAGACAGTGTTAGCGAGACTGCGAATAAAGCTCCTGAAGAAACACCAAGTATGTATGGGTCTGCTAGAGGATTCTTAGTACTCAACTGCATTAAATACCCTGAGAAAGCTAAAGCAGTACCAACAACAACAGCTGTTAAAACTCTTAAAATTCTGTATCCCTCAATACCTAAATTACCTGCAGCTAATTGCATAACTCCAAAAAACAGGACGTTTAATGGGTTCATCGTTCTATAACCTAAACTTAAGTGTGTGAAGAAAACAAGAAACAGTAAAGAGATGGAAATCACTAATATTGTAAGAAATCTTTTTCTCCTCCACGAAACAAATAATTCCACATTACTCATAAAAATATAACACCAACTACTTTATTATGATTTTATTATGATCCCCCACATACTAACAACATTCTCATCTACAAAACTAGGAACCTGAGTTATGTTGTATACTTCAGGATAGAAGATCCTAGTCAGGATCTCGATAGCTAGACCTAGTCTAGGACCTGGTCGTGAGACTATGTCCTCAACAGCACCGCCCAGCACGTACACTCTTCCACTCTTAATAGCAGTAATGTTGCTCCAGCCAGGTCTTGAAGACACCATTCCTATTAAGTCTTGAGGAGTGCCGAACATCCCGTAATTGTAGCTTATGAGAATAATAGACGGGTTTAAGTTAACTACAGATTCTGGAGTAGCTATAAACCAGGTGAGAGCGGTATTCCCGAAAATGTTTTCCCCGCCAGCATAAGTCACTATGCTGTTCTGGAACGTGTTTCCTCCAAAAGTCCAGTAATCAGGGAAGACCTCCCAGTAAACACTAACCTTAAAAGCCCCGGTAGTGTTGAGGTAACTAGCTATTCTTGAGTAAGTAGTCATAATCCTGCCGGTTAAATCATTAAGTAGTTTTAGAGCCGCATCAACTCTATTCGTAATTAGTCCTAAAGACATGATAACGTTGTAAACATCCCCAATATCCTCAACTCTAATAACGTAAACACAGATCCCTAAATCAGATAAGGTCTTAACATACTTCTCTAACGGAGCTGAGTAAGTAAGGAAAACCACGTCAGGCTTGAGACTAGCTATCAACTCTATATTTAAAGTAAAAGCATCCCCAACAACCTTAATAGTTCCCTTCTCAATTAATTCAGTAAGAGTGGGTGGATAATTAGAAAATCTATCAACACCTACAACTCTATCACCTAAACCTAGAGCAAATAAGGTCTCCGTTATTGAAGGACCTACTGAAACTATTCTTAATGGTTCATAATTAATGAAAACAGTCCTCCCTATACTATCAGTCATTACGAGAGGGTACTTGACTTCCCTCAACTTATTACTAAGTTCTTCATACCTTAACTGTAGCTCCCTAATTACGTCCCCTACCTCCTCAGTTCTCCTGTTAAGCGAGCTAACTAGCTCCTGAAGCTCGGAAACATTACTCTGAACCCTACCTAAGGCTGATTCCTGCTTTAAGAGAATGTCCCTAACTTCATTAATTAGTATATAGTTAATTATGAAAGAAACGATACTGAATGCAAGAACTATTAAAAGCAGCGCGACATATACTTTCTGGCTTACCATATTGGATACCCTATCCAATAAATGACTGAAAAGTTAATATATTTTTCGGTTAGTATCTTCAGACAGTAGTACTAATAAGTAGTTTACGTGCAGTCATGAAGGAAATAAACCAAGCTATCGGTCCTAAGAAGATTATGAATGCTGAAATAAGAACTAGAACGCCTGCAGTAACGAGTCTCCTAACACCTAATAAATGCCCTAATTTATCGAAGACTAGAAAGAACCCTATATATGTGAGGACGTAAGTGATTAAGATACTGAAAGCTAGTAAGTAAATAATTAGCAACGCGATTACGTTACTTAATATTAAGTAAACGAGAGACAATATAGTTATTTGAACAGCTGTTAGTATTAAGGTTGCTATAGCTCCAACAATAACTATATTTAGTGAGTTCCCTAAACTAATTCCCTGAGACTCTAGTTCCCTCAGAGAAGGAACCATCTCACCGAACACCGCATACAGCCACAACAAGTAACTAATCATGGAGCCTAACATAATTAACTGCATCTGAGGATTTAGCGTCAGGAAAGTAAGTTCCTCACCCAAATTAAGAAAGTCTTGCCTACCTAGCGAGAAAAAACCTAAAAAGATTCCTATTAACCACCATAAAAGAAGAAAAAGCAAAATATTCTTAATCAAAGTAGCAATCATTAAATACTTAGAAGCCCTGCAAAAGCCTGTCAGCCACCCACGCTGGATCCCGTGAACATACTCACTCATAACTACTACCGTAAGTAATTACTCCAGCAGGAAATTATAGTTTACTCAATAATTCTTCTCAGGTTCTTTACGGAGGCTCCTAGAGTGAGTGCAGTAAAGCAAGTCAGTATTAATGTTTCCTGGAGTATGTCGTACGAGTTACTCACGAGTAACTTTCTTAGAGCAGACACAGTGTAGGTGAGCGGGTTAGTTAGTGAAACATACTTAATCACGTCAGGCATTACCTCAATTGGGTATAGCGCGTTACTAGCGAAGAAGAGAGGCATCGTTATAGCTCCTACTATACCCATAAACCTCTCACGAGTTCTGAGCAAAGAAGCTATGAGTATTGATAGCCCTGTAAATCCCATGCATGCTAAGACGAGTACTAAGTAACCAACAATTAGGTTTAGTGGATTGTTAGTTATTTTAGCACCCACGACAGCAGCCGACACCAAAACAATGACGTACTGTGTTGAGGCTCTAACACCTCCTGCGAGAGCTCTCCCAACAACTATGTAGCTTCTAGGAATAGGCGAGGTTAGGAGTTTCTTCAGTATCCCTGACTCTCTCTCGAATATTAAGGCTATCCCGTAAGCTAAAGATATGAACGTGGAAGACTGAAGTATTACGCCAGGAGTTATGAAGGTCACGTAATCACCCACACTCAGGAAAGCTCTTATTTTAGCCATAACGAAACCGAAAACAGTGATCCAGAGTATTGGCTGAATCGCACGCGTAATTATCTCGAAGGGATCGTGCCTGAGCCTCCTCAACTCCATCTCAGCCATCGAGATAAGAGATTCTAATCTTATTGAACGCATCACCCACCCCTCCTAATCATCTTCCTCATACTAACTATTTCCTTCATCCTTCCCAACTCATCACCTATTCTCCTACCAGTAAGTTTTATGAAGACTTCATCCAGCGTTGCTTCATGAATCTTTACTTCCGAAACCGAATAACCACTAACGAAAATCTTCTCAAGTATTGCAGGAAGCTTAGTAGGTATATCACTAACCACTAACTCTACGTAATCATTATTAAGACTAGATATAGTTACTCCTGGAACGCTTGAGAGAATCTCACTTAACCGTGAATTATCTGCGTGATTCTTGAAGGTTATGAGGACTTTATTACTTTCAACAAGTCTCTTCAACTCGTTCGGTGATCCATGAGTTACTACTTTCCCCTGATTAAGTAGAGTCACGTAATCAGCGTACTTATCAGCCTCATCCATGTAGTGTGTAGCGAAAAACACCGTCACACCATTCTCTTTCTTAAACTCACTTATCTTGTCCCAGACTAGATTACGTGCTCCTGGATCAAGCCCAATAGTAGGTTCGTCGAGGATTAGGAGTCTAGGATTACGCATTAGAGCAATAGCCATTTCAAGCCTCCTAATCATGCCTCCAGAATAAGTCCTGACAAGCCTCCTTGAAGCTTCACTCAATCCCATGAAATCAAGTAATTCTTCGATTTTCTTCTTCCTAATCTCTCTAGGAATACCGAATATTTTCGAGTATATAAGCATGTTTTCATAACCACTTAAATCACTCCAGAGCGAAACTTCTTGAGGTACGTAACCAATTAATTCCCTAACCATAGAAGACTCTTTAATAACGTCGTAACCAAAAATTCTTGCGAAACCATTATTAGGTTTGAGTTGCGTAGTTATGATCCTTATTAATGTTGTTTTGCCAGCACCGTTAGGACCTAATAAAGCGTGGACGGTACCTTCTTCAACATCTAAACTCACGCCGTCTAGAGCTCTAACTCCACACCCATAAACCTTAACTAAATCTCTTACTTCAATCGCGTTCAAATTTATTCCCGACTTATTATATTCCTCAGAAATATATTTTAAATCAATTGCTCACTAGCTGATCACGCAGCTCATAATAAAGTTATTACTTTAACTAACGTTAAGTAACTTGAGGTGAGATAATGAGTAAAGAAATGAGTGATGTTGAGGAATTACGCGGGGTCTTGAAAGCAGTGTCAGAATTCCTCGTAGAGATTAAAGAACCTTTAGGAGACCTAATCAAGATGTTAGTAGAGAGCGTGAGTGGTGAGAAACTAGCTAAGGAAGTAAGCACGTTCTATAAGTCTCTGATAGAGAGTGGTGTTGATCCGCAGACAGCTAAAGAATGGACAGATAAATTCCTTAATGAAAGATTGAAGTCACTACCTAGCTTAAGCTTCCTGAAAGACCTAATGGCTAAGATAGAACGTCGAGAAGAGGAAAAAGACTAGTAAGTCCTTAGTAATCCTTAATAAGCCTCAACAGGGACTTGAATGTCTTCTAGCGACGCGTTGAGGAGAGTTGAAGAACTACTCGCATACATAGTTAAGAAGCTAGAGAGGCTTGAAGAACTACTCACCACAATAAGTAACGACCCAACCTACGTGATGGCTGTAGAACTAACACTCTACTTCTCCATCCCTGCACAGAAAGCAATTAAGTTAGCTAGAGAGTTAGTCCTGTTATTGAGGAGATTGCCAGAAGTCGACCCAATAACTAAGGCAATACTGGAAGTCCTCGCTTCTTCTGAGGGAGGTATAAGCATCTCAGAACTAACCAGGAGGGTTAGAGGGATCAGAGGTACAGCGTCTAGGAGAATAATTGCTGAGAAGGTTAAGTTACTAGAGAGTAAGGGCTTAGTACAGGTCAAGAGATCCGGCAACATTGCTAGGGTTTACTTGATGAGGAGTTTAAATCGTGAGAACCCTGAAAGCAGCTAAGATAGCTAACTACACCTTAATAGCTCATCAAGTACTCTTGATATTGCTTGTTTTGTCAGATTTAGTGGCTTACATTTCCTTCTACTTAACACTAACTAAGCTCACGCTACTACTTAAGTTTCGCGTTAAGCTGTTCCTGAGTGGTTTGCCAAGAGATTTAAGAAGGTCTGTATACAGCTCTTACAAGTCTTATTTAGAAGCAAACTTAAGTATATGGAGCATCCGTAATCTACTGTCTCTTATTTCACGTTCTTACTGACGTCTTACCATCCCTGAATCTTAGTAAGAACTTCATTACCTACCTTACCTTCCTCAACATCCTTAATAGATTTCTCCAGTATATTGAGGCCTTCTTCAAGGACTTCTTCCTCTATAGTTAGTGGGGGTTGTATTCTGAGTACGTTCCCTGACAAGAACATAATGAAGAGTCCTAGCTCGTAAGCTCTCCAAACTACCTTCTTGGCTTCCTCAAACCCTCTAACTTTGCTCTCCTTATCCTTAACTAATTCTAAACCTATCATTAAGCCCTTACCTCTTACATCACCAACTATGGAACACTCATCACGTAACTTGCTTAACCTCCTCAAGACAATCTCACCAAGCTTTTCAGCTCTCCTCACTAAATCCTTCTCCCTAATTAGCTGGATAGTTCTTAACGCAACTCTAGCTATGAGTGGGTTGCCAGCAAGAGTGAAGGAGTACGCGAAATCAGGTAGGGAATTCATTATGTCTTCCCTACCCAGTATAGCTGAGATAGGTAGGCCGGAACCAAGAGGCTTCCCCAGAGTTATTACGTCAGGTCTGAAGTTAAAGTGTTGGTACCCGAACCACTTTCCTGTTCTGCCTAAGCCTGTCTGAACCTCATCCAGTATTATAGGTATTTCGTGCTTCCTCAATACATCCTCAAGTCGTGTGAAGTAATTTTCTGGAGGCACTACTATGCCTCCATCACCCTGGATAGGCTCGGTAATCAACGCTACCACGTTCTCAGAACCAACATTATCTACTAGGGTCCTCACGTACTCAACACACGACATCCCGCAGGATTCAGGCTTCAGACCTAGCGGGCACCTGTAGCAATAAGGGTAAGGAACCTTAACACTCTCTAGCCAGGAACCAATTATTTTCGAGACCCTTACAGACAAATCTACACCAGAAACAGTAGTAGTACCGACACAACAGCCGTGGAAACTGCCTGCGTTACTTATTAATATCTTTGAGTTCCTCCTAAACCCCTTAGCAAGCATTAAAGCACCTTCGTTAGCGTCACTACCGCTCAAACCTAAAACAACCCTCCAGTCATCAAAACCTGTCAAAGAAAGCAGTTCCTCAGCTAATTGAAGAGCAGGTATGTTGTAGCCGTATATGAAAGTAAAGTGAATCAGTTCTTCAGCCTGCTCTTTAATTACCTTAACTATCTCGGGATCACAGTAACCAAGATTCATCACAGCAGCACTTGAGGTAAAGTCTATGTACGCCCTACCACTAACGTCAAACACTCTAGAATTCCTGCCCCTAACAGCTATGACTGGCGCGTAAGAAACTCTCTGTACCCTAGAAAATACTTTCTCATACCTAGCTATGATTTCTTCCGGAGTTCCCCATCCAAAACCCAAAACATACCTACCCTAAACTTAATCGCGAAACAAATTAAAAGTCTCGTAGAGTATGATCTTCAGTTACTCTGCATACCTATCTCTAGCAAGCTTCCTAAAAATCAGGAACGTGAAGACTACGAGAATTAGTGTTAGAGCTAGAGATAGCATAATCATGAAAGGCAAGATCCCGGATTCACCAAAACCAAAACATATCGGGATAAAAAACAATATCACGCAACCAGCAACCCCTGAGGGGGTCGTTGCTTGACCCCCTAAAGTCAATATAGGTAGTAACATAGCCAGAAAAACTAGCATGAAGCCTGCGAGCAGGAGTAGGATACTTACTTTTAGTAAAGAGTTAATCACTACTAATCACCTAGTACTCGATAAGATAAACGTCGCGAGAACAACCAACGTTAAAGCTATAGCAAGCACCATAAGAATTGCTGATACCTTCTGGCTAGTACCGAAAACGATAGGTATGGGTCCAACGATAAACACACCACCACCCTCGAACTTGTAATTCTTGCTCTGACGCAGTAATGTTACGAATAGTAACAAAAACCCAACCACTATTATGGCAAGCCCGGAGAAAAGCAGGATTTCCGGGAGACTCAAACCTGACCACCCACTTAATAAAGAATTACTAAACAACATAAAAATCTTACTTCGACTGCTTTGGGATTAAAGTCCTTATCAGAGTAACTCGTCAGTGGAGCTGTATTTTACTATTAAAATCTGAAGCCGTGTCACCACTACTTGTTTGAGGCTTTTCATTACTTCTCCTTAACTCTGATTTCGGTCGTGAGTAAATAATTCACTAATTTGCTGGCTTCCTCCTCTTCGAGAACCTCACTATACGTGGTGCTTGGCTTAATACTTAGTATCATGTCTGGCTTAAAAAGCATGACTAGAAAGGAGGTCTCTGTTCTAAGGCGGTCTATAGCACTCAGATACGTAGTTACTTTACCGGGACCGTAAACTAGTGCTCTGGAAGGTGTTACTACGATCACGTGTTTGACAAGGTTTCTTAAGCCTAATGTTGGTAGTAGGGCGTTACTAAAAGACTCGCAGAGAATTACGTCATGCCTTGAGATTATGGTGTTTGTAGACTCCGTAATTAGGGAGTCGATCTCTCTGCTTACTAATTTGTTATATAGCCATAAGTTATCTACTTCCTCAGCCCCGCCTAAACTACTAGCGAATTCCTTGACTTCATTAGCTAGGTGGTTACTTAACCTACTCAAATTATTAGTGATTAAGTAGTAGTTCCTCCGCTTTCCTGAGGAAACCCTAGCAAGTACTACCTGATCCATTAGCGATGTGAGTGAGGTGAGGTAGGAGTCTAGTGATGGATGCTTCATTAAGTCGTGAGGAGCTGTCATGATGTCAACAGGGTTCTGTGAATCGATATCGTAGATGAAGCCGGCTCTAGCATACCTAACAATATCCTCACCCACTAAAACACCTAACTCACGAGATTCTAAGAAATACTCATATTGCTCCCAAAAAGAATGAGCAGCAACAGGCTTCACAACACCTACAGAATAACCTAACCTTCTTAAGTAATCAGCTAGAGCTAGAGTAAAGAAAGTCTTACCAGAATTATAAGGCAGCAACCCAGAAATAACTACTAAACTCCTCACTTCACAGCCCTATTAATAAGATTTATCAGAGGAAAAATTAGCTAGGACCTAACTGAAGAATACCCTATGAGGTTAGGAAATACAGAATCGCTAAGGAAACTCCTAATAACACTTTATGAGTTATGAATACGTACTCAACAAATTTTCTTTGCTTTCTTTCAGACTTACTCTCTATTATCCTTAAGAATCTACTACTTACTAAGGAAGCAATAACGGAGAACAGCTTGTGAGTCGTGTTCTTCAGAGTGTTGTAAGACCTCCTAATTAGGTTGAGGAAGGAGCTTACTTGCCCCAACTTAAACAGACCTAAGCTTTCTTCCAGAACATTATGCTGGCAAATTTAGGTGTAAGTCTGCCTCGAGCTCAAGACGTTAATTAAGAAATCCTCAGATACGGTGATGAACAACACCAAACCAAGAGTAACTAGGAGTGAGGAACTGTTAGTGATATCACATATTTAACCTTAAACAACATATCCTGACAGGGGTTGGTGTTGTAGTGAGTGGAGTTTCGGTCTTAGGCGTCCTCACAGTATTTCTCCTAGTATTCTCTTCTCTTATTACTGGGTATTCCTCACCACACGTTAATATTACTTGTTATTCTTCAGTAAGTTCTGTTTTAGCTTCTCGCTTCCCTAGATTAAGTAGTTATGTGGACTTAAGCAACTATACTGTAGTAAGTTCTAACCTCAACTATACAGACTTAATTATTCTTGTTTTTAAGTGGATTTCTCGAGGAGTTTCTGTAGAGGTTCAAGCAACTAAGGAGACTTGCGAGATAGTAAGTTTTGAAGTAGTTATTGATGTTAGATACGTGAACGAATCAAGTATCTTAAACGAGCTAGAAGGAGGTGTTAAGGAGTGGTATAACACCTCAAAAAAACTCATAAGCAGTACCTCAAGAGCTGAAGTTCTTGGAGGGCAGCTAGTAATTGGTGATGCACCAATCTACTTCCTAGACCTCAACTACGTCACAGCAACCCCAATCGTCGTGAGGTACTTCATTTACCCGTCACCACCCTTAGTCATTTACAAATTCATCAATTACTTCCCGGCAATCAGGGAACTACTCACACAGATCCCTAACTTCAACCTAAGCGTAGGAGAAGTAGAAGAAATACTTAAAAATAAACTAAACATTACTGAGTACCGAGGAATCATTAAGTCCTACGTGATACTGTACGGGATGCTCAGACCAGCATACGTAGTTGCCGTAACTCCCTATAAGAACATAGCTATACTAGCTGATAACGGGGAAATCATAACGCAAAAAACAACTACTACGCAAGCAATTCCTGAAAGCAACCAGCTAACCACATATCTCGGACTAGCACTAATTCTAACAGTACTAGCGTTAGCGACCACATACGTAGTCCGGCTGAAGAAACATCATTCCTAACCCTAAGCAATTTAGGATAACAATAAATTAGGTAATTACGACTCCATACTCACTTATTCTTAAACGCAGTTTACTCATATCTCAGAGCTGTTGCTGGAGGTATCTTAGCAGCCCTATAAGCAGGTAGTGCCCCGCCCACAATACCTACACCTACAGTTATGAAGACCGTAGTCAGTACTAAATCTACAGTTATTTCCGGATTAGCTACTATGACTAACCCACTACTACCAACAGATATTACGAGACCACTTGACGAAAGTATGTGAGCACCTATAACACCAGACACTATACCTATAGCACCACCTATCAATGACATTATTATTGATTCAGCAAGTATCATGAAAACCACCTGCTTATCAGTGAAGCCTAGAGCTTTCAAAACACCTATCTCACGCGTCCTCTCAATAACTGAGGTTATCATGGTTGACGCTGTCCCAGCTACAGCTACCGCAAAAGCTGAGAGTGAAGCAGAGAAAACTATGAAGTCTAGAGCAGTAGTAACTGAAGCAACTGTCCTAGCTATCTGTTGAAAAGCTACTACAGATACCTTATCCTGATACACATCCCTAATCTTCCTAACCAACACATCAACTAGTGAAGGATCCTTAGCTACTATGAAAATACCTGATATATCCTTCATGTTTAGTATTGTGGGGCCGCTCCTCGTAGGCAGGAAAATCGTTTGATCTGGTGACACGAAGGCAGCACCACCAAACTCCCTAAGGATACCCTTAACCCTGAGTGAGACTCTCCTCAAGTTAAGCTTACCACCACTCAATACCTCAACAGTATTGACCGTAATAGAATCCCCAACTTCAAACAACCTAGTATTTGAGGCTGTTGAGTAAGCTATTGAATGACCTATCACGCAGTAAGTTATTTCTACATCGAGAGGAAACTCACCCTCCTCCAACTCCAGATTACCTATCGCTTTAACTAAGATTGAGGGATTTACCGCATATATGAATACGTTCCTCCTCCCCTCAGCAGTCTGTATGTAGCCCTGCGTAGAGTAGAAAGGCTCGGCCTCATCAACTTCTTCAAGACCCTCTACATACTCTAAATCACTATTAGTTAGTCTGTACTTCACAGAAGGAAATATGACGACAGTATTCTGACCTAGAGTTAATATAGCTCCCTCCACGTAGCTAGCATAACCTCTTACCGTAGAAGTCATCATCACTAACGCTAGAGGACCTATAGATATGCCGATTATTGTTAGAATAGCTCTAAGCCTCTTCTCAGTCAATACCTTCATAGCATACCTAAAAATATCTCTAAGCAATTACTACTCCCTCACTTGAGGTATTGGGTGGGTCTTCAAGTATCTGTAGAGAATGAACGCCACAATACCTAAGAACACTATGACTGCTGCCATAATACTGTACCTTAGTAAATCAGTTGGTTGTTGCGGTGGTGTGGTAGTCTGGATAACTGACTGAATCACCCCAAACTCTCTACTCAAGACCTCAACCTCGTTATAGGGGTTTCTGTAGCTTAGCAATAACTCAACAGAATCTATGTAAGTCCCTGTCTCGAGATAAACAGCGAAGCTAGTCTGTGAAGATGGATCTAGATCTCCTATGAAGACCTCTTCACTCTCTCTATCACCACCTACTAGCTTAGCAGTTATTCTCTGTGCTTGTGCGTTACCCACATTTATTAGAGTACAGGAAAGCCTTACCAACCCATCAGAATACGACACCTTAACATCAGACAACATAAGCTTTATGAAGGGCTCAATACTTACAGTGAATGAAATATTAAATACTTGCCTTAACCCATTAGACGTTGTGTAAATCACGGTAGCCATGAATGGTATGTTACCGTATGTTATGGGGATAGGAACCTGAGCTGAGGGTAACGGATTCAAGTAAACAGGCACATATATCGAGGTAACTACTCCTGGTTCTAACCTGCTAATATAGATCGGGGTTGTCTTAGGAATAACTACATAGCTGCCGTACGGGTACACAGCTAGGTATACGTTGTAGGCAGGCGCGGTACCCAGATTCAGGATCTTCAGAGTCATGTTAACCTCCCTAGAATCTCTGAAGTTCAGGGGGGTCTCACTCCATACCTGAATGAGTATTGGTGATCCAAGAACACTTATAGGGAGCCTTAACCGCTGAGTCCTAACATTATTCCAGTGATCAATGAAGGATAGCATCATGTCAGCATAGTAAGTACCCGGGCTCACGGAGAGTACGTTGATTGGGATCACGAAGTATATGAAATCTCCCTTATCAAACTGGGCTTGTAGTGATGTCTGGGTCCCTAGTAACTGAGTATAGTATCTTAGTAAGTCTTGCACATTACTGGGTTGCAGCGTAGGTATTTGAGGTAGGGATGAGGTAGCGGTTACCCTAACCCTGCTCTCATTATTAACTGAAGAAACAAAACCTTCAGGCAATGCTACCTCAGTCACAAGACCTCTAATAGATGGATACTCAGAATTCCTCATAATAACAACTAGGAAGTTCCCGTAAGTTTCCGGTTCTGCAGGCTTCCCAGCCCACGAAGAACTCACTAACTCAATACCTAGGGAAACATTATTAATCAAGACAGGCAACGTAAGTTCCTCTACTACACCCAGACCCTCGCCGCCAGAGTTAACTAAGTAGAAGAGCTTCACAGAACTATTATACCAGCCAGGACTTACATCTCCTACATTCAAAGTAAAACTTAGTTGTAGAACCTGATTCGGTGGTATAGGTCCTGAAACGTAAGCTTTGTTGAGACCCTTACTGGGAGTGAATCCGCTAGGCAACACTAACTCAGCATAGACTGAAGACACCGCGTACGGGTAGTGATTTATTAGGTAGATCACGTAGGTAGCGTTTTGTGTGTTAGGATATACAGGATTATTGTTAACCCATCCGAAACTAATCACGCTTAACCTACCTAAAGAACTTGGTGGGTAAGTACTTACGGGAACTCTAACTACGTAGTGTTTTGTGACAGGGATGTAGGAACCGTAAATAGTTATGTAGTAAGTCACATCAATACTAAGAATTAACGCATCCTCACCTAACCCACTCAGGTTTAGGTATGGAACTAACCTACATGAAGATCCAGGACTTAAGTACGTAGAACATACTCCCTCACCATCAATAACAATTACTCCATTAGGTCCTGAAACCTTAAGGTAAACATAACTAGCCCCATACCTACCTAGATTCGTTAGTTCTACGTGTAGCGGGTAAAGCTTCTCTAAGCCGTAGGAAACAGTAGGTGTTGTCGCTCCCCACCAGACCTTACTTAAGATTAGGTTAGCTACGTAGTTATAAGGGTCTGAAATAACGAACTGGAAATTCAGGGTTGTGGTTCTGTATAGGAATGATGTACCTACTCTAGCGTCGTAAGTCACTATCAGAGATGCATTATAAAAACCCGGACTTGCTTTAGAGTCCACATCAATTACTAGCTGGAGAACACATGTACTACCTGGCTGTATCCCCGCTAAGCAAGTTCCTCCAACAGATTTGACCTGAATAAAGTCCGGGAATAACGGGCTTACATTCAGTAACGTAAGGAAGTCCTGACCGAAATTACTTAACCTAATAACTAGTATTATGTCTCTTGATGTTGGGAGTGCTTCAGCAGTACCTCCCTGATAACTCCATTCAACCCAACCAATCCTTAATATATCCTCGGATACTAGGGTCGCTGTAACGCTTAAGGAAAGGTTAAACCAGAACTCAGAACCTCTGTAAGTAGCTAAGCCCTCAAAATAAACCTCAGCCACTATAGTATTTTCTAGCTGCTCAGACATATTAACTACTATATTACTGAAAGTCAGCGTAGCTATGCTACCGTAACTCAGCGGTTCCTCAAGTGTTGTTACTATGTAGTTCCTACCATCCCTCGACTTAAGTCCTTCAGGGAGTTTGAGTACGGCGGTCAAAGAATTTATTGTTGGTAGATCTCTATTCTGTATCTTCACAAACATGACTAGTGAGCGACCCTCACTATACGCAACGTCGTAACTCCACCCACTATCAACAACCACGATGTTCGGTACTTCAGGCACACTAACTACTATAGTAAAGCTTAAGCTAGTGCTTGACTCATACGTGATCCCGTCCTCAGTCCTGGAAGTCATGTTAATCCTTAAGAAACCTTCGTAAGATCCTGGGCTTGTGAGGAGAGGAACATCAATACCCCCGACTGTCAAGACGTACGTACTACCTCTAGGTATTGTAGGTAACTCAACCCTGATCTCTCTGGGCATTAATGGAGGCTGAAGCGTGAGAATCCCGTAACCACCCAGCACATCCGAATTACCGGAGTTCTTCAAACGTGCGTTTAATGTAGCACTCTGCGTTCCCGGGAAAACACTGGCGGACCACCAAACATCAATCACGGATAACATTACCTCAGGATACTCACTCACGTTAACGTACACTAGAAATACCACATATTTAGGAGTCTCACTATACCCGTCGAAGACCCTGTAAGTAATGTTGAGTTCCAGAACGTAACTACCTGGTAATACGTAGTCCTCTATGTTAAGTCTAGTCCTTATCAGGAAAACCTCTCCTGGAGCGAATTCATAAACCCAAAACCCATTAACTGAGTACGCCCAAACACATGATGAAACTCCTACCGAAAAATGAAAACCCTCCGGTAAACTAAAACATCCTTGAACTCCCCTAATACTGAAAGCTTCCTCATTTCTTACCTCAACAGATACTTCAGCATCTCTACTGCCAGGATAAACTGAAGTACCACCTGCCGCATTACGTTGAGTCACGGTAACTAGCGCTAGACCCTGTGAATCTCCTGAAACGTTTACGGCTAGAGATAAACCTGAAACCACAGATAAAACTAACAAAACCAGAAATAAACAAGAGTTAATTAACCTCATCCTCATCAAGTGAATCACCTTAATTAGAGATTACTTTCAGAAGTAAAAAAACACTGATTATTCGAGATAGTGAGATGCGTGGAGATCATCTTATTTCTTTATACAGAAGACACTCGTTCTTGGAAGGCGTTCGTAAGTCCTTAATGATGCCGTCTCTTATTATGTATATCTTGTTAGCACAGTTAGCTACTTCAGGGTCGTGCGTTACAACAACGACTGTCTGACCCCTCATATTTAGTTTTGCGAAGGTATCTACGACTATCCTAGCTGACGCTCTATCTAGGTTTCCTGTAGGTTCGTCAGCTAGTATTATTTCGGGATTATTTACTAGGGCTCTAGCAATAGCTACTCTCTGTTGCTGACCTCCAGATAACTGAGTTGGTTTCTTAGTAAGCCACTCATCCTCACCACCAGCAGCTTTAAGAGCTCTCAAAATCATTTCACGTCTTAAGCTAGGAGGTACCCCAGCAGGCACGAGAGGTAATTCTATGTTTTCGTAAACAGTCATGCGAGCAACCAGATTAAACTGCTGGAAAACAAAACCTATCTTTTTGTTTCTAAGTCTAGCTAACTCATCTGAGGATAGCACCGACACGTCAACACCATCTACATACACATTACCCCTAGTAGGCCTGTCAAGCAAACCAATAATGTTGAGTAATGTAGTTTTACCAGAACCAGAGGGACCCATTATAGCTATGAAATCTCGTCTCATTATGCTTAAGTTGACTCCTCTTAAAGCCCAAGTAACTATATCACCTACCTTATAAGTCTTCCAAACATCAACTAGCTGCATCAGTACTCTTTCTTCATTATTCACCCTACGCCCCATCCTTTAAGAATCATCAACTCATAAAAATTATGATCCTCATAGTAACCTTTTAAATAGTACTCAGTCTTATGTTGGGGGAGAACTCGTGGAAATAGTAATAATATTAGCTATGGGAGTGCTTACGGGCTTGCTGATTAGCAAGATCATTAATAAGAAAGAAAACACGCCACTAATGAAAAACTTAGGGAAAATAACGCTTTTCCTGACATATGTTTTGGTTTTTATGATTGGATTGAGAACTTCTCAAATATTGCCGGATGTATTGATGAAAGGACAGCACGTAGTTACTGCAGTCCTAGCATTCTCAGCGATACCCACAATCCTAAGTTTCGCTATTTCTTATATTGTGTTAAGGAGCTGATTCATTATGTTCGAGAACACAAGTGTTTCACGAATCACCTTAGTTTTTGTTTTGGGAGTGTTAGTCGGGCTAATCACTAAAGTTGAGGTTACTGATGATTTTCTATGGATCACTCTCTTCAGCCTCATATTCTTGGTAGGGGTTTCGATGGGTTTGGATATGAATAAGATTTTAGCAATGAGTAAAGAGAAAATATTACGGAGCTTCAAGCTAGTTATAGCTACAGTAGCAGGCTCCTTATCAGGTGGCTTAATAACATACCTAATATTGGGTGAACCAGCTCTAAGATATTCCTTAGCTATTTCAGCTGGCATGGGTTGGTACAGCTTCACCGGAACATATCTAACAGGCATGGATCCATATCTTGGATTCCTCGCATACTTATCTAACGTTCTACGCGAGATCTACACATACATTACGTATCCTATTCTAGGCAAGAAACTGAAGCACTCCTCAATAAGCTTAGGTGGAGCCACAACAATGGATACAACACTACCAGTAATAACGTCAGTGAGCGGTTCTGAGGCAGGAGTCCTAGCTTTTATTCACGGCGCTCTCCTAACACTCATAATACCTGTCATAGTACCTGCTTTAATAAGCGGATTACTCTCTTAACCAATAATCCTAAATTCCTCGTTGGGCAGCTCCTCACGATATTCTTAAGTTTTCTTCCTAACCTGCTTAGGAGCGGCTTAGGTCTTTTAAGCGGTCATGAAATACAGAGTTGTTATGTGAGTAAAATGTTAGAAAATAGGTTACCTCTTTTACGGTTGTTGAGAGTAATTAAAGAACATGAGAACTCAAGTAGTTTACTGGAGCTCCATAAGACTGTTTATAAGTTACAGAATGAGAAAGGAATCAAATTCGGTTACGACTTCGTAAAATACTCTTTCGGACCTTACTCTAAAGACCTAGAGAACGACCTAATGCTGTTAGCTCAGGTAGGATTAATCACGATAGAGAATACAGAAAAGAAAACACAGGTAAGACTAAGTAGTAAGGGATTAGCCCTACTATCCTCCCTAGACAACTCAACCAACACACCTCCCGATCTCAGCTACTCCCTATAACCAACACTGAAGAAATAGCAGTACTAGCTATGGACTGTTTTTCTTTTTATTGTTGAAGAGGAAATATTTAAGGTTTTGTGTTTTGTGGGGTTATGATTTGTGAGCTTATTGAGTATGTTAGCATTAATCTTTAAATACATAAAAACATCAGGATCATTAAGTATCTTAGAAGTCACATCTACTAATCCTCCTTTGTCGACATCAACATCATATAAGCTCAGAGTAATTAAAATTCCAGGACCTACATTCCCAGTATTTATCGCAGCATAATAAATCACTAGAACAAAACCTGCTAGCAAGAAGATAATGAATACTAGAACACCTAGATTTCTAATAGTAAGCATTTCTGTAATTCTCTTGAAAAATTTTCAGACTTCATAATATTTGCCCTACCAAATATATTTCTTGAACAGGGAATATTAATTTTATTAAGTAGTCATGCAAAAATAATTATGTAACAAATACTTGTAAGTTCAAAAACTCAAATCCTCTGAAAACTCTACATCAAATACGATAATGAAATCAATATCTAGAAACCTCATGAGTTTAAGTCTACTTCACACAGAACAAACATTCTTTAACTCTAAATTCTGAAAGCTCATTAGCTAGTAGGAAGTTCTTTCTTAAGTAGTTAGGGCATATCTCCTTAATACCTCATGAAGTCTTTCAGGATTCTTTGTGTAGAGTCTGAGCTTAATGAGTGTTTTGCCAGTGCTAGGAATCTGTATCAGATCCACAAACATTCTCTTCGTGTCGTATTCTATCCTGTACTGATCAGTTCTTAAAGGAAACTTCAGCGTGATTCCAGTTCCTACAATTCCCTTATCATAGACTTCATATTCCGCAATAACCTGAACAAATGACTTAACAGCTCTCCTCCCGGCAAGGTTCATAACTTGAACAAGACCTAACGGTACCTCATACCCTATCAAGTATGCTAAGAACCTATACTCAACCGCTTCTATAGCTAGAGTTCTTATAAAGTCAAAATACCACCAGTACCATACCAAGAACACAGGAAGTATCACTAAATTAAGTAGCGAGACCTTAAGCACAGGCTTCAACTCAGAAACTAGTTGTGAGTCTTTGCCTTGAAGCTCTAACACATAGTTTCTTGATGCTTTAAAGAGTAACCTACCAGTCTTAATCTCACTTGATGATACGCCACCACCTACTCTCGATTTCCTCACACTCCAACTCATGAAGAGTATTGCTACTATAAAGAACACTATGAAAGTATACTGGTAGTACTGAGGATAGAACACGTTTATTACGGCTAGACTGAAAGCAAGTACTTGAGAATATATAATCGAGAAAACCAATTGTTTCCTGCTCTGGTAATAGGTCACTATATTCACCCTCAAGGAAAATTTAATTACGTGGTAATAAATTACTATTCAGGTTGAGTAGGGTGAGTAAGTTAGGATTGATTGCCTTGCTAGATAAGATGATTTCACAGTCTGAGATTATTGAGAGATCTGGTACTAAGTACGTGCTCAAGAGCTTCACTGGAGAGAAGTCATCTTTTAAGTGGTTTCCCCTAAGCACTTTTTTAGGTTTTGTTTACCCATTCACGTACAACCCTACCGAGAGGTTAGAGAGAGAATTAGCTTTCTTCAGTAAGGAATGGGGGTTCTTCAAGACACCTAAGATAGTTGAAGTCGATAAAGAAAACCATAAAATATTACGTGAATACGTAGACGGCAGGATACTAGATACAGACATCGACGCAAACAAACTAGGTAAAGTTTTGGGGGAGATCCATAAAGAAGGGTGGGCATTAGGAGACGTCAAACTAACTAATTTCTTGATAAGCAGTAACGACTTAGTATACGTTATAGACGCAGAACAAGCAGTATCTGGGGCTGGAACACAACATATGGCTTGGGATTTATACTTAGTTCTCCTAATAGCTAGCTACACATACATAAAATCACCCACTAAGTTTGAGGAATTCCTAGAGAATTTCTTATTCAGCCACGATAGTGTGTGTGATTGTGAGAAAATTTATGAAGGGTTTAATACGCCGAAGCTCCAAAGTCTCCTAATCCTACTCCCCCCGTCACATCTTCTTAAGCTAGCTAAGGTACTTTAAGTGGTTAGGTCGTTGGAACATTTGACTAAGTCTTAAATATTTAACTGCTTTACTCAAGAATTCTTATAGTGTAGGAGGAGTTCACAATTGCTTGGAAGAAGACTTTACTTAATTACCTTGGTTTGTGTTGTTTTACTATTACTTGAGAGTCTAGCACCTCAAGCTTCCAGCGATATAAAATATACTTACGTTCTTTACCCCGACGGTCACGCCGACATTAAGGTAGTGTGTAACGTGACTGGGAGAGAAACCCTTGAACTTAAACTCGAGAAAGGATACATAGATATGACAATCATTGTTTTCTCAGATAGTGAGATACCGTTACCTTACATATTGGAGCCTGACGGGAGAATAATCATCAATACCAGTTATCTAAATAGTGTGACTATAGAGTACGAGGCGGTTGTAGGGAACGTCTCCGCTGAAGTCCAGGTTGACGTACTCATAAGTCCGCTTGGTCCCGCAGACGTTATACTACCACTTAATTCTGCTCTCCTATATTTTAGCGGCTCGCCACAAGTATCTACACTCAGCGATCCAACAGATAAGAAGTTCTATATTGTTCTCAGTTATGATAAAGCAGGTACATACAAGCTAAGCTTTCTGCTACTCCCTCTCCTAGAGACTCCTACTAAGACACCTACTTCACAAACAAGTCCTCCACTCGAGGACGTGGGAGTACCCACTACACTTATCTTAATCTTAGTAGGTACTGCAGCCGTGGCTTTACTAGGGTACTTCATTATAAGAAAGAGACTTGGAAAAGAAGCAGTGATAGAACCTCTACTAGAGCAAGGCTTTGATGAGCGAGATAAAGCAATTCTTAAAGCACTAGGTAGTGGTGAAGCTACTTTATCAGAATTAAGTAAATTGGTAAGACTCAACAAATCTGTTGTTTGGAGAAGACTAGAAAAACTTAGAAAGCTAGGATATGTTGAGAAAGGCTATTCAAGAGGTAAGTCCATATATAGACTGACACAGAAAGGATCAAAAACCCTTAAAGATTTAGGTGATTAAAGAAACATCCACGAGCTTCAGTTTTCCTTAACATACGATCCCTTAAGCATGTTTTTCTCCCTTACTAATACTTTCGTTAAATCGTTACTCCATTGATAACTCAAAAGCTGGTATTAAGACTTTAAGAGCGACTGAAGCTTTCTACTTATTTCTTTTCTTAAGTTACTAGATTAGAATTGAAAAACTTCGTGACTAAATAGAAGAAAGCAGGTAGTAATACTTTCCGGAACAGCTTCCCTAAAAGAATTCTGATTTCACTAGGTTTAGTTATGCAATAAGTGGGGAAAATAATGAAGGAGTTAGAATATGTGTGTTCGTAGAAGAGATAACCTTAAAAATAGTTAAGAAATTAATATAGTGATACTTAACTTAATCTATTTTGGATGAAGAAAGCTAGGTGCTACAGAACCTAATGAAGAGAGAACCCCCGACTGACCACACATAAGTAGTTTTAGCATCTCTCACTTAAGATAATTAGTGTCTTACATAACTCTTAACCTCTACTGAAAAAGGTACTGAATGAAGAAATTCATGCTTTCCATAAGCAGGAAGCAAAAACAAACAGAACGAATTAAATGAAGCAACATTAACACTTAATAAGAACAGATTTTCCTTGGCTTGGGTCTCTTATATTTGTTTTTGTTGTTTGGATTTATGTAATGGTTTAGAGCTTCTCTTATGATTTCAGATCTGTTCTTACCACTTACAAGAGAATAGATATCTATACACTCGATTAGTTCTTTAGGTAACCTAACAGCAATGGTTCTCATGTGATCCACTACTAAGTAATCTCTAACAAGGGTTTAGATAAGTTAAAGAGTAAAATTTTTCCTTAGAGAGGTCACTGAAAGTATTGGTTTCGTAAAGTAGCTAGTGATGAGATTTTCTACTGTAAAGTTTATTTGATTTGTTTCTTAATTCTTATTGGTGCGGGGGTGCCCGAGCTCGGTCAAAGGGGGCGGGCTCAAGTCCTCCGGCAACAAGAGCGGGAGACCCGCTGGCGTAGGCCTGCGTGGGTTCAAATCCCACCCCCCGCACCAAAACAAAAGAATGAGTTGATGTGTGTTGATAATACGTGCTCTAACCTTAACGTATGATGAGGTTCGGAATCTGAATGAGTTAAGAAGAGATCTGGAATTAAGTGAGAAAGCTTTAATGGACGCAGGCTTCACTCCCTGGACTGTTAGAGCTACATTACCTGATGGAGCCTCTCAGGAAGTAATTAAGTGGTTATGCGGTAGTAAGTATTTGTTTTCTGCGTATCATTCTAGCGTTAATGAAGTGAATAGAGAATCTTTAAGGAAGATCTTAAAATGCAGCAACGCGTTCGCAACTCTACTAGTTTCCAGTTCTGAGGAAATACCTAGGGCTTCAGAACTACTTGTAGATATGGTTAACGAGCTGGGTATTGATGTATCTACTAGACTAGGCTTCACTATAGGTGACTACGTAGAAACCCCTTACTATCCTCTCTCAACTCCTAAGAGGTACGGAGCTTCTGTAGCGCTAAGGTACGTGAATGACTTCCTAAGATCTCTTAAAACACAGGAAACACTGAGTAAAGCTTATGATGAAGTAAGTGAGAGTCTTAAGAAACTAGACAAAACACTAGATTCTCTATTTAAGAATATAGGGATACCGTATTTAGGGATAGATATTTCTCTTTCTCCTTGGATGAATGAGTCCGTAGTCCCGATAATAGAATACTTAAGTGGTACCTCCTTCCCAAGTACTGGTAGTGCCTGGGGAATAAAGAAACTAAATAACTTGCTTCAAGAATTAAGTAAGGAAATTAAATCTATAGGATTCAACGAGGTCATGTTGCCGGTAGGGGAAGATAACAACCTTATGAAGTTAGTAAGGGAGGGTTCTTTAAGATTACCTCATCTAACATTTTTGACTGCTTACTGTCTAGTAGGAGTTGACATGGTTGCCTTACCAGGAGGTAAGGAAACAATCGAGTACGTCTTGAAAGACGTGTTAGCAGCTTACGAAGTAAAGAAGAAACCCATTGGTGTTAGAGTCATACCATCCTTCAATAATAAGGAAGTACACATAATTAGGTTCGGCACCATACCCGTTATCTTAACCTAAGCTTAAACTAGATCCCGCTCCTCATATGATAAGACTAAGTAATGATTTTCTCACGAACCTTAACAAGAGTTAATTTCTTTCCGCAGTCAACCACGTATAACCATAAACCCCCACTACTTAATGATTTAAATAATCTTGTTGCTAGCTCACTAAGCTCTTCCTTATTAATTTGGTTGTGCAGGTCTTGCTCAATACATGAAGCACCAACATACTTCTTCTGGAGTAGGTATCTGCAACCTATTAAAATTCCTTCAAGACTAATAACGCACTGCGCCGGAGTAAAGGATGGTAGGGGTGGTAAGAAACCCTTATAAACCTCAATATAAGTTTCTTGCTCACCAGTCGGTGTTGAACCGTGAATTACTAGTCCTGTGAGAGGTATGCAATCCTCACTAATAAACACCTCCTCTAAAGTTACTGGTACTCCGAGGAGCTCCCTCAATTCTTGAGGTATTTTATCGAGAAATACGTTAAGGCATTGCTGAGGCAGAACGTAACTTATGAAGCTCTTGTCTAGAAACCCGAAAACAATCCTCAAGTTTTCTTTCCTGTTCATGGAATAACCCAAGAACCGTAAATCTTCTCACCAGATAAGACAGATCTAAGCATGTACGGCTTGAAAGCATTTATAAAAACAACATTCAATTTCGCTCTCTCAATAATTGAGATAGCTATAGGATCCAACAACTCGTATTTTCCTGGTGTGTAAGACTGTGTCAAAACATTCTTTAACCCCTCTATAGTCAACTCCTTAAGTATTCTTGCATGAGGATCTGTCCTAGGATCTCTCTCGTAAACCCCATCAACTGTAGTAGCATTGATGAGTAGTTCTGCGTTAAGCAACTCAGCTAGTGACGCAGCCACCGCATTATTAGATTGTCCTGGTTGTAGTCCTCCCCCAACAGCTATTTTATCTAGGTTCCACGCATGTATGAATTCCTCTATCCGCGTCGGTATCGGGTAGTACGCGTAATCGCCGAGCAAGGCAGAAAACAACATTGCATTAAGCCTAGAAGCACCAATCCCCAAAATATCTTGCCAGCCTAAAGAAGCACCAGCTTCTGAAGCCATGTTTATGTACTTCCTAGCTGTCTCGCCCCCACCAACAACAACAGCTAACTTCAGACCTCTCCTCTTATACTCTATTATTATCTCAGCAATCTCCGTGAGAATCTTAATGTTTTCCTGACTGAATAACTTCCCAGTCAGTTTAATCACGACTCTATTCAATCGAGACCACCAAATAAACTACTACCACAAGATAAAGAAAAATACTAGTCAATGATTTCGTAAGAAACACCCAACGATCTTAACTCCTCAACTACTACGGATCTAGGTCCAGAACCTATCTTCCTCGATAGAACTGCCTTAATTGGTGTGGGCTTACTCCTCAAGACGGACTCCCTAACAATATACTTGAGTTCATCTCCTACCTGTATTTCCTTGATTGCGTACCTAGATATTATGTGTCCGTAACACTCCCTATACTTCAGGGCTCTCTTAGTGAATTCATCAGCATAGTGCGGCCCCCCGAAACCTACAGTAGGAGTGCAGTTAACTGGGGACCTGAGCTCTCTCAACGCGCTCACAACAGACTCACCAACTACCTCATAAGCTTTCACATAAGACCATTCAGCTTCTGATGATCCTATCTCCACGAATGTAAGTGGTTTCTGGAGACTAGTAGGTCCGTGGTGTGTTACCTCATAAACAACCTCGAAGTCGCTGAGCTTACTTACTACCAACTCACTCAACTTTCTTAAAGTAAGGTATGAAAAGATAGGGTTTGCTATCGAGAGTTCTTTCGGCCTACCCCCCATATCAGCTGATGAGGTTGGGTTCCCAGTATGATGCACAGTCAACGACTTAATGCCTGAGCTAGCTTTATGATGCGACAAAACAACGTAAAAGCTAACATTAGGTAATACATCATCCAAGAAATCAAAATAAATAACGTCCTCCTTAAAACCCACTAACAGAACGTTGAGTTCATCAAGAAACCAAGACACTACACTACCAGCCAACTGAATTTCCTTACCCTTAATAATCCCCAAAATAAAATCTGCTATACCCTTACCAGCGAGATCTTCAACACTATAGACTATGCCTACAAGACCTCCTCCATAGTTATTACTCTGTAACTCGGGCACCACAGCACACCTTAAGATAAACACAAACTAACAAATAAAGAAACGCCACCTGTCTTAAGGATGTGTCTAGCGTTTAGTGTTAAAACATACATCAGATAACCTTCTCATTCCGGAGGAGAAGTCAGAAAAACTACGTACTTATAAACTTTAATTTCCAAGAACGCTTGGTCGGTATGAGGCGCCTTAACACGATTAAGGATTTCTTAGTATGGGTTGTTAAGAAAGCTGTTTTGTTATTAGGTCTCTTTGTTTTCTATGCTTATGGATTTTTATGGATTATGAAGCCTCGTAAAGCAGAAACTATGAATGAATTGCTTGATTTGTTTTACTACAAGTTCCTCAGGCTTAAGAAAAAACATGTTGAAGTTGTGAGAATCTCTGATGATGAGTTAGTAACCATAAGTAGAAACTCCTGCCCTATACTGAGACTCACTCTGTTTCTGGGACTAGACACAAGGTACACGTGTAAGCTGATTTCAGAACCTGTATGCAGGTATGTACTCAAGCGTGTGAATCCTAAGCTAATCTTCGAGAGAAATTATGACTACATAAGGCCATACAAAGACGGGTGTATGGAGAGAATATACTTAAAGACTTAACGTTCATGTTAAAACATTTATTTAGTTTTTCGTAGTATTTAGGGTGTGCTCACGTGGTCTCATACGATGTGGTCATAGTAGGTTCTGGGGTAGCAGGTGCTTCACTAGCTTACTTCCTGAGTAGGAGTAGCTTCAAGACCCTAGTAGTAGAGGTAAAACCTTTTGAGAGAATAGGTGATAAGCCTTGCGGCGACGCTATAGGTAAGCATCACTTTGATGAGTTAGGACTTGAAACACCTCACGATGATTTTCTGGAGGGTTATGTAAAGGGCATTGACGTGTATTCCCCCTCAGAGAAAGTGAAGTATAGGGTTGTTGGTGAGGGTTATGAAGTCCATCGAGTAAAATACACTAAGTACTTATTGAGTGAAGCTATTAATAGGGGCGTAGACTTCTGGGAAGAAACACAAGGAGTAGAGCCTCTAGTCAAAGAAGGCTTCGTCGTCGGTGTTTCTGTATGGGTTAGAGGTAAGGGAAAGCAAGAAGTAAGTTCTAAGATCTTAGTAGATGCTTCAGGAATGGCTAGAGCTATAGTCAGGAGACTTGATGATAGATGGCCCGTAAGGGAAGATATAGACCAGAAAGACCTGAATATAGCGTATAGGGAAATCAGAAGACTGAAGAAAGAGATAGAGGAGCCGGAAATCCTCAGAATCTATGTAAGCAAGAAAATAGCTCCGGGAGGGTACTGGTGGTTCTTTCCCTACTCAAAAGAAAGAAATGTAGTTAATGTTGGTTTAGGTATTCAGGGCAGCATGAATCACCCCAACCCTAAAGACCTCCTACATCAACACGTCATAAATAGGGAAGAATTTATGGGTAGTGAGGTTATTGAGGCTGGCGGCGCTGTAGTACCAACTAGAAAACCTATAAAAACTCTTGTCTGGAATGGTATCGCAGTAACCGGGGATGCTGCTTATGTAGTGAATCCAGTACACGGAGGCGGTAAGGGCTCTGCTATGTTAGCTTCTTGGTGTATCTCCAAATCAATAATTCACGCGTTAGAAGTGGGTGATCCTTCAGCTAGGAGCTTGTGGGAAGCCAACATATGCTTTAGTAAGAGATACGGTGCTAAGCAGGCAGCACTCGACATATTCAGGCTCTTCCTCCAGAAATTAAGTGACGAAGATCTAGAGTACGGAATGAGCAGGAAAATAATAAAAGAGGAAGACCTCAACGAAGTTTCCCTTAAAGGCAATCTAGAACTCAGTGTTGTTGAGAAGGCTATGAGGTTATTAGCTGGCTTGTCGAGACCCTCCCTCCTCTTCAAGCTCCGTAGAGTTGCTCACTACATGAATGACGTTAAGCGTCTCTACCTAAACTATCCTGAGGAACCTGAGGGCCTCCTTAAGTGGTATGAGGAAGTCGAAAAACTATACTCCAGGTTTAAGGAAGAAATAAGTTAAGCGAGTAAGGAGTCTTTAAGCCATGAATACATGTTGATCCATCTACTAATGAAGTCTTTGTAGGTCTTTATGTAGAGTGGGTGTGAAGTCATCTTCTTTATCAGATCTAGGTTTCTCCTATACTTTACTGCCTCCCCTATATTATTAGCTCCTTTTATTCTTGACCATTCCTCCAGAGTAAACATGTACTTTTTCTGTACATAATCTCTATACACGTCGTTAAGCACGTTGAATGTGCAGAACGGAACAACACGACCGTCAGGCATTAAGTAATGCACGTTACATCTCATAACTCTCTCAACGTCGTAGTTATAGAGATCCATGAAATGCATCATGCCTAAGAAAGTAAACTTGTAGTGCCACTCACCAAGAGACTCGTAGGTATGCTTAACTAATACTTCACTTATGAGCTTGCGTAAGGTACCCTTAATTTCTGAGGGTACGTCACCCCATCTAATGTACTTCAACAACGCCGAGATTACTAGTTTAGACCCGACTAAGTATTTGCTCCCACCACTCTTCAGTTCCATAGACTTCTCTCTAAGGTAATCCAGAAAGCCCTGAACATCTATCATTCTAGTGATAGGTATGTATTCGGGCTCTCCGCCATTCATCCTCACGTATACGTAAGTTCCTACACCGCATTCCGGGTGGTTAGCCATCTCAAACTTAAACACGCCACTAAAACCCTCAACGAATTCTGATATAGGTACTGACGCTGGTACAGGGAACCAGTCACTAACTTTTATTTGCCCTTTAGTTTGCTCCTCTATTAGCTTAGCAACATCATATATGGTGACTCTTAACTCGTCTCTCTCAGCTTTTTTTATCATTCCAGTCAGTGATACTGGTTGTAGGTTGACTGACCTAATTATGTCTTTGTTGAGTGCAGCAAACTTTATTATGTCTCCTAACTCATGTGTGTTAAGACCTTTAATAACTGTGGGAACTAATACTACGCTAGTCATCCCGGATTTCCTGAACACGTCTAGAGCGAATGGGACTTCCCAGTGATTCTTAGGATTTGCTTGTGGCGAGACTCCGTCGAAGCTCATGTATATTGTGTTAACTCCCGCTTCCCTCAGTTCTCTAGAGAACTTAACTGCGGCTTCCTCACCCTCAAACAAGTACAGCTTAGCAAACTTAATTATATTAGTATTTAACTGTATGTGCTTAACCCCCATCTCCCTCAGCAACCTAACTATCTCGACTATGTCGTCTCTCAAGGTAGGTTCACCGCCAGTTAGTTGGACAGCTGGCGTGACACTTTGCTTAAGGAGTTGCTGTACCATAAACTTAATCTGCTCTATTGTTGGTTCATAAACAAATCCTAATTTCTCAGCAAAGAAGAAACAATACCAGCAGTCTAAGTCGCATCTATTTGTTAAGACTAAGTTAGCTAATGCTGTGTGATTCTTATGTATGGGGCACAAACCACAACTATAAGGGCATGGAGCGGAGAGATTCGTATAGACGTATCTAGGACCCCTACCTTCAACATACCACTTCTCTATTCTTCTAGCAAACTCGGAACTACCCTGATATAACTCCTCAATCTCTCCGTGTTCTGGGCACTCCTTCCTTATGTATAATTTCCCGTCCCTCTCGAAAATAATTGCAGGTAGTAATGCGTAGCAATAAGGACATATAGACTGCGTTATCCTGAATAGTTTCTCACTCTCATTTAGCTTAGGTAGAGAATTCCACACCTTAACTTCCCTATCAGCTATCCTGATAGTTCGCGTCGTCCGGTCATAATATGATGGAGTTATTAATTTCCCTCCCTCAGAGTCTTGACTGTCACCCAACCCGCATTACCTCACTATACTTTCACTCTGTTAATAATAAATATTTTCAGTATCTTTTATTGCTTCACAACTAATCCCTTATTCCTAAGTAAAGTTCTTCTGTAACGTCAACCTTCGTTAATAGGTAGTCTTTAGAGCCAACCTCTAAGATTGTCCCAGCCACCATGAAGTTCTTGCTCCCCTAAGTATATGAGGCCTGAAGGACCCTCGACAACCTCTCCTACGAGGACGTAGTCATCAGGCATTTCCTTGTCTGTGAAGATGACTATAGAGTACTCCTCCCCCATGTAGCGTAGAATCATCTTCAAGTCTATTGAGTATTGTTCTGAAATCTCCAGTACTTCCTCACACACGCTCTCTCTATATAACTTCATAGCTACATCATTCATCCTTAAAACCCTCCTCAACGATTCCAAGCCGTCACTAACGTCTGTAGACGCTTTTACCTCATTAAGGACTTTCAAGAATTTTAGTGGAGGATCAGGTCTTTTCAGAGTTTTGAGGAACTTCTTAAGAATTTCCTCACCCAATATCTTTTCGTAGTGTGTTAGTGCTGGGATGGAAGAAATACCTAAACACCTAGTTGAGTATACCTTATATCCTGGTTTCAACCCCTTATTACTTATTGGGGTTCTTGAGACGCCGAGTACGGCTACGTCCAACCAACCATCTTCAGAAACGTTAAGATCACCACCCAAGAATAATGCTTTAAGTGCTTGACAAGAGTCACGTAGCCCGCGAGCCACTTCCTTAACATCTTCTAAACTCATCTCTCTCTGAAGACCTATAGATGCTGTGAGAGCTACTGGAGTACCTCCCTTAGCTATTACGTCAATAGCGGCGCCTAGAGCAACCCGATACGCTACGTCATCGAAACCCATCCATGGATACCTAGACATCCTGAATGACGTACCATCTATCTTTAGAAAGAACCACTTACCCAGGATTCTTAAAGCCCCCGCATCATCTAAGTAACCAAAAGGTATTCTAGTATAATATTCACCAAGTATATCAGAAATAACATCAATCAAGTCACGCTCACTAAACTCACTAACACTCATTAATTACGCCCAAGTAGAAATTGAGTTAAGTTATAAGAATTAATAGGGTTGATAGGGACATATTAAGTAAGGTGGCTACTCAAGTGCTCCAAAGCCTTAACAGTAGAGCTAGAACTTACTTCCTACTCACTCTCTTACTAGCTCTCATACTTTTTTCTTCGTGGTCACTACATACGGCTCTAGTCATTAGCTACGCTCAGGAAAGCCCTAGCTACGACATCCTTAACTTTTTGTACGTGGACGTAGCCGTGATCACGTACGTAAGTAACGTTTCTGAGGGGTATTTCGAAGTACCTATTAATTACACCGAACCACACTATACTCAGGTCGTGCAGGTCTCTAAAATTGGTGGAGACGTTATTATTGATTCTTCAAAGAATAACACCGTCTTCAAGATACCTATAAATAATAATACGCGAGGTTTTGTGGTACTAAACGTCACGTTGATTCGTGAGTCACGTAGGGAGCTAAACATTATGGTGCAAGCTCTATATCTCGGGAACATATACCTTTATGACCACCCTTATCCTGAAGAAATCGTGCAGAAGTACGTGTTACAGCCTAACGAGAAGGTGGTTGAGATTGTTGTTCCTCTTTTTGAGGAGTGGATGCGTAGTAGGTTTTCCTCAATTAACTTAAGTAGAGTGTCTAAAACTTTCCTAGCTATTTGGGCCGCCAAATACATATACGAGGATCACCTCATAAAATATAACGCCAGCTCAATACCTAGATCCTTGGATGAAGTTCTAGAGAAGAGGGAAGGTGACTGCGACGATAAATCAAGAATACTCCTCAGCATGCTCTGGCACTATGGTGTCCCAGCAAAAATACAGTACGGCTACGTTTACTTGAAGTTTGATTACGTGGCAGATGTCTACGGTTCTCTCACCAGATTTATTAATGCTGGGCCTCACGCGTACGTAGTTATTTACGTGCCTACCGTCGGGTGGGTTTCAGTAGATTTTCTTGCGTGGGCACGCCTCCACCACCCGGCACTCATAACCGGTGAGTCAACATACTCTAGCGTCACTAACGAAGATCTGGAAGAAGTCAAGAAATTCTATACTTCTTTCAAGTATCTTGAATTAATAGAAGTGCATGAATCTAGCAAACTACCTGATGACCTGATTAGAGACTTAGAAAATAATGATTTGATAGGCAGGCTAGAGAGGATGCTCCTTAGTGAGTCTCAAGAAACTAATACTACTACCACTACTATTGAGCCAAGCACAACATACTCCCCCATTACACAGACCACCAACACACATTATGAAGAAACAGAAAAAACAGAAGTAACAGTTCTTGAAGCATCTCTCGAGACCTTCATAATAATTGCTCTGGTAGTTAGTGCTGCCATATTATTGCTGGTTGTTCTGAAGGTTAGGCAAGTATTTTAAGTACTATTATGCAAGTGATTGACGTATGAGTAATGCGTTAATTCTTTGTGAGGTTTGTGAGGAGAAGCCTGCTGTCAAGAGATGCAAGATATGCGGTAGGTACGTGTGCGAAGAACACGTGAATAAGGAAGGTATTTGCGCTGTCTGCGTGGATTTAATGTGTAGGATATGCAATACTAGACTCTCAGTAACTTCATGTATTGTGTGTGGTAAGCCTGTTTGCAGGACTTGCTCAATAGAACTAGAACCTGGGATTCGCGTATGTAAATACTGCATCAACAATCTTCCAGCTCTTAAGGAGTTAGGGTTGCTTCCCAAGAATATTTAGGGTTCCAAAAATCAGTGATATATCTGGAGGAAGTGTTTTTAGATTAGGAATGCTTGGTGATGGTGTTGAGTGAGTCTATTCTTAAAGAATTGATATGTGGTGATCGTTATCTCGTTTGCGTAGGTACCGAATTAAGGAGTGATGACGCGGCTGGCTTAAGATTATGTGAGCTTCTAGTAGCACGTGGTTTCCCTAAAGATAGGGTTATTATGTGTGAGTTCGGTCTAGAGAACTGTATGTCATCTATTGAGGAATCATCAGTAAAGAATGCTTTAGTAGTGGATGCAGCACTGGTTTGGGGACGAGAAGAAACTCCTAACTACTTTATAGCAAGTCTAGACTCAGTTAACGACAAAGTAGCTTTAGTAACAACACACTCAATGCCTATTAAACTCGTCATAGAGTTGCTGAGGAGGGAGGAGTTATTTAAGGATGTATGGGTTTTAGGTATAGTAGCGAGGAACCTTAACTTAGGTGAGAAAATCAGTCCGGAAGTGCAGGAAACCATAAACTACTTAGCAGACTTAATTATTAAGACTTTAAGTACGTGCAGCACTAAATAAAACCTACCACAACTACTGAGAGAATCAGAGCTACTAACGCAGGGACTAATGCGTATTTGATTACTGAAGATATCCCTTGTTCTATCCTGAACCTACCGAAAGAAGATTTAAGAATAGTTATAGTAGTGAGGACTACCAAGTATTTCGAGATAGTAGTTAAGACTCCCAACACTAAATTCTCACTAAACGGATGCGGACCTCCTAAAAATAGGAAGGTAACTACTAACGAGAGAACGTAGAGATCTGCATCATGAAGGAAGTTAAAGAGCGCTAGGAGGGGACCACTAAACTCCGTCTCCACTCCAGCTATTAACTCCTGCTCTGCTTCCGGTATATTGAATGGCGGAAACATTAGTTTAGACTGTATAGAGATTAAGGCAGCTATAGTTGCTAGAAGCATAGGTATTGCTGTTAACGGGTTGAACCATAATCCCCACACGGTCTCGATTGTCGTACTAATAGAGAAGACAGGCTCTTTCCTCGCAATGAGGCTTGCTAGGTAAACAGGAACTATTGTTGCTGTGAAGAATGCAGGTTCTGCAAGGGCCAGGATTGATGAGTATCTTGAGACACCCTTAATTGTAAAGGGGTTTGTTAGTGAGGTAAACATGAGTAATTCCGAAACAGCTACCAAAACACCAAGAAAGTATATTAAGAGTATTATGTCAAAATTGAAAGCTATCCTTACTGGTGATACAGGTAGTAAGAATAGTGAGGTTGCCAGAGCTCCAATCCCTATGCAGCCGAAAATCCTGGCAAGCATTACACTACCGTACTTATAATTGGGTTCTGTCTTCACTAAGAGGAGTTTGAGGAAGTCTGCGAAAGGCTGTAGTATGCCGAGAGGTCCTACATATGAGGGACCCATTCTTCTTTGGGTTCTAGCAAGCAGTTTCCTTACCCACCATTCACTAAGCATCGAAGCAATCCAGAGTGTTAGGAGGTTTAGGAATACCAGCACACTGAAGATACTTAATAAAATAGGTGTTGATTCGTTCACTTAAATCACCTCATGAAATATATGAAAGAGATTAAGGCTAGCAAACCTATGTATGTCACCATGTATATACCCCAATCATTTAATACACCATTATGCATTTGGTCTCTCAGGAATGTGTATAATTTGCGGCCAGCACCTCCTCTTACTATACCCCAGAAGAGGTTACGTACCGAAACATCAATAGATCTTATGATGTTTGCTGGCTCCCCACCAATATAAGGCTCTGAGTAGTCTGAGCTACTCTGTGTTGTTTTCCTAGATAATATGATATAGACCAAATACATTACGAGAGATGAGAACATTAACACACTACTCAAGAGCAAAGTAGCTGTCCAGGGATCTAGATTGAGTGGAGTCATCATTACTCACCTACTCCAAAAAACTAAGTAGCCTTGCAGCCAGTAATTAAATATCCCATCTCTTGAGGTCGTTGCTTCCACGAACCTACGTAGCCACTCATTGATTATAGGTGATAATAATCCAGTCATTAAGCACGCAATACTCAATGCCAGGAGTATTGCTAAGGGTAGCCTACTAGTTCTCACGAATTCTCTCTTAGGTATTGTGAAGAATGCTGAGTAGAGTAATCTAATGTATCCTAAGAGTGAAACCGCTGAAACAATGTTTATGATTACTGAGATATAAGGCGCTCCTGTCTCGAAGTAGGAAATATAGAGCAGATACTTACTAAAGAATCCTCCAAAGGGTGGAATACCCAATAACTGAAGAACACCCGTTATTAGTGCAATACCTAGCACAGGTTTTTTCCTAGCTACCCCACCTAACTCATCAAGTTTTCTTGTGCCTCCAGCCATGTATATTATCACGCCTGACGCGAGGAATAGCAGAGACTTACCTATACTGTGATTTATTAAGTGATAGAAGGCTCCAGTAAGTCCGTCTACGAATGCTTGTGAGTCTGGTCTAGATATGAGGGAAGAACCTATAGAGAGTCCTACCAAGACTAAACCAATATGACTTATCGTTGAGTACGCAAGCAATCTCTTAATATCGTCCTGCACAACCATCATGAGAGCCCCTATCAGTCCTGAAGCAAGTCCTAAAACAAGCGTTATCAACAGCATTAAGTCTCTTAAGTCTCTCATTAAGGAGAATGGGTTAAATATAGTGTAGAAGAATCTGAAGATTGCGTACACACCAACATTCACCACGAGACCTGATAACGCTGCTGAGACGGGGGTTGGTGCTTCAGGGTGTGCGTCAGGGAGCCAGAAATGATTAGGGAATATTGCTGACTTGAAGGTGAATGCCCATAACGATAAAGCTAGAGCTACTGTAGTAGCTGCGTATATCTGACCGTAATAAGGACCTGAAACTAGGTTGTAGCCCCAGAATAGAGTTACTTTATTCGTTAAGTCAGCCATGTTAAGTGTTCCGAAAGCGGCGTAAATGAAGACCGACCCTATGAAGTAGAGAGTCGTGGCTACAGCCCCGAACAACCCGTACTTTATGGCTGCTTCGATAGCTTCCGGCTTATTTCTGTGGAAACCTACCAGAGCGTAAGCACTAATAGACATCACTTCAAGCATAACGAATAAGTTGAAGACGTCGCCAGTATAGATGCAACCAAGCATCCCTACCTCAAGACCTAGGAGTAGTGTGTAGTAATATGGTGCGTCCTTTAAACTCCTGATATACCACGTACTATATAGCGTTATCAGGAACATCACTGAAGCAGTTAGTAAGGCTATAAGGGAATTTATTTCGTCTAACTCGTACGATATACCTATTGGAGGCCACCAACCACCAAAAGGATAGGCTTTAGGCCCTTCTCTAACAACTATGATGAAATTATATGCAGTCACTATCAACGCATATAGTGAGGTGATAGATGCATACGCGTGGAAGAACCTAATATTCTTTATGATCATCCCTAACAATGGCAGCACGAAAGCAAAACCTATGAGTGAGGGAACTAACAAACCTATGCTTAGGTAATACATTACCTCACCACCTCAATCAAAAATTCTTTTAGCGAATCTCTCAAAAACTTCTGAGACACGCTTCCTCACCTCAGTAGGTTCTGTCGCGACTGCGTTTATCCAGTGAACGTAGAAAGCTTTCTCTTCAGGGAATACCTCAACTACTACAGTACCGGGAGTGTTAGTTATTGAGTTGGCTATGGTCAGCATAGCGTAGTCGCTTACGACTTCGTACGGGATCTTAACTATGCCTGGATTTATGGGCATTTTAGGGTGTAGTATCCTCTTCATCACGTCTAAGTGTGCCTTAACCTCATCCACGAAGAAATACCTTACAGAGTATGCGAGGAGCCAGCCAAACCTCCTTACCTGAATTAACTTGCCGGGATTACTTATAACGAGGTTAGCAGTTATTAATGATGTTACTAAAGCTACTATGACTCCAGTAACTGATACAGACCCGGAAAACACTACATAAACTATAAAAACCATGAAGAAAACACCCAAAACCTTACCTGCAAACCTCAACCTGAGTCACCCCCTTAACTTAGCTATCTTCCTAACATCTGTTGTTCCGTAGAGCCTGTAGACTTGTAGTGTGAGGAAGACTAAGAATAGTGTGACAGCAAGACCTATAACTATGGCTGTTAAAACTAGTGCTTGAGGTAGTGGGTCTACAGCTCTGTTGATGAATTGTATTAGGTCCTCGCTCGTTGGTTCGGTGCTAGTTATAATTGGGGATATAGGTGGTTGTTCTGGTGATGGCCACCTCCTATAACCCACAACTATAGCTAGGATATTAGCAGTATCTGCGAATATTGTTAAGGAGATTATCTTCTTTATTAGACTTGGTCTTACGAAGATGCCGTATAGTGATATGCCTACATTAAAGAAAAGACTAAACAGCAAGATATTAAATAAGAAAGTGTTTAATTCATTCATATGTCTCACCACTAATAAAACTCTTGACTACCTCCTCAGGCACGGAGAGTAATATAAAAACCAGAGTAAACCCACCAGCCACCGCCAGATACTCGAAAATATTAAAGAAGAGTAGTGAACCACTTATTAATGTGTCTGAGATTTTGGCTGGCAAACCTACTGGTGCGTCAAATTTAGGTTGGTTCTGAAAAACGTAAGCGTTAAGTCCTGTGAGCAGACCTATAAAGACCGCTGCTAGAGCGGTTAAGTATATTCCTATAAGACCTGCAGTTATTAACATAAGCATGGGTTTCTCGGAAACACCCTTACTGAGTAAGAAATATACTGAGAAAATCACTAGGACTAAGAGTGGAGCTACTGCCGCAGCAGAACCTCCTTGAAATCCTCCTCCAGGTAGTAGGTGTTCGTAAAGTATAGAAGCACTTACTACGATTATTAGTGGTGTTAATAATTTAGCTGCAGTCTTACTTATTAGGCTTAACCCATAATTACCGTCTTTATTGCTTGCATAGTCTAAGACACTCTTAAGCGTTATACCTCTCATTAAAGTTAATGCACTAACTATAGCTAGAAAGAAAACAGCAGTTTCGAATAGTGTGTCAAGACCTCTATAATCCCAGAGTATAGCCGCGACTGCTTCAGGACTCATAGCTGTGAACTTCGTGTACTGCGGGTTCAGTGTCGTATAGAGATACCAGGAAGCTAACATCCTAATACCAGGTAGTGGGAGTGGATAATAACCTAAAGCACCTCTAGTAAACGCTAATGAGAACATGAGAACAAACAATACTAAGCTGCTTAACACCAAGAGTTTTTTAATCCTCACTTGCTAACACCTCTTTCGAATCACTCTCAACTTTTTCAGTCTTCTTTGTCAGAAAAAGAATTACTGCGGGATACAAACCCACAGATACTGGTATATAAACTAACGCTATGTCAGGAGCCATGAGCAGATAGAAAAGTACAACGTATACAGTACTTTGTAACGCGGAAAAAACTACTGCCTTAATTAAGTTACTTTCTAGAACAGCCAAATATGTTGCGGTAAGCGATATAACTCCTCCTACAGCCATGAGTAAGTAAGTCAACGTGTTTAATTCAATCATTTCTCCTCACCTTCTCTAAACTTCTCTTTCAAAGCATCGTGAATTAACGGGTAAGGAACTGCTGCTTTAGACCTGTAGGAGGCTCTGGCTAGTGCGTGAGAGCCTACAGGGCCTAAAAGCAGTATCAGTAGAGCAGTCACTATTGCTCCCTCCGCAACAAACCATCTATATGTTCCTAACTCAACGTAACCGGCAGCGAAGAGAGCAGCTCCTATTAGCGGGACGAAAGCACCCCATATAGTTCCTACGGTAGCTGCATGTAGCCTCACAAAAAAGTTAGGGAATCTTAGTAGTCCTATAGACCCTATAAGATCTGCTACAGCTCCTACTACTATCATTAAAGTTCCTACAACCATTAATATTTCATTAATAAGTTCCTCTACCATAATTACTCACCCATCTCTCTAGACTCAAGATACTTAGCCACGTAAATATCTAGAGCGAATACCCATAAAGCCAAGACTATAGCTACAACTATTAAGATGAAGGAGCGGAAAAGTATACTTAAGATAGTCATGAAAGCTGCTAAATCATAACTCATAGAGTCTATAGCTAACACGCTGTCAGGTATTGTAGGTCCTTTAACAGCTCTCACTGAGTACAACACAAAAGCTACTAAGTAGATAGGTAGTGCCCAGAAGACTACTAGTAAGTATGGTTCAGGATTCATTAAACACCACCAGCCTTAGTAGTGGTTGATAAGGAAAGCTCACTAGATTCTATAGGAGCTGAAGAAGCAAGTCTGTACTCGTTAGTGACTAAATACGCATTTACAGGACACACGGTAACACACCTGTAACAAAAAACACACCTGAAGTAATTGATTACTGGGTATATCCTCCTAGCATTGGTTTTAGGCGCTGCATACTCATCAGGGATTTTAACCATCGTTATAGCGTTTGCAGGACACTCTATAGCACAGAGAGAACAACCAATACACTTCTTCAGATCTGCGTATTGCCTCCCTCTAAAATCTGGCTCTATAGGTGTTTGTTCTTTAGGATATTGTATAGTCACTGGCTTAACGAATATCCCCTTAATAACCTCCTTAATCAGAGTTGGCTTCACTTCCTAGCACCTCCTAAATCCTTCAGAGACACTTGATACTTAACACCTCTTCTTAGATCCGTGATCACTGCTCTCTCCATGCAGGATATGCAGGGATCAAAACTCCCTAAAATAATAGGTACGTCAGCTATCATCTGATCAACGTAAGCAAAAGCAGAATTAACTATGTTGTTTAGTGACGGGGTTCTTATCTTAACTCTATACGGCTTATCACCACCGGAACTACTGACGTAATATGTTAATTCACCTCTAGGAGCCTCAACAGTCGCGTAAGACTCACCAGCCGGGAATCTTCTAGGTAGTTTTCTCTCGTCAGGTACTGGATTGCCTTGAGGTAAGTGCGTTAAGATGTATTTCACCATGTTTATAGATTCGTAGAGCTCTCCGAACCTTACCATAGCTCTCGCATAGCTATCACCATAATCCTCTGTAATAACATTGAACGGTATCTCACCGTAAGCATCATACTTATCCTGAATTCTCGCATCTGTTTTTATACCAGAACCCCTAACCACAGGCCCTACTAAGGAATGCGCTAGGGCTTCTTCAGGCTTTATCCTGCCCGCATCCCTCAGTCTCTTATTGATTGTCACGTCCTTCTGAAAAACCTTATGATAATGTTTTACTCTCTCCTCAACTCTTTCAATAATACTCAATATTCTAGAAGTCTTTACCTCATCTATGTCCCTCCTAACACCACCAACCATTATATAATCACTCATTACTCTCTGCCCAGTCAGTATCTCCTTAGATTTCATCACGTATTCCCTATCCTTCATCAAGTACATGAATAAAGTTTCGTATCCAGCGAGCTCGGCTGTTACGGCTAGTATGAGCATGTGGCTGTGAATCCTCTCTAACTCCATCGCGAGAACTCTCAAGTACTTAGCTCTGGGTGATGGATCTACGTCAAGTATGTACTCGAGAGCTCTCACGTAACAGTTAGTGTGAACCGTATTACATATACCGCATACACGCCCAACTATGAATATGTCCCTATAAAAAGTGTTCTTCTCGGTTAGCTTTTCTATACCTCTATGATTATAGCCTGTTATAACATCAACCTTAATTACTCTTTCTCCGTCAGCGTAAAGCTTCAGCAATAGAGGTTCGTGTAACGCTGGATGTTGAGGACCTACAGGTATCTCAACAGCTAAAGGTATCTCGATCAGGTGTGTAGCTTCAACCATCTCAAACACCCGAATCTTTTCTTAGCGGGTAGATATCTTTAGACGAAACATCCGCAGGAACAAAGAAAGATCTCCTCAAGTAGCTGTTCCCATCAAATATTATTCCTAGGAAGTCATGAGTCTCTAACTCGCCTGCCAGAGCACCCGGAACTAAGTCAATCACTGACTGTATGATAGGGTTTTCTCTAGACAGGTAAGCTCGAATAACTAGGTATGTGTTGTACCTGAACACATTAACGAAATAATCAATACGTATAAGGTTTTTCTCAGGAAAGTCCGTGCCTTCTATGGTTGCTAGGTAGAAAGCTGCTCTACCCAGAGTCTCAGCTAATTTACTGAATACCTCCCTAAGCTTACTTGCCTCCACCTCAATAACTACTCTGTTAGGTTTCATAGTGTAAGAGTTAATCACGTACTCCTTAAGAAAATCAACCAGATTTAGATCCATCACCGTTACCTCCCTCTAACTTCTTAAGTAGCTTAATGATGCCCTCAAGTATGGCTTCCGGTCTAGGCGGGCATCCAGGCACGTAGACATCAACCTTAACTACCTTATCAGCTCCACCCACGACTGAGTAAGAACCTTGAAAAACCCCACCACTAAGAGCGCAAGCCCCCACAGCAACAACAAACTTTGGGTCAGGCATTTGCTCGTAGAGCCTCTTAAGTCTTTCAGCAGCCTTCTTCGTTACAGCTCCCGTGACGACCAATACGTCACCATGCCTCACGGAGGGAGCAAGCTTAACCCCAAACCTCTCCGGGTCGTAGTGCGGTGTTATTGAGGCAAGAACCTCAATATCACAACCATTGCACGCACCAGTATTGAAGTGTACTAGCCATGGTGAGTATTTAATTATTTTAACTCTCTCCATTTGCTTAGCACCTCCCTAATCCCGAACACATAAATATGGAACAGCTTAAAAAATATTTTGAGTTACTGATTGCTTAAGTTGATAAAATAGAAACAACCTGACCAAGAGCTATCCCACCATCATTTAGAGGAACCTTCTCAGGCAAGAGTATAGGTATCTTAAGCTCTTTTAGGGAGTCTTTAATCCCGCTCACCAAGAAATCATTTACTGCTGCGCCCCCACCCAAAACGATGAAGTCAGGCTCGAAATACCCACTATCTATCACCTTAACTACTACTCTACCTAAAGCAAGTCCTAACCCGTACTGACTAGTACGTCCTACACTGACCTTCACACGCGCCTTCAGATCAGCATTCATTAAAACCTCAATAGTTCTACTCAAGAACTCAACTAAATCAATTACGTACGCACCATCAGAATAAGAAACTTTAAAGTCCTCAACTAAGTCTTTAATGACTTCACCACCGCGTGAGAACGCCTCTAACGTTATGGCTGGCTCACCCTCATATGTTCTCACGTAACACACACCTAGTAGTGCGGAAACAGCATCCAGGAATCTTCCAGTAGATGAAGACCTCACATAATCGCCGTGTCTGACTAGAGTATGCAGCATATCTATCTCATCAAGACCTCTAAGCCCTCTCTCAAAACCTAGCTTAAGAGCTACTTCCTTAACTTCCTCAGGACCCATGAAAGTGAGGAGGCTTGAGGCCAGGTACCTAGCTGGCCTATAAGTAGATTCGTCACCTACGAAGGGCAAATATGAGAGAGAACCCACCCTAGCGTAACTTAAATCCTCACGTATAACTAAGACCTCACCACCCCAAATAGCCCCATCATCGCCGTAACCCACCCCATCCATCACTACAGCTATGGTAGGTCTTCCAAGTATTTTCTGGTCAGCCATAGTAGCTAGAGCGTGAGCGTAATGATGTTGTACCTCAAGCAACTCAAGACCCTGATCTAGCGCGTAGAATCTCCCCAAACGACTTGAGTTGTAGTACGGGTGCTTATCTATAACGACAACAGATTTGCTTACGTCCACCCTATAATTATTTATGAGGAACCTAAGGTATTTTGAGAGATCCTCAAGCGTGTCGAGGTCGTCAGCATCACCTATATATTGGGTTAATACGACCTTATCCTCGAAACCTACAGCACCAGCTGACTGTAGCTCAGCCCCGAAAGCAATCACGTTCTTAGGTAGTTTGCTGCCTATCTTAATCCAGGTAGGGGCGTACCCCCTACCCCTCCTAAGTAGTACTGGTTTCTCGTTAGTGAATCGTACTACTGAGTCATCAGCTCTATTAACTATTTCCCTATCATGAGTTAACACATAATCAACTACTTTATTGAGTTTACCGTAAACACATTCCTCACTAACACACATAGGTTGTCCTCTGGGGTTACCGCTAGTCATTATAAGGAACTTATCACTTGTGTCGAGAAGTAGTAGGTAATGTAGTGCTGTGTAAGCCGTAAATACACCCTCAACATTCATGTTCGGTGAGACATACTTAGAAACTCGTGAACCTTCCTTCTTAGGAAGCAAAACAATAGGTCTCTCAGGCGATCTAAGTAGTTCCTCAGCTTTCTCGTTAATCACTACTATGTCTCTCAAAACCTGCGTGTCGAGCCCCATGATAGCAAAAGGCTTAGTAGGTCTCTCCTTCCTCTTCCTTAACTTAAGGACTACGTCGTCATCAGTAGCTAGAGAAGCTATGTGGTACCCGCCAATCCCCTTAATAGCTACTATAGCGCCCTCCTCAATAAGTCTAGACGCTTCCTTAATAGGGTCTTTAGACTCAATTAAGGTTCCAGCATTATCTGTTAGCCAGAGTCTGGGACCGTCTTCAGGACAGCTTATGCCCTGAGCGTGATACCTCCTCAAATCCTCAACATCACTATATTCTCTGGAACACTCATCACACAACCTATATTTACTCATGGAGGTGTTCTCCCTATCATATGGCACCCTATATATCATTGTGAATCTAGGTCCGCACCAAGCACACGAATTGAATGCATACCTATACCTCCTATCAAGAGGATTCAGAACTTCTCTTAAGCAGTCATCACATATAGCGAAGTCTGGAGGTATCATAGATCTCTTTATAGCTTTAACATCACTACTCAGTATAACGAAGTCCCTGAAATTGCCTGCATTATCCAGAACTTCAATCTCTATCTCCTCAACACGTGCTGTGAGGGGTTTCTCGCTTACCAGCTTATTAACGAATCTTGCGAGAGTTTCGTAATCACCCTCAACAACAACCTCAACTTCTGAACCACCAACGTTTCTCAAATAACCTTTCACACCTAGTCTTAACCCTAACCTATGGATGAAAGGTCTGAAGCCAACCCCCTGAACAACACCTTCAATCACTAACCTTAGTACAGGCATCTCTCTCCAGTAAACGTAACTATACTCAGCTAATTAATAAAGTCTTTCTTATAGTGTTTTAATTCTTTATGAGAATCTATAATAACAAGTTTATTATAGCTATAACTCCCTCCAAAGCTAACACGACTATGGAGGAAGCTATCACTACCCCAATAACTATAGCTAGTGCGGCTCTCAACCTACTTAAACCGAATATGTGAGCGATCAGCGAGGCAGTCCAAGCTCCTGTTAGGGGTAGAGGTATCGCAACAAAAACTACTAGACCTAAATAACCCCACTTACCCAAATACTTATGCCCTTTTTCCCTAGCATTATCCATCAATCGAGAATATAGGCGCGCAACAATCTTCATTAATCTATTACTAGAACTCAGTAACATGTTCTCCAGAAATTGAAGTATTTTCAAAGCCATGAAAGGAACTAAAGAATTACATAAAACAGCTAAGACAACAAGCAACCACCTAGTACTTACGTCTTGGGTAAGTAGATACGCTAAAGGTATAGCGCCCCTAACCTCTGATATAGGAGTCAACGCACTCAAGACAACCAAGAAAATACTAGTAATGAGCTGGGTCATCATATCATCTCACTACCTAAACAAGAGCACCTAAATAAGCCTAATTTTTACGTAGCGACTTCATTGCCTCGATAAATCAGCACTAAACTTATAAGCACTCACGCAATATATTGGCGGGTTCAGTGGGTAGGGATTGGTTTTCGTGTCCGGGTAACGAAGCTTTGCAGAAGCACACATACTCAGTAACGCCTGCTAAGGTTTATTTCAATAATGTCTTGAGTAGTAGGTTCCGAATGATTAAGGTGAGGCCCCTGCATAGCTTAGTAACTCCTGAACCGCCTCAATTTTTCATGGTTTGGATACCAGGAGTTGATGAGATACCGTTGAGTGTAGCTGATTATGATGAGGAAGGTATATCATTCATTTATGAGGTTAAGGGTGTCGGTACCAACGCTTTATCTAAGCTTGGTTCAGGGTCTTACTTAGGTCTTAAAGGCCCTTTAGGCAAGCCTCTCAAGATAGTTGAAGGATCTTCCACCCTGCTTGTTGTTGGAGGTTCGGGCGTTGCACCAACACCGTACATAACTAAGTACTTGGCTTATAGAGGATGTAGGTTTGAGGTTGTTTGGGGGGTTAAGAAGAGAAGCGAGCTCTTTAACTTAGGCTCCATAATGAGTGGTGTTGAGTATATCCACATAGCTACAGAGGATTGTAGTATTGGTTATTGTGGGATGGCTTCGGAACTAGCCAGAGAACTAGTAAGTAAGTATAAGTACGACTTAGTAATTGGTGTCGGTCCTAGAGGGATGCTTAAATCTCTATGTGAAGTCACTTCAGGACTCAACACCTACGTGGTTTTAGAGACTATAGTTAAGTGCGGTCTTGGACTTTGTGGTTCCTGTATACTACCTAACACAGACAAACTACTGTGTGTTGACGGGCCAGCGTTTAAGTGTGAGGAGGTGATGCAGTATCTCAGGTCGTGATGTAGACTTAAGTATTGTCTTAGCTGGGGTAAGGCTTAAGCACGTTCTAATGAATGCTAGCGGTATTCTTGGAGCTACTCCGGAACACATAACTAGGTTAGCTAGCTACGGTTTAGCAGCCATAGTAACTAAAACATTTACTGAGAAGCCGAGAGAGGGTTATGGACCACCAATAATATTTAAGCTTAGGAACTGCGGATACATAAATGCTGTAGGCTTAGCTAACCCAGGTATTGAGTTACTGCCTCAAGTAGTGAGGAGGGGTAAGGAGTTAGAGTTAGTAACCATAGTTAGTGTTGGCGGCTCAAGTCTAGAAGAATTCGTCAAAGTCTCAACAGTTGCTCTCGATTCAGGCGCAGATATGCTTGAATTAAATCTCAGCTGCCCCCACACAAGAGGCTACGGACTCGATATCGGGAGTGACCCCACAAACGTTTACGAAGTCGTTAAGGCAGTAAGCTCCTTAAGCAGCACCCCAGTAATAGCTAAATTAGGCCTAAGCGACAACTATGTTAAGTCGTCTGGTAAAGCGCTTGAAGGAGGTGCTAAAGCATTAACACTAATCAATACTGTTAAAGCTATGGTCATAGACGTATATACGGCAAAACCAATACTCACCAATGTTTTCGGGGGAATGTCAGGACCTCCAATACATCCAATAGCTGTCAAGATTGTTTATGATGTCTACAAAGAATACGAACCAGAGATAGTAGGGGTTGGGGGGATAGTTGACTGGATCTCGGCAGCAGAATTAATATTGGCTGGTGCTAAAGCACTCCAAATAGGTTCAGCGCTCTCAACAAAACCTAAAGAACTAGTGGATTCAGTACTAAAAGGACTAAAAGAATGGGTTAATGAGTTAGGCTACACAAGAATCAAAGACTTAGTTGGACTAGCTCACAAAAAATAAAGCAATCTTAATTCAGTAAAACATTCAACGCATAAAGCTTTCATGATAAGTGTAGTTCCTCAATAACACACTTTAAAACCAGGGTACTCTTAATTTTTTATATTCTCCTTTGGTTTTTATTGTTCGGGGCCGTAGTTTAGCTTGGTAGAATGCGGGGTTCGGGTCCCCGTGGTCCGGGGTTCAAATCCCCGCGGCCCCACTAAAACAACTAATTAAGTTAAGGTCATTACCATAAGTTAGTTTCTCTTTAATGTTTCGCGCGCGAATATCGTTACTAGTGCTGTGCCAGCTATCGCCACTATTAACTGAATTATTATTGAGTAGTAGGGATCTAGTAGAGTTGATATTGTCTGAATTATTGCTGTTGCAGAAAAGAGTATCATGTTGAATAAAGCTACTGAGGTCGCGGAATATTTTGCGTCGTAGCCTTCTTTAGCCATCGGTGGTGCCACTATATGAAATCCTGAAGCAATACCTAGCAAGACTAATGAAGCGCTTAGGACCTCAGTACTGGTTGCTTTGGTAGCGTAGAGCATTAAGGACCATGAAGCTGTGGAGGTTAGTACAGCTAGAGTTATTACTGGTTTTCTGCGAACCAGCACTCTATCACTTAAGAAGCCGGCTACCGGCGATGCCAGTGTGAATGTTAGTGCGAGAACTAGTAAGTACTGACTACTCACCTCAAGACTCAACCTGAAAGGACCTGTTAATAATTTTTGTCCCCAAGTAGATTGGTAAGCTAGTGTGGTCCCGTACGTCGCTATAGACGCAGCGCTAAGCCCCCACATATGCGGATCTCTCACTAAGTGCCTGAAATGACTTAACGTTTCTACTAGTTTACCGCCCTGCATACTCGTACCGGAATCTTTGGTGGTGAGATAAAGGAGTGCAGCAACTACTAGTGTTGCAATCATCATTAATTCTAGGAGTGTTTTCAGTCCTGCAGCATTCAGCGCAAGTCTTAACGGATAAGTAGCTACCATTGCGCTCAAGTTACCCACCACCAACGCATACGATGTTAACCTCCCCTGCATCTCTCTACTGTAGCTTAGTGAGGTTGCTCTCTGATATGCTAGAAAAGCTGCTGCACACGAGAAACCCACGATAGCTCTCCCTAAAATTAAGGATTGAGGACTCATGAAATACATCATAAAAATTCCAGCAAACATTATGATAGCGAATAAAGATCCTATTCTCTTAATCCCGAAAGAATCTAGCAGCACTCCTATAAAGAGTTGAGCTAACGTGTAAGCATAGAAATATGCTGACGTAAGAACTGCAAGTAGTAAGTCTAGATCGATATTATTCTTAAGTGCTATATGATCAATCTCCGACTTCATAACTCCAGTCATAACTCTATGAAAGTACGTCATCACGTAAAAAACCAAAAGTATAACTAGTAAAAAGCCTCGCGACCCTACTCCACCTAACTTAGCTCTCAATAGCTGCACACCCGATTACTCGTTCCTGGATAACCATCCTTACCTATTTAAGTTCTTTCATGAACGAAGATTTCTTTACGAGTCCGTGAGTAATTGTAGGGTCTAACAACACTAGAAACCCACCTCACATCGAGGAAACTATATTTGGGTGTATTCATACCATATATATAAGTCTAGATAATAATTTAGTTATTGGTGGTTAGGTGAGGTCCTACTGTGAGGTCTATGTTAGGGACGTGCTTCCTTCACTCAGGCTCTACTTAGCTGAGAAACTAGTACGTGATTACGGCTTAACTCAGCTAGAAGTATCACGTATGTTGAGCATTTCACAGCCACTCGTTAACTACGTAGTGAATAAAAGAAGAAAACCAAAAATGTTGGAGAAGCTAGTCAGCATACCGCAACTTAAAGATTTGCTAGATAAAAAAGCTGGAGAGTTAGCAGCAAGAAAAACTAGTTTCAGCGACTTAACATGCGACTTCTGTTTCATCTTAAGAAGAGAAGGTCTAACAGATCAAATTATCAAGTCTTTAAACTATGAGGTATGTATGTGCGCAAACGGGAAACCAGCGATTAAGCCGTAAAGCATTCCAAGCAACTTAGCGTGAATTACAAACACACTAATTTATTCAGTCTCATGCTGTAGTTTAATATGGAGATGCTGAGGTCTTGAAGATAGACGAGCTAATCACTAGGATCCAGAAGTTTGAGGAAGAGCTGAGAAAGCCCTTCGTAGGTAGGGATGAGGAGTCTAGGGTAGTAGTTCTTGCCTTACTCACAGGAGAGCACGCAATCCTCATCGGAGAACCTGGTTGTGTCACGGAAGATACTATAGTGTCTTTTGAGGACGGAAAACTATCCTATGTAGGAGACATAGCTAAGGATCTACCTCCAGGAATCTATACAACAGAGCTCCCTATCTTCCCCCCAAGCAAGGCTACTGAACTCCACGTGTATGATGTGTGGGAGACTTACGAAATCGTAACTAAGAGAGGTTTCAGGATAAGGGGGACCGCTAACCACCCGGTAATGACTAGTCGAGGCTGGGTTGAGTTAAGAAATCTCAGGGAAGGTGATGAAGTAAGGATTCTGAGTAAGTTGCCTTCACCTTCCTACCAAGTACCTATACCTAGCATAGAGCATCTCATTGTGAAGTTTAATCGTAAGATTAGTAAGGTCTTAAACGAGAAAATCGCTGAATTACTAGGTATTTTCTCTACTCGCGGTTACTTCCTAAGTAGTGAATCAATAGGTTTAGAGAAGAGGAACAATGAGAACGAGCTACTTCAGAAATTAACTGATTTAATTGAGGAGATTTCAGGTCCGGAAGCATGCTCGGTTGATTCCATGGATGGACGGATGATTGTGTGTGTTTCTACATACCTAACCAAGTTACTTAGGTTGCTCGTCGATTCCGTAAATAATCGTGTACCGAGACTAGTTCTCTCATCACCTAATATTGTGTCTGAGGCTTTCCTAAGAGGAGTTTTCGAGAGTACTGACTTAATAGTGGATGGGGAGAGTCCCCGCCTAGTCTTGAGAAGTAGGAGTAGGGTGTTTCTAGAAGGGATCCAGATGCTGCTGTTACGTAGTGGCATCTTATCAACTATTCTCGATTGTAGTGAGGGCTTAAGTACTTGCGAGTCTCACGAGCTCGTGATAGAGGGTGAGAACAACTTAAGGAAATTCTCAGCTAAGATAGGTTTCGTGTCAGAAAGCAAGAAGCGCAGACTTGCTTCATTAATTAAGTCTGCCGAGTTAGGTGAAGACCACTCAACCAATCTTAGTTGGGATGCTGTTAAGTTAGTAAGGCGAGTTAAGGGTTGGGTGAGAGTCTACGACTTCCACGTGCCCGGAACACACGCATTCTTTACTAACGGATTATTATCGCATAACACAGCTAAATCAGCTCTGGTGAGGAGAGCTGCTGAACTTCTTAATGCCAGGTTCTTCAAGTACTTACTGACTAGGTATACCGAGCCCTCAGAGCTTTTCGGGCCCCTAGATATTAGAGCGCTTGAGGAAGGGAAATACGTTAGGTTGACTGTAGGTAAATTACCTGACGCTCAGATAGCTTTCTTAGACGAGATATTTAAGGCTAACTCAGCTATCTTGAACGCTCTTAATACTCTCCTCCAAGAAAGGATACTCTATGATGGGTTCACAGAATTGAGAGTTAATTTGTGGACTCTTTTCGGTGCTAGTAACGAGGTACCTGAGGACCCTGAGATTCAATCTGTTTATGATAGGTTCTTACTAAGACATTTCGTTAGACCTGTTCAAGAAGACTTATGGAGGAATTTATTAAGAGCTTCTTGGGAGCTAGAGAAGCAGGCTTCATTAAGTCTTAAGAGTGGAGACAGCGATAGGATACTCAGCATAGAAGAAATCAGGAAGATTAATGAGAGATTATTTGAGGTAGATTTAAGCAGTATTGAAAGTAAGCTACTAAGACTCTTAGCCGCACTAGAGAGTAGAGGTGTTCACTTAACTGATAGACGTAAAGGTAAGTCTTTGAAGGTCGTGGCAGCAAACGCTATATTGAGTGGCAGGATGTACGCGACAGAGGAAGACCTACTCTCAATTAAGTACTTAGCTGTGAGGGACTGGGACGATATAGAGAAGGTTAATGCAGTCTTAGCGGAGGAGCTAAAGACTCCTTTCAAGTACGTGAGGGAGTTAAGTGAGATAAGAGCTAACTTAAGAGAATTACATCAGTACGTGAGGTCTTTAGAAGGTATAGAGAGCTCCTTTGTTACAGCTAAGTTCGAGAATATTGTTAGGGAGCTAGAAATAACTAAAGCTAAGGTAATCAACATGATTAGGGAATCTCAAGATCCTCAGGTTCTCAGACTGAGTGAGGAGGTACTGCACCTAATAAACAGCATCATGGAGATCGTTAACAGGAGGGTTAGTCGATTTGAGTAGAGGTTTTCTGTTAGGAGTTAATTACGAAGACCCTGTCATCCGGTATAGAGGAGAGAAGATAGTTAAGCTCTCGTCTAGACTAGGTCTAAAGAAAGAATTCATTACTGCTGAGTTAGTAACAGACTTCTTCTATACTCTCTACCTACCTCACGCCTTAATTGAGAAGCGTCCCGAGATAAATAACCTGCACTACAACTTAGTCAAGACATTGAATGAGTCTGAGGAATTACTGAAGATTAAAAAGCATACAATATTAGATTCTTTCATATCAACCCTCGCAACCATCGCTATCCTTCAGTACTTTGCAGAATTCCTCGAAGAAAAGAAAGAACTCTTTAACGTGAGGAAGTTAAGAGAATCACAAAATGAGGTTTTAAAGTCTATTCTAAGAGACTCTCTAAAGAATGTAACACGAGAAGTTGAAACTATGAAGAAGATTGAACGCCTATATACGACAGGGATTAAGCCAGGTGTTGGGAGTGAGTTTGATTTAGAGGAAGATGCTGAGAAGGTTTTGAGGCTAGCTAAGATGACCGACGTTAGTAAGATTTTAGAAGTTCTTTCATTAATACCTGATGTTGTTAGGAAAACTAGAAAGAAGTACGAGAAATTCAATAGAGGAGAATTTAACGGCTATGATTTAGGCAGTGATCTAGAGAGGTTAGTTCCTACTCAGTTAGCATTCCCCCGTAGGTACCTCCTACTGAGTTACGCTGAATCCAAACTCCTGCTTTACGATAAGAAAATTAGTAAATCTTTAGGTCCTCTCTACCTACTTACGGATAAGTCAGGCAGTATGGAGGGTGAAAAAATAGAGTGGGCTAAAGCAACCGCTATAGCGTTACTCATAAAGTCAAGAAGGGAAGTACGTGAGTTTTATATGAGATTCTTTGATGGTGCTCCACACGACCTAATAAGAATTTCTAGAAAAGCAAGCTTCGCAGAATTCTTAAATCTCATCAGGAATCTAGCCAGAGTTAAGAATGGTGGCGGGACAGACATAACTAAAGCTATAACAACTGCTTGTGACGACATAATTGGTAGTGGCTTAGTTAAGAGAGACTCCGACATAGTAGTTATAACGGATGGTGAAGACACTCTTTCTGTGACCACCTTAAAAAGAAAATTAAAGCAAGCTAACGCAAGACTATTCTCTGTCATGATACAGGGAGACAACAAAGACTTAAAGATATTGAGTGAGAAATACCTAACAGTAAGTACGTTAGATAAAAACACCATACTAAGGATTGTTGAGAGCTAGTACGACCAACCTCGGTAGCCGGCAACACAGATTTTAAGGTGATTTTCTTGGAGGCAAGACATAGAATCTTATTTTCCCATCTAGGTAGTCCCTAATAATTAGCTTCGCTGATTCAGTGATTATGGGTTCTTTATCGCTCTTATATACCCATCCTCTCCTGAGGGCTAGCTCCCGCAATATGGTGTCAGGATCAGAACTATCAATTCCGTAAGCTTCTTTAAATGCTTTAGGGTTATGTGTTGTTATTTTCTTTATCAGTCCTGCGGCGGTAGCAACAGGATTTCTTATGACGTCTACTGGGTTCATCCTTATATCTACTTGCACTTCATCCTCCTCCGCAGGTATTATACCTGGGGTATCAAGTAAGTAGATTCCTCCACCAACATTGAATAGCTGAGCTTTCTTCGTGTAGCCGGGTGTTCCTGGGTAGGGGGATGTCCTAGTTGCGTGTCTGCCTGCCCAAGTATTAATGAGTGTTGACTTACCTACCTTAGGTATGCCGAAAACCCCAACTATTAATGGTTTCTTATCGCTAAGTCTCCTAATAATTTTTCTTAGTTTAAGTGTGCCTAACCTCTTCTGTGCTGAGATAGGTACTGCTCTCACACCCTCAAATTCTTCAAAGTACTTAACCCAAGCACGCACCACATCACGTGGCACAAGATCAGATTTATTCAGTACTACAACGTACTTAGTTCTTAACTCACTACAAAGCCTCTCAAATCTTTTGTTCCTAGTAGTTAGGGGGTCTCTAACATCAACTACTTCTAGAGCAACATCAACAGTTTCTAAGAGCTCCCTAACGAGTCTCCAGTTAGCTAGCAACATCTTAATCCTTTCCAAAAGTAGTAACAAGAATAATAAGTTAGAGATTTTGGTCTTATTATGCTAAAAGCCAATATACTTATTTCGAGGGACCCCGCATACTGGGCATTTTTCCGGTGCTTCAGGACCTACGTGTGTGTGCCCGCATACTGGGCATATCCATACTTTATCTTCTAGAGGCATATCCTCTCCTTTGTCCACGTGCTCCTTAGCCTTCCTGTATAACTCAGCATGTATTTTCTCAGCTTCTAGTGCCCATCTAAAGGTTTTCTCTGCTGACCCATCCTTGTGGAACTCCGCAATCGCTATATACGTAGGGTACATTTCCTTTACTTCAAATTCTTCACCCGTAATCGCTAAAGCAAGATTCTGAGACGTGTTACCAAGCCCTATCGGAGCACCACCACAAGCTTTCTGGTCAGACATTACGGAAGCCATCCTCATTAAGTGATTACGAGCATGCACCTGCTCAGCAAACGCTATAGCTCTAAATAACCTAGCTACATTCTTAAATCCTTCCCTTTCAGCCACCTCCTCGAAAGCTCTATATCTTGATTGAGCCATGGACTCTCCAGCATACGCCGATAGTAAGGCTTCCTTAACTAGAGGACGTAATTCATTCATTAAATTCACCTCGTTATTAAAGATTAATCGACCTTTTTAAATTTTTCTTTTAATTTTTAACATATTACGTCAATCTATCTCTTGATAAGCTTAGCAGAGTAAGTGATATGTTTTGCTTAATGAACTCTTTATATTTACGTATGTGTTTAGTTTCTCTAGGATCTAAACCACGTTTCGTAGCTAACACTACTGAAGCAATACCTACTATCTGAGACCATTTTACTACTTCCTGCACGTAAGCATTACTTAATTCGTAAGTCGTTACCTCTAGCCCAGCACTTAACAAAGTCTCTCTCAGGAATCCCAAGACCGCATCATTTTTCTCTCTAAAAATAACTATACTGAAGAGCCCGAACCACGCTTCCCAACCAACTATGTCGTTGTGGAACCCCTCAGGATATGTCTCAACCTTAGCAGGTACTTTAGCGTTTTCATTGAATTCGTCCTTAGCTCTTAGAGCTAGGGGGTAGTACCTAGTTGAACTCACGAACACAGGTATCTTACCCAGTAACCTTTCAGAAAGCTCGTAACCTAATTTTAAAGGGTCTTCACGTTTAAGAAACTCTGTTAATTGCTTCCCCTGCGGAACACCTAGATCTATCCCGAAACTCTTAAGTATCTTAAAGGTTGCTAGCAGGAGTGCCGGAAATGAAGATCTTGGTGTCCTGCCAGGAGGCACTACAACGTAAGGGAGTTTCATTTTCTCAGCAAATCTAATCATCTCACCACCTGAAGCCACTACAGCTACTTGAGATCCTCTCCGAACAACTTCATTAAGGCATGTAAGAGTCTCGACAGTATCACCTGAGTAGCTCACAGCTACTGCTAACCAGCCCCTACCAACCCACTTAGGGACTTGAAAGTCCTTAACTAGTGTTACAGGTATTTCAAGAATCTCTGAGGAGAGTGAGTATATTACGTCCCCAACTATTCCTGAACCACCCATTCCTATTAATAGTAATCCTTCAATACTTTCTTTTAGAGGTACAATATTAACAGGCTCCACCACATCAACTTCCTCAATTAGTTGAGTCCAGTCAAGATATTCTTTCAGGAATTGATTAAGCTCCATAAGGATTTCCACCTCTAAATCTCTGAATATGAAAAGAACCTGACACTTTAAAAGCATTTCTTGGTCTTAAGACATTCGTTGGTGAAGTATACTTGGGTTCGAACTTTAAGGAGTTTGAGAAGTCATGGAGGGGGAAGGAGAAGAGCGTAGGTGATCATCTCAAGGAGCTATTCGTTAAGGAAAAACCACTGAGATACAGGCTTGCTATGGCTAACTACAAGCTAAATTCTATGACTAGAAGGCTTGAGGTCTATCTAGATAGACTTAAGGCCAGGGACAAAGAACTCTTTGAGAGAGTTGTTGACGCCCTAATGTCTAAGGATCAGACTAGAGCAGTAATGTATGCAAACGAAGTAGCTGAGTTAAGGAAAGTTGCTAAGAGTCTCTTCCTAGTTCAGGTAGCTCTGGAGCAGATAGGCTTAAGAATAGAGTCAATAAGAGAGATCGGTGAGGTAGCTGCATACCTAGGCCCCGTAGTAGGAGTAGTTAAGGATGTAAGAGAAGCAATAAAGAACACACTACCCGAAATAGGTATAGAGCTAGGCGAGATACAGGACATACTGCAAGAAACTGTCATGGAGGCTGGCGAGATGATAGGTGTCGGCAGTGTAAGCATGTATGCAACACCTGATGCTAGGAAGATACTTGAGGAAGCTAAGGTAGTTGCGGAACAGAGAATGAAGGAAACCTTCCCGGCACTACCCTCAATACCTACCACTATATCGGAACAAGCAAAGAGCACAACAGAATCCAGTTAAGCACCTACTGCACTAAGCAAAAGGGATTTTTTCCCTCAACAAAGACGGTAATTTAACAAAGTTGTAAAGCTTGCGTAGGTTCTTTCATGAAGTTAGGTTCTTAGAGTAACTAATTGTGTTAACTTATTCAGCAAATAATTTACCATTGACTATCTTCAAGACTCTATCTACTGAGTATTTAGTTATGTCTGGGTCATTCGTAGCTATGAGGATAGAGTTCCCACATTCCTTGAGTTCCTTAAGAATCTTCATTACTTCATTCTTACTTTCAGGTGTTAAGTACGCGGTCGGTTCATCAAGTAGTAGTATTTCAGGCCTGTATACTAGGATTGAAGCTAGAGCTACCTTAACCTTCTCCCCACCACTCAATCTGTAGGGTAACTTACTTAGTAGGTGTTCTATACCTAGTCGACGAGCAACTTCAGTAACGCGTGTTTTCACTGTCTCCTCACTAATTTTGAGCTGCCTTAATGCAAAAGCTATCTCATCATATACTGTAGCATTAAAGAACTGATCATCTGGGTCTTGAAAAGTCACTCCTATCTTCCTCCTAGCTAGTGGTAATTGCTCGTATATTGGCTTACCTTCTAGTAATACCTCCCCACTCTCAGGTCTTAAGAGTCCGGCAGCCACTAAGATTAGGGTTGTTTTACCTGAGCCGTTAGGACCTCTAACTACTACGAGTTCCGACTTACTTAGATTTAATTCCGCACCTCTTAAAACGTAGTCTTCTTCTCCAGAGTATCTGAACCACACATTTTTTAGCTGTAGCTTAGTTACCAAGGTTTCTCACTAATCAAGCATATTAAAAGTTCTATAGATGCTACTAGAGAAGCTAGCATGTCGAGTTTTGATAGTCTTAAGGACTTGCGGAAACTTAGTTGATCAGATGCTTCACCAAACGTCCTAGCTTCCACAGCTAGGAGAGCTCTCCTGCTCCTCTCACTACTCCTAAGTATAAGATCTCCTATCACGGTGATGTGGGTCGGTAAACTCCCTATGCTATTATCACTAATCAGTCTTGCCTCCCTGCTTAAGAGTATTTTCGATGTATCGCGAAGTAAAACAACAATTATCTTAATATGTACTAGTAGGAGTAGTGCTATGTCAGGTAGTCTAAGCTCTCTCATAAAGTCGCTTAGTCCTTTCCAGCCCAAGACTATCGTCATAGCTAGTAAGAAGCTAGCCGCACTCATAGCTCTAAGTACGTAGAGGAAGTAGAGGCTCACAGAACCCTTGATTAAGAAAGGTAATAGAGCTAATAAAGAAAACAGAAACACATATACGAGAGCTGAAGAAAGTCTTCTTAGGTAGTTTCTTGAACCATGTGTGATAAGTATTACGGCTGAAGTAATCAACGTAAGGATAGCTACATACAAGTTTGTTGTGAAGGAAGTTAGGATTATGATAATTAAGGACATTACTATAAAAACAGGAGAGACTTCCCCGTAGCCTCGCAAATCAATTATCTCTAGAGTTTGGGAAGTAGCCTCAAGAAATCTCCTAACTACTGCGGAATTCAATTCTTTAGCGCCCTATCGCGGTCTTTATTAAGAAGCCTATGAACACTATTATTAGTATCCCTAAAGCACCACATAGTATGTATCCTAGCCAATCAGGTAAGTTAGGTATGGTATAGTCCTTCAGAGGAGTCCATGTAAATTCAGATTCATTTAATCCTAACTCCTCAGCCGCTAAATCTAGGGGTTCGTGATACCCTAATATATCAGCTAAGATAACACCAAAGATCGGACTTATTACAAGTAGTGCGAGTAGAGTGAGTAGTGTTTTACGAGAGAACATTAAGACCACCCAACAACCTTAGGGGATTTCATAGTTAGGTAACTCACTACACTACTAGTTATTAAGCCCTCCACAAGACCTAAGACTGCATGCCATGAAGTCATCACATATATTGGTAGTGTGGAATTCCATGAAGCTCCTAACTCAATACCACACGCAAGTCCAGCTAGTATTAAGCTGAACCACCCAGCAAGAAAGCTACCTAACCACACTTTCTTAGTAGCTCTATAGGCAGTCTTGAATACGGCATAACCAACTAGAACTCCTACAATACCCATATTTAGTATGTTAGCTCCTATAGCTGTTAATCCACCATCGTGGAAGACTAAACACTGGACTAAGAGCACTAGAGTCATGGATAGAATGCCTAGCCAAGGACCCACCAGAATTCCAACTAATGCACCTCCTATCAAATGCAGGCTAGTACCTCCTGGGATAGGCCAAGCAATCATTTGTGCTACGAAAATCCCCGCACTCAAAGCAATAAACAAAGATATTCTCTCATTTAGAGTTTCTTTAACTAAAGAAATTTTACGGATAGCTACTAACAAAAAACCCAATGTTAGGAGCAGCGTGATTCCAGCAACAATTGGTGAAAGGTATCCGTCAGGTATGTGCATGATAGTGCACCAAAAGTATAGGTTGGTGCACCTATATAAGCCTTTCGGTTGTGTAGAATAATAAACCTACTAAAGTCGATCCAGTAATTTAAAGGTTTCTAACTCAAGTTTTATTGGGGATGAGAATAAGTTGCTCGTTCATACTGCTGACCTACATATAGGTGCATTTAGTGATATCCCTCTCTCAGAAGCCCCCCTCAGAGCTTTGAAAGAAATAGTTGATTATGTAAAAGAAAATAATATTAAGTATTTAGTAATCTCAGGTGATTTATTTGAGAGACCCAAGTTCGAGAATTACTCTCTTCTGAGGTACGTTGTTAGGGAATTAAAAGAGTTGAGAGATCGTGGTATTTTCGTGATTAGTGTTCCAGGAAGTCACGACATCTCTGTTAGAGGTAGTGATTTCGTTCATGTTTTGAGGGATGCTGGCTTAATACACTTAACCAGACATGAAGAAGTTAATGAGAAACTCTTATTAGAGCCTCTAGAACTAGGTGAGTATGTTTTTTACGGGGTGCCAGGACTTAAGAGAAGTTTTGAAGTTAAGTTACTGAGTGAGAGTAAGGTTGATTTCAAAAACATAAATGAGGTTAAGAAGCCTGTTATAGTGCTAGCTCATACCAGCGTAAAGTTTTACGGTTACAACCCGGGAGATTTTGAGAACAGATATGGGAAGATCTCTATTTCAAGTGATGAGTGGTTAAGGAAGCTTCCAGATAAAGTAACCTACGTTGCTTTAGGACATATTCATTACCCCATCCCACTATCTCACGAGTTCAGGTTGAGGGCAGCATATGCTGGTGCACCAATAGGTAGGGACAGGAACGATCTACGCGAAACATACGAACTCAGAAGTAAAGGCTTCAAGAGAAGGTTCTTAGTTGTTGAGCCTGACAAGGAAGTACCTAAAGTGAAGAGTTTGTGGAGCGACTTCGGTGTTGAGGTTTTGTACGAAAGGATTTCCTTTACTGACGTAAATGAGATTCTGAACTACATTAAAAAGTTATCTAGAGATATGCACGGAAATTACAAAGTCTTGTTAATCGACTTAACTAATGTTAAGGCAGATAAGCTTGGAAAACTCCTCTACGGAGCAGACCGCCTAAAAACAGAGCTGAAGAGCAGCAATACGTCTCTCATGCTTAATACAGAACTCAAGACCAGAGAAGGATCCATAGAAATAGAAGTGAAGCCGAATGAAGGTTACATAAATGCTATAGAGAGATCTGTAGCAGAAGATCTAGCCAGGAAATTAGGTCTTAAAACAACCTCAGAAAAGATATTAGAACTCATTAATATTCTGGGTAGAAAGAAGCTTGAAGGCAGTAGTGAGGAAGAATTCTATGAAGAAATGTTTAAGGAGTTAATGAAGGTAATAGAGGAGATACTTAATGAGTCAAGGGAAACTAATTAACATACTTAGTGAAGTAATTGAGGACCTCAGAGAAGATTACCTGAGCGCTAGAAACAATGAGTTAGTAAGAATAAGAGACCAAGTACTTAAGTCTTACTACGAAGTAGTAAACATGAAAACTTCGAGTGAATCATTTGTTATAGGTTTCGTTGACGCAGGTTTTAGAACATACAAAACAGATATTTCCTTTATAATTCCTATAAAAATCGGTGCTTTATTGAGAGACACAGACGGGAAACTACTAACAGTTAATGAAGTCTTAAATAAGTCTTCAGTGGAGAGCATACTCTTATATTCTAGCAGACAACCTTCAGGAGAAAAATATGAATTCAAAGTTAAGGTGAGATCCGCGAACAGTAACTCACTACTTTTTGAGAACCCTGGTAGTGATCTTCTTGCTTCACAAGAGATAAACAGATTCGCCAAAGAGTTTGTGAAACCATTATTTAAGAAAAAACCACGTTTCTTCACTAGATTTACTAAGTATATTGAGGGATTGATTGAGCTAGCTTACGCAGTCAAACTCCTGCATAAGACTAAGGAGATAGGACTTAAACCAGGATATGTAGTTCTAGATGGTACTCTGATAAAATGGTTTGCTATTGAAAGAGCTAGTAGCGATCGTGTGGACGGCTTAAACATTGTTTCTGCATTTACAGGTCTTGATGTAGAGACTATTAGGAACCTCCTCTGGAGGATCGTAGGTCTCTCTAAAACAACAAAATTTACCTACATAGCTCGCAGCTACAAAATATTCCGGAATGTGAAGAATGCGTCTGGCGGACTCTACACAATCCCTAACTTAGGTGGGAGTAAGGACATATGCAGGATTCTGTCGGAACAACTGGCGATACCTGAGAGAAAGAATCTAGTTAAGGAGATTATCGAAATAGTAAATAGGGTTGTTTACGAGAAGAATAACGTGTACGTCGCTAGGTTCCCCCTAACACCAGACCTCAAGAACGTTTTTGTTTTAGACTTGCACGTGCCGGAACCTATCCTCTCAGTAAGTGATGTAGTCAGGTTTAATGTTAGTGTAGCTACTGATGTTAAGAAAGTCTTGAACGAGGTGGTTAGTGAGCTTTTCCGGATTAGATCTAAGCTCGTTGGTGAGCCTCCTTTAGGGTATATGGAGGTAGATAGAGGGGTTAGGTTTAGTGGAGAGGAGAGTAAAGTGTTCGAAGATATCTTAATAGGCTTAGTACGTAGCTCTTTAGAGGATGAGCTGGCTGATGTTTTGGTTCAGGTTTTTTCTCCTACAACTCGTATGAGGTATGGGTATAGGTGATTGAAGTGGCTGTAAGTATAGGTCGCACTTACGCGTGGCGTGACGGAATAACACACGTGTTAATATCCCGTAATGACTACAGGCCAGGCATTGGTGATATACTCTACGTCAAGACTGAGTCAGGCTACATACTACTTCAGGTGAGTGGGTTTGAAGGAGAGATACCAGTATCCCCAACCTCCTTCATAGCTAAAGAAGGGTATTCTCAATACACTTACGGCGTTGAGAAAACAACACTAGCTAAAACAATACCTATTTTCGAGATAAGAGATATAAGATCTGGCAACGAGGTTAGAAGTGTTGTTATAAGACCTAGTCAACCTCCACCTTTAGACGTTCCTGTCTACGTTCTTAAGAGCGGTGATGAAGAATCAGAAAATATTATGAGTTTATTGAGTCATGGAATACCTAAGAAAGAGGATAATGCAGTCCCTATCGCGTGGCTCAGAGCCGGGATAGCCTCAGTTAAGGAACTTACGCAAGAAAAGTATTTTAGGAATGCTTGCTTGAAGCTAAACCTCAACGAAATGATACCTAAGCACGTCCTCATTTCTGGTCAGACAGGTTCCGGCAAGACTACAAGCGTTATGGGTATAATAACTCAGTGGTGTAGGTACGGTGAGAACCCTATCTCCTGGATTATTGCTGATAGACACGGCGAGTACTCTGGGACTGAAAAATTCGTGGATGTTTTGAGTAAGGCATTAAGACTAAATGAGAGGTTAAGAGGTTCGTATAGTGGCATTTACATCTACACATTCAAGACCAATGTTAAGGACTCTGGTAGGCAACCTTTAGTAAAAGTAAATGTAACACATTCTGAAGGAAGCTTAGACGCTGCGAGTGTGAATATTTACGACGTTATCAACGCAGCAGGACTTTTTGGTAAGGACGTTAGTGAGTTGCTTGAGATTACTTCAGTACTTGCTACATTAATTAAGAACGCATCCGAGATTCATTCATCTCAGCATAGTGAGTCTGTCTCTGTTAAGAAGCTTCAACAAACCAAGGAACATAAAATTAGTGAGTCGTGTGTTAGGGTTTTCATTGATAAGAATGAGAATCCTACAGGGAATCTCCTAGCCCTCATACCACTCATAACCAGTAACGTAGTCAGGTACGAAGGCGTTAGAGAGCCTGCAAAGAAAGGTATTTATAAAGTATTAGTTGATGCTGGGATTTACGTCAACACATTGAGAGATTTTAGAAGAATGATCTTATCAGTTTTTGGTTGGCGAGAAAAAACAGAAAACTTAGTAGCTAATGGTAAGAAAGTGCCTGTTAACGTAATCGATGATGAGAACTCAGTATTTAAGGTTTCACCAATACTTAAAGACCCTCAATCATTAGCAACATTACTTAATGCTATAGTTGATTCTGCTGTAGAAACGTTTAAAGTACCTCAAGCTTCTTACCCGTGGAAAGATGTTAAGGGTAGTGAGTTTTCTAAGCTCGCTTCAGGCGCGTTAGATCTTAGCAATATATATAATGAGCTTGATAAGGGTGTGTTAGTAATCCTTGATGTTTCTAAACTGCCCTTATTTCTTGGTGACATGATTATCATTAGTGTTTTAAGGAGGCTTTTTGAGGAGAGAATGCTTACCGGTGTTGAGGAGGCGAGAAAGAAGCCTGTAGTAGCTGTTGTTTCTGAGGAAGCACCACTATATCTTAGCCCTGAGAAAGTTTCAAGTCCCTACAACATATTTGCTAGGCTAGCTAGAGAAGGGAGGAAATTCGGTATAGGCTTGATAGCTTTGTCTCAGGTAGCAACCATGATTGAGAAACAAATACTAGCAAACTTCAACACCTTAATAGCTTTAAGAACTAAACATAGAAGCGATATAGATTACATGAGCAACATAGGGATCCCGGCGGAAGCTCTGCCAAGCCTTAGTGATAGGGAGGGATTCCTCTATACTCCTGACTTAAGTGTTAGTGAGCCTATACCTGTCTATGTTCCAGCCTACTTTGATTTTGAGGAGGAGATAAAGGAGGAGTTTAACAAGGAGGTCAGAGAAAAAGACTTAGAGAGAGTTCCGAAAGTTCTCTTAAATGAGGTGAGTGAAGACGAGGATTCTAGGAGTTAGGTTAAGGAATATCAGGAGTTACGTTGATAAAATAATTGTTTTCCCACCCTCCGGAACCACAGTTATTTATGGAGATAACGGGACTGGAAAAACTTCAATACTTCTGGGTATTAACTACGCGTTATTTGGCTTGCCTAGAGGCCAGAAAAGCAGTGATCCTTTCATAGGTTTCGTCAGTCCATACAAAGACGACCTGCTGAGGGCTGGTGCATCTTCAGCGATGGTTAAGATTCTCGTAAAACATAGAGATAAGCTAATACTAATTGAGAGAAAACTCAACGGCGATAGGAGTGGCAGGATAATGATTTTCAGTATTACTGACGGCACGCCCAAGCTCGAATCAAGCAGTAGTTATTCTTCGGAAGATCTTACTGAAAAGATACTTGAAGTACTTAGCTTAAGAGAAGATCCTAGGAAGAGCAGAAGCACCTACATATTCAGTAACGTGATGTATGTTCCTCAGTTCAACATACACCAGACATTAATACTTGATGATAAACAGAGAAGAGAACTTGTTGACAGGGTTTTAGGACTAGATAAGTACATGACAGCACTAAACAATATCGAGAAGATAGCTAAAGGCAAGAACTCAGTAATCGGTAGCGAGCTTTACAATATTGATAAGATTATTGAGGACCGTAGGAAGACTCTAGAGAAGATAAACGTAAATGAGGTAAGAACTAAATTAAGTGAGTTAAAGAGTAAACGTGACGAGTTAAGCAATAAATTAATTGAGTTACGCGCGCGTCGCGAGTTTCTGGAAGCGGAGAAAGAAAAACTCAGTAGTAGGATGAATGAATTAAGTCTTAAGATAGGTGAGTTAAGAAATAAGATTAAAGTAATTAATGATAGAGAAAGAGAGTTGAAAAGCAAGAAGGAAGGGCTTAACAAGATCCTCTCGGAAGTAGGCTTAAGCAGTATAGGTAGCGTTAATGATCTTATTAAAGAACTTCAAGCACGTAAGCTAGGTCTTGAGGAAGAGTATTCTCGTGTGAGTGAGAATCTTAAGCAACTAGATGAGAAATTAAGAAGTATTGAAGATGAAGAGATGAAGACTCTTGCACACGTGTCTAAGCTGGAAACAAAGATTGAAAGCATTAAGAACAGAGTTAAGGAGATTTGGAGTGAGGTTATAGAGACGAAGAACGTTGTAGCTCAGGGTGTGTGTCCCTTATGCAGGCAATCAATAACGCGCGAGTATGGTGAGAAGTTAGTAAGGAATAAGTATGCGGGGATGCGTGAGATTGCTACAGAGATAGTGCCCTTAATTAAAGAGCTTTGGGCTGAGAAGCTTCTTCAGCTCAGGCTCTCTAACGAAAAAGAAAAGATCACGAAGATGAAGAGTGAGTTAAGTGAGTACCAGAATAAGATCTTAGAAAAACTTAGGAGTGTGGAAGCTACTATCCCTAAACTTAATAGGGTTGCTGAACTTCATGAAGAAATCTCTATGTTGGAGCGTGAAGTCTTAGAGAAAGCCAGAGTTTCAAAAGAGCTTAGTTCTGCTGAGGAGGAGCTTAGGAAGCTTAGTGAAAGAGTAAATGATTTGAAAACCAGATTAAGCGAGATTACAAAAGAGGAAGTCACCTATAGCAAAGAGTTGGGAGAAGTCTCCAAACAGATAGAGAACCTAGAGAGGGATTTAGAAAGGTATAGTGAGTTAAGTAATGAGTTAAGGAAACTTGAGTTGAGAGCCTCCATCCTCACTAAGGTTAGAGACTACCTACTCAATCACATTTATAAAGGTGTTGAAACTATAGAGAATGCTGCCCGTAGTTTAGCACACGAGAGGTTTAGTGAGTACTTTCAGGAGTACTTTACTAAGCTTCTCGAGAATCAAGAGTTAATTGAGGCTTCAGTAAGTGATTTTAAACCTTCCCTGAAAGTTAGAGCTGACGTTACCAGAGGACACGAGATCTCTCAGCCTAGCGGCGCTCAGTTAACTGCTTTAGGTCTTGCTTATAGGCTGGCTCTTAACAAAGTAGTAAGAGATTTTAATATAGAATTGAGAGATTCAGTCTTAATAATGGATGAACCAACACTAGGCTTCAGTCCCGAAAGAGTTGAGAAATTGAGGGAGTTGATAGAATCTATAGGAAGTAGTTTAGGTAAAGCGCAAGTAATACTAGTAACTCACGATGAAAGGCTTCTTGAAGTAGGTGATTGCAAGATTAGACTCTCTATAAATCAACTAAGAAATGAGACGCTAGTTAATTATGAGGAGTGTTTAGTAGGAGAAGAGAACACGGATTTCCAAGAGTACATGAACTTCGTTTACAACATACTCTCAAAGTAGTACAGTAGTTAACAATACTACCCTAAAGTTTAATTACAAATATAACACGTTAATTAAGGAAAATAACATAGTTACTTACTGTGTTGGTGATATTGCGTGTCATTAACAGGTCTTTATGTTGGGAGAATTGATAGCTTAAGGAATCTGTTTAATGAGTTGAGGAGTTTAGGATATGTAGTTATTGGGTATAAAGTAGTTAACGGAGTATTGAAGCTTGAAGAACTAAATTCTTTTGATGAGCTTGCTCACGATGTAGAGGATATTCAGAGTCCTGGCAAGTACTCGTTAGTTGGTGGTAGTTTTTATAGACACGGACCAGATTCACCCAAAAAATTTCTTTACCCACCTACTCTAACTCTCTTCAGGATTTCTAGTGATTGGGTCGTGAGTACACCAGCGTATGAAGACCGTAATCTCGCGTTCTTTGGTTTAAAGCCTTGTGATTTAGCATCCATTAAAGTGCTAGATAAGGTTCTCCTAGGTGTTGATGAGTACTACACGAATCTTAGGAGGAATCTAGCTCTCATAGTGGAGAATTGCACAAGTCCTGGTGACACGTGTTTTTGCAGCACTATGAATACCGGACCTAAAGCTAGAGATTCTTTTGACCTAGCATATACTAGACTGAATGATAAGTTGGTGTTAGAGGCTGGTAGTAAGCTGGGTTTAAGACTCCTTAACGTTCTCGAGGTAGAACCTATCGATGACATTACGTACGAGAAGTTTGAGACACTAATGCGTAATGCTAGTGAGAAAGTTAGAGCAGGGTTTGAAATAGATGGGTTGCCTGAGGAACTTGAGCTACGTATAGAGTCTAAGGTTTATAAGGAGGTTACTGAGAAGTGTCTTGGTTGTGCGAACTGCAATATGGTTTGCCCAACATGTTTTTGTTTTGATGTGCTTGATACCCCCTTAATTGATGGATCTGCTGAGAGAGTTAGGGTGTGGGATGGTTGCTTGAATTTTACTTACGGCCAGGTAGCTGGAGGTCATTTCAGACCTGACTTGTGGGCTAGGTACAGACATTTCGTCCTTCATAAGTTTGCTTACTGGATAAAACAATTCGGTACGTACGGATGTGTAGGATGTGGTAGGTGTATTACTTGGTGCCCTACCGGTATAGACTTAAGAGAAACCGTAAAGAAAGTTTTGAGAGGTGGTAAGGATGGGTAACAACATAACTACTTTAAGCCCTCTTAAGGCTTTAATAACTCACGTGAAGACCGAGACTTGGAATGTTAAGACGTATTACATGAAGTTGCCTGAAGGCGTTAAGTTGCCTGAGCCAGGACAGTTTAACATGCTCTACGTACATGGTGTTGGTGAGGTACCTATATCTGTTAGCGACGTAGATGAGGAGTCTAGAATCGCTGCTCACACAGTCAGGTTTGTTGGTTCTGTTACCAAGACCTTCAAGTTACTTAAGGAAGGTGATATAATTGGTTTCAGAGGTCCTTATGGCATTGGATGGCCTATGGATGCTGTGATAGGCAAAAACATAGTCTTAATAGCTGGCGGGATTGGCTTACCTCCCTTAAGACCGGTGATAAGGGAGGTAGCTAAGAATAGGAGTGCTTACGGTAAGCTAATTATTCTTTATGGGGCTAGAACTCCTGAAGACCTTCTCTTCACATACGAGTATAGTGAGTACGAATCAATCCCTAATACTGAGTTCTACGTAACTGTAGATAAGCCTAATGAGGGTTGGAGAGGTAAAGTAGGTGTTGTGACGGATCTAATAAAATACGTGGACGTGAATCCTAGCGAGTCTTACGCATTTATGTGTGGTCCTGAGGTAATGATGAAGCTCGCTGCTCAAGAATTACTTAAGAAGGGGTTCAAAACAAACAAGATCTACTTGTCTCTTGAGAGAAGGATGAAGTGTGGTGTTGGTTTATGTGGTCACTGCCAGATGGGTCCATACTTCGTTTGTAAGCATGGTCCTGTGTTTCCCTTATGGTTTATAAGTAGGTATTTCTGGGTTGATCAGATATGAGGAAGCTTAGAGTAGCTGTTTATAAATTCTCTAGTTGCAATGGGTGTCAATTACAATTCCTAAATTTAGAGAATGAGTTACTGGAGTTGAGTGAGTTCGTAGAGTTTGCTTTGTTTTATGAGGCTAGGAGGTTTGTTAGTTCAGGCCCTTACGACGTAGCTTTCGTAGAAGGTTCTATCTCAACACCACATGAGGTTGAAGTTATTAGGAAGGTTAGGGAGGAATCTAAGATTGTAGTAGCCATAGGTGCTTGCGCTACTTCAGGCGGAATACAGGCCCTCCGTAATTGGGCTAATATAGAGGAGTATAAGCACTACGTTTATCCAAGACCTGAATGGATAGAAGTACTTAAGTACGCGGAGCCCCCCTCGAAGTATGTTAGGGTTGATTACGAGATACGTGGTTGCCCAGTTAGTAAGGAGCAACTAATTTCTTTTGTTTTACAGCTACTTAAGGGTAAAACACCTACGCTACCTGTTGACTCAGTCTGTGTGGAGTGTAAGAGGAAGGGGAACGTGTGCGTCTTAGTTACGCAAGAGATCCCTTGCTTAGGTCCTATCACTATGGGGGGTTGTGGTGCTTTATGCCCTTCGTACGGTAGGGGTTGTTACGGGTGTTATGGTCCTATGATAGATCCCAAGCCAGAAGTTTTGAATGCACGTTTTAAGGAGTTGGGTATTAAGCCTAAAGAAATACAGCTTCTTTTCAAGCAATTCACTAACTGGTCTAAAGAGTTTAGGAAGGTGATTGAAGAATATGAGTAGAGTTATTAAGGTAGACTACTTAGCTAGGGTTGAGGGAGAAGGCAGTCTATTTATTGAGTTAGAGAATGGTAAGGTTTCTAGGGTTGAGTTAGATATTTTTGAGTCTCCAAGATTCTTTGAAGCATTCTTGAGAGGTAGGAAGTATTATGAGGTTCCTGACATAACTGCTAGGATTTGTGGTATATGCCCTATAGCATACATAATGAGTTCTAGTAGAGCATTAGAGAAGATACTAGGTATTGAAATACCTGAAGAAATAGAGAAGCTTAGGAGGATAATATATCTTGGTGAGTGGATTGAGAGCCACATGCTCCACATCCTCATGCTGCACGCGCCAGACTTCCTAGGATATGAGTCTGTTTTAAGTATGGCTAGGGATCATCCAGAGATAGTCAAAAAAGGTATGAAGCTGAAGTGGTGGGGCAGCCAAGTAATTAGGGTTATTGGTGGTCGTTCTATGCATCCAGTCTCTTGCAGGATCGGTGGTTTCTATAGAATCATTAGGAAAGAAGAGTTACTCCCTTTACTGAAGGAGTTAAGCTACGTGAAAGAATGTGCGAGGAAGTTGCTAGAGTGGGTGCTTGAGTTACCTATACCTGACTTAAGGAGGGAAGTTGAGTTTGTGTCGCTTAGGGGTGAAGGTGAGTACCCAATACTTAAGGGTAGGATAGTCTCTAGTAAGGGTCTCAACATATCTGAGGATGAGTTTGAAGATAATCTCATAGTAGAACAAACAAAGTATTCAACATCACTTAGGTACAGGCTTAAGGAGAGGGGTTACTACGTCGTAGGTCCTGTCGCGAGATATAACAACAATTACGATCTCCTAAATCCTGAGGTTCGTAGTGTTGTGGAGTCTCATGGCTACGGCGCGCTCCTACGTAATAGTTTTCAGTCAATAATAGCTAGAGCTGCTGAAGTGTATCACGCGGTCTTAGAACTAGAAGAACTCATTAGTAATTATAAGGAGCCTCAACAACCCTACGTGGAGGGTGTAGTGAGGAGAGGCGTTGGTGCAGCAATAACAGAAGCTCCTAGAGGTATGTTATACCATAGGTACGAAATAAATGAGAGAGGATACGTAGTCAATGCTAACATAATACCACCAACTTCACAAAACCTAGCAAGTATAGAGCAAGACTTACTAGCACTAGGTAACAAACTAGCAACACTAGACCCAGCAAACGCACAGTGGTTAGCAGAACAAACAGTCAGAAACTATGATCCATGCATATCATGCGCAACACACTTCCTCAAAATAAAGTATATCAATAAACATTAACCACATTCCGATTCTTGAATTACGACATTCTGCAAAATAAAGACACCTGTATGTATAAAAACATAAATTGTTTTGGTGGGCCCGCGGGGACTCGAACCCCGGACCTCCGCCTCGTAAGGGCGGCGTCCTAACCAGGCTAGACGACGGGCCCTTAACCACAAAAAACACAAAACAAACCTAATAAATCTTTAGCTTATTTCCTACCCTATATTGCTGGAGGGTGGGTCGTGAACTGTCACTAAATATATTTCCGGATCGCTGTAGCAAGTATTGGGTCCGGCACCGCGTAATGTTCATCCCGCTTCTCTATTAGGCCCGCCTTAACGAGTCTCTGGAGTAATGCGTTAAAGTTATGATCATCTATTTCTATCCCTTCCTCGAACTCCAGAGCTTTCTTTAATTCACTCCATCTCATAGGTCTTTGAGATACTAGCTTGAGTATTGTTTTGAATCTCTTCTCAGACCTGGTTCTCAGCAGGAATCTCTTCACTTCCTCAGCCTCCTGCTTGGAGGCAGCACTCACAACTTCTTCAAGGTTCCTCACACCATTTACGTAGCTCCATCCGAAAAAGGTTAACCAACCTATGAGGCCGTCGAGCTTCTCAACAACATCCTCAATCACGTATCTGCTAATTACAACGCCCGCTTCGCTGAACCCTCTCTCTAGGAAGTCTATGGACTCACTCCTAGTTAGTCTCCTAACCTTCACTTCAGACACTAGTCTCCCGTAGAGGGGACTATCAGGGTTCTCAATCCCTAACATATCGTAGAGGAGCCCGACCTGAGAGCCTGACACGTACACAACCAAGTTTCTTAAGTGGTCGTACGTGTAGGCGAGCAACTTAGAGAAATCTAGATTTAGTGATGAGAGCTCCTGAAGCTCATCGAAAACTAAGGCGAGCCTCATATTCTCGTCTCTAGCGAACGTGTTTAGCTTCTCCAGAAGAGCAGTAACACTAAACCTTTCTTTTCTCTTCCATCTTAAGGAAATCCTAGCAACAGACATGTCAATCTCAACACCCTTAACCTCTCTCAGGAAACTCAACAGCTTATTCGTGAGAGACCTGTGCCTACTCAGAAACATGTTGATAGCGCTTGAGAGACTTTCCGCAAAACTCCTGAACGAAACTCCATACTCCGAAAGTGAGACCGTTCTGCAATCAACAAATATGTGAGGGATCTTATACTCGTTTAAGAACGTAAGAATTAGACTCGTTTTCCCAGCTCTACGAGGACCTACAATCGTGACAAGTCTTGCATTCACGTAGTTCCTATAGAGATTCTCAAGCTCCTCAACGAAGTCGTATAAATCCTTTCTAGAAGTCTTAGGAGCTAAATCAAAGAGCACTGACCTACCACCAGTAACTGGTACTAACACCAGTTAATAAACCTGTATGAAAGTCCGAGAAGATTATGCTAGGATCGAGAACATAACAATCAGTTGCTAAGCAGAGTTTTCGGTATTTTGTACTTATTTGCGTTTATTTTCTGTTCCTCATTATTAGGTTTTAGGAAGTAAGAGAACCTCTGTGAAATTTCTTGATAATTACCAAGCAGTTCTAGCGTAGGCTCAAGAGAGATAGAAGCTGAATCCTTTATCAGGTCTGACTAAAGTACTATTGATACTACTAAACTTTCGGCAACAATAGAGCTTAAGTGAAGCAGAGTCTATGAAGGAATGTTTTACCTACGGAGTGGTTTCTTTATTAAGTAGATGGTGGGATAATCGCTGAAGTTTCTGTTTTTCTAAGTCCTCTCTTCAGGAGTTCTTCGTAGTGCTTAAGGAGTTCCTTAAACTTCTCGCCAGTGTAGAGTACTAAGCCTTCTGAAAGAGCATCAACTATAGTTGGGTTTTCCTTCTTAAATATCTCAATAGCTTTATCAAACGTGTACGGGTGAGGCTCTACATAAATTTTTAGGTCACTCAATAAGTCCAGAATCTTCCCTATCCTATCTAAGTACTTCTCCTTAAAATCTGCTGTTATCAGAATATCGTAGTCGCTCCACGGTTTGTAGTTCCTTCTAGCGCGAGACCCGAAGAATATTAAAGCATCAACCCTATAGTTACTCACGATCTTCTTAACAGCTTCTAGAAGCTCCTCATACTCTGAGGACTTCTCTAACAAAATGAAGCACCTCAGCAGCGCTTAAAGCTCTTCTCGAGACCTCTTCGTCGTAAGCTTCGTGAGGTGTTTCTGAAGGGTGTGCGTTAGGGTATCTAGACGGTATGTAGTGTCTATCCAACTCTCTCGTACAACTCACGAGGTCTTGCTGAGAGTTCTCACCCCTACTGTTGAAGTAGCGGCAGGGAGCTTCATTAACATGATAGAGGAGGACCTCATCCCATCCCTCAAGAAGACAAACTAGAAACACGAGCTAGCTAGTAACATTGCTTGCGCTACCTGAAGATACGTGAGACCGAAACTTCTGAGAAAGCAACTGAGATGCTAGTAGTACCCATAAGACGGCCGCTAACGCAACCATCAAAGCTCCGCTCTCCACGCATTTAGCTAACCAAGGAATTCATGATGCAGGAATTATAAGTTGCTAGAGAGATTGTGTTAAGAAATATCGAGGAGCTCAGGAAAAAGAAGGAAAAGGAGTTAATAGGGATTAGAGGAAGGTGTTAACCTCACATAGGTCTCTTATCTAGACTAGAGATGAAGTTAAGAAGATAGTAAAGAGTATTGAGAAACAAAAGAAAATGACCTAATAAGTCTAGGCTTAAGCATCGGATTCTCGCTAAGTCAGATGTTATTTGAGGACTTAATTACTTGTTAATACTTCTCACGAGTATTATTAGTTAGGTATGCTCGCGTGATCAACTACCACAAGATTGTTGGTGGACCTTTAAGGACTAACACATACGTAGTATACGATAATGAGTTCGGGATTATAGTAGATCCAGGTATTCACCCAGACGTTATAACAAGAGTTATAAAAAGTTTAGGTATTGTTAAGGTTGGTTTAGTTATCGCTACGCACGGTCACTTTGACCATGTTTTCTACGCTAACCGCGTATCTAGGCTCTACAACTCTAAATTATTAATACATGAGTTAGATTTTGAGTTGCTTAGTAGTGGTAGGTTCTTAGCTGAGGATCTCTACAGTGACGTGTTTGAGTTACCAGAGCTTACTGAAGTAATAAGTAGTGAGACCACCTTAAGATTCACTAAAGAATTAGAGATTAGGATTCTTCACACACCAGGTCATACCAGAGGTAGTTTATGTCTCGTGATAGGGAATCTACTTATAACAGGCGATACTCTCTTTAAGGGTACTGTAGGAAGGACAGATCTTCCTGGAGCTTCACCAAGAGATATGAGAAACTCGTTGATTAAATTAATTAAATTACCTGGTGATTACTTAGTTTTACCCGGACACGGGGACCTCACGACTCTAGAATATGAGAGGAGGAGTAATCCTTACCTCAGAAAACTACTTATTTAAGGATAAAGTTTTTAATTGCTTTACCTCATTTATGTTGGTGTTTAGCTAATGTTAGACCCTGTTGAAGTCAAGATTATTGAGCTAGCTAGGTCTTTAAGTGATTACATCGTTAGTTTGAGGAGAGATATACATATGTATCCTGAGTTAGGGTTTGAGGAATTTAGAACGTCGGAGATTATTATGAGGGAGTTAACTAGCGCTGGTATTGAGTATGTTAGGGCTGCTGAGACTGGAGTAGTAGGTCTCGTTAGAGGTGGTGGAGATTACGTTGTGGCTCTGAGAGCTGATATGGATGCTCTCCCGATACAGGAAGAAAATGACGTGCCTTACAGGTCTAGGGTTGAGGGTAAGATGCATGCTTGCGGTCATGACGCGCACGTAGCCATGCTGTTAGGTGCTGCTAGAGTACTCTCAAGCATTAAAGAATATTTAGGAGGGAGTGTCAAGCTAATATTCCAGCCAGCTGAGGAGGGAGGTGCGGGAGCAAAGAAGATAGTGGAAGAAGGTCATCTTAAAGACGTTAATGCTATATTTGGTATTCACGTTTGGTCTGACCTGCCCGCAGGTACTATAGCTACTAGGAGAGGGCCTATGTGTGCTTCAGCAGACTCCTTCGTAATAAGGATTAAGGGTATGGGAGGCCACGCAGCACATCCGGAACTAACTAAGGATCCTACAGCACCTGCAGCGGACATCTATAACGCACTTCAGAAGATAGTTACTAGGAACGTAGGCGCTTTAACACCTGTCGTCATAACCACCCCGAAGTTTGAGGGAAGTAGAGCTAGTAACGTAATACCTGATGAGGTAAGAATCGCTGGGACTTTGAGAACGTTCGACCTGAACGTGAGGAATAAGGTGTTAGCTAGGATAGAAACCATAGTTAAGCACTACTCACTAGCGTGGGAGTGTGAAGGGATTCTAGAATTAAGCGAAGTTTCCTATCCTCCAGTAATTAATAATCCAGAACTAGCTGACTTCGTTTTAGGAGTAGCTAGCAAAATAACTAATACTTCTGAAGCCTTAATGACTATGGGAGCTGAGGACTTCTCGTACTATCTTCAAGTAGTACCTGGCGCGTTCATATCGCTCGGAGTAAAGAATAAAGATAAGGATATCATATACCCACATCATCATCCCAAATTCAACGTGGATGAGGATGTGTTGTGGTTAGGGACGGCACTACACGCATTACTAGTATATAACTACTTCAAGAAAACTAAGCACGTGTAAGTATCCGTAGCAAAAAATAAGCATAGTTTTCTGTGTTAGAGTTAACTTGATTTTATTAATTCGTACCTGTCGTAAATCATAACGATTTTTGAGTCTTTTACGTAGAACTCTACCGGGATTTTGGTAGCTAACGTGTAAATCTTAAATAACGCGTACTCCTCAGATATCTTTTCAGGCACTAGAGGTACAGGATTTGAATTCCTAGAAGATTCTAAGAACAACATATCTCCACTCTTCTTAACACACATCCTGACAGTTTCTTTGTAGTTTTTATACGTCCCTACTAATTTCTCATATATTCTCTCAGTCAACACGTAAGACAACTCTTTCTCAGGATTCTTTCCTAGTAGTATGGCTAAAGCATACCCACCAATAAGAGAGAGTGGGTAGCCTGACGCATTAGCTAATATCGCTACACCTATTTTCTTGTCGGGTACGTAACCTACGTAAGCTGTGTAAACTAACACAGACCCACTATGACCAACTAGCTTATGACCGAAGAAATCATGACGTATTATTAAGCCAAGACCGTAAGAATCAGCTAGTGGTGTCTCATAAGGTAATTGAGTAAATGCTTTCTCCATTAAAGTAACTGAGTCTTTACTAAGGATCTCTACGTTGTCACGAGACCCTCTATTAATTAGGGCTTCAGCAAACTTCAGTAAATCAATCACGTTACTAAATAAGCCTCCATCAGCTGAGATTCCAAAGACTGGTTCTGCTTTGATGTGTTTGCCCTCTTTATTTATGAGGTATGGCGTAGCTCTATCGTTATCTCTTAAATACTCATCTCTGCTGAAATAGCTTCTCCTCATTCCTAGTTTATCCAGTAAATTAACCTTAACGTAAGACTCATAACTCATACCACTAACCTTCTCTATTATTTTCCCCAGAAGAACGTAACCCTCGTTTAAGTAAAACCATCTCTCTCCAGGTTTGTGTATAAGCCACTCGTCATAATCCCTCATGAAGCTTATTACATCGTCCGGAGTAGCTATAGGAAACCAACGATCACCTAGTCCGTAGTAACTATCTATTAAGGCTTCTGCATAACCTAGTGCAGGTATGCCTGATGTGTGCGAAAGCAAGTGATAAACCTTAATATCGCTAGATTTAATCACGTCAATAAACTTATTTGCGGGATCTTCAAGACTTATTAAACCTTTCTCAACTAGTTGCATGATTGCTGCGGCTGTGAATGCTTTAGTTACGGAGCCGATACAGTAGTTCGTATTTGGAGTTGTGGGAAGCGACTCTGTAATATCTCGGAAGCCGAAACCTCTAGAATAGATTACTTCATTACCTCTCAGCAGAGCTATACTCACGCCTGGAAACCTATACTTAGTTAGTCTCTCCTGAATAAAGTTTTCAAGAGTAGTGAGGCTCAATTAAGCTCACCAATATAATACTAACTAATCAGATAAAAAACTACTCATATCATTAAGAAACTCACTAAAATCTAACTCGTTTACTCTATGGCACGCCACAAAGTGTTTATCACTGAACTCAAATAGTTCGGGTTCTTTTAGCTTACATAGTTCTGTAGCGTAAGGACATCTAGGATGATATCTGCAGCCTTCAGGCGGGTTAAGAGGGCTTGGAGGCTCGCCTACTACTTCTATACGTTTCCTACTTCTTAACTTAGGGTCTGGTATAGGTATTGAGGAGAATAGGGAGACTGTGTAGGGATGTCTAGGGTTTCTGAAAACCTCATGTGTAGTAGAGTATTCTACAACCTTACCCAGATACATCACCATAATGAAGTCACTAACATGTTTAGCTGTTAGTAAGTCGTGAGTAATGAATATATAGGTCAGCTCATGTTTGCTCTGAAGATCTAGCAACAAGTTAAGTATCTGCGCCTGCACTGACACGTCAAGAGAAGAAGTTGGTTCATCAAGAACTACTAAGAGCGGCTTAAGTATTATCGCTCTCGCAATAGCTACTCTCTGCTGCTGACCCCCTGAAAGCTCGTGTGGATATCTCATTAAGTGCTCTACACTCAAACCAACTTCTTCTAAGGTCCTAATTATCTTCTCTAGACGCGCTTCTTCATCATCATTACTATGTATTTTAAGAGGTCTCTCAAGTATTTCCTTTACCCTCATTCTTGGATTCAGTGATGAATAGGGATCTTGAAAAACTATTCCAGTAGATTTTCTGAAGTGTTTCAGTTCTTTATTGTTAAGACGCGTCACGTCACTACCATTGAACATTATCTTTCCTGATGTCGGCTCAATTAATCTTAGAATAGTTAATCCTAAAGTAGTTTTGCCGGAGCCCGACTCACCAACAACTCCTAACGTAGTTCCTTTCTCAACGCTGAAGGAGACCCCATCAACTGCACGTACATACTGTGTTTTAGAGAATAAACTCTTCTTAAATTCGAAATACTTCTTTAAGTTTTCAACTACTAAGAGTTCCATAAGTCTCACCAACTCTCTCGTAATTATGGCAAGCAACCAAATGACTTTCACGCACCTCAATTAATTGAGGTTCTTCTCTCAAGCACTTAGGGGTTGTGTAGGAACATCTCGGGTGGAATCTGCAGCCGCTTGGCGGGTTTAAGAGGCTAGGTGGTGCTCCAGCTATTTGATTTAGTCTCGCCTTCGATTTCCTTCTTGCTACCACACACCCTATTAATCCCTTAGTGTAGGGGTGTTGAGGATTCTCAAAAATCTCTCTCACATCAGCTACCTCAACTAGCTTCCCAGCATACATTACTCCAACCCTATCACACACTTCAGCCACTATACCGAAGTTGTGTGTTATTAGTAGTAGTGTAAGACCATACTCGTTCTTGAGTTCATGCAATAACTTAAGTATCTGGGCTTGTATAGTGACGTCTAAAGCTGTTGTAGGTTCGTCAGCTATTAGTAGGCTGGGCTTGCAGGTCGTCATCATAGCTATCATAGTTCTCTGCTTCATTCCTCCACTAAACGTGTGAGGGTAGTTTCTAGATCTTAGGTTAGGATCAGGTATCCCTACCCTACCTAGCTGTCTTATTGCGGTGAGTAGTGCTTCTCTCCATGACATCCTGAAATGTGTTGCCGGTACTTCAGCTACTTGGAAGCCTATCATGTGAACAGGATTTAGGGAAGTCATGGGGTTCTGGAAAATCATCGCTATCTCTTTTCCTCTAATCTTCTGTAACTCATTCTCATTAATCTTCAGTAAGTCAATGCCTCTAAAGAATATGTTGCCGCTTAAGAGTCTCGCATTAGGCGGAAGGAGTCTAGGTATGGCTAGAGCCAACGTACTCTTACCACATCCTGTTTCACCAACTAAACAGAAGGTTTCGCCCTCGTAAATCACTAGGCTTACCTCATCTACTGCTTTAACACAGCCTCTGCTAGTCTCGTAACATATGTGTAAGTCTCTAACTTCAAGCAATATTCTAGGCACTCACATCATCCCAGCCTCAGCTTAGGATCTAGAACATCTCTCAAGGCATCACCTAGGAGGTTAAAGCTTAATGCTGTTAGGGTTATAAATAATCCGGGAAATATAGAACACCACGGTGCTTTAAATATGTAGTCTTTCCCCTCATTAAGCATAGCACCCCAGTCAGGAGTTGGAGGTTGAGCACCAAAACCTAAAAAACTGAGTGCTGTAGTGTAGAGTATTGCTGAAGGTATGGTTAAAGTTGCTAAGACTATCACAGATGCTAGAGTGTTAGGTAAGACATACCTGAACATTATGCTTAAACTAGACTCGCCCACAGCTCTCGCAGCAGTTATGAATTCTCTACTCATTATTGATTGAGTCTTAGCTCTTACTACTCTTGTGTAGGGAGCCCAGCTAACTATAGAGACAGCTATAACTACATTAGTTAATCCAGGACCTAATATAGTCACTATAGCTAAAGCCAAAATTATTGGAGGGAATGCCCAAAGCATGTCAGTAATCGCTGATATTAGCTTATCTACTGATCCTCCGTAGTACCCAGCTACCAAGCCTAGGGGGACTCCTATCCCCGCCTCAATTACGACTACTAGTAGACCTACCCATAAAGCTATCCTAGCACCGAAAACAATCCTGCTGAAGATGTCTCTCCCTAGCTGGTCAGTTCCGAAAATATATGATGTAGATGGTGGTAATAATCTGGACGAGGGATCTACTTCATCAAACCTCTTATGAGCTATGAAGTCAGCTGTTAAAGCAATGAATAACACGAGAGACAAAAGAATTAAAACAGCCATACCCCTCTTATGCTTTAAGAAGAGTCTCATTTCCTCACTACTACTCAATGACTTAATCTTTTCTTTAATAAATGATATCATAAGCTACTACCTCTCTCTACACGTATGCGCGGGTCTAGAACAGCTACTACAACGTCTCCTAAAGTATTGAAGACTACTGTGAGGACCGTTATTATTAGTACTATACCCTGAACTACAGCGTAGTCTTGTCTTATTATTGACACGTACAGCAACCTACCCATTCCTGGCAAAGCAAACAAAGTTTCTATAACTACTGCACCACCTATTAACCAAGGCATATTGAGGAAAAACATAACAACTACAGGTATCATAGCGTTTCTGAGTGCGTGGACTAACAACACTCTCTTCTTGTTGAGTCCTTTAGCCCAGGCAGTCCTTATGTAGTCTTCGTTGAGAACCTCAACCATCTCAGCTCTCGTGAGCCTCATTATGTAAGCTGATGAGGGAAGTGCTAAGGATAACGCAGGCAATACTAGAGAGTGTGGTCCCTCATAACCAGATATCGGTAGGAGCTGCAGATAGTAACCAAAAGCCAGCATCAGTATGAGACCGAACCAGAAACCAGGTATCGAGTAACTAATAACTCCTACTACCGATACAAAACCATCTATTAGTGTGCCTCTCTTCAACGCTGTTACAAGTCCTGCCAAAACACCTATAGTATATGATAGTAGTGTTGAGATAAACATCAAGGTTAGTGTATAAGGAAGTCTCTGAGATATGAGTAGAGCAACAGACTCCCTAGTAACTATGGAAACACCTAAATCGCCTCTAACAATATGAGAAAGCCTGTAGAAATACTGTATGTAGACAGGCTGGTCAAGCCCCCAAGCTCTCCTTAACTCCTCTATTTTAGCAGGAGTTACTCTCTCCCCAGCTAGAAGAAGTCTTATCGGGTCTCCGGGCAACATATACATTATGTAGAAAAGAATTATCGTTACACCAAAAATAACGGGGATTCCTATTAAAAACTTCTTTAACACGTATCTGAGTAAACCCATATTTTAGATACCTATAGCGCTAATTATCTCTGCTCTACCCACGCATCATTTATTATTAGTGCACCGTAAGGCGGAAGTACTATCAGTCCCTTAACGTTCTTGCTAACAGCAGTATACTCTTTGAGCACGAAGAGAGGTATTAGTGGGAGATCTCTTAATAATATCTCCTGTGCTCTAGAATAAACCTTAGTTCTTTCGGTCATGTCGGCTACGGAGCGACCTAATTCCAGCAACTTATCTACCTCAGGGTTTGAATACGTGTAGTTACCGTACTTGCTGTGAACAAGGTATATTAGTATGTCTGGGTCAGCCCACGAGAACCTCCTCAGAGCTAACTCGAAATTCCACTCTCTAGTTAATTCTCTTATGTAATCATACGTGTATTCCTTAATTTCTATACTAACACCTATTTTAGCTAGCTGTGCCTGAATTAAGGGAGCAGACTTCTTGAGTTCTGGATCATCTGTTGGTGAGAGTAGAGTGAGTTTCAGCGGAACACCATCTTTATCGACTATTCCGTCACCATTTGTGTCTATCCAGCCTGCCTCTTTAAGTAGTTCTCTAGCTCTGCTCAGATTATGTGAATAGAGATCTTTAGCTAAGTTCTCAACAGACTTATTATAGCATATCTGTGATGGTGAAAGGAAGGAATGCCAAGGAATTACGTTATTGTCTAGTATCATAGCTATCTCACTTCTATTAATTGCTATCATTATTGCTTGACGTACTCTAACATCATTTAACGGCTCCTTCAGTACATTAACCATTATGTAGTGTATGCCTGGTGAGAGAGTTTCATAGAGTTGTATGTTCGGATTCTCTCTAAGTCTCCAAACCTCGTCTAGAGGTACTCCTCTAACGATATCTACACGGCCTGCCTCAAGCTCAGCTATTCTGGTAAGGTCTTCTGGAATAAACCTTATTATTACTTCATCTATGTAGGGGTTAGGACCTTTATTAGTTACGAAAGGCATGTTAGTCCTGTAGTTATCGTTTCTCACAAGAACTACATGCGAACCTCTAACCCACTCCTTAATTTTGTAGGGACCACTACCTACTGGGAATCTGTTAAAGGCATCATTACCGATCTCCTCAGCTACCCTAACGTTGACAGGCCCTCCATAAACAGTTACGAGCACTGCCCAAAGGTACGGTGCTGGGTTACTGAGGATTAGTTTAAGTGTATACGTGTCTAACACTACTATCTCCTTAACATCAGCGAAGTCTTCCGCGTATGGTGAAATATTTCTGTATCTCTCAATAGATTTCTTGACTGCTTCAGCTGTGAGTGGGTCTCTGTTAGCAAACTTAGCACCTTCAGGCAAATAGAAGATTATGACTGTACCGTTCTCAGAAACCTCCCATCTCAACGCTAGATCAGGAACTAACGACATGTCGGGTCCGAGCACTACTAGAGGCTGAAAAATCAAGGCGTGTACCTCATTAGCCCAAGTCACTTGCTGTATGTCTAGCCCCATAGGTTCTTCAGGTATCGCAATAACTAATGTTCTCTTCAGCTGAGGGATAGTAGTCTCTGTAGGTGGGGTAGTAGGTGTTTGAGTAGGTGTTGGCACTAACATGAAGTACGTAGCCACCAAAGCAATAACTATAACCGAAATTAACAAGGTAACTACCTAAGTCATTTTGGCCATATATTAATTTCATAAAATTTTTTATATAGAAACTTATAGGTTATTTATGATGTGATTTAATGCAAGTATATGATGTAATAATTAGGAAGGGAATACTTGTTGACGGTAGTGGCGCACCTCCGTACAGGAAAGATGTTGGAATTATTGACGACACTATAGCTAAGATAGGAGATTTATTTGGTGAGAGTGCTGAGGAAATAATTAATGCTGACGACTTATTTGTTGCTCCAGGCTTCATAGATATTCATAATCACAGTGATAGCAGCATCTTTATAATTCCCACAGCTGATAATTACGTCACTCAGGGAGTCACTACTATTGTAGTAGGTAATTGTGGGTATTCCCCTGCACCACTAACAGAAAATAACAGAGAGTTCCTCGAATATAGTGAGAAGAAATTCATTAAAGAAGTTGGTAGTATACCTTGGCATTCTTTTAGTGAGTACCTTAAGCATCTTGAAGTACTTGAGAAAAGCTTGAACGTGGTTGCTTTAGTCGGTCACGGAACTCTAAGGAGTGCTGTTCTGGGCGTAAGTGAGGCTAGACCCTCGGAAAAACAACTTAGCGAAATGAGTGACTTACTGAATGAAGCTATGAACGCAGGTGCTTTCGGTATGTCTTCAGGACTTATCTACGTTCCAGGCATGTTCTCCGATACTCGCGAGCTAATTGAGTTAACTGAGATCGTCTCAAGATATGGCGGTATTTACTCAACACATATCAGGAATGAAGGAGTTGGACTTATTGACGCAGTTATTGAAGCAATACAAATAGGTTTAGCTAGTGGTGTTAGCCTAGAAATATCTCATGTTAAGGCTGCTGGACCTCCTACGTGGGGGAGTGTTCCTAAGGTTTTGAGTCTTATTGAAGAATACGTTAGGAGAGGCTACGACTTCAGTGCTGATGCCTACCCTTACACAGCAAGTTCTACAGGCTTAGAAGCTCTACTACCAACCTGGGTCAGGAAAGGAGGTCCTGAGAAAATGATTGAAAGATTAAAGAACCCAGATCTACTAAGTGAGCTAAGGAATTTCCTGAAGAGATATGGAATACCTGAGGAGGGACATAATGATTGGGATAAAATAAGAATTTCTTACTCAGAAAGTCATCCAGAAGTTTTAGGGAGGAATATAGAAGAGATATCAAGAATGTGGGATTCTGACCCAGTAAGCACTATAGCTAAGTTACTCATAGAAGATAAGGGATTAACAAGTGTTGTAATACATACTATGAATAATGAAGACGTGACTAAAGCAGTATCGCATCCTCTAGTAGCTATAGGGAGTGACGGCAGCGTAATGAGGTTTGGTGAGGGCATGCCACACCCTAGGAATTACGGAACCTTTCCTAGAATCATAGCTAGGTACGTGAGAGAGCTTAAGGTTTTGAGTCTCCCGGAAGCTGTGAGGAAAATGACTTCCTTACCAGCTAGGAAGTTAGGACTTCATGATAGAGGGTTACTAAGGCCTGGCTTTAAAGCAGATTTAGTGGTGTTTAATTACTACACTATGAGGGATAAAGCAACGTTTGAGAACCCGCACACGTACTCTACAGGTGTAGAGTACCTATTAATCAACGGAAAATTAGTGATTAAGGAAGGTAAGCATACCGGGGCTAAACCGGGAAGACTCCTACGTAGGTCGTGAGCTCCACCCCTACGCATGCAGTACTGAGACGTATTTATAAGTTGCGGGGCGAATACAACACTGTGGTGATTATTGGTGGCGATACTTCAGATAGCTCTCGATTTAACAGATTTGATGAAGGTTCTCGAATTATCAGTTGAGATAGCTTCCGCAACCAGATGCGAGAATATCTGGCTTGAGGCAGGAACACCCTTAATTAAGTCTTGGGGCAAGTTAGCAGTAAAGTCTCTGAAGGATCTTACGAGTTGCTTTGTTGTAGCAGACACTAAGACCATGGATGTCCCAAGGATAGAAGGCACAATAATGTATGAGGCAGGTGCTGACGCATACACAGTACTTGCTGCTGCAGAGGATGAAACAATTAAAGAAGCAGTAGAGACCGCACGTAGCTACGGTAAACTAGTAATAGGGGACTTAATAAGTCATCCAAAACCTCTGCAGAGAGCATACGAGCTATATCGCTTAGGTATAGAAGCAATCGTATATCACGTGGGAATAAGCGTGCAGAGAATACGGGGCTTAAGAGTAATGGATCTACTGAACGAAGCAGCAAAAATAAAACAAGAAACATCACTTAAAGTAGCTGTAGCAGGAGGTATTAAACCGGAAGACGTAAGAAAAATTATGGAGAAGGGTATAGACATAGTCGTGATGGGTGGTGCAGTAACTAGCGCTAAAAACCCTGTAGAAGTCGTTATGAAGACTCTTACGTACCTGGCTTCCAACAGTCCTGAAGAACGGGATCTTTAGTTATTAAATTTATCTCTCGCATACTGCAGCTTCTTCGAAAAGTTTAGCACGAGTATCTATGAGTTGTTTATGAAGTTTTCCATATCTATACCTGATAGAGCTCTATCAGAAATTATTTTCCTTCCGTCAACATACATATAACTAACACTCTCATCTCCTAAGTTGTAAATTATGGTAGTGTAAGGATTATCGTATAGACCTACCAACCTAGTTTTAGGAGGTTTCAATACTATTATGTCGGCTTTCTTTCTGGGTTCTAAGACCCCGACTAAGTCTTCTATTCCGAGACTCTTTGCTGTCTTCTCAGTACTCATTTTAAGAACTTCTCTTGGCTGAAGTTTAATCGGTGTTTTATAACGACTTGATTGCAAAGCTTATAGCTATAGCTTCAGTGCTTGCTTTAAAGCCTCAAGCACTAGTCTTGGATGGGCTGTTTTCAGGTCTTGATTATAAGAAGAGTCTTCAGCTCCTGCTATCTTTAGAAGATTTGTTGAGAGCGGGGCACCGTAGTTCTAATAGCGCACGATCTCCAGCTAATTAGTGAGGTAGCTGATAAAGTGATTGTATTAGATAATGGTACTATAAGACGTCTTGGTACTGTAAGAGAAGTCTTAAGCGATGTTGAGTAGCTGAGAACTCAAGGCTTCTCACCACTTCAGTCAACGCTAATAGCTAGGGAATTAGGTTTGAAAGGCTTAGTAAAAACTAGTGAGATTTCGGAAGCGTTAGTTAGTTCCTTAAGAATCTAGTCGACGTAACGTATCCCTCAATGAAGAATCTTAAATAAAGCAATATTATTAGTGTGAAGTAGTTCTGATTAGGGTCTAGTATGAGGTTTATTCAAAATTTTGATGAGTTAGCTGTTTCACCACTTCATGAGACTCTACTAGGAGTTGTTGAGGAAGGTTTATCTAGAGCAGATCCTTACGATGCAGTGATAAGGAATCTCAATGTAAGAGAAGGTAAACTCATTCTAAGTAGGTATGAGATCTCTCTTCCCGAGTGCGTACATGTGGTAGGGTTTGGTAAAGCGTCTGCTAAGATGTTGAGAGCTCTTCAAGACTTGCTTGATAAGGTAGTATGCGGTGGTGTCGTGATAACGCCAGATATTGAGGGCTGGGTTGGTTCTGTGAGAGTGTTAAGAGGTGATCACCCACTCCCAGCAACAAATACTTTAAAGTCTTCTCTTTACTTACTTAATTATCTAGAGAAGGAGGTTAGGGAGAAAGACATAGTTATCACGCTAGTATCTGGTGGTGGCTCAGCGCTTTTTGAGGTTCCTGAAGATGGGTTAACTCTTAATGAAATATCATTAGTTACTAGGGAGCTTATGAAGAAAGGTGCTGATATAGTAGAACTCAACACAGTCAGAAAGAAGTTCTCGAAAGTAAAGGGAGGTAAATTACTTAAGTACGTGAGAGCTGAAAAAATCATCACGTTAATTGTTAGTGACGTGGTTGGCGATAGACTAGACATAATAGCTTCAGGACCTACAGCACCTGACAATACTTCCTTCAATAACGCTTACCAAATATTAAGGAGGAGAGGATTATGGGACGAGTTACCTCATGAAGTAAGGATCTTCGTAGAGA
>JAVVFV010000025.1:0-16565 GCA_039889305.1 Candidatus Zestomicrobium tamdykulense | reverse complement strand
GAGTATTCCAGGACTTACGTTAGTAGTAATGTGGTAGAATGCTAAGGAAGTACTCGCTACTAAGAGAATTACCACAATAAAAATCACTAACAAACTTCTAGTTAAGTGTTTAGGAGATTCCTAATAACGGAGCAGCAAACCGGTTAATATATAACTATATATGACTAGTATACAGAATCTAATCTTGAGTGGAGTTCGTGTTGTCTTCACTATTTGGTGGGTGTCTTCAACTAATTAAGAGGTTTTGAGTATTTAATTGCGTAGCAGTAATTCTTACTTATTAGGTGTTGAGTGAGTAGATTCAAGGGGATGTAGTATTGCTTGAAGTGATTAAGAGGTTTTTTAAAGAATTGGTGGATTTCGTTAAGGGGATTAATCAAGCCATAATTGAGGATAGTGTTGATGCTCTTGAGTTAGAGCATAACGAGCTTGAAGCAGCTTTCTTAACAATGGTTTTGGGTTCGTTAGTAGGGGTGACAACACTTTCTCCTATTCTCAGTCTAGAGTTGCTTGAAGTACTCAAAGACGAGATCAAGATTCTTGAGAATAGGGCTGCTAGAGGTAAGGACGTCTTAGGAGATTTAATGGCTTCCTTAGGTGGTGAGTGGTGACTGACTTAATCGACTTACTAAGACCTATTGAGGGTGATCCTCACGTAATCATGGTTTTAGGGAAAGGGGGTGTAGGAAAGACTTCCATGTCAATACTAATATCTAGTGAGTTGAGTAGATTAGGGAAAACCCTCCTAGTAAGTTTCGATCCCGCTAAACACATACTTAAGTATTTAGACATTAGTAGGCCTGCAGAGCTATTTAGAATTAGTAATGATTTCTTCGTGAGTCAGCTAAATATTGAAGCATCAGCTAAAGAACTAATATCTAAATACTCAAGCTTAATTAATGATTTATTCCCATCGCTTTCTGTTCTTAACCTAGAAGACATCACTAAAGCACTTAAGTATGCTCCAGGAATTGAGGAAGAAGTATTCCTTAACTGGCTGTGCGATATCTACGACAAGAAAGACTTCAAGTTCGTAGTAGTTGATACTCCGCCTACAGGCATATCACTCAGAACACTAACACTACCTAAGCTTTATCTCTTATGGCTCGAGAAACTAATCAACATAAGAGAAAGAATTGTGTCGCTCAGGTATGTTATAGCTAGGACTCTCGGGAGGGAAGTCAAGGTTAGTGATCCGGTACTCGTTAAGTTATATGAGATGCGTGAGAAATACAGCAAAGTTAAAGAAGCATTAACTAACCTCTCAAGAACTTCATTCGTAGTTGTAACGAATCCTGAACCTTTACCCATGTATGAGTTGAAAGAAGTTCTTAAGTTCCTGAGTGAGGAACTCTCTACAAATCCTAAATTACTCGTGATGAATAAAGTTCTTCCAGAAAATGTTGCTGAAAGGTTAGGAACTCATGAAGAACAGAAAGAAATTATTAATGAATTCATGAGTCTTCCAGGCAGGTCTATCATGATACCATACGCCAGCAACCCACCCTCAAAACTAGAAGATATTCTGAAATTGAGGGAGGTAGTTGTTGTGGTTAGGGGTGCGTGATTTTGGTGTTTGAGGTAGTAGCTTTCTCGCTATTAGTAATTGCGTCATCAGTCTCAGTAATTTGGTATTTCAGAGCTAGGAGGAAGATACTTAAGTTTATTAAGGAATTTACTAACGAGCTTGAGAGAGAATTAAGACCTACCGATAAGGAGTACGTGCTCCTAGGCTACCTAGTTGGTTACAGAGCTAGGTATAAGCTTGAGGACGGGAGAAAAGCCTACATTTTATTGACTACAGCACCGAGATACGCTTTCTTCTACTACCCAATAGCTAGAGCGTTAAAACATGAAGACAGAGTAACTATAATGTTGGAGCTTACTGGACGGGTAGTTTTGAGAGAACTCCACGCTGTCAAGAAGGAAGATACCAGAACACTTAACATACTACTAAGAGACCTAGGATCACAAGTAGAAAAATTGAGCAGAACTACCCTGAAGACTAGTAAGGGAGACTACGAAGTCTTCTATGAAGAACCAAGAGACCTAGACTTAATCAGCAAAATAATAGACTCAAGACACAAACCAATAATTAAGCTATCAGCTTACAAGAACCTCAATGCAGTCGAGGTAATTTCTAAGGCTGAGCTAGGATCCGTGAATGAGTTGCTCGGATCCCTAAAAATACTTACTAGAAATATTAGTAAAAGTGTCCCAGGCACGCAAAGCTAATCTACCATTTCTTAAACAATAGGGCTTGTAATAGGTCTTATAATGGTGATAGCTGTTGTGGGCGGGGTTTTGATTTACATGACTACTCGAGCACCACTAACTACTACGCCCACAACCACACCAACGACTAAACCAACCATAGATAGGTATTATAGAGCCCTTAACAGGGCGTTACGCGGTTTTTGGTCAAGAAGCTGTTTGCTGCTAGGCTCGTAGTTGAAATAATAAAATAATGAATTAGGCGATGTTAATTCTTTAGGTGGTGCTAAGCTTGAGTTATATGTTGAGGATGCTGGAACAAGTCCTGACTCAGCCGCATTAGCTGCTGAGAGACTAACTATAGGCCTCACATAGTATTAGGTGCTTATATAAGCAGACTTACGGCCGCGGTAGCTGAAGTGACTGAGAGGGAAAAATACCTTTGGTGATGGATGCCTTAGTTGACTGGCTAACTAAGAGAAGTTGGAATTACGTTTTTAGGTTAGCTCCTAGAGCTAGTATTCACGGTAAGGCGGCCGTAGATTTTTGTTTTAGAAATGACGCAGAAGAAGAATATTTTGATTCGTACAGTAGTAGTGCTTCACGAAGATTCCATATTTGGAACCATGGTAGCTATAATAGGCATAGTAGGTGGATTAGGTTCTGTGAGTGGGGTATTTTCAGCTGCCTTAATACTTAAGATTGTTGAGGAGTATCTGAGAGGGTTCTTGGGTGGTGTTTTGCCAGGACTTCACCTACTATTGTTTGGTTCGTTACTCATAATCGTAGGCATTTTAAGGCCTGGAGGACTTTCATCGCTTACGGACACACTAACAAGAAAAATTAAGGTGAGAGTACTGAGGTGGTATTCTTGAGTAACGCGGTTGTGCTTGAGGTAAGTGGTCTAAGTAAGCGTTTTGGCGGTATCGTAGCTCTCAATAACGTTAACTTGAAAATTACTAAGGAGGAGATAGTAGGTATTATAGGTCCTAATGGAGCAGGAAAAACAACACTAGTAAATTGCGTGACAGGCATATATAGACCAGATAGTGGTAGAGTCTTCTTCCTAGGAGAGGATATAACAGGTAAACCCCCGCACCTCATAGCTCTTAAGGGTGTTGCGAGGACGTGGCAGAAAATAAGACCCTTCTACAACATGTCAGTTATCGAAGCAGTCACTGCCGGAGCTCTGTTAAGAACTAAAGACGTCCTTAAAGCCAGGGAGGAAGCTATGGAGGTACTAGAGTTCGTAGGCTTCCCTAGGAGTAAGTTTGAGATGCTTGGCAGGAATATTACCTTAATAGAACATAAGTTAGTAGATTTAGCTAGAGCTATAGCTACCAAGCCAAAGCTCTTATTCATAGATGAAGTAGTTGCTGGACTAAGACCTCATGAAGTTGACGTTATAGCTGACGTAGTCAGGAAAATAAATAGAGAGATGGGAATAACTTTAGGCGTAATAGAACATGTTATGAGGTTTGTGATGAGTATTAGTGATAGGATTGTAGTGCTGCATGAGGGGAAACTACTAACGCAAGGAACACCTGCTGAAGTTGCGCGAGACCCGTTAGTAGTAGAAGCTTACTTAGGTACCAAGCCTGTTTAGGTGGTCCTTCATGAGGAACACATTACTTGAGTTAAAAGATATAGAAGCAGGTTACGGCGTCTTCAGAGTTCTTCATGGTGTGAGTCTCAAGGTAGACAAAGAAGAGATCGTAGCGTTAGTAGGTCCTAACGGAGCAGGAAAAACAACAACACTCAAGACTATAGCAGGTCTTACGAACTTATTCAAGGGCGAGATAATGTTTGATGGGTTAAGAATTAATGATGTCCCACCACACAATAGAATTAGGAAGGGGTTAGTGCTAGTACCTGAAGGCAGAGGGATTTTTGCATCATTAACAGTGCTTGAGAATCTTTATCTAGGTGCTTATCACGAAGAAGCTAGGCAGAAACTTAGTGATTCTCTTGAGATAGTGTTCACCATATTTCCTAAACTCAAAGAAAGGAAAAACCAGATAGCAGGCACGCTCTCAGGGGGTGAGTCGCAAATGCTCGCCATAGGTAGAGCCTTGATGTCAAGACCCAAAATACTGCTTCTAGACGAACCAAGCCTCGGCTTAGCACCCAAGATAGTTTCAGAACTTTTCGAGATATTTAAGAGACTCAATGATGAGTGGAAAGTTACTTTGCTCTTAGTAGAGCAGCACGTCAAGAACTCTTTAGAGATTTCACACAGAGCTTACGTGATGGAGTCAGGCAGGATAGTGCTAGAGGGAGAGAGCTCCGTCTTAATAAATGATGAGAGACTGCGGAAAGCATACTTAATCATATAACACAATCTCTTACACCAGATTTGCTTCATTATTTTTATAATTAGGGATTTCACTCCGGAATAGATCAGTATGTAAGAAAATTTTTATAATTAGTGTTTTGTTATACTACGGGTGATGTGTTGGAGGAGCCTGTAGGACCTAAGAAGTACCAGGTTTTCGTTGGCTTGATTATCTTTGTTTTATGGGTTGCTCTATTATCTTTAGTCAACAAGTCTGATATCAGGATCTTCGGTATTCCTTTGCTTTGGTTTTACTACATATTGCTGTCTATAGGTACTACCTTAGCACTAACCATAATGTATTTAGTTGAGAGGTGAGGTTCTTGGAGACTAAAGCATTAATAGCGTCATCTATAGTTTTCTTAGTGATAGGTGTTTCTGTGTTTATAGGACTTTTAGTTTCTAAGTTGAGAGTTAAGGTTCTGAGAGCAGACACCTACATAGTTGCTGGGAGAACTTTAGGGACACTCGTATTCTTTCTTAATTCGGCTGCCGTGATCTATAGTGGTTATACCTTCCTAGGTACTGCCGGCTATTCCTACAAGTACGGTGCTGCAACGATGTTTGTTTGGGGTACTTCACTCTTAGGTTATGTTGTGGGGTATTTGATAGCTCCTCGAGTATGGAGTTTAGCTAAGAAACATAACCTACTAACACTATCTGACTTCATTATGTGGAGGTATAATAGTAAGGCTTTAATGGTTTTAGCCGCGATAATCTCGGTAGTTTTTCAGATACCATACGTGCAGTTACAGATTCAGGCAGTATCAATAATTATCGATACGACTTCTTACGGATCATTACCATCACTACATCTCTCCGTGATTGTTTTTGGTTTGGTGATTCTTTACGTGTTTCTCGGCGGGATGATGTCTATAGCGTTGACTAACGTGTTTCTCGGTGCTTTAATGCTTGCCACGATGTTTGGTGGTAGCTGGGCTATAATCCTTAAATATTTTGGTGGGTTGCCAGGTCTTTACGAAGCTGTTTCATCAGTCTCACCCACACACCTAACACTCCCAGGACCTGGCGGCTTAAGACCTGAGATCTGGTTCGTATCCTCAGTTATAGGTACTGGGATAGGTTTTTGGTGCTGGTCTCAAAGAGTCCAGACACTCTTTACTGCTAAAGACGTTAAGGTTATTAAGAAAGGCATGGTTCTTAATTCCTGGTACCTAGTTCTGGGTTCGCTTTGGGTTACTCATATGGGTTTAGTTGCTTTAGCTCTTGGTACTCGATTAAGGAGTAGTGACTACGCTTTTATCGCGCTTGTTGGTGAGGCTTTCGGGCCTGCAGTGCTAGGCTTAATAGCTGCTGGTGGTACAGCAGCGTCTCTCTCTACAGCAGCAGGTCTATTACTAGATCAGGCAAGCACGATATCGAGAAACCTAATACAACAAGTCTTCAAGAATAAGCTGGGAGATAAAGAGTTAGTAACTCTGACTAGAGTTGCGGTGGTAGGGCTAGGAATAATCTCGACGATCCTGGCATACCTATCTCCGGCGCTCTTAGTTGATTTACTCCTGATGGGCTATGCTGGCGTGACTCAACTACTCCCAGGACTCTTCATAGGTATTTTCTGGAAAGACCTTCAAAAATACGAGGTCTTAAGCGGCTTACTAGTAGGGGAATTAACAGTACTTCTGATGTCTGTTTTCTGGGGTCAAGAACCTTTCAAAATACACCTAATAATATGGGGTCTCGCAACAAACTTAACAACCCTCCTAATCACTCATGTAATAAGGAAGACAGTAAGAAAACTATAAGGAGTTCATGAATTTATTAACTAAAACGGTTAATATTATGTGGGTGTTAACACATGCCTATTATCAGGCGTAGTAGGAAGTTCCCAATAAGAGTAGCTGACATCATGAGTACACCACCCATAACAGCCGTAGATTATACCCCTGTAGAGGAGATCGCTAAGCTCATGAACGAGAACAACATCGGTAGCGTAATGATTACTGATCCAGAAGGACGTTTAACAGGAATAATAACGGAGAGAGACCTCATATTCGCTATAGCTAACGGGAAGATAGGTAAGAATCTCCCTGCTTACATGATAATGACTGAGAACCCTATAACGATAGAGCCAGAAGCACCAATAGATGAGGCGCTGCAGAAAATGCGTGAGAATAACATAAGGCACTTACCAGTAGTTGATCCGGGAAAGAAACCTGCTGGCATGGTGTCATTGAGAGACGTTATTGACGCAATACTAACCTTCATTAAGGTTTTTACTTAAGTTAAAAACATATTATCTACAGCGGTAACATGATATTATTTAAACGACTATAATATTAAGTCAGAATAACGTATACATGCAGAAAGACGTTTCTATGTAAATGTTGATATAATTGGAACAATATGTATAATAAAACATAACGTCACTAAAATCAAAACAAGAAAAACATTCTTTATAGTGACAAAAAGTCTTGCATTTTTAGCTTATTGCGCATTACTTGAGACTAGAAAAACTTAAAAACCCTGAATAGAAAAAGTAATGTAAGGTGTCTCTTATGGTACTCGACACGAAAGTTATTGCTTTGGTTGTAGTGGCTCTGGTAATAGGTCTTGCGATAGGTTACGGTGTGGCGTCCGCGATTAGTGGTGGTGTAGTCACTACTGTGACCGTGACTCCTGAGAAGAAGGTATACTACATAGGTTTTACCCTCCCACTCTCGGGAGAGCTATCTTCGATTGGTAAGGTGTGGGAAAAGGTAGTTCAGCTAGCTATTGAGGATTTGAACAGGGAGGTTCAGGCTTACGGCTTTAATGTTGAGTTTCGTCCCATGATACTGGATGACGGAACTACTGAGGAGAAGGCACTGCAGAACGTGCAGAGTTTTGCTTATCAAGGTATTAAAGTGATTATTGGGCCTGCTGCTAGCGCGCAGGTGAAGGTCGTTAAGTCTTATGTTGACGACAATAAGATAGTCCTCATATCACCGTCTTCCACGGCACCTACCTTAGCCATACCTAACGACTACGTTTTCAGGGCTGTTGGTTCTGATGCTGGACAAGCTAAAGCATTAGCTGCCCTAGCGTATCAAGAGGGTGCTAGGAAAGTCATCGTGTTCCACAGGAATGATGAGTATGGTAATGCGTTCGCAGACTTCCTCGAGAAGTACTTCAAAGAGATGGGTGGTACTGTGGTCAAGCTCTCGTATCAGACTGGTTTATCAGATTACGCGTCAGAAGTAGCTACTCTAGCAAGCAGAGTTCAGAGTGAAGGTGCTGATGCCGTAATACTAATATCTTTCGATACTGACGGAGCTAACATACTCTCTCACGCTGCTGAGTCAGAAATACTCTCCAGTATAAGGTGGTTTGTTTCTGAGGGTCCGCACGGTGCGAAAGAATTACTATCCCCAGCTATAGGACGATTCGCATCTAAAGTAAAGCTCTTCGGAACTAGACCTCTATTCATAGCTAACCCGCTCTACGAAGACTTCAAAAACAGAATGAAGCAAAGATTCGGTGAAGAACCGGGCGTATTTAGTGAGAACCTGTACGATGCTATTAAGCTTGCTGGATGGGCAATACTTAGAGCAGGAGTTTATGACGGGGAAGCTATAAGAGCTGCCTTAATAGAAGTAGCCAAGACATACTACGGTCCTAGCGGGTGGACTATCTTCGATTTCGCAGGCGATAAAGCACAGCAAGATTACGGTGTCTGGGCTATAATTCCAGGACCTGAGGGTTATCAATTCAAGGACGTTGGTTTATACGAGAGAGACACTATAACATTTCTTGAGCAAGCATATCCATAAGTTGTTTTAAATTTTTTAAATAATGTAAACCAACATAAATTAATAAACACATGAAACTAAAAATTAGGTAGATGCGGGTGGGATGTTGATACCCGGTGCACAACAAGCGGTGATGAACGTGTTCCAATACATGCTATTTTACTTAATTTTTTCAATACCTCTGACCTTGAGTTACAGAACAACTAAGGTAATTAATTTTGCTCACGCGAACTTCATAACTTACGGTGCGTACGCAGCTATATTCTTGCACGGCATATTAGGCCTGAACATTATGTTAGTAGCTGTAGTTCTTGCTTTCCTAGTAACTGGTGGCATAGCTGTTCTAAACAATACGCTTGTTTTCACACCTCTTCAGGAGAGAGGATCCTCACCAGCCATAATAATGATATCTTCAATGGGTTTATGGATAGCTTACAAGTACCTGCTTTACATGCTTACTGACATAGCACACTACTACACTATCAAGAACTTCGTGTCTTACGGGAGAATTACATACTCGGATATACCTGGAGGAAGTATAGGGAGTATTAATTTTAGTCAAGCGTTAGTAGCGAGTCTAGTAGCTGCATCACTCATCATAACGCTACTCTACCTGCTTCTAGAGAAAACTAAGATTGGCAGAGCTATGAGAGCAGTCGCTGATAATCCCTCACTAGCCGAGATCTCAGGAATACCTAGATCTCTCGTAGTAAATCTAACATGGTTTATTTGTGGTGGTATTGTGGGGGTGGGGGGAGTGATATGGACTTCTTTCTCAGGTGCTATAACTCCTGAAGTAGGTGATTCAATAATTCTTCAAGTATTTACTGTAAGCTTTATAGGCGGGTTGATTTCACTTCTGAGAACTGGGATAGGTGCGGTGTTGATAGCTACGATAGAGAATGTTGGTATAGCAATACTCAACGCATACTTCGGGGTTCTAGTAAGTTTTAGACCATTCTTAACATTCGCGACCCTAATAACCACCTTGATAATGTTCCCACCGCTAGGTGCTGGAGGTGGATTACCATATAGGTTTTTGAGGAGGAGTAGAAAATGATAGGTTTTGATATAGTAGGCTTTATGATTAGTTGGTTAACACTGTTTGGTATATATGCGATACTCTCACTCACACTCAATCTAGAGTCAGGCACAGCCGGAATAACCAACTTTGGTAAAGTAGTCTTCTACGGTGTTGGGGCATATATTAGTGCTACGTTAACGGCTTACCTGATCTTAATACTAAATGGTGTGGACGTTGGTGAGACCCCTCCTTACAACATAAGAGGGGTTGTGCTGCTTGGTGAGTTAGGCAATAAGAATCCACTACTAAATATTGGTTTATTAATACTTTCACTCACAGTTGCTTTCGCAGTATCTGGGGTTCTCGGCTACTTACTAACGTATCCTATTCTTAGGGTAGGTCCTGCATTCGTAGGATTTACTCTCTTGAGTTCGGGAGAACTCTTAAGGATATTCTTACAGCATTATGAACCAGTAGGTGCTAGTAAGGGCTTAATGGCTATCCCAACACCTTTCGGATGGATAGCTGATAGTAGGGTTCGTGAGGCATCATACTTGGGGTTGGTATTAGGGCTTCTCGCGCTGACTTACGTAATTACTTACAGGTTAGTTAACTCACCTTTAGGGAGGACTCTCAGAGCTCTCAGAGATGATGAAATAGCTGCGTTGTGTCTGGGTAAGCATGTACCCAGAATTAAGGCAACGATACTCTTCATAGGTTCTGGACTTGCTGGTATGGCGGGAGTTCTCCTGACTTACTACCTAACGTCAGTTAATCCTAACATGTTCGTGCCTGCAGTAACCTTCAATGTTTGGGCTATGATAATCTTAGGTGGTTTCGGTAACTTAAAAGGATCTTTGCTCGGGGCTTCAATAATAACGTTTGTTGATAGGATACTTACTTTCGTAACGCCTCGGCTAGGTATTACAGCTATATCACCGGATTACCTGAGATGGGTTATGGTAGGGCTCTTAATAGTGGTGGTGTTGTTAATTAATCCTAAGGGGTTACTCCCAGAAAAACCGATTAAGACTCCAGCACTGGATGTGGTGTTGGAGGAGTTTAGGGGTGAGTCAAAGTGAGTATGATTCTTGAAGTAAGAGACGTAGCTAAGTATTTTGGTGGTGTTAAAGCACTTGATGGGGTTTCTCTAGTGGTACCTGAGAGAGGTTTGATAGGACTTATAGGTCCTAACGGCTCTGGCAAAACAACACTCTTTAACGTGATAACGGGTTTCTACGTGCCTGACAGAGGTAGCGTCTTATTCAGAGAATCTAATGATTTAATCAGGATAGATGGACTGAATCCTAACGAAGTATTTAAGAAGGGTATCGTACGAACCTTCCAGATACCTAGGCTCTTTAACTCACTAACAGTTCTTGAGAACCTCCTAGTCACTCCTTTAGGGCAGAAAGGAGAAAAACCTGTTAGTGCTCTCTTCAGGAATTCTTGGAGTGCTCAAGAAAAAGCGCTGGCTAAGAAAGCTATAGAACTCCTCAAAACATTCAATATGCTACACTACGCGAACTCAAAGATTTCGGAGTTATCTGCAGCACACATAAAGATGCTTGAAACTATTAGGGGTCTCATGACACCAGCTAAGCTGTACCTACTTGATGAGCCAACTGCAGGAGTTGATTACTTAATGGCTAAAGAACTCTTCACTTACGTGAGGAGATTAAGAGACGAGCACAACCTAACATTCTTTATAATTGAGCACAGATTAGAGATACTTATGGAGTATGTGGATTACGTTTATGTTCTTCATAATGGCAAACTACTCTCTGAAGGTAAACCGCAAGAAGTTATTTCGGATCCTAAAGTAATAGAAGCCTATATAGGTGTCTAGAATGCTGAAAATAAGTAATCTTAAGTCTGGTTACGGGAAAATGATAGTACTGCAAGACATAAACATGCATGTTAGGGAGGGCGAGATAGTAGCTGTTTTAGGTCCTAACGGAGCTGGCAAGACCACCCTATTAAACTCAATATTCGGCCTAGCTACAATCCATGAAGGAGAGATAGTTTTTGAGGGTAAACCAATACATAAGATGAAACCGCACGACATAGTGAGAGCTGGGATTAGCTACGCTCCACAACTAGATAACGTATTCCCTAACCTCACAGTTGTGGAGAACCTGCAGATGGGTTCTTTCGTTAGAGGATGGGATTACACAATAAGAAATGATATAGAAGAAATCTTCAACCTATTCCCAGAGATAGAGAGAAGGAAAAACCAGAAAGCCAAGACCTTGAGTGGTGGTGAGAGACAAATGCTTGCAGTTGCTAGAGCCCTAATGTCTAGACCTAAGATGTTGCTACTAGATGAGCCAACAGCAGGACTCTCACCTAAGGCTGGCACAACATTAATAAAGAAAATAAAGGAGATTAGAGAGAGGGGAGTCACCATACTGTTAGTAGAGCAAAACGTTAGGAGAGCTCTCGAGATAGCTGATAAAGGGTACGTCTTAGTAAGCGGGAGGATAATCAAGGAAGCACTAACTGAAGATCTAAGAAAAATAGATATCGAGAAACTTTTCTTCACCGGAACATAATTTTAGGGTTAAGGAGATCTTTTAGCTCTAACATAAAAGCACTTCGTCAATTAACAATAGTTTTTGATTGTAAATATTTTCTAAAATTCTTATATTGTTTAGTGAACGAGGTAATTGGTGTAGTGACGTGCTTACATTTCCTAAAAGAACTCACTGGTGTGGTGAGTTAAGGAGAGAGCATGTAGGTAGTGAGGTTGTTTTGAATGGGTGGGTTCACTCAATACGTAGAATCGGTAAAATATCTTTTATTTTAGTTAGAGACAGGACTGGCGTTACTCAGGTTGTTATTAGTTCTAAGAATCCCTACTACGAAGTTGTGGAGACCTTAACTCCTGAAACAGTTGTTGCTGTGAGAGGAGTTGTGAGAGCTAGGCCACCCACTCAAGTAAATCCTGAATTACCTACAGGTGAGATCGAGGTTGAATTAAGAGAGTTAGTTATACTCAATAGAGCTAAGCCACTCCCAATACCTCTCTTCGATCCTGAATTAATGAAGACTACGTCAGAAACTCTGAGACTAAAATACAGGTATCTAGATCTTAGAAGGCCTGAAATGCAGCATAACCTATTTTTTAGAGCTGAGTTAGTTAGAGTTCTTAAGAACTTGCTAGATTCGAAAAGATTCGTGGAGGTTGAGACACCTTACCTAGCTAGGAGTACTCCGGAAGGCGCTAGAGACTTCTTAGTTCCTAGTAGACTCTACCCAGGTAAGTTCTACGCTCTAACACAATCACCACAATTATTCAAACAGCTCCTAATGATAGCAGGATTTGAGAGATACTACCAGTTTGCTAGGTGTTTCAGAGACGAGGACCCCAGAGCTGACAGGCAACCAGAATTCACTCAATTAGATATTGAGATGTCATTCGTTACTAGAGAAGACGTAATGAGTGTCGTTGAGGACTTAATGCGTGAGGCATTTAGCAAGACACTCAAGAAAGAATTACCTGACCCACTACCTAGACTCACGTATTCCGAAGCGTTAGAGAAGTTCGGTATAGACAAGCCTGACATAAGGTTTGAGAACTATATTGAGAATGGTGACGAGAACTTAGGAGCAGTCCTGAAAACAGAGCCTAATAAAGCTGTGAGGATTCTGCGTTTCGAGTTAAGAGGTAAGAAACCCGAGGAAGTAAAAGAATTTATTGAGGAGACCTTAACTCATGAGGGCAACATAAGACATTACTACATAATTAGGAGTACAGGTTCCTTAGTAAGCAATAATGAGGTGGTTGGGCGTGAGTTAATGAGACTTCTGGACATAGGATTAGATGAGGCAGCTATAGTTTCTGTTGGTGATTACGTGAAGGTCTCAGAAGCTTTAGGAGCTTTAAGAAATTCTTTAGGTAGGTACTTAGGATTAGTGAGGAAAGATGATTACGCGATGCTGTGGATAGTAGATTTTCCCCTCTTCGAGCTTAGTGATGAGGGAGTTCTAACATCGATGCATCACCCATTCACTGCGCCGAGACCTGACGACATACCTAAACTTGATAAAGACCCGCTTAAAGTCATAGCTTTATCTTACGACTTAGTATTGAATGGCTATGAAGTGGGTGGCGGGAGTATAAGAATAAATAATAAAGAACTCCAAGAAAAAATATTCCGGATGCTTGGCTTAACTACAGAGGAGATGTACGATAGGTACGGTTTCCTACTAGAAGCACTTGAGTATGGTGCACCACCGCATGGCGGGATAGCTATAGGTCTTGACAGATTAGTCGCAGTAATGCTAGGTTACGAATCCATAAGAGAAGTCATAGCATTCCCCAAGAATAAAGAAATGATGGATCCAATGACTGGAGCTCCAGGAAAACCGCCTGAAGAACACTTGAGAGAAATTAAATGGATTAAGATAAATATCTAGACTAATAAACACGAGTTAGTAAATACCTTAACATAATTCTCGGGAAACAAAACTTATTAGTGAGTCTTTAGTTAGTAACTTAGTGATTTGGGGTGTATAGTCGTTGAAGCCCTACTACGAGTAAAGGACTTCTAAGAAATGGCGTTCTCTACGGGCATCAGGACTCAAACAGTAATGCATAATGATTTAATAAGTTAAGTTGATAGACTCAGCTACTCAAGCATCTGCGGGATCGAATTACTTACTTAAGAAAAAACGATTAAAATAATTTAAGTTATCTAACCTCAAATACAACATTGCGCGAACTACTCAACACCAACCACGAGGTACTCAACATACTCAGTAAGAACTACGAAAACATGTCAATTATTCTAGTGTTTCCTGTCTGGAGTTCTGTTAGGAGTGGCTCAGCAGAATTAAAGAAGGGAGGATCTCTCGCAATAGTGCTGAATCCAGACACGTTCCTGCAGAACACTTACTGGTATAATGAGTGGAGCCTAAGAAGAGACCTAAGCAATTCTTTAAGGAGATTTTGTTGAGGAATAAAACAATTGTAGTTGTTGATAAGAGATCCCTCATTGATTTCCGGAACATAAGCGTATCTCTCATAAAATTAAAACGTTATTCTCCTGACTCCATTACGATATTCTCTCCTGAAGTAATTGATGTGTGGGTTGGTTTTCCTGGAGGCCGCTACGTGGCAGATGAGTTTAGGGGATTCCTTAGATTTAGGTGTTTTGAGGGTTGTGGTATCGCCTGTTTTGGTGTTAGCAGTTCTGCTCACATCTGTTTTAATTCTGTTGATTCCTATCCTGACTATCCAGTTAGTGTATAGGGGTCATGTGAGGGAAAGATTTATTGAGGTGAGGGACCTAGTAAAGATATAAGTATAAGAGTGGTGAGGTACAGGCTCTTGAGGGAGTTACTGCGTCATTCATGCCTGAAACACTAACATGTATTATGAGTCCTTCAGGTTCCAGCAAAACAACTCTTCTGAACCTAATAGGGGGTATTGATGTACCTACAGGTAGTCACGTGAATGTCGGGAGTATTAGGGTTCACGAGCTGAGAGGTGTAGAGTTAGATAAGATAGGTTAATGAGTGTTGGTTTCGTCTTTCAAGCACCCAACCTAATACTTACTCTGACCGCGTTAGAGAACGTCATGCTTCCAGCTTAGATGGCTGGCGTGAGCAGGCAAGAATCAGTTAAGAGAGCTCACGAGTTGTTGCGGTTGGTTGGGTTAGAAGATAAAGCTAATAGATATCCTGAAGAGCTGAGTGATGGTGAGCAGTAGAGAGTAGCTATTGCTGTAGCACTAGCTAACAACCCCTCACTAATCTTAGCTGACGAACCTACAGCGGAACTTGATTCCCAGACAACTAAAAACATCGTGGACGTGCTTATTAGGTTAGTTAAAGAACACAATAAACAGTGATTCTAGCTACACACGATCCTAGAGTTGCCATCAACACAGACAGAATACTGAGACTAGAAGACGGGAGACTAGTAGGTGAGTAAAACCCGTAGATCTGGAGAGAGGCGTCATGACAGGCACACCGCGAGAAGCTTCGGTCACTTTATAGCTAGTATTAAGAGATAAGAGGAAATGTATTATCTGCTGAAGAATTCTACTCTAAAGTGATGAAGTTAAGACTCGTGAAAGAAGCTCTAACAGATTTACTACTAACATTTATAGGTAGTTCTTAAGACGTAACTAACGATCACGATAAATATAAGCTTACGGTGGGATCATTTCATAGATGATGTAACATGTCTAGAGCCTTATGTAATAAGTTAAATGAGTTAGTTGAGATAGATCATGAAGCTGTGGAGCTCGGTATTTTTGTTGCCTACACTATAGCGTGGAGTGAGGGCTACGTAGCTACTACAGATCCTTTTAGTGATGTATTAAGTAATCTTATGCGGGCTGTTAGTCTTAAATACGATATTAATACGCTTAAGGATAATGAAGTCATAAGAGCATACAGAAATTTTTATTGGAGGATCGAGATAGACCCGACTAAGACAAGACCCTCGAGTGAAGCTCTAATTAGGAGACTTCTTAAGGGTTCTTTCCCGAGACTCAATCTAGTAGTTGATGCTGGTAACATAGCATCTGCGGAAACACTCGTACCTATAGGTATTTACGATATACGGTACTCAATAAGTCCTTTCACGTTAACACTTTCTAAAGGTGGCGAGATCTTCAGACCAATTGGTGGAGAGCCTGAGGTACTGAGGCGTGGTATCCCAATACTAGTAGATTCTAAAGGTGTGGTGATGCATCTATATCCTCATAGGGATTGTATTGATACGATGGTTAGAGAAGACACGAGAGAAGTACTTATAGTTGGTGCTGGAGTTTCTGGAGTGCCAGTAAAACTAGTTGTTGAGGCAGTAGAAAGAGTTACTGAATTACTTGGTAGGGTGGGTTGGTGCTGGTGCGGCAGATCTATAGTAAAACCTACTCAAAATAAAAAGGTTCACTAGGTCTCGTTAAACTTATCTGAACTTACTACGTGGTCGCCGGCTTCATTAATTCTTTCTCTTTGTAGGCACCGAGTAATATGTAGATCAATGATTATCAGAGCTATATTAACGTTGTAGCCCAACATGAAGAGCCACGAAGCAATCACTAGCAATAGTAACCCTAGGAAAACTCTCATTACTGCTGGATTCGTAGTAAGTATTCTCTTAGGAGGTGTTTTAAGTTCGGCTCCATAAAACCACACACCATTGATATAATAATTATCCATGGAAGCAGAAGAACCTCATTGAGGGAAGGCATCATAGTTGCTACTATAGCGCATATCAGTG
>JAVVFV010000045.1:0-1204 GCA_039889305.1 Candidatus Zestomicrobium tamdykulense | reverse complement strand
GTTGAGCAACCACGAGCGATAGTTCTGTCAGAGTTTATAAGAGTTTCTTAGAGCTAGCTAAGTTCACTACTAACCTTCACCGAAATCTACGACAGAGTAAGGAGAGGAAACCTAGAACTAAGCTACAAACCACAATACAACCTCAAGAAAAGAACTTGAAGAAGCAATAAAGAATGAGGATAACGAATACATCTAAACAGCATTGCTTCAGAGGTTATTTTTAGTAAGTACGGAGAGGACCTACTCACAACCACAGAAACGTATTCTTTTAACTATTTTTATGAAATAATTATTACAAACAGGATTTAAACCCCACAATAAAAGTTAGTTATATTAGAAATAATTTCATTATAAGTAAGTTATAGAATTAGATTCAATGACGATTATTTTATTTAACCCAAAACTTATGACAGATAATTGAGGCGACTTTATGAATCAGAAAAAATTGCTCGTTACTAGCTTGGTTGTTTTGTTGTTGGTGTCTGTGATAAGCTGGTTACCTGGAGTTGTTAGTGTTGTAGCTAGTAGTGATGTTTTGAGTAAGGTAGCGCCGCAACTACTAAGTGAGTTGGAGGATATGAGAGAAGATGAGATGATTGAAGTTGTTATTAGGCTTAAGCACCTGCCTGAAGGGTTGAGGACTTACGTTAGAGGTAATTACAGGATTGCTGTGCAGGCACTTAAGAGCTGGGCTGAATATACTCAAAGAAACTTGATTAACTTGCTAGTGAGTGAGGGCGGTATAGTACTGAATAAGTTCTGGCTAGATAACGTTGTGTTAGCTAAGGTTCCTGTAGGTCTAATCAGCAAGATAGCTTCACTACCTGAAGTAGTCAGGATTTTCGAGAATTTCGAGATTTACGTAGTAGATCCAGTCATTAAGGAGGAAGCTGAGGTTAGACCAGGACAGCAAGTATCTAGCTGGGGTATTTTCAAGATAAGAGCTCCTGAGGTTTGGGCTCTAGGCTACACAGGTACTGGAGTAAGGATAGCAGTCTTAGATACAGGTGTTGACATAACACACCCAGCACTAAAAGGTAAGATGCTGACTCTAGACCCAGTAAGCCCATACTATCCTGGAGGCTGGATAGAGTTTGATTATGCAGGGAAGCCCGTCCTGAGCACACCACATGACACTCACGGACACGGAACACACGTTAGCGGGACTGTTTTAGGAGGTGATACAGAAAACATACTGATTGGT
>JAVVFV010000044.1:0-1209 GCA_039889305.1 Candidatus Zestomicrobium tamdykulense | reverse complement strand
ATTTTCAGAGAACTAGCTACGTATACTTCAGGAATGTCTCTATAGAGCTCGCGATAAAACCAATAAAGCTTTCCTAAGTAGTGTTATGTCTTCTGAACTAAGACTTACCTTAACACTTGAGTTACTCAAGACGCTTAAGTTGTTTGCTCGCAGAATCACGACTAAGTAGTAATCCTTACTATGATTTCGTAGTTTAAGAGTGAGGGTAAGTACTTAATACTGCAAACAGAAATTAGGACAGGTTCTTTAATGAATAGGGAATATAGTGTGAGGACTTCATCCTCACTAAGATTTAGTTTTCTAGCTAAGCCCTTACTAACGAGAGCACAGTGAGAAGTATTCCCTAAATCTTGATAAAACTAGAGAATGTAGCTTCATTAACCCTTAACAACTACTGTCTTGTTCTTGACGTACGCGAGAGAAAATACTAGAGGCTCTATACCAACTCCTCCCACTACTTACTAGTTTTTGACGCACTTCTCACTAACTATTAAGGTTAGTGGTGATACTGCGTAGCTAGAAATAACTAAGCTATCACCGTTAATTAGTAGGAGGTTATTGTAGAAGCTATATAGAGATGTGAAAAAACCTAAAACACTGAGGGAAACTAGTGCTAGTGGGGTAAGCAAGACCATGAAGCTTGAATACGTGATTATCGAGAAAAACTTAATAGTAGTTCTGAAACTAACTAACAGCATAGTGAACACCAAGCCTGAAAGCTAGGTGACTTATTAGGAGGTTTTAAGAAGTAATAATGATAGCTAGCATAAAGTACTCTACACTTAGTTGAGGCGTAGGTATTATCGGATTAATCAGGGTTTATAATATAGTGATCCCGACACTCACTATCAGGCAGCTTAACACAGTAAAGTACAGAACCATAAGTCTCGTAATTAATGAGGTAGATAACACGAAAATCACGTGTAAATCAAAAGTACTCAAGCTCTGCATGCTCAGGATTCTTAATTCCTTGATTAGTTCTTTAAGTAGCTTAGTATTTGCTAGGTAAAGTATAGGTATGTAGACCGAGAATATATTAAGACGTAACTCCCAGAAAATTCTCTCAATTCACAATCAGAGATATATAATGGCCCTGTCAGCATCTCTCGCGTTACGTACACATAAGAAACTCTTACTCAGTCTCATGCCGTTACTGATATTCTCGGCAGGTAATGAAGCATTCGTTACTAGCACATACTCTGAAAAACT
>JAVVFV010000024.1:0-16955 GCA_039889305.1 Candidatus Zestomicrobium tamdykulense | reverse complement strand
TGCGTCACACTCTTTCAAGAGTTCTGTTATAGCGTTCTTAATTAGTGTTGGGTCGTCAGGAACTTTAATGATTTTTGTTACGACACCACCATACTCAAGAACCTTATTCTTAACTACTGGTGAAGCCTTATCTTCAATCAGTCCTTCAAAGACTTCTGTACCCGTAACCACAACACCTACTTTCAACTCATGAAAAGGATGAACATCGATGAATGAGCCACATTCTCTTAATTCATTAAGCAAATAATCTAAGTAATCCTTAGGTACAGTAAGAGGTATTAAATCAACAATACCTACAATACTACCCTCATTAACTACTGTTCCATTACGTCTCGTAACAATCACGAAAACCCCTGTAGAGTTAATTTTCCTCAAGCACTGGCTGTTAATTTTCAGGAGACCCCGAATCCTAGACTTGAGGACGGCCTTACCTTCATCACCTAAGAAAACATCAACGTTATTACCTGCTAAGTGCTTACCAAGCTCCATTACCGCCTCCTCCTCATGCAAATCATTAGTTGAACTACTTAACTCGTCATAAACGTATACGTATCTATGACCTGACTTCCTAAGCATCTCAATATCTGAGTATGTTAGGACGTGCCCACGCCTCAAGAAAGCACCCTTAAAAGACTCAGTCACTAAAGTAACGTCATAGGCGAGAATCTTACTAATAGCTTCCTCAACCTTAAGTACTCTCAACAGCATCGAATTCACCTCAAACTGCGTAATCTGTCCAATTTACTTAACTAATTTATAGTAATAAACATAATGTAAATATATTTATTTACATAATTCACGTAAGAATTTATATCTGCTAGCTCCCTTTACTTAAAGGGATAAATATTGTGCATGTCTTTCGGGAAATCTATTATTAGATACCTCCGTTATAGTGGTTTACTATCCTTCATGATTGCTTACGTTTTCATAATAATATCTATCTTAATTAACCCATGGTTTAGTTTCTTCAAGAACGCATTAAGTGATTTGGGTAGGGTAGATCTAGAAAACAGTTATGTCTTTAACATGGGTTTAGTACTTGCTGGTCTCATATCCTTAACTTACATACCTAGTTTACTCATCTTCTTCAGATCTCGAATAGGTTACATGAGTACCGGTGTCTTCTTAGTTGCTATACTTCACCTAATCTTGATAGGAGTTTTCCCTGAAGGTACTAGCCCTCACGGTTTCGTATCATATGAGTTTTTCGCTTTAATGACTATAAGCTTGCTCTTAGTAGGGATTTCACTAATTGTTGAGAGGTTAGGTAAGTATGGGTTTATCTTCATAATGTTATTTCTTCTCAGCTTAATTGGTTCACTCTTTATTGCTTGGCCATCTGTAGCTCTCCTCGAGCTATATAACATAGTGTTATACAACGTAGGAATAGCTATCTTAACATATCTTCAGTCCAAAAAATCTATTACGTAACTCACTTTTTCTGCACAATCTTGATAACTACGAAAACAACTATTAAAGCAACAACTCCAAGGATTGCTAATATAGGGAGTGCATCTGTTGATACAGGATACTGATTAGTAGTGGTGGGTGTAGTAGCTGACGTAGTTATTGGTGTGATTGTAGGAGTTGTAGTTGGTGTTGGGGTTGGTGTTGTCGTGGGTGTGGTTGTCGGTGTTGTTGTGGGGCTTGTTGTTGGTGTTGCTTCAATGTAATCTAAAGTTAACTCAGGTGTTTCACTAACATGTCCGACTAGGTCAATAGCTACTGCCTTCATGATTATCTGGTTAGTCACTATTTGAGGTATTTGTGCTATATAAGTTCCTTGAGATTCTTGTACACTTACTTCTTTCCACTCAGAATCTCCAGGTTTCCTATACAGCAACTTAACTATATCGAGACCCCAGCCAGAATCTGAAGCAGAGATATACACAGTCACCACACTTTTTCCTGAAATAGGCTTTGTTGGACTGTAGTACGTTATTCGTACTGAGGGAGGGGTTTCGTCAGGATATGAAGAGAAGATTAGGTAGAGCTTCATGTTCGGTTTTAGAGGAACACTACTCTTGACGAGCCATAAATCACCGTAGGTGAAGTATTCGTAACTCACGTTAGTAGTGTTATATCTTGTGTAAAGCCTATATGACTGAACATCAATGGTTTTATTCAGGAAGAAGTAGAGGGTGAAATTATCTGTAATGAAGGGTGGTGGAGAGCTAGTCGATATTATATTAGCATAGAGAGTCAAGTTCTTGTCAGTAACTACTCTAATATTAAGTCCGTCAGCAGGGTATGATGCATTCTCAGAATACGTCGATGTACCGTAATTAATTACCTTCAAAGTACCGTTAACGTATACCTGATAAAGTCTGTAACCCCTGTAGTGTCCTGTTCCTCCATTAGCTGTAGTAGCTGTTAAGAACCATGTTCTGTAAGCATATAAGAGTGTTGAGTCTCTATGTATGTGGCCTGAAAGAACTCCCACGACGTTAGGGTAAGTATCTATTAATTTAAGAAACGCTAGCGTTATATCGAGGTTTCTCCTCCAGCTAGCATACATAAATCCTAATAACGACTGATAATCTGAGGAATTACCTTTCAATATATCGAAACCTGTGAATAGTGGGTGATGCATTAATATGAGTATCTTTTTTTCTGACTCATTATAAGAACTTAGTGTGTTGTTAAGCCAAGTTATTTGTTCTAGATCTAAAATCCCTTCGTAACTTGTGTCAAGCCCTATAAGAACGAAGTTACCTAGATCTCTGACCCAGTAGCGAGGACCTACGAACATCCCGTACAACTTGTAGAAATCATCCAAACTACTTACCTGAGACCAATCATGATTACCTGGAATACAGAAAGTAGGTCGTAAGAATTTGTTAGTTAGTCTCATGAAGTCTCTATAGGAGTATACGTCACTACCTACGTCAGCAATATCACCAGTAATCACTACAATGTCTGGTTCAAGGGAGTTAGCAATCGCTATATACCTCTCATACCTATTAGAAGCCCACCAATTATCCATCGAGATACCTATATGAATATCGCTTAGATGCATTATCTTGAGAGAAGTAGGGTATTCCTCAACAACCCACAGACTCCTAGGACTAATCACGTGGTACTCTACACCATCAACTACTGTTTTCGCTAATATGGTGTAAAGCCCTAACTCAATATTTAATGGAAGATTCGCACTAACTAACACGGTATTAGGTGAAGGCGTGGTAACAGTTAAGTTGCTTACCTCGTATTCTCTACCTATACCATATAATTTAATAGTTAATATTTGGATGTCCTGACCTGAATACTCTAGCGAAATATTTAGCGATGAATTTCTTGTAAGTATTACTGGAAGACAGTATGTAGGGTCTTTTATCCTAACAATGTTGGGTGGCGCTCCTGTGTCGAGGTATGCTAAACTCAGGTTCTTTGGGGGTAGAACCAACACGATGAGAATACTTAAAGCTATGAGTCCTATCAACAATGTTGTAAGCTTCTTCAACTGGATCCCTCACTTAAATAGAGTAAGAGAACTAAATAAATGTTCATGCTACTTCAAGTTCTTCCTCTTCCCTCTCTCTAGGGAACACCAAGACATCATCGATTTTGACATATACAACAAATCTATCACCGGGCTTAACTTCTTTCTTCGGATCTACGAAGACTTTCAAGTTTTGATTAGCGACACTCATCCGTAGCTGGGTGAAAGATCCTAGAAACATAGAAAACTCAACAACACCTTCAATTACGTTGTGAGGTTCATGAGGAGGTTCAACCAGGAAATCCTCTGGCTTAATAACTAATATTACTTCATTTCCTTCTTTAGGAGCTAAATCACCCATCGGTTTTCCTAGAATCCTGATCCCATCACCGATATCCACTAATACATGGTCTGTGTCTTTCTTGATTGCTGTACCATGAAGTAAGGTTGACTTACCTATGAACGTTGCGACGAAGAGGTTCTTAGGTCTGAAGTAAATGTCTTGAGGAGTACCTACCTGGAGTATTCTTCCTTGATTCATAATAGCAACCCTATCTGATATGCTCATAGCTTCTTCTTGATCATGTGTGACGTAGATGGTCGTTATACTTAATGTTCTCTGTATTCTCTTTATTTCCTCCCTCATTCTCACCCTAAGTTTTGCGTCAAGGTTACTAAGAGGTTCATCTAGTAGGAGGACTCTAGGTTCAACAACGAGAGCTCTTGCTAAGGCTACTCTTTGTTGCTGCCCGCCAGATAGTTGTAGTGGGTATCTATTCTCTAATCCTCTCAAACCCACTAAATCAAGAACTTCTAAGACTCTTCTCCTAATTTCCTCCTTAGGTAACTTCTTTATTTTGAGTCCGTAAGCTATATTATCGAAAACACTCATGTGCGGCCATAAAGCGTAGTTCTGGAATACCATCGCGGTGCTTCTCTCGTAAGGCTTGGTGTATGTAACGTCCTCGTCATCAAAGAAGACGTGTCCAGAGTCAGGATACTCGAAACCCGCAATAATTCTTAGGGCTGTTGTTTTACCGCATCCTGATGGTCCAAGTAGCGTGAAGAACTCGCCCTTACTAATACTTAATTCTATGTCTCGAGCAGCATGTACATTGCCAAACTTCTTCGATACTTTCCTTAAGCTCACTCTAGTCATTTTCACACACCTATGAATGCGTATCTCTGCTTCAAGAATATATTGGTCACGAATATTATTAATAATTGCGTTACTACTATGAGAACCGCCATGGCAGCAGCTAATTGGAGTCCTGCTAAGCGCCCACCAGTTAGGAAGTCTAGCATAACTGCAGTCAGTGGTTTCTGACCAGCAGCTATAGCACCTACAGTAACTGAAACACTTGTTTCAGTCACCGAATACACGAAAGCTAGTAACGCGCCGCTAAGGACATTAAGACCCAGCAAAGGTATGATTATTGTGGCTAAGGTTCTTAATCTAGAAGCACCCAGATTCATTGCTGCTTCCTCGTAAGCCACATGTATCTGCTGGAGGCCCGCATAAATCACTCTCGTAGCGAAAGGAGATCTCCTAATAGTGTAAGCTAACACAACAAGTAACCAAGGCCCGTAACTTGAGAGGGGATCTAGAAAGGTATCTTTGAAGGGTCCTGACGTAAACATGATTATGTACCCAGAAGCTATTGCTAGACCCGGTATAGCTAGAGGGGAAGTACTAATCAAGTCTATGACCTCACTCAACGTGTGAAGCCTGCTTCTAGCAGCTACGTACGCTGATGAGAGGCTTAATACGATTATTAGTGCCGTAGCCATAGCCGCATACCTGAGACTGTTAGTTAAACCTGTGAGGACCTCCGGATTAGCAAGTATATTCACGAAATGATCTAACGTGAAACCTTCCGGATATGCTCTAGACCACCTCACACTAAAAGCTGCCACGAAAACACCTATTTGCGGCATAGCAGTAAATAACATTATAGGCAATATCACTAAGTATATTATTAAGCTACCCACTAATCCAGGCTTTCTAACCCTGGGTATCCATCTTCCACCCCTACTCAGCATAGCGTACTGCTTCAGAGACACGTACTTCTTAATTCCGAAGAATATAGTTAATGCCAGAGTTAGCAAAACTATAGATAACGCACCAACATACGCGCCAACCTCACCAATGTTCTGAGCAGCCTTAATATTACTGTAGATACTGTAGGAAAGCACGTCGTAGAATCCGTAAGCTATCGGACCTCCTAAATCTTCCATAGAGAAGATGAAGACTACTGCAGCACCTGCTGCAAGACCTGGTAATGAGAGAGGTAACGTAACACTCCTGAAGAGTTTAAAACCTCTAGCACCTAAGTTCTCGGCCTGCTCCTCTAGACTAGGATCAATCATCATCATGCTTGAGTATATGTTTAAGTAAATTATGGGCCAGAAAGCCATAGACTGCGTTAGTATAACTCCAAACATTCCTTCAACGTTAATCCTTAACGGTATTCCCAGAACAGTACTTATGATATACGAGAATAAACCATCAAAAGAAAAAAGCTTTCTTATAACGTAGGCGTTAACGAACGGAGTCATTAATAGTGGTATGTAGGCAATAACACGCATGATTAACTTACCTCTGAACTCGTAACGTGCCATGACGAAAGCTACAACTAAGCCTAGCGAGGTAGTTATTAAAGTAACGAAAGAAGCTATTATTAGCGTGTTCGGTATAACCCCGAAATTCCAACCAATGAAATTAATTAGAGTTGTATCACCTATCTGAGCTACTATCACAGGTTTCGTAGTAGAGTACGTCCTGAAGAGCCTGGAATCACTAAATAACTCGATGAGAGAGTACCCAGTCTTAACACCACTAACTAGTCTTTCTATAGTGAAGGTTAGTGGGAGTAAGATAGTTTCTGCTAAAGGCAATATAAGGAATAGAAAGAACAATACGAGAACAAAAGTCAACATAAACACTAACACGTTGTCTAAATACCTTAAACTATTTTTTATGCTTAAGCTACTTCACCCCTGAATCTAAATTTAGTTCCCAAAATATAATTTTCCTTCATTAATACCTCTTCATGCTTCACTAATACTTTTAGGTAAGCTTATTCTCGCAACACCGTTTCTTACTGTTACCTCATGCTTACTTAAATTAACCGGGCTTGATAGCAGTATTATCTTCTTAATATTGCGCCCCTTATATCTGAAAAACAGTTCTATTTTGAGGGCATCAATAGGCCGTATAACTATGGAGCGCGGGTCTTGATCTGAGACTTCAGCAAGTATCCTCACATGATCAGGGTATTCTCTCACCTCAACTAGTGGGTCCTGTATTAAATACTTACTTGAATCCTCATACGTTATGAAATCTCTACCCTCAGGTATTCTCTTTCTTTTCTCTTCAGCCATACTTAATCTCTCCTACTTAATTAGTAGGGTAGTCTGTTAGGAGGTCATGCATCTGATTCAGGACCTACTAACTACTGACCTCATATTCTAAAATAGTGGAAAGCTTATAAAAATTTACCTGTAACACCACCTTCATGATTACTTAAAGACCTGATTTCAGGTCATAGTAATCAATCACGAGTAGAATAAAACTCTAAAGTTCCTTAGATAATAATGTTTTAGGTAACTGGTAACATGATGAAGGAACCCTATAATCTCCGGTGGGTAGATGTTGCTGCATTAATTGATGCTGTGAAACTAGCTGAGAGTACCAAACCTTCTCAGCAAGCTAAAAGAACGGCTTTTAAAAAATATGGTATCCTCGGAACCAAGCATGATCCCCCACTCACTGCTATATTCCATAGCATAATGTTGAGGTTGGGTCTCATAGATAACTTGATCAAAGAATTCTCAGGCGTGCTAAACCCATTACTCCTAGATAGTAACCTCAGAGCAGCTCTCAGGGTCTTTATTAGTTTAATGGTTTTTAGTAAGGAGAGAGTTAGGTTCGAAGACCTTAATAAAATTAAGAACAAGGTAGCTCAACATCTCTCAAAAAGTAGTCACCCATTTACTGGTATATGGTTTTGGGATTTAATAGATAAACTAACGAAATACGAATATAAGCCCAAAACATCAGAGGAGGAACTAACCCTAAAGTACTTGCTACCAGCTTGGTACATCAAAAAAATGAGTGAGTTGATTGGTGAAGAAGAAGCAGCCAAACTTTTCGAAAGCTTTCTAAAAACACCAAAAATATCTGTGAGAGTCAATACTTTGAAAGCCACTGTTGACGAAATCTTCAAAGAACTTAAGGAAAGCAAGGTGAGAGATTTAGAAGTTTCTCAGGTAGTGCCCACAGTAATAAAGTTTAAGGGACCATACAACTTTGATAAATCAAGTCTCATGAAAGAAGGGAAGATAATTATTCAAGATGAGTCAGCAGCGCTAGCAGTAATACTACTAGATCCTAAACCTGGACACGTAGTAGTTGATTTAGCTGCTGCTCCAGGAGGTAAGACAGAATTCATAGGTGAGTTAATGAGGAATGAAGGAATTATTTACGCTTTTGACGTAGATCCTAAACGTATTAGGAGAATGCAGAAACTACTTGAGAAAACAGGTATTACTATAGTCAAGATATATGAGAAAGATGGGAGAGAAGCTCCTAGGATAATTGGTGAGAACGTAGCTGATAGAGTTCTTGTAGACCCTCCATGTAGTTCTGACGGAACATTAATGAAGAATCATGACCTAAGATGGAGACTCATGGAGGACGAAGTTCCTAAGCTAGCACAGCTTCAGTATGAGCTCCTGTTAGCAGGTCTAAAAATTCTTAAGCCGGGTGGATATCTCTTATACTCTACTTGCTCCCTCCTCAAAGAAGAAAACGAGGACGTGATACTACGCGTTATTAAGAAAAAGAAAGGAAGGATAGTACCTATTAAGGGTCCGTATGGTGAGGGCTTCATCGAAGGCACTATGAGGGTGTGGCCCCATAAACATAATACGACAGGCTTCTTCTACGCACTCCTCACTAAAGGGGATGTTACTTGAATCCAGTACCACGCCATAAAATTCAGAGAATACCAGAATTTAGGGAAGTGATTTATGATGAAAAGAAATGGGATTTACTAACTAAGTTGAGATCAAGAGCTATTCACGTAATAGAAGACTTGAGTAAGTGCGGGATAGATGCTGTTGCTCACGGCTCTCTAGCGAGGGGGGACGTAACACTAACTAGTGATGTAGACATAGTGATAACGTATTTGATTCAACCCTATAAAATCATTTTTTGTTTAGAGGAGCATGGCTACACTATACACAAGCAATACATCGTAAAGGCTACTCCTGCGTCAACACCTAAAGCATACATAGAACTAGATGTTGAAGGAAGAGAAGTGATTTCATTTCCACTTAAAGAAACGAGTCCTACGGAATGGGAATTCTACAAGTTTGGAGGAATCGTAACACTTGAAGAACTAAAAAAGAATATTAGGAAACCAGGTGTTAATAAAAACCTAATTCTAGTAGTGCCTACAGATAAGGGGCATCTTGAAGCACCCGTCATTAACTATGAAGGTTATGTTGCTTCTCTCCTCAGGATTTCTATTAACGTTGTTAACGAGAGAGTCAGGTTGCTGAGCAGGCGAGATCAAGTTGGCAGGACAGGAACATATATTAAATACGTCTTGAGAATCGGGGAGAGTTTTGAGGAAGCACTCACCAAATTAATTAAGGAAGGGAAGCTAGAATTAAGTTAAGAATAAAGGAGTTGGATTAGTAAGAAAATAACACAATTAGAACCTCCTAACCTAAAACCAGCTCCTCCTCAACTACCTTAGTGATCGTACTACTTCACTGAACTTGCTGATAAACCGTTTAGCTCTCTCAACATCTAAGGGGTTGCCTGCCTTACCATTAATTTTAATGTATGAACCTACTATAACTCCGTCAGCTCTCTTCAGCAGTATCTCAAGATTCTCAGGTCTTGCACCACTACCTACTATAACTGGTACTGGCGAAACGCTCTTTACCTTACTCAAGAACTCAATATCGGGTTCTTCTCCAGTTCTTACTCCAGTCACTATCAACGCATCAGCCTTCCCTCTTTCCACAGCATCCATAACTAATTCTTTTATTGGTTCCTTACTACCCTTAACCAAGTTATGTTCTCTGTAAGCTAGGTAGCTTAGGCTAGCACTATGCTTACAAAGAATGTCAGCATATACCTTAACTCCCGGATGATTAAACCTAATGTTCCTGAGTCTAGGTGCTTCAGGTTTTATGATTCCTGAATCCGTTAACAGGGTCTCAGTTAGTGAATTCACTCTAATGAATTTAGCTCCAGCAGCTAAAGCTACTGAGTAAGCTTCAAGGCCTGAGTTCCTTAGCAGGTTAACCCCTACATCAATACTGACAGATCTAACGACTTCTCTAGTTATGATCGTGAATACTGTCAACGTTAGAGGATCTTTAACTCTTTTTAAGAAGGGTGCGTCCCCAAAATTCTCAATAATGATTCCATTAAACCCTAACTCATCAAGTAGCTTAGACTCCTTGACAGCTCTTTCCAAAATCTCATCAACTTTAATCTCGCTAACGTAGTGGGTGCTAGGTAATCTAGGGAGATGAATCACACCAATTAATGATTTCCCTAAAGTAGTAGTGCTCATCCAACACCACCTCAATCCACACCTAAGTTATGGTGTCGTGAGTATTATTTAAGTAAAGGTTTCTTGATAAATGATTTGGTGTACCTTTTGAGAGTAGTAGGGATAGATCCAGGAACTAAGACCATGGATTTATGCTTGCTTGAAGATGGTGTGGTAAAGAGTGAGGTAGTTCTTGAATCTAGTGAGGTAGCTTTTAAGCCTGAGCTACTCATAAGAGCTGTTGAGAAGCTGTCTCCGTATGATCTCATAGTAGGGCCATCAGGTTATGGTGTTGAAGTAACGTATATAGATGAAATACCTGAAGAAATCTTTGAAGAGTGGTACTATACATACATACTTTTGACAAGTAAAGAAGAGATTGAGCACGGGGTTGCTATGGGTGATATAGGTTCTTACGTTTACTACGCTATGGCTAAGACCATGACGGAATTTAGGAAGCGCCGACTTCCCGTAGTTTTTATACCAGGCATTATAAACCTTCCCACAGTTCAGAACTTTAAGAAACTAAATAAAGTTGATTTAGGGACTGCAGATAAGTTAGCAGTAACTGTTCTAGCAGTACACCTACAATCCGAGAGACTCAATATACCTTACAGTAAAGCCTCCCTAATCCTATCTGAGCTAGGCTTCGGCTATAACGCGGTTGTGGGGGTTAGTGAAGGCCTTATTAAAGACGCGTTTGGCGGAACTACGATGCCCGGTCCTGGATTCCTGTCTATGGGTTGCGCTGATTTAGAGCTCGTTCAACTCTTAAAGAACTGGATAAAGACCGACGTATTTACTGGGGGGATTTCCCACGCGTCAGGCTGCAAAACTCCTCAAGAGTTAATTCAGTGTTATGCTACTAGATCTGAGTGTGTTGATTTATTGAATTCCATGATTGATGGTGTCATGAAAGCTATTCATGCACTAACATACAGTGTTGGAATACCTGAAGAAATACTTTACTCAGGAAGACTCTCCAGAATCGACTTAATTAGGAATATGTTAATAGAGAATCTTAGAAAATCTAGTGTTTTAAGCTCAGTAAAAACGTTGCCAGTAGGGAATCTACCAGGTGCTCACAAAACCAAAGAAACTGCGCAAGGTTACGCGTTAGTTGGAGACGGCATAGCAGGCGGTGTTTTCAGGAAATTAATAAATCATATGCGCATTACAGAAGCTAAAGGAAACGCGCTCGACTACATAAATCATCCTAAGTTCAACAAGGAAAAACTTGTTAGGTTTAAATGAGTGATCGCCAGCGCCCAATTCTTCCAGTCATTCATGGAAGACCTCCTTTGTCGTAGTTAACGAATCATTTCAGAATGAAGGCAAAATCTTTTACTCGAGGTATTCTCATTACTAGTAAACATAATTAACGTTAATTTGTTTTAATCCTGCTTAAAACGTGTAAATATTGTTTATTGTGTTTACGTAAATTCTACGTTTTAATACCTTCATCAGACATAGACACGGTGACTATTTTGTGGGATTATAAAAGGCCTTCAATAGTTGTTACACCTCCCGGTCCTAAAGCGCTTGAGTGGATTAAGCGTGATGAAGCATTACTCTCAACTTCTCTAACCAGAACAGCTCCTTTAGTTCCTGCAGAGACCGGATATGTCTGGATTAGAGACGTTGATGGTAATGTTTTTCTCGATTTCGGTTCTGGGATTGCTGTAACGAACGTGGGTCACAGACACTCGAGAGTAGTTAAAGCGTTAAAGGAAGTAGTTGATATGCTTGATCATACGAATTCCTGTGATTTCTATAGTCATCTCCAGGTGTTGTATGCGGAGAAACTACTCCCGCTAGTGCCTGGTGATTTCAAAAAGAGAATATTCTTCGGTAACTCAGGAACTGAGTCGGTAGAATGTGCTTTAAAAGCTGTTAAGTGGCATTCTCCCGGTAAGCCCTACATACTAGGTTTCGTGCCAGGCTTCCATGGAAGAACTATGGGATCACTATCTTTCACTACTACGAAGTTAAGTGCTAGAAGGAGGTTCTTCCCGTTCATGGCTGGAGCTATCCACGTGCCCTTCCCTAACACATACAGGTGTCCCTTCAAAGGTCTTGAAGGAGATGAGTGTGTTGAAGCAGTCCTCTCATATATTGAAGACTTCCTCTTCCAACATGTAGTCCCGCCCGATGAGGTTGCAGGAGCAATAATAGAACCAATACTTGGTGCTGGGGGAGTAGTGCCAGCACCTGATAAGTTTCTAATAGAATTATACAAAATGAGCAGGAAGTATGGATTCTACTTAATAATAGATGAAGTTCAGACAGGATTCGGTAGGACAGGTAAGTTGTGGGCAGTGCAGCACTATGAGGGCGTAATACCTGACGTTATGACGATGTCTAAAGCAGCCGCGAATGGGTTACCCTTCGGTCCATGCGTTGCTAGGGCCGAGCTACTTGAGTGGGAGCCTGATGCTCACGAGAATACGTTAGGTGGTAACCCTATAGTAGTGGCTGCTGCAATAGCTGTTCTGGACGTAATCTTGGAAGAGAAGCTTCCAGAAAACGCTAGTAAGCAGGGAGAATACTTGATGAAGAGATTGAATGAGCTTAAGAATAAGTATGAAGAAATAGGTGACGTTAGGGGTAAAGGATTAATGATTGGTGTTGAGTTCGTCAAGAGTAAGGAAACTAAAGAACCTAACAAGAAATTCAGAGAGAAAGTTATAGAGGAGGCTTTCAAGAGAGGTTTGATATTGTTAGGTGCTGGAATCTCATCTCTAAGACTTCAACCACCACTCGTTATCAGAGAAGAACATGTTGACGTAGCTGTTGAAATATTAGAGGAAGCTATAAAGAGTACTAAAACTCAAATGTAAGAGGTTTAGGCATGGAGTCAGAAATAAAGCTGCTTTTCGAACCTAAGTCCGTAGCGGTTGTGGGTGCTTCAAGAGATCCTGCGAAAACAGGACATATAATACTTAAGAATATAGTTGAGGGAGGTTATAAGGGAGAGATATACCCAATTAATCCAGCAACAAACGAGATTCTTGGTTTAAGATGCTATAAGTCAGTTCTCGAAGTTCCTGGAAGCATAGATTTAGCTGTTATTGTAGTTCCTGCTAGGTTAGTACCTAGCGTCATCGACGAGTTAAGTATTAAGGGCGTTAGAGCTGCTGTAATTATTTCCGGCGGGTTTAGAGAAACTGGAACTCAGGAAGGTCTTAAATTGGAGGAGGAGCTTAAGAGTAGAGCTAGTAGAGGTAATGTGAGGGTCTTAGGACCTAATTGTCAGGGAGTGAATAACCCGCACGTTGGTTTATGTGCTTCATGGCCTCTAGTAAGAAGTAAAGGACCTATAGCTATAATATCGCAGAGTGGCACGATAGCAGCAGCTCTTGAGTTGTGGGCTGAGGAGGAAGGTATTGGCATAAGTAAGATGGCTGCTTTAGGGAATAAAATTGATGTGGATGAGACTGACTTACTAGAGTACCTTAAAGACGATGCTGATACGAAATCTATAGCTATGTATATAGAGAGTGTTAGAGATGGGCGGAGATTCTTGAGAGTAGCTGTAGAGACTAGCCGTAAAAAACCTATAGTAGTGCTTAAATCAGGCAGGACACCTTCTGGAGTGAAGGCAGTAGCTTCACATACTGGCTCCCTAGCAGGTTCTTACGCTATTTATCGCTCTGCCTTCAGAAAAGCTGGGATAGCCGTCGCTGACACCATAGAAGAACTCTACGATATAGCTAAGGGTCTAGCTTTACTGCCTAGAACAGAAGGAGATCGAATTCAGATAGTTACTTCTTCAGGTGGTTCAGGAATAGTGTCTGTAGATTATGCAGAGATTCTTAATTTGAGATTAGCTAATTTAAGTGAATCATCAAAAGAAAACCTGCGTAGTGAGTTACCACCTCACTGTATAGTAGGTAATCCACTAGATCTCACAGGAGACGCTGACGCCGCAAGATATGATAGGGTCTTGAAAATTTTAGTTGAGGATCCCAACATAGACGTAATCCTAACTATATTTGGTGATCCAATACCTAACGCTAGCGACGTAATTAAGAAATGGTTTAATTCAGGGAAGACTATAGTTCCAGTATACATAGGTGGGGGTGCTGTAGAAGTCGTGGAGAGAAGGAAAATGCATGAGTCTCAAATCCCAACATTCAAAACTCCTGAAAGAGCTGTGAAAGTTGTGAGAGCATTAATAGACTACACCAGGTTTTTAAGAACTGAAAGAGAATATTCCGCAAGTTAATTATTTATCTGATAAAGCTTCTGTCCTTCTTAGTTTCTAAGCTAATCTATGAAAATTTACTAAAACAAATTAATCTATGTTTAAAATACGTGTTTCACGTTACTTATGTGTGGTGTTGTAGTTGCATATTGTTGGGTTAGATAAACCAGGCTCTAGATTCCTCCTTCAAGGTAACGAAGCTGTAGCTAGGGGCGCCTTAGAGGGAGGAGTTCAGGTAGCTACGGGATATCCGGGCACACCTTCCTCAGAAGTTATTGAAACACTAGCTGAGATTGCTAAGGATTACGGAATTTACGTGGAGTGGTCTATTAATGAGAAAGTAGCATTTGATGTTGCTGTAGGAGCGGCAAGTGTTGGTGCTCGCGCTATAGTAACTGCTAAGAACGCTGGTGTTAACTGGTACATGGATATGTTCGCTACCGTAGTTTATGGGGGGCTTCCAGGAGGTCTTGTAGTGTATGCGGCTGACGATCCCGGAGCTTTTTATAGTTCTACAGAGCAGGATACTAGACCATTAGCTAAGAACGTGGGTGTTTTGATTCTTGAACCTGCTGATCAGGGAGAATCTAAGGAAATGGTGAAACTAGGTTTTGATTACTCAGAGAAATTCGAACTACCTGTCTTTGTAAGATCAGTAACTAGGATTAGTCATTCTTCCGGTGATGTATTGTACGGTGAGATTAGGAAGGAGAAGAATAAGGTCTTCTTTAACAGACACTACAGACTACCTTTCAGGTATAATGTTTACGGGCCCTATAAGTATAAAGGTGAGACAGGACCATCAGCTAAGCACGCATGGCAGTTAGAAAGATTAGATGAGATTAGGGAGTTCGTTGAGGAGGTGCCCTTTAATCAGGTTGAGGAAGGAAACTCAGATATCGGTATAATTGCTTCAGGTATAGGATACTCCTACGTTAAGGATGCTCTGGCAAGACTAGATAGTAGTGTTAATCCATGGGTTTTTAAGATTGGGACGCCATACCCTCTCCCAGCTAAAAAACTATCTGAGTTTCTGAGAGGTTTGAAGAAGGTTCTGGTTGTTGAGGAGGGAGATCCCCTCGTTGAAGATCAAATCAAAGCTTTGAGTAAGGATTGCTGCCCCGCTATCAAAGTACTAGGTAGGGGGTCAGGCACTATAAGAAGCTTCGGTGAGTTAGGACTCGCACAAGTCTTAAAAGCAGTGTCTGATTTAGTAGATACTAAGTCTTATGAAATAGATAGTGAAAGGAGAAATATTAAGGCTGAGATAAAGAAAATTCTTGCACCAAGATCTTCCATGATGTGCGCTGGTTGTCCGCATCTAGGGACTTATTGGGTACTCAGATTCGCTCTACATAAAATACTCAGCAAATATAGAGACAGGTTCAAGGGTGCTTGGATAGTTAATGGTGATATAGGTTGCTACGAGATGGGTGGTTACGGGCTCTTCGCTAAAGAAATAGAGCCGCAAAAAGAAAAGATTACACGCAGGATAAATATTGATAATCCTTACGAAATACTTGATACTAACTACATCATGGGTGGTGGGATAGGTATTGCTCAGGGTCAGTATCATGCAGGCTATCGTGATGGTCCTATAGTGGCTGTAGCAGGTGATTCTACGTTCTTCCATGCATGCATGCCTGCATTACTTAATGCGACATACAATAAGGCAGCTATAACGTTTTTAGTGCTAGATAATTCCTGGACCGCCATGACAGGTCATCAACCTGCTCCAACAACAGGTATTACAGCTACTGGCTCACCGAGCAATATTTATAGGATAGAGGAGGCTGCTAAAGCGTTAGGAGTAGATGACGTGTGGGTTGTTGATCCATACAACTTAAAGAATGCTGAGGAAGCCCTACTAGAAGCTATAGATAAGACCGTAAACGAGAATAAAACCACCCTAGTTATCTTTAGGCGTGAATGCGCGCTACAGGTGGTTAGGAGACTCACTAGGGAAGGTAAGATGATAACAAGCTACTTCGTTGATACAGCTAAATGTGTGGGTTGCAGGCTCTGCGTGCAGTTAGGATGCCCTGCTATTGGGTGGGATAAGAATTCTAGGAAAGCTTTCATAGACCCTACTCTATGCGTGTCATGTTCTCTCTGCGCCCAAGTATGTCCTGTGAAAGCGATAAAACCCTCTACGGAGGAGGTAGTTAGTGTTAAGGAGGTGTGATTCAATGAAGTACTACCACATAATGATAGCAGGTGTAGGAGGTCAGGGCAACCTCCTCCTCTCAAGAATTATAGGAGATGCTGCAATCTATAAAGGTCTGAAGGTCAGGTTAGGAGAGACTTTCGGTGCAGCTCAGAGAGGCGGCTCTGTACACTCTCACGTCAGGATAGGAAAAGAAGTTTACGGTCCATTAATACTTGAAGATGAAGCAGATGCTTTACTAGCTCTAGAACCCCTCGAGGGGTTAAGGCGAGGTCTTCAATACTTAAGAAAAGGTGGTTTAGTTGTACTAAACACCAGAAAAATCAACTCACTTGATATTAACGTAGGAATTGCTGAGTATCCAAGCATAGAAGACATAATTGAGTCTTTCAGAAAACTAGGAACTAGAATAATCTATCACGACTTCACTAAAATAGCTGAGGAAATAGGGCATCCAAGATTAATGAATGTTGTCGTTTTAGGAGCGTTCGCCGGTGTTGCTGAAGGCGAGTTCCCCCTTACTGCGGAAGACTTAAAGATAGCTATAAAGAATAGAGTTCC
>JAVVFV010000023.1:0-17967 GCA_039889305.1 Candidatus Zestomicrobium tamdykulense | reverse complement strand
TAGGTTCAGTTCCCGTCACATCAATAACTACCCTACGCGTCTCTTCAGTGACTTTATTGTCTTCTGAGTTAAGTATTGGAGGGAAAGAAAGTACTTGATCCTCGGAGTCCATTAAGAGTGGGTAGTGATGGTGGCGCACTAAGTGAGCGTATTTAAGTCCTTTCTCAGTCTTACGCAGTATCTCGTCCAGACTCATTACGCTATCGTAGCCTAACGGTCTGTAACTAGTGTTCTCTACTTCAACGTACTTTATAGGTGGTTTCACCTTATCTAAGTCGTATAGACCTATCGATACGAGTTCCCTATCACCACAGTACGTAGTGTGGAGCTTCTCTTGTAACTGAAATATCTGCCTGATTGCCTCTTCATCTAGTTCTAAATTCTCTACTATAGCTAGGTACGCGTACGGTCTGTACTTAGGCGCTCTACTAATGTCTAGGTAAGTTGTTGGGTTCTCAACAACATACTTAACTGGCTTTCTAGAGCCTTTGTAGACACCTACAGCTCTGCCGAGACCTTCAGCAGAGAACATGTCTGGTCTGTCGTGACTAGCCTCATAGACTATAGTATCTCCTCTTACTTCCTCTAAATCGTTCTTCAGTATCTCAAGAATTTTTACTAGCTCTTCTAGGGATAGCGGAGTCTCAGCTATTCTCTCAATATCCCATAATCTCACCTCAACTTTAGGCATTCCTCAAGATCACCTCAGGTATTTTTGTTGATTCTATGATGTCTAGATCACATGAATAAAGGTTTCTTATATCGTCAAATCCTAAGACTATCATAGCAAGCCTATCTATTCCTATTCCCCAAGCAGCTACCTTATACTCCGGAGGTAAGGCTACGCTAGCCAGTACTTCAGGCCTGAACATACCTCCTGGAAATACCTCAATCCACCCCAACTTAGGGTGTTTTACGAATCCCTCAACACTTGGCTCCGTAAACGGGAAGTAAGCAGGCCTGAACCTGACTTCCTCCATACCCAAGCGTTTAGCAAGTTCCTTAAAGAACCCTAGCAGCTCTCTGAAAGTTACTTTCTTACCTACCATAATGCCTTCAAGCTGGTGAAACTCCATCAAGTGTGTGGGGTCCGGAGTATCAGGTCTGAACACCCTATCAAATGAGAAGACCCTATACTCGCCAGCACCACGTTCGTATATAGTTCTCAGAGATACGGGGGTTGTGTGTGTTCTAAGTACTGTCATTCGAGCTATGTCTTCTCTCCAACTATATTTCCAGACTCCTTCATGCACATCCTTAGTTCTCTCAAGAACTTCAACTTCCCTAACCTCAGCGCGTACGTTGTCCACATAGTAAACATCTGTTTCTTTTCTTGACGGATGATATTGAGGAACGAATAACGCGTCAAAATTCCAGAGGCAACTCTCTATGTAAGGACCCCTAACCTCCTCAAACCCCATCTCAACTAGTATTTCCTTAATATACCTCATGAAGAGAGTGTAGTGGTGTCTTAACCTAGGCGTACGTACAGGAACCTCAACACCAACATCAAATTCTTTGAATATTGCTTTCCTCCACGCTCCGCTGATGAGAGCTTCTGAGGTAAGATTAGTTATTAACACTCCTTCAACTACTTTTCCCTCACTCATCAACTTAAGCAGGTTCTGTGTTGGGTAGATTTTAATAAACTTCACATCATCTATTTCCACGAGTTTTCTGCGTCTTAGAATTACCGCCCATTCGGGCACGCTATCATACAATATAGGTTCCGTATGAGTCTTCAGTAATCCCTTGATTTTACTTATTTCATCTAAGAAGACACTTAATTCTTTCTTAACTAGAATTACTGAAGTACCCTCAAGTTTTACTAACCCATACTTCCTTAAATAACCTAGCGATGCTTTTATTTCGTCTTCGTCCAAACCTATAGAAGCTAATTCTTCTAAAGATGCTTTTTCATTACCAGACATCAAATACCTCAAAATCCTTTCTTCAGGTAATCCTAACTCAAGATACTTGAGCCCCAGCTTACTTAACTTGACTAAGTACTTCATAGTTTTCTCTAGTTTTATTAAGTGCTTGCTTTCTAGCTCTATTAAATCCCTCATTAAATCTGACTCCTTAACCCCTAGAAAACTACTTACTTCACTGATATCAACTCCTATACCAGCCTCACACAAGTACTTAACAATCTTGAACTGCTTCGGAGGTAATACTAAGCTTTCAAGCACTCTCTACACCGCTACATGAGTATTTAAGAAAAACTAATAAAATTATTAAGCTGAACACTATCTTATGTTTAGGAGGGAATATAGTGTCTTTCATTGAAGCATATCCTAAGAAGAGTAACGGATTACTTATTTGGTTTCCCGTAGCTATAGCTGAGTTTCGTGAGTGCGGTTCTCGTACTGATAGGTTAGTCCTTGAATGCTACTTAAGCAAGGTTCTTGAAAACCCGTTAGTCAGGTTCCTCACTATAAGGAAGCTAAACAAGAACACTAATATCTTAACATACCCAAGTGTTAAAGCAGCGAAACTTACTCACACTAGGTGTAGTGAGTACGAGTTATTAAAAGATGTTGAAAAAACTGAAGAAATCTTGAGTGACGTAGAGAAAGCTAGGAAATGCTTCAGTGACTTAATTCTGAGCGAAACCACAGAGCAGAAAATGAAGAGGAGATGGTGGAACCTAGAATTGTTTAGGCCTCCAAAGATAGATACGCGCGAGATACTCCTAAAGAGTAACATCGCAATAGTTAGAGAAATCCTTAAGAATTTATGCCTAGATAAGCGAGTGAAGCCTTCTTACTGGACACCCGGATACCTCTTAATGAGAGTGAATCAGGAATCTGGCCAAGTCTCGATAATAGAGAAGGATAAAGAAGAAGTTTCTAAGATATACTCAAGACTTATTACGAGCAGTAAAGTTGTGGAGGTTCTTAAAGAATCTTTAGGAATAACTTGAGTCATGTCTTCCTGAGTTCATAGAGTAAATGACGTATTTCAGGCATTATGAGTTCTCTTAAAGCTAAATCGACAGCGTCTGGCGACCCAGGTAATGCAAACAGTAGAGTATTTCCTGAAACACAGGCAAAACTTCTTGAAGCTATAGCTGCAGACCCATGCCTCAAGAAAGTTAAGTACCTGAAGAGTTCCCCGAATCCTGGCATGTCTTTGTTACAGTAATTCTTAAGAGCTTCTACAGTTACGTCTCTAGGACTTAATCCAGTTCCACCCGTGACTATGACTACGTTGCATGAGCTTACTAAATCATTATATGCTTTCTTGATTTCTTCTTTATTGTTAGAAACTAAGACTTTACTTCTTAATGTTACGCCGTATTCGCTGCACACTCGCTCCACGAGAGGCGTTATTTCGTCTTTCTTGAGTCCCCTCAGGATTGAGTCACTAGTTATGATGAGTCCGAGACTAACTTCCACGTTTGTTGCTTCTTCTCTATGTTCTTTGACGGGCGCCATACTAACCCCTGACCTTACCACTCTTCATAGATTCTAAGTACTTCTCGACGATGTCGTATCCGTATTTCAGCTCAAATTTCTTCCTACCTTCTTGCGTCATCCTTAGAGGAGTCCATCTAGGGTCTAGAACCACGTCAATACGAACATCTCTCACACCCTCAATAACTGATAATTTCTTATATGTCTCGAAGAGGATGTAGGTACTGGCAGGACACCCTGGAGCCGTGAACGTCATTTTTATCGAGACTTCACCACTCTCACTAACTGAGACTTCATAAATTAATCCTAGGTTCCACACATCAATACCTAACTCAGGATCTTCCACAGTCTTTAACGCTTCTATGACCTTACTCTTGAGGTTCTCGGCCATTTCTTAAAACCCTCCACGTTAATTATTATTTGTCCTTTAATAGCTTGAAGAACTCTTACTCCACTCTCTAACGAGTTGTGTTATGTTCTTTGTGCTTATCCCGAAGCTTACTGCTGCTACAAGAAATAATGGGTACTCACCCAACATAATGAATACTCTAGTCAATATACTGAGTAATGCAGCAAAACTTCTGCTAATCCCGACTAAGTTTAATACACCCGTCTGTGTTAATTCGTAAATCCCTATATTGCCTGGCGTAACTATTGGGAGAAGCCACATTATCATATAGATGGAATCAAACCCAACCACAAGTTGCCAGAAACTCAACTTAAGACCTACTAGAAGAGCAAGCACGTAGCCGTGAGCAGCATTAGTTATCCTCTCTAGTATAGAAAGTAGAATAGCTATTAAGACGAGGTCGTAACGCTTAACTAAGCTAGAAAAATCGTTGGTATATTCCTCGTGAATTCTTACGCTAACGTTTTTACCTATCTTACGGTAAAACTTATTTACTAAAGATTCGAGAGTTTTGCTTCTAGGCACTATAAACAGAGACAGATTAATCAGAATTAAAGCAATAGCCGGTAATATTAAGATTAGTACGCTTGAGATAGGTATGTGTAGCCATATTATAGATAGTAACAAGAAAGTTAACATGGTTAAGGTAGTCACGAGTCTATGAGAAGTTATGCCTAGGAACGTCTTGCTAGCACTTACGGATGACTTCTTAGTTAGTAACGTGAATTTAACAACTTCAGTAACTCCTCCCACAGGAACAATTAATTCTGAGAACACTGACACGTAAGTCACTTTAATAACGTCAAGCAACTTAACCTTCTCTACTGCCCTCAATAATATAAAGAAAGTTAACGCGTGGAGAGTAACTGAGAAAATCCTAGTAAGTAGTGCTAAGGAAACGTAACTGAAGCTCTCACTCCTCATAAGGAGTGTGAAGACTTTGCCAACATCGTTAGTATATATGAAAGCAAACAATAAGATATAAGACGCGGCAGCAAGTAGTAAAGTTATCATTAATGCTTTATTTATTGTCATCTCTTAACAGCCCTTACTATAAAAGTCTTAAAGAAGCAGAAAATATAAGTCTAATGTTTCTTAACTTAGACAACTGTTTAACACAGACTTAAACAATAAAAAGGAAGACCCAACATTCTTTTTCAGAGGTGTCAGTGTGTGCCAGCTTTGAGAGAGTGGAGAAACTACACACCCTCCTCAATAGATGGAGAGACTAAGCTACCTAAGCCTGGCCGAGACGAGGACGAAATAACGATGTCTTACGAGACTTTAAGTAAGTTAAGCTTACCAAGAAATAGTACGTACGTCTTTGTTTGTGATTCAAACGAGAACATAGATTTCAGTATAGTTCTTGATTTACTGAACTTGAAGAACTCTTCAGTAGTTACTTTTAGGTCCGTTAGTGAGGGACTTTACTACAGCCTGAAGAACGCTCCCTCAATCCTAACAGTAGTGAGTAGTAAGCCACCGGCTGGTGCGGTAAGTATGGTCATCAATAATAAAGGCAGGATACAAATAACCAAGTATGAGTTAAGGAAAGAATTTCTAGGTTTTCTTAAGACAGGAATAGTTGATGAGAAAGCACTGAATGAGCTTGTAACAGAAGCTTCAGTAACTACAGCAACAAAGATACTCTCTAGACTCACTAAGTATAGGGGGGTTAGGGATGGACACGTGAGCTTAGTAAATGGGTTTATTCGTAATCCAAGATTACTTGAGAGAGTATTATCTTCTTTTAAGCTGAAGAGAGCAGATTCCTCAATAGCTGAGGAGTTAAGAAAGCAAGGCTACGAAGTAAATCTAGGTACAGCAGTAGCTTTAGTAAAAATTGCTGAGAGATGCTCTGCTAACGAGAAAGTTGTTTATGTGGGAGGCACTATCTCTGAGGGTGTAATAATACTTTACATGAAGTGTGCTGGTGACTTGAGTTGAGGAAAGTTTACGTAGCAGGTGTAGGGATGGTTAAGGTAGGCAAGCATGTAGATAAATCATTAAGAGACTTAGCTGGTGAGGCAGCTCTTAAAGCTTTAGAGGAAGCTGGTAATGAGACGCCTGAAGCAATCGTAGTAGGTAATATGTTGAGTTCTTTAGTAGAACAGGAGAATCTCGCGTCACTCATAGGAGACCACATAGGTCTTAGAGGGGCTTGCGGATTTAAGGTTGAGGGTGCTTGTGGGTCTGGCGGCGCAGCCTTGATGACTGGATACACACTAGTAGCTTCAGGTCTCTTCAGTAAGGTGCTTGTTGTGGGTGTAGAGAAACTCTTCGAAAGACCCTCAAGTGACGTGATCAGAGGGTTAGCTTACGCTGCTGACGCAGACTACGAGTTAATCTACGGCATAACTTTCTCCGGGTTGAATGCCTTGCTTATGCGGTACTATATGAACAAGTACGGTGTTAAGTATGAAGAGCTGGCTTACTGGTCTGTTCTCATGCATAAGAACGGTTCTAAGAATCCCTACGCTCAACTAAGAAACGAAATAACCTTAGAAGATGTTTTGAAGTCTCCCGTAATAGCAGACCCAATAAGACTCTACGACTCCTGCCCACTAAGTGATGGGGCATCAGCTGCACTCTTAGTTAGCGAGGACTTCAGGAGAATTACAGATACTCCAGTCAGCATAGCTGGTGTGAGTAACTCAATAGATAGTGTAGACTTATCATCTAGACTAGAACTAGATCACTTACTAGCTTCCAGAGTTTCTGCGGAGAATGCCTTGAGAATAGCTAAGGTGAGCTTAAGAGAAGTAGATGTTGCTGAGATACATGACGCATACACAATTACTGCTGCCCTAAGTATAGAGTCGATTGGGTTTGTTGAGAGAGGTAAAGCACCTAAAGCCTGGAGTGAGGGTCGTTTCAGCCCTGGCGATAAGCCTTCCTTAAATCTCTCAGGAGGTCTGAAGTCTAGAGGACATCCAGTAGGTGCTACCGGGGTTTACCAGTTAGCTGAGGTAGTGATGCTGTTGAGAGGGGATTTCCCTGGTGTCTCAGTACCTGCTGAGATAGGCTTAACTCAGAATATAGGGGGTGCTGGCTCTAACATAACAACGATAGTCTTGAGGATGTGATGGGGTCATGACCACTCTTCAGAGAGTATGGAGGTTGAAGAACACAATACTTAATCTAGTTGCGAGTAGGTGTTCTGTATGTGGCTACGTAGCATACCCTCCTAAGATGAGGTGTCCTGCATGCGGTTCCAGAGATTTAAAGGAGGAAATGTTACCGCGTGAGGGTGAGGTACTGAGTTATACGGTTATTCAAGTACCTGCGAAAGGTTTTGAAAACTTCACACCACTAATAATAGCGTTGATTAAGCTAGGCGACGCTAAGATATTGTCGGAGCTCGTGGATGTTAAGCCTGAGTACGTGAGTATCGGTATGCAAGTCGTTGCTACTGTGAGGAGATCCGCTGAGACTATTGATGGTGGAGTGCCCTACGTAATCAAGTTCAAACCACTTAAGTTATAAACTTTTTATGTAGGTTTAGTTTTGGTGATTTAAATGAGTTCGCCTGAGTACGTGGATTTCTCAGACTTCCAGAAACTAGATTTAAGAGTTGGCTTAGTTGAGAGTGCTGAAAGGATTCCAGGCTCTAGGAAGTTAATTAGGTTGATAGTTAACTTAGGTGAGAAAGGGAAAAGACAGCTAGTAGCAGGTCTTGCTGAGTGGTATAGTCCTGAAAATCTGGTGGGGAAGTACATCATAGTAGTTTCTAACTTAAAACCGAAAAAGATGATGGGGTTCGAGTCGCAGGGTATGTTGCTAGCAGCAGGATGTGGCGAGAATGAAGTACCTGTAATCTTGACTGTTGAGAAGCCTGTAAGTCCAGGCACCAAAATATGTTAATAAATATAGTGTTTTTAGTCTGAAGCACCCATCTTACCTAACTTTTCCGAGACTGCTGCTTGAGCCGCTGCTAGCCTAGCTACGACTATTCTGAAAGGAGATGCACTTACGTAATCTAGGCCGGCCTTATGCAGGAACATTATAGATTCTGGATCGCCGCCGTGCTCACCGCATATACCTACTTCCAGGTTTGGATTGACTTTCTTACCTTCTCTAGTACCTAACTCTACCAGGGCACCAACACCATCAGTATCTATTGTCTGGAAGGGGTTCTCAGGCAGTATTTCGTACTCCAGGTATTGTGGCATGAACTTATTCTCAACGTCATCTCTGCTGAAGCTGAACGTAGCTTGTGTTAAGTCGTTCGTACCGAAACTGAAGAAATCTACTTCCTTAGCTATCTCACCAGCAGTCAAGCAAGCTCTGACAGTCTCGATCATGGTGCCTATCTTAACATCACTTAAGTCAATGCCGTACTCTCTCTCAACATCTTTTATTACCGGTATTATGGCTCTCTGCTTAACGAACCTAACTTCATTGACGTGCGCTACCTGAGGTATCATTATTTCTAGGATTGGCTTATATCCTTCTTTCTTTAACTCGGCAGCAGCCTCAAGCATAGCTCTTGATAAGTAGTAATAGATTTCAGGGAACGTTACGCCTACTCTAACACCTCTGTGACCCATCATTGGGTTATGTTCTTTGAGGGTAGATACCCTCTTGTATAATACCTCAAGCTTCTTCACTCTCTCCTCGAGTTCTTTAATTACGTTCGGTGTTAAGTCCTTAGCTATCTGGGAGTTAGCTAGCTCTAGGTACGCGGTCTTGACTTCGTAAAGTTCTTTCAGCACTTCTTCCGGCGCCGGCAGGAACTCATGTAGTGGTGGGTCAATTAATCTTATTACTACTGGGAGTCCATCCATTATTTTAAGCATTTCTTTAAAGTCTGGTTTAATCATCTCAACGAGTTTCTTTAAGTGTTCTTCTCTAGCTTCCTTGGTTTCAGAAAGTATTACGTTTCTGAGGACCTCAAGCCTTTCTGGCTTCCTAAACATTCTCTCAATTCTTAGTAAGCCTATACCCTCAGCACCGAACTTCCTAGCTATGAATGCGTCTTCAGGCACGTCGGCATTAGCTCTAACACCAAGCCTCCTAATGCTGTCAGCCCACTTAAGTAGCTTATCGAGTTCAGGTATTATTTCAGGTTCTACGGTCGGTATCCTACCTACGTACACGTTACCCGCGTTTCCGTCTATCGTTATCCAGTCACCTTCCTTTATCACCTTACCATTAACTTCGAATATTCTCTTCTCATAATCTATCTTAATTGCTTCAGCACCAACTACTGCTGGCTTGCCAATCCCTCTAGCAACTACTGCCGCGTGTGAAGTCATGCCTCCCTTAGATGTCAGTATTCCTACAGCTGCGTAGAAGCCGTGCACATCATCAGGTTTCGTCTCAATCCTGACTAAAATGACTTTCTTGCCTTCCCTAGCTTTAAGAACTGCTGTATCGGGATCAAATACTACTTCACCACTTACAGCTCCTGGTGATGCAGGCAATCCCCTAGCTATCGGTTCTGCTTTGGCTTTAGGGTCTACTCTCGGGTAAAGTAGCTTCAGCACGATGTCTGGAGAGACCTTCATTATCGCTTCTTCCTTAGTTATTATGCCTTCCTCAGCTAGCTCGACAGCTGTCTTAACCCTAGCTACGGGAGTCATCTTAGCTACTCTGTTCTGGAGGAAGTATAACTTACCCCTCTCTATAGTGAACTCTATGTCCATCACGTCTTTATTCAATCTCTCAAGCTGCTTACCAGCTCTTATCAGTTCGTCATATATTTCCGGCATCCTCTCCTTGAGTTCATCTAAGCTTAGCGGGGTCCTAATACCTGCTACTACATCCTCTCCCTGAGCGTTAGGTAGGAACTCACCGTAAGGTCTGTTCTCACCTGTAGCAACGTCTCTAGTGAAGTAAACACCAGTACCTGAGTCCCAGCCCATGTTACCGAAAACCATCATCACGATGTTGACGGCAGTACAGTCAGCTATCTCTGGTGTTATGTTGTTAGCCATCCTGTAAAATATCGCTCTCGGGTTCATCCAAGACCTGAAAACAGCTTTTATCGCTAGTTCTAGCTGCTTCCACGAATCTTGAGGAAACTCACCCCAATTATCCTTGATGACTGCCTTATACTCCTCAACAATCTTTTTCAAATAGTTTACTGAGAGCTTCCATAGTCCGGGAGCTACGTCTGCTGGGGGCTGAGCATCGAGTCTTAAAGTATACTTAGGATATTTAGACTTAATAGCTTCTAGCTCGTTCGCGTAGAGTTTCTTAGCCTGCTCCTTAAATTCCTCTTCATACTTATCGAAGACTTTATTAAATAATTCCTCATTAATCTCAAGAACTATCCTACCAAACATCGCTAAGAATCTCCTGTACGCATCATAAGCAAACCACTCATTCTTCGTTAATCTTGCGAGACCCTCAACTACTTCGTCATTCATTCCTAAATTAAGGACAGTGTCCATCATGCCGGGCATGGAAACAGCAGCACCGGACCTAACAGACACTAATAAGGGATTTTCTGGAGAGCCGAAGACTTTGCTTGTCTCTTTCTCTAGTTTCTTCATGTAGTCGCGGACCTGCATCATTAGACCGCTAGGTAGCTCCATACTTCTTATTATATCCCATATCTTCTTGATTAACTGGTCCCTGACCTGCGGTGGTGGGTTTCTCTCAAGTTCTTTAACTATAGCCTCAATCTCTTCACGCCTACATGCGTAGAACTCTCTACATGCCTGAGTAGTTATTATGAAGCCTTGAGGTACTGGAAGACCTAATTGGGTCATTTGTGCTAATGAAGCTCCCTTACCTCCTAATAACTTCTTGTCTTTCCAATCAGCTTCCTCAAAACTGTAAACATACTTGATACTCATCTTGCTTCACTCTTGAGTAATTACTTAGCTGAGTTTTTAAATTAGTAGTAGTTTTATTGAGGAGTTGTTTGCTGTACTTCTTGAGAATTTATGGGTTGTTGCTTCTATCTTCACGACTTCATTAATTGTTGTGTTAAAGCATTACTTCATTTCGCTCACAACTAGCTTAAGGCTTATAGAGACCTCACCAGCTAGCCACATACTTATGGTACTCATTATTTTTCTCCACTTCTTCAAAACATCAAGTGTTTTTGTGTGTGGTGTTATTAGGTAATACACGAGCATCACGAGAGTTACGTAGAATAAGGGAATTACCTGCACTGCGTAGAAACTGTACTGTGTTTTACCGCCCAGCAACCATAGTGCTACGTAAGTTAGGTAGGTAAGCCAAGTGAACGAGTAGGTAATTCCCTTGTCTGGTAGGTCCTTTATTACTGGGATAACAAGTATTGAGAGAGCTACTGTGAGTAGGTATAGGATTGGGTTACCTGAAGCTATTAAGTCTGCAACGAACCCCCCTTTACTCGGGTCCCACACGTAGTGGAGTGGAAATGGATTCCTACCTATTAACCAGTCCCAAGGCATTGCTTGTGGGGGTCCGTTAGTAGTCTTAACGCTTAAGTGCCATCTGAAAGCCCCCTCAACAGAGGAGGACCACCACCGAAGGAAACCGTCCCTCAGGATGTAGGGAATACCTGAAACTATTAACATAACTATAGGTACGTAGATAATTAGTAAGAAGACTTTAGCGGGCTTGTCTTTCCTTACCCAGTACAGGATTGCCGGTAGTGCTGGGAAAGCACCACTAAACTTGCTAATAAAACCTAACCCTACAGAGATTGATGTGAGTCCTAACCTATTCTTCAGGGTAAAGTATAGTGTTAAGACAGTAAATAACGAGACAAAAATATCTAGCATCGCAACCATACTCAAAGACCTGAAAGTTTTGTCGAAAGCTGTTATCAATGCAGCTGTGAAACCTAAAAACAACCAAGTATCTTCCTTAATTATCTCCTTGAATATAAGAAATATAACTACTAAGACTAGAGTACCTGCTATTACTGAAGGGATCCTCCAAAATGATGGGAAATCACTAATCAAGAACATCGTGAGGGCTATGAAGTACTTGACTAAGGGAGGGTGTTCGAAGTTCATATAATCGAGAATACCTTCAGCATTCGGGTAACAATAACCTACTACAACCCTTCTTATAGCGGGATGTGAGCTCAAGTTGTTGAGTAGGGTTGGGTCAATCTCCGCACAGAGTGCGGAAAGGAACTTACCGTCTGATTTAAACTTATAGTATGACTCGTCCTTCACTAAAGACCCGTTAAGGCTTGATACTATGTATTCCTTAACATTAGCAACAGTCTTCAAGTACTCGCTTTCTAGCGATGACCTAACAAGTTCTACGGTCACGACGATCTTACTAGCAGATTTTGAGGATGGTTCTAAGCCTAAATACCTTAAGAGAGTATTCCTTGCAGCACTCACGTACCAGCACTCATCAGATATGTAATCGATTATCCCCGCGGCGTAACTATATGTTAGGTAAGCGTAAGTCAGTGATAACACAATAATTAGAACTAACGCTATTATTCTAACCCATCGCTTCCTAGACCCTGGAGACTTCACCACAACCACTAATAAAGTTGTGTAAGACACCCAAATAAAGTCTGAGAACGAGATTAAGTTCCGTCAAGCCTCGATTTGAGTCCTTATCAGGCTTAGAATCCTCAGCACAATCCTGTGCACCCATACATCACGAGACTTAATCATCCTAAGAAAGAGATTCCCTACTCCTCAAGTCTTGTGTTCAGCGAATATTATTAAGAAGTTTCTAGCGAATAATGTAAGTGATAGTGTTTATGAGTTCTGCATTACTAACTTAAAATTCGAGAACCTTGAAACAGTAATAGAATGCTGCGTCATTAAGGTTGGTATTGGAGTTTTATCATTGATTCTGCCCTGATTTATAAGTCCTTACGTAGTTAGTGTGTTAGGTTGGTGATTATGTTTAGGGTTGCAGATCTAGGACTAAGTGAAGCCGGGGTTAGGGAGATTGAGTGGGCTGAAAAACATATGCCTGTCTTAATGAGGATTAGGAATGAGTTCTCGAAGGAAAAGCCTTTAAGCGGTGTTAAGGTAGCTGCTGTTCTTCACGTAACTAAGGCGACTGCTGTCTTAGTTAGGACTTTAGTTAGTGGTGGTGCTGAGGTTTGGTTGGCTGGAAGTAACCCTCTCTCAACACAAGATCATGTGGCCGCGGCTCTAGCTACTGAAGGTATTCATGTGTTCGCGTGGAGGGGGCAGACACCCAGCGAGTACTACGAGTGCATATCTAGGGTAGCTTCTTCAGAACCTAATATAGTGATTGATGATGGTGCGGATCTACACGCATACCTACATAGTGAGCGTGAAGACGTAGGTTCTAGGGTTTGGGGAGGGACTGAAGAGACTACTACGGGAGTTAATAGGTTGAAGTCTCTCGAGAAGGGTGGGAAACTCTTATATCCTGTGATAGCTGTTAATGACTCACTAACTAAGTACATGTTTGATAACAGGTATGGTACAGGACAGTCAGCAATTGATGGAATACTTAGAGCTACGAATACACTCATAGCAGGCAAGATTTTCGTGGTTGCTGGGTATGGATGGGTAGGTAAAGGAATAGCTATGAGAGCGCGTGGCATGGGCGCTAGAGTAGTAGTGACTGAGGTAGATCCTGTGAAAGCTTTAGAAGCTGTTATGGACGGGTTCGAAGTCATGCCGATGAGTAAGGCTAGCTTAATAGGAGATATCTTCGTCACAGCTACAGGAAATAAGAGAGTGATTAGGGAAGAGCACTTCAAGGTTATGAAGGACGGTGCAATACTAGCTAACGCAGGACACTTCAACGTTGAGGTAAGTGTTGAGGACTTAGAGAAAATCTCGGTTGGTAAGAGGGTTGTAAGACCTAACCTAGAAGAGTACTCACTTCCTAACGGAAGAAAACTCTACTTGATAGGTGAGGGTAGACTAGTTAATTTGGTAGCGGCTGAGGGACATCCTAGCGAAGTAATGGATATGAGTTTTGCTAATCAAGCACTAGCAACTAAGTACATAGTTGATAATAAGGAAAAGCTAGAGAAGCGAGTCTACGTGTTACCTAGGGAAATCGACGAGAGAATAGCTGAGATTAAACTAGCTTCAATGAACATAGAGATAGATAAGTTAACGGAGGAGCAAGTGAAATACTTGACTTCATGGGAGTACGGGACTTGAGTAAAGCAATATTTTTCTACTAACTAATAAGAATATTTGGGTCGTGATGAGTGATCCTGAATAAAAACAAATACTTCACCGTGAGACCCACACACCTACTAACAATACTTATAGTGTGTTATATCCTTGTGAGCTTACTCTTAATTGAGAGTAGTAGTCTAACCTATAACTTAGTAGTTTTTGGTTCTAGGAGCTGTCCTCACTGTAAGACTCTACACGATTTCTTCAGTGAAAAATATCAGGAAAAATACTACTTCTTTTGGGTTGAGGACGCAGCAGCATCAAATCTCTTTAGTAAGCTAGCTATGATAGAGCTTAATCATGGATTAAGTCAAAACTACGCTCTAGCAGTACCACAGACGCTAGTATTAGTTGATGGAACTCCGGTCGCGATAGTCGTAGGAGTGGTAACGAATACTAAGTTCTGGAATGAATTAATGTCGAGTAAAGTGACTGGTGTGGTTGTGGTATACCTAGGAGAAACTAAATCAAGTATTGAGATACCTAATGAAGTATTCACGAGTCTACTTTCAGATCTTGAAAAAACTCTTACTCAGACGACGACACAGTCAAGTACTACCACACAACCCAATCTGATAGGGTTAGGTCTCGTAGTTATTGGTGTTGCTGTTCTTATACTGTATTTCGTGAAACGCAAGACTTCATGAATTAATGCGTAGGCATGAGGTTAACTTATCTTAGTCCTTACTCTCCTTAGCCTAAATATCATGTAGTCAGTAAACATTATTGCTGATGTTATGATTAGTATCAACGCGGAGACTGGCAAGCCATAATATGATGTCAGGAAGGTTTTTCTAGGACCTAGCATTAACGCGAAACTAAAAGACATGAAGGTTCCTACTAATAGAGATAGTAGTGCTGCTCTTCTCCCCACGTAACCTCTACTCTCGCGAGATATTAGTAAAGCAGTTATAGTTACGGGAGCTATAGGGAGTAGTAAGACTGATGTAAGGACTGAGAGATCTACCACGAAACCAAGTCTCATGTAGGCTAAGTAAGCTGAAGTAATTGTTAATAGTGTTACTATAGCGTTAGATAGTTTGAGCACGCTCACGTTACTCACACCACGCTTCTCTATCAAGTCCCTAATGAATGAGGAAGCTACCGTGAGTATTATTGAGTTAGCAGTACTCACAGCAGCAGCCAGTATCGATATATATATGAAGGAAGCTAGTACTGGGTGAAGCCTTGAAATTAGTGTTGGGGTTACTAAATCTGATTTACTAATAACATCGAAAAGACCTAATTCTGTCAAACCTCTGACAAAGAGACCAACACAGACAACCGTAATAGTGTATAGGAAACCAAACACAGAGAATAGGAATACTGATTTCTTGTAGGCATGTATGTCTTTATGTACGTACAGTCTCACAACTACCTGCGGGTTAGTGACAGCAAAGAATATCCACGGTATCGTGTAAGCTAGAAAAGTTTGTGGGGTCCAGAACCCGGTTATTCCTAGAAATCCTTTCTCACTCAAGGCTTCCAGAACTTGATTTAGCGTAACTCCTGACGAAGGTATTAATTGATTCAATAACAAGAAAACCAAAATCACAGCTGCGCTCAACATCCATAAGCCTTGGTAAGCGTCAGTAGTTGCAACACTCCACATACCAGCCAGTACTACCCAAACAAGCGTTAAGACACTCATCACTAGGATACCTACCTCATACCCAACACCAAGACCCTCAAATATCGCCCCAACACCTACCATTTGTGCAGTGACGTAAGGTATCATCGCGACTAAGTATATCACTACTACAACATACCCTATTAGTCTAGATTCATAAAGATCTGAAAGCATTTCGGAGGGACTAACCCACCCCCTCTCCCTAGCCATAGCCCATACAGTAGGTCCTAAAACAGCTAGCAGAATTACGGTAACTAACAAATACGCTAACTCAAAACCTAAAGCACCGACCCCGCTAGAGTATGTTAGTCCTACGAGTCCTACCATCATGAAGGCGCTATACGTTGTTGCGGCGTAAGTCATAGATGCCAAAAACCACCCAAGCCTGTAACTAGAAACAAAGTAGTCTCTACTGGATTTTATGCCGTAACGTCTAGAGAAATAAGCTATTAAGGAACCTAAAGAAACATAAACTACCAGCATTAAAGCAAATACCTGTAGCAGACCACTCACAGGAGATCCCTCATTAGCAGTAAGTTAGTTATTATTATCCAAACTAAGGTTATGGCGGACCAGAAAGTAACTAGTTCTAGATTCTTTACCTTACTAAGTGTTAGGTAAGGTATTAAGTAGAAGAGTAGCACGGCAGCAATACTTGATATAATGTAGGGGGTCCTCAGCCTACGGGACTTCATTCGGTTTCCCCGAACAATTGTTCGGGAAAGGGTATATAAGCTTTACTGGTATTATTTATTGGGGAAAATGCCTTCCAGATCTAGGGTTCGGGAAAAAGTTCTAGAAGCTCTTAGGATGAGAACTGGTGAGTTAGTACCGCAGAGCTACTTACATAAATCCTTAAGAACTTCCAAGAGTAGAGTCTCAGAAATTCTTAGTGAGCTTGAGCGTGAAGGCTTAGTGACTAGAGTTAAGGTAGGTAATCAGTATCTAGTCAAGCTACTTGATTTTAGTAGTGAACCTACTGGTAATCTCAAGACTCTCCGTGTAGGTGTTGTGTGGTCTAGTGAGTACCCGTTCTTATCTGTTTTCGCTAAGAGAGTTAAGGAAGAACTTAATACAGTCATCAAGATCTCTGTTTTTACAAGTTCTATACAAGCTACTAAGGCTTTAGTACTCGGTGATCTCGAACTAGCTTTAACACCTACAGTAACCCAACTATACTTCTACGCGGCTTTCAAGAACTTCAAAATAATTGGTGGGGGTGCTTACGGGGGTTCTAAGGTATTAGTGAAGGATTCCGTGAACCTCCACACAACATACTCCAGTGAATTATCTACTATGGATCTAGTAAGATCACTAACTATGAGGGAGGGGATAATACCTTCAGACACACTAACAAAGTACTTCAAAAGTCCTGAAGAAATTCTTAAAGCAGCTTATACAGGTGTAGCTAAATACGTTGTTGTTTGGCACCCAATATATAAGAAGCTGGAAGAGATAGGGTATAGAGAAGTTCTAAGGAGTGAGGAGCTTGGCGTGATGTACTGTTGTACGTTAGCAGCTTCTAATACCGTGCCTAAAGAGATGCGGCAAATGTTAGGTAAAGTCTACAGAGAATCACTAGAAGAATACAGGAAAGCTCCTGAGAAATGGGTTGAGTGGTATGCTTTACAAGTAGGCATACCGAGAGACCTCATAGCAGATAGTTTGAGAGAATATAAAGTGAATCCATTCTTAAGTAAAACAGAGCTTTACAAGTACGCGAGTAAAATACCAATAGAAATACCGAGTATTAACACCTTACTAAATGAGATTTTAGAGATAGAGGAGTGAGTCTCACTCTCTTTCACGTCTTGATGGTAGATACTTAGTTACGAGCATCTACTATTTACTCGGTTCAAGAAAATTCTTACTCTCCTCACGTTAGTTAGTTTACCTCCTTAGTCCTACTAGAGCCCGAGTATGAAGCCTGCGGCGATAGGCCACGACTATTATAACATCTGAAGAGCTTACTTAATAACGTAGTTAGTGAGTCTCCAAGACTCCATACTGAGAGGAAAGATCCAACAACTAACGTGATTAGTAAAGCTACTACGTACTTTATCACTTTGAAGAAGAAGTAATCAACTAAGAACCCCCTCAAGAACTGAATGAATGCTGAAGTATAGAACTTCGGGCTCAATATGAGTTCTGAGATTATGTCAGAGAGTGTATTTTGGTTTTTACTCACGTTACTGGTTGCACTAACTACTACTAAGGTTGGTAGTAAGGCAAGACTTACTACAATTAAGCAAGTATTAAACGACTCAATTTGTTATACTAAATAGATAAGAAATTAGATGCTTGGTGTTTTCAGGACTAGGTAGTGTAGCTAAATGGGAAGCGTTCTTTCCTGTATGCTGAGTCCCAGAACATGTACTCGTATATCGTGCTTAGCTTGAAGACTCTTAAGGCTCTAGA
>JAVVFV010000003.1:0-111963 GCA_039889305.1 Candidatus Zestomicrobium tamdykulense | reverse complement strand
TTGCAGGGAGCCGTGACTACGTGGTTATAGATCATCACGAAACTAACGAGTTATCTAAGAATGCTCTAGTGTCTGTTCATTTCAAGAATGTTGGTTCTACTAGCGAGTTGATTACTTTAATGATGGAGATACTCTCACTGAAGCCTAATACTCGTTTAGCTACACTCCTGATTGCAGGAATACTATACGACACTAAGAACTTAAGATTAGCTAAACCCTCTACTTTCCGAGCTCTCTACTACTTAACAAGATTATGTAACGAGTGTCTTGAAGAAGCTTTCAGCATAATGACAAGCACAGAAATTGATAGAAGCGAAAAAATAGCTATTCTTAAAGGAATTTCAAGAACCGGACTCTACGAGTTAAACAAAGACTACATACTCGCTATAACTTGTGTGGGCGCGCATGAAGCTTCAGTCTTGAAGACCCTCATTACCTCAGGAGCTGACGTAGCCATAGCTATCTCACCCAGACCTAACGAAACAAGAATCTATGTTAGAGCTTCCCAAAAAATAGTAAATAGTTTGAAGACCTCTATAGCGTCCAATTTGGTTACGTATCTTGCCGAGGAACTAAAGGGTTCTGGCGGAGGTCATAGTGGGGCAGCAGGACTTTCCTTAAGCCATGAAGTAGACGTTAGTGAAGTAATGAGGTTAGTAAGACAATTCTTCGTTAGATTAGGCATGAGGATTAATATCCTAGAAGAAGGTAGGTGGATTAATAAATGTTCTTGAAGTACCGGAGACTAAGACTAGCTTGAGATCAGGTACACGAGAGTTATGAGAATAAATACCACTAACTCAGAATCTTGTAGAACACAGCTAGCTCGAATAAAACTCTTACGTGCTAGCTCACCTATAAGTCAGCTTTAAACCAAAATAAATACTTCGTAACAATACTTATATTATGGTGAAATAACTTGACCAAGTATAAAGTGGTGGTGGATAGAGTATCTTGTATCAGCTGCGGAGCCGCCCCGGCAATATGTCCAGAAGTCTTTGTTCTCGGCGGTGATAACGGGAAGAACAGGATAGTTGAGAAGTATAGTGTTGAGACCAACAAGGATATCTCGATAGGAGTTGTGCCAGAAGAGTTATACGAGTGCACTAAGACAGGCGCAGAAGTATGCCCCGTAGGAGCGATTAAACTGGAAAAAGTAGAGTAAGCTTAATCTATCACGTTTTAAATTAAGTAGTGGAAGACGCCTTTTCCCTTGAAATTATATATTATAGTTTTAGTAGCCATTACGTACTCGACACTGTAGCTTATACCTTCTCTCCCAATACCGCTGTTCTTTCGCCCCCCCCCATAAGGATAATAACCGATACCGTGCCTGGGCATGTCATTAACGTACACAGCCCCGACTTCAGCATACCTGATCACGTACCTGATTTTATCGATATTTGAGCCGAACACCGCTAAGTCGAGTCCGTATTTTCGTTCATTTATTAGCTCTATGGCTTCTTCAATCCTATCGAAGGAGGTTATCAGCGCGACTGGAGCGAATATCTCCTCCTCATATAACTTAGTCTTTTTAATGGATCCGTGATCAAGAAACTCAATAAGTGTTGGCTCAACATAGTTTGACCTGAGTTTACGTCCACCGTGAAGTAAGCGTCCGCCCTTAGATATGGCGTCCTCAATAGCTGTGAGCATAGTATTAACTGCTTCAGCGCTTACGAGTGGACCCATTGTGGTCCCGCTATCTCTCGGGTCTCCTACGACGACCTTACGTAACTCCTCAACGATCTTTTCCTTGAAGTCCTCGTAGATCCCTTGCTCGACAAGTATTAGCTTTATCGCGTCGCATCTCTGTCCGGCATAGCTATAGATACCGGCAACAACAAGCTTTGAGGCCTCATCTAAATTAGCATCTGATAAAACTATCGCTGGATCACCTCCTCCCAACTCCATTATATATTGCTTAATCCCTCCAGTCCTCAGAACGTGCTTGCCTGTCTCGCTGCTGCCCGTAAAGCTTATGACAGATATTCTCTCATCAGCAACAAGCAAATCAGCTTCCTTACCAGGAAGTGGAACTATCGCGAAAGCATTACTCATGAAGCCGAATTCCTCGACAAGCTTGCCGAACATCAAGACGGGGAGCGGATCTGCAGACGGGGGTTTCACCACGACAGCGTTCCCAGCTACGGCTGAGTACACGAACTTAGAAACAGTATCGAACAACGGGTAATTAAATGGGATTATGGCTAGCACCACCCCATAAGGTTCTTTCCTAACAACTCCCTCGCTTTCCAGAGTACTACGATCCCAATCTCCAGCCAAGTACTCTCCTATCACCTTCCTAGCGTCTAGTGGCGCATCCCTAAGCCTAGATATACTTGCTGACACCTCCCCCATCGCTTGCGCGTATGTCTTGCCTGCGTTATAGACGAGAGCCTCCACGAAGGCGTCAGCATGTTGCTCTAGAAGATCAGCGATCTTCTGAATTATGCTTAGCCGCTTATAGCCGGGAGTATCTCTAATTTCCCACCTTCCCTTCCTGTATATTGTGTCTAGTACTTCATCAATGGATTTGTAGGACATCCTAGGCGCGTAAGCTATTGTAGAGCCATCAATGGGGGAAATCACAGGATATTCTGCTTCACCTTTTATCCATCTTCCAACTACGAACGTCTTGAAGTGAGGTATTTCATTAATTACCTCAATTACATTATCAAAAAGAGAATCAAGAAGTACTTTTTTAATTTTCTCACCTCATGTATAAATAAACTTACTTCTCTTATAAACATTAACAACGTTATAAGCTATAAAATCTGAAATCACCTTCAACAACGTGGGTCCAGGAAATTTCGTGAGAGGAACCAACGTAGATAGAGGGAGCATAAGGTTTATTGATACTTCATTTTTATCAACCATTTAATAAGATTATGAGCCTTGAGAACCGTAGGAATCACAACTAGTGGGCAGGTAGTGAAGGCAGAACTCATACTTACTGAAAAGTTTGTCACGTTTCCTACTGTATTCAGACTGTAAGTGTTGAGGAGCACGTGCTACAAGTTTTGTGTATAGAAGTAAGTGATTTAAGGTTAGTATGCGGAATATATATGGAGTTGGTTGTAGCATGAGAGTTTACGTTGATGAACGTGAGAAATCTTCTGAGATTCCTTACTACTTACTTAGTATGGGGGTTTCAGTTATTTTTAAGGTTTTAGAGGTAGGTGATTACATTATTAATGACTTAATTGTTTTAGAAAGGAAGAGATTAGATGATTTAATTAAGTCTGTTTATGAGGGTAGGTTTTTTGATCAGTTGAAGAGGTTGAAGAGTCTTGAGGGGTTTAAGGCTGTCTTAGTTGTGGAGGGTGACTTACTGAGTATTGATGAGTATGTAGAGAATCCTAGATCTATTGAGGCTGCTTTAGTTAGTGCTATATTATCATTCAACGTCCCTATACTCTATACGAGGAACTCTAGACACACTGCTGAACTCATAAAATATATTGCTGAGAAAACTCAAGAAGTCAGCAGAAAAGCTCCTATCCCCTTACCTACCTACAGGAGGAGTAAGAAGCTTAAAACAAGTGATTTGAGGGCTTGGCAGATTTATGTTCTCTCTTCTTTTCCTAAGATAGGACCCACACTAGCAGAGAGACTACTTCATAAGTTCGGTAGCTTAAAAGCAGTAATAAACGCTCAAGTAACAGAACTTGTGAGGGTTGACGGGATGAGTGAAGATAAGGCAAAACTATTTAAGAAAATAGTTGAGGAAGGATCTCAGAGCGCTGCTGGAACCTCATTAGATAAGTTTATTAGTAAGAAGTAACAACCCAATGTTTGAGGCTTCCTTGCAGAATTAGGATAACTTAAGCTTATAATTTTCTTAAAATTACTTTTGTGGGTGGTAGGTGTGCCTAGGTACAAAACAGTAGAGCAGATCCAGAAGATAATGAGTGATTTAGAACACGTGAGAAACATAGGTATAATTGCGCACGTAGATCACGGCAAAACCACGACGTCCGACGTCTTGTTAGCTGCGGCAGGAATAATCTCTGCTAAGGTTGCTGGCGAGGCTCTAGCTTTAGATTATCTTGATGTAGAACAGAAGAGAGGCGTTACGGTAAAGGCTGCCAACATAAGCCTATATCACGAGTTAGGTGGTAAAGGATACGTTATAAACTTGATTGATACCCCGGGACACGTAGATTTCTCTGGCAAAGTCACTAGATCTTTACGTGTTCTTGACGGTGCGATAGTCGTGGTTGATGCTGTCGAGGGAGTAATGACTCAAACAGAAACAGTACTCAGACAATCTCTAGAAGAGAGAGTGAGGCCGCTCTTATTCATAAACAAGATAGACAGGTTAATAAAAGAACTTAAGCTCTCACCACAAGAGATCCAGAAGAGATTTATAGACATCATAAAAGAAGTTAATAGATTAATAATAGAGAATGCTGACCCGGAGTTTAGGGATAAGTGGGTTTTAGATGCAGCGAAAGGTCAGGTAATATTTGGTTCAGCAAAAGATAAGATTGGGTTGACAGTACCGCACGCTCAGAAGAAAGGAACCAACATAATGGAGTTGATTAAAGCTTATGAGAAGGGTAAGGAAGCCGTCGAGGAGTTCCAGAAAATAGCTCCACTACATGAAACTTTGTTAGAGTCTGTAATTACTCACGTCCCTAATCCAAAGATAGCACAAAAGTACAGGATACCCAAGATATGGAAGGGCAATATAAACACAGAACTTGGGAGAGCTATGCTGGAAGCAGATCCTAACGGACCTCTAGTATACATGATTAACGATATGAGGCTGGATCCTCATGCTGGGTTCGTAGCTACTGGAAGAGTAATGTCGGGCACTCTCAGAGCTGGTGAAGAAGTCTGGCTAGTCAACTCAAGAACACCACAAAAAATTCTTCAGGTATCACTATATATGGGACCTTTCAGAGAGCAGGTAGATCAAGTTGTTGCAGGAAATATCGGTGCTGTTTTAGGTCTTGAGAGAGCTAGGGCAGGAGAAACAGCAGTTGCTACAGCATTTAAAGATATAGCGGCACCGTTCGAGAGATTAAGATATGTTACAGAACCTGTCGTCACTATGGCAATAGAACCTAAGAAAACTCAAGACTTAACAAAACTCATAGATTCTCTAAGAAAGATGGCTATAGAAGATCCTAACCTGATAGTTAGGATAAACGAGGAAACTGGAGAGTACTTGATAGCTGGTATGGGCTCCCTACACCTAGAAATAACTCTCACACTACTTAAAGAAAATTACGGAATAGAAGTAGACACGACTCCCCCGATAATCGTTTACAGGGAAACTATAAGAGGTTCTTCTCAGGTTCTTGAAGGCAAGTCTCCTAACAAACACAACAAGTTCTATATTAGTGTTGAACCACTTAACGATGAAACAATCTTGCTTATTCAGCAAGGAGCCATAACCGAAAACATGGATCCCAGAGAGGTAGCCAGAATCTTGAGAGATCAGGCTGGCTGGGACTACGACGAAGCGAAGAGAATTTGGGCTATAGATGAGGGTATTAACGTATTTGTTGATAAGACTACTGGTGTTCAGTACCTGAGAGAAATTAAGGACACGATCATTCAAGGCTTCAGGTTAGCAATGAGTGAGGGTCCTCTCTGCATGGAGAGAGTTAGAGGAGTGAAAGTTGTTCTGCATGATGCGGTAGTTCATGAGGACCCAGCACACAGAGGTCCGGCACAAATATTCCCGGCTGTTAGAAACCCAATATATGCTGGAATGTTGTTATCTAGACCTACACTCCTAGAACCAATACAAAAAATAGATATTAGAGTGCCGGTAGACTTAATGAGTTCAGCTATTTCGGTCATAACTAAGAAGAGAGGTAAGGTTCATGACGTAATCACGTTAAGTAGTAACGCTGCTAGAGTCATAGCCGAAATACCTGTAGCTGAGTCGCTAGACTTAGCTAACGAACTGAGATCAGCGACTGCTGGCAGAGCTTTCTGGGGTACTGAATTCAGTAGGTGGGCGCCAGTACCGGAGTCTCTGTTGATGGATATTGTTGCTAAGATAAGACAAAGAAAAGGTCTGAAGCCAGAACCTCCAAGACCTGAAGACTTCATATCACCTTTCTAAGTAACAAGAGCAGCATCTATTTTCAAGACTTCTCCTTAACCCACCTAATAGCTTCTCTCAAAGCTTCTTTTGAGGAAAGTTTTGGTGTCCATCCCAAGCTCATAAGCTTTCTAACGTCAAGCAGCATAAATTTAACGTCTCCTAACCACCCTCTACCATCATGCGTTGCTGGTTTGAAGACGTACTCCACTTTACTGAGACCCATCTCTTCAACAACTAAATCAGCTATCTCCTTAACTGTTATCCAGTCGATGTTGCCTACGTTGTATACCTCGTATCTAGTGCTTGATCTCCTTAAGTGCTCTAACGCTACATGCATCCCATCTATTAAGTCTTTTACGTGGAGATAAGACTTTTTTTGTGTCCCGTCACCCAGGATTTCAAGCTTCTTAGGGTTTTTTCTTAATTTATTAATGAAGTCTACTATAACGCCGTGTGTTTGTCTAGGACCTACTATGTTAGCGAATCTGAGAGTTAGTGCTTTCACGCCGTAAATATCGCTATAACCAGTAATCAGATTCTCAGACATTAGTTTTGAAACACCGTAAATAGATATAGGTCTTGTCGGGTAATCTTCCGGTGTAGGGAAAACCTGAGCATCACCATACACAGTTGAGGAACTCGCGAAGACTACCTCTTTAACATCATTTAATCTACAATTCTCAAGAACATTAAAAGTTATTAATACGTTTTCCTCGAAATGTATACGTGGTTCTGTCATCGAGACTCTTACTTCAGGGTTAGCGGCGAAATGATATACAGTGTCTACCTCACTAAAAGCGTTCCTTAACTCGCTATCAAAAATTTTTAAGTCCTTAATTAAGAGTTTAACTTTTTTATTCTTGGTTATGTGACTAATGTTCTCTAGACTACCAGAACTCAAGTTGTCTATAATCACTACTTCAAAACCGTTGAGGACTAGGTACTCAGCTACGTGCGAACCTATGAAACCTGCTCCACCAGTAACTACTGCCTTCATTTAATGATCACTACGTCTTAGGTGATTGAGTTAATAAAGGAGTTAAACCTGTTGCTATTGAGTCAGCTATGCTTAGGAGAGCGTCTAGAGAGCTCTTGAAAGGATCTTTAAACTTAATTAATAAGTGATTGCCTTTCAGCGTTACGCTAAGTTCGTCAGAGAGTTCTTTAGGGAGAGAAGATATTATGTTAACAAAACTGATTCTTCTCGTACCCAAACATATCTTCAGAGTATGCCCTAAATCTGTTTCAAGAACCACCATCCCGATCCCATCTTCCTTGCATAGCTTAGTCAGTATCTCATTAACTAGAGGCTTCAGTAACTTGTAATTATCTCGAATTAATGGATTCTCAAAGCTACGTGATATGACAGCTACTCTTAGAGGGCCGTAACTTAATAGATTATCACTCTTTAGTAATTCATCTACTAGTCTCAAAGCTTCGTCATATTTTGCTGCTCTTTCCTCTATCTCTGGGCTTAGCTTGTATGATTTAGTTCGTAGTACTTGCAGGAAGTATGAGTAGAGGCTGCTCAAAAAGTCTGGCGAGCTATAACATATTTTGATAGCCTTGACTAAGGCCTTACCTACCTTGCTAGCTTCAGCAGGTTTTCCGGTAGTAATGTGTATGATGTCTTTAATTAGTTGTTCTGGAGGATCTATTGAGGTGTTTAGTGTTTGGACGTACTCTAACGCTACCTGAGTCAGAGTGTATGTTTCTGAGAGACTCATCAAGACCTCGCTTTTTCCAGCATCATCGTATTTAGTAACAACACCTAATCTTTTTTCTGGGATTAGGAGGAAGCTTATTGAGCTATGTATACTTATGTTTGGAGATGATGTTATACCGACAACGTAGCTTCTGACTATTTTGAGAGGGTTCTTAACTATTTGAGGAACGAACTCCACGTACGCCTTAATTCCTTTACTAACTAGAGCTGTTGAAAGCACGGCTGTCGCTAGGATCTCGTCAAGCCCTATCCTTGTGTATATAGACATGTATTGAGTATTCAATGCTTCCTTATCACCTCAATAGCTATCACCAATTACCTGAAGTCTGTAGACCTCACTTATAAAACAAAAATAAAGCTTTTTAAGCATTAACTTGTGTGTAGTATTCTGGGTGTGGGACGTGTATACGGAGCTCGTGATCCTGGGTATTTCAGCAATAGCAATAGTTTATGCTTTACTAACCTCTTATAAGATCATTAAAGAGCCAGCAGGATCAGGTAAGATGGTGGAGATTCATGAATACATAAAAGAAGGGGCTAGCGCTTATCTCAAGAAACAATACACAGTTATCTTCGGTATTGCTGCCATAATAACTGTTCTTCTACTGCTTCTCGGATGGTACAGGATGGCAGCCAGCTACGTGTTGGGTGCACTCTCTTCAGTAACTGCTGGTTTTGTCGGCATGAAGATAGCTGTGAATGCTAATGTACGAACAACTAACGTAGCTAAAGAGAAAGGTCTTAACAAAGCTCTTAGGTTAGCGTTTAATGGCGGTTTAGTTATGGGTTTAATGACTGTAGGTGTGGGATTGCTGTTAATCGTTATTCAATATATTGTTTATGGGGAGACCCCTGAAGCCATAAACAATATAATCGGCTATAGTTTCGGGGCTTCGTCAGTAGCTTTATTCGCTAGAGTTGGTGGAGGAATATATACTAAAGCTGCTGACATAGGTTCTGATCTAGTAGGTAAGGTTGAGGTAGGGATTCCTGAAGATGACCCTAGAAACCCTGGAGTAATAGCAGATAATGTTGGTGATAATGTTGGTGACGTGGCTGGGATGGGTGCTGATCTTTTCGAGTCTTATGTTGGAGCCATAATTTCTACTATGGTTATAGCATCCACACAACTAAGAAGTTTTAGTCTTTCTTGGAGTAGCTTAGTTCTAATCCCGCTTCTAGTAGCTGCTACAGGAATAGTGGCCTCAATACTGTCCTCGTTTGTTGTGCGTACTAGGGAGGGTGGAGACCCATCAAAGCCGTTAACCCTAGCTACTATAGTAGCTTCTGTTCTAATAGCTCTTATATCATTATTCGGGATTAATCAACTAATTAGCGGTGAATTAGGTATTAGAATATGGGTTGTGATAGTTGCTGGTTTAATAGCTGGGGTAGCGATAGGGCTAACTAGTGATTACTTCACTAACGCTAGGTACTCACCAGTAAAGAAGGTTGCTAAAATGTCTGAAGCAGGACCTGCCCTCACCATCTTAACAGGTTTCTCGTACGGTTTCTTAAGTGCTTTCATACCTGCAGTAATGATATCTATTGCTTCGTTAACAGCTTTCTTAGTTTTGTGGCTACCTACTCAGGAGTTCTGGCTGGGAATATATGGTGTAGCACTCTCTGCTGTTGGTATGTTGTCTTTAACAGGGGTTGTGGTGAGTGCTGATGCTTACGGACCTATAACTGATAATGCTGCCGGAATAGCTGAGCAGGCTGGTTTAGGTGAGGAGGTAAGGACCATAACTGATAAGCTAGATGCTGCAGGAAATACTATGAAGTCTGTTAGTAAGGGTTTCGCGATAGGTTCAGCAGCTCTTACAGCACTTGCCTTCATAGGAGCTTACGCGTCAATACTCCAGTACTATACTGGTGCGGATTTAGATAGTCTATTTCAATCATTAACGATACTAGATGCCAGACTAATTTCAGGGTTATTTATGGGAGTGGTAATGCCTGCTCTCTTTACCTCGATAGTGATACTCGCAGTCAGTGATTCAGCGTTTGTCTTAATAGAAGAAATCAGGAGACAATTCAGAGAGAAACCAGGGATATTAGAATTCAAGGACAAACCCGACTACGGTAAAGCAGTAGCTATAGTAACTTCCTACGCTATAAAGAGATTAATACTCCCTGGAGTAATAGCTATAGTGACTCCACTAATCGTGGGTTTCGTTATAGGTCCTCACGGACTTGCGGGCATGTTACTTGCAGCAACTATTTCTGGATTATTACTCGGGCTTTTCCAGGGGAATGTAGGGAATACCTGGGACAACGCGAAAAAGTATATTGAGGCAGGACATCATGGAGGTAAGGGTAGTGAAGCTCATAAAGCCGCCGTAATAGGAGACACTGTTGGTGATCCTATGAAGGACGCGGCAGGACCCTCAATAAACATACTGATAAAGTTAATGAGCATAGTATCTCTGGTTTTCGCGTACTACGTGATAAGATACAATCTCTATGAATTGTTGGTACCTTAATAGGGTATAACTAAACGTCTAAGCCTTCAATGTTGATGAAGCCTTTTTTATAGTAATGCTTGACTTCCCTCACTTCAGTAACTAAATCCGCAATATCTCTCACAGTTTTCGGTACGTATCTCCCAGTAATTATAGCGTGTTTTTCAGGATTACCCACAAATTTTCTCAGAATATTGAGCACCAGACCCTCCTCAATCAGCCCTATATGGGATGCTATACCTAACTCATCAAAAACAACTAGCTTAGGACTTAATTCACGCATTAAGGACGGATAAACTTCTCTGAAGAAGCCATATATTAAAGCCATAGTTATTGATGCTGTGTAATTACTTAAGTCTTCTGGGTTAATGAATTCTTTTACACCAACGTTAATTACGTAAATTCTTTTCCTGTATGTGTGTGGCAAGCTCTTCAGGAAGTACGTTTCACCGCTCGCACCACTCTTCATAAACTGAACTAATAATACTCTCCAACCTCTCCCCAGAGCTCGTAACACCGTGCCTAACGCTGCCGTAGTCTTGCCCTTGCCTTTACCGTAGTAAACCAGTAACATAGAAATCACTACATGGAGGTGTTTCTTAATAGTTCAATAGACTTCAATATTGTGTTGAAGTCTTTATCATCTATTCTAACCCCTAACTCAGCAACCAGAGACTTTCTTAAGTCGCTTGCGCTGAACCCACAAGAAGAATAGAGAATTGCAATGATGTAAGCTGTCACAGTCCATGATGCTCTACTAAGAAACTTCTTTACTTCTTCACGAACTTCAGGTTCCTTAATTGTTCTGAGGAGGTATTGAGGAGATGGATAACCAGCCAATTCTCTTGAAATCTTGCAGGTTCCTCGTTTCTCATATAGGTTTTGACGTATTTCGTACAAGGATTCTGGGAGACTAAAATATTCTGATTCTCTAGCAAAGTTTACGTAATGTTGTGTCTGGGACTCACTAGGTTTGAAAGTTAATGCTGTTCTGAGTGCTGTAATCACGATTCTTAAAGAGTTAATGGGACTGAACTTATCGATAGAATCTAGGTTTGTGTGATAGAATTTATCGGGCCAATTAGTTAGTGAGACTGCAGGTATCCCGAAAACGACGTAAGCGTCGTGATCGCTTCCAGCTTCATAAGGCTTTAACTCAAATCTTAGTAGAGATTTTCTCGTACTTGAGGTAGCTAATCCCCAACCAGTACCTAAGCTTACGGAGAAGTTTCTGAAAGCGTGTGCTTCAAACATGTTTAGGAGTAGCACTGGTGAACGTATAAAATTTAATACAGAGTTCGTTAATTTTTGCTTCTCACCAATCATGTCTAGGTTAAGTGTCCCCAAAATCTCGATATTCTCCTCAAGTAGTTTTCTGACTAGAGCTAATGACCCGTAATGCTCAGGTACCCAAACAAATCTTACCTTAATACCTTGCAAGCAACATGCTGTCTTACTGAGTTGCTTGCTGAGTAATTTAGCTACGTATAGCAGCGTTGCTGCACCACTAACGTTGTCATTGACTGTTCCTTTAGGGTGACAGTAGTGTGCTGTTATGTGTATTTCCTTCTCACTATCGCCGAACTCCGCCGTAACAACCCTAAATTCTCTCGGGTCACTATATACTGACTTAACGAAACCCTCAACAACTACCTTCTCGCCCCTATTAAGTAGCGTCTTCATTTTCTCAGCACTTCTTCTAGGAATACATAGTACTGGAGCCCTCATTTTGTAGGTTTCATCAGGTGTGGGGAAAAGTCCTATATATGGGATACTCCTTAATGGTGCGTCCTTCCTGTATATTAAGACAGCCTTAGCTCCCTTCTCAACAGCTTTGAAGTACATATCTAAGCTCCTGTTGCTAGTTAATAACACCTCAACATCGTCAGGTATTAGATCCTCGCTCTCAGCATAACTAACTCTACCAGAGAACTCACCCGGCGGAGAATGACCTGCTACAGCAGTGAAGGCTTTCTTAACAGAGGAAAGTATTCCTTTTTCCGGATACGTAATACGTACTTCACCATTGATTAAGTCCCAACCAACCAAAGGACTCAACCATTTAGGCGGGTTCGCATAATTAAAGACTTCAACGCTTACATCACTACCTGATTCCTCTAAAGAAGCTCTTATGAAATCACTTGCTTCTATTAACTCACGCGAGCCTTGTATCCTATGGTAAGAAGATAGCCTCATAACTAACTCTATCAGTTCGTAAGGTCTTGCGTCAGACTTAACGTCTTTAAGTAGTGACGATACACTCATACCTCAAGACCTATCCTCTTCATGAAATCAAATACGGTTAGAGAAACTATCTTCCCTTCTTTAATCCTCACAACTACATTATTTTCTGTTAGTAACGCTTCATCAGCTTCCTCAATATCGTAACCAAAATTTATGTAGAGGATGTCTGTCTGCCTATCATACTCAAACCATACCTGATCAATATTCTTAACTACCAATTCTCTTTCTTTACCTCCTAACTCACCCATACTAACACCACGATTTTAGTAGCGCGGAACTATAAAAACAATCAAAACTAAAAGAATATGTTCTCATGCTATCTACTTAGCAAAATACTATGTAGTTACTAGATTCTCTCAATACCTAAAGCTCTAGCCACATCATATATGATTAGTGGTTTCCAGTAAACCCTGCTAGCTGATTTAATTATTCCTACGATCCATAAAATAAGCAGAGTAACCCCTATGAGGAGACTTATAATCCAACCAATTAAGGGTATGATACTGACTATGGCTGTTACAACGCTGCTAATAATAATCACTATGAAGAAGGATATGTTTAGGTAGGCCCAATACCTAGCATATTTATATCCCGGTCTTAAAACTAGAGCTAGTATAGCACCTACTAGAGGTATTATCCAAGCTATAATCCCCCAAGTAACTTCATCTTGATCACTAGCTGTTTCCATTGTTTTGGGATCACCTAATTAATAACATTCTTAAGAATTTAAATTAGTAGCTGGTATATAGAGCTAGTATATAAATTGATACTGCAATCATGGTGAGAGAACCCATTATCTTAACTACCCTCTGCTTACTCATTAGTACCTCACTAACTTTCTTGACTCTGGAAAAACCTACGAAGAACAGCAGTATTAATATTAGAGGAGTCTCGAAGACCGCTACGTATAGTATGGATAACAGTAACCAAGTCAAGAAGCCATACTCTACCATTATTATATTGAATAATATGTAGAGACCTGCACTACATGGGAGTAATGTGAAAGAAACTATAACCCCTAGTATCGCTGTTGATAATACTTCTGCTCTTGAGATTTTATAGAGTTTCAAGGTATTGACTATTCTACACGGTATATTATCTTCCCTACACACAAATAATTGATTACTGATTTCCTTACTCTTGATACTGTTAGCTAGCATGATTAAGCCGTAAGAGAGTGTAGCGAGACCTAACAACCACTTAGGTAACCCCCCAGCTAGAAATCTTAGTAGAGCACCGAAAGCTAAGTATCCAAGAAACGTTGACGATACGAATATGAAACCTATCCTAGCTACGTGCTTAACATTAATTAAAGATGCGGAAATCAGTATAGTCACGAATAAAGCAAATATACATGGATCAACAGAATCTATTAAAGCCCAGTAAACAAGTATGAAAACCAAGCTAGGAAATTCCATCAAGGTGCCTCTCCTCACACATGCTTAAGAAACTTCTAACGTAAATCACTCTTTCAACCACTAATTAATAACACAATTAAGTTTTAAAATTCCTGCAGGAACTAAAGAATGTTGGATTAGTCTTTAGATGCAGTACAGTATCTCATGCATGAATCTAAACATAATTCAAGTTCCTCATCTTCTTTCAATCCACAAAACTCAGTACAGAAATCCTCACATATTATTAAAGAGGAACTCAAACTACTCACACCCATCACTTAAGAATAATGTAAATAGAAGGCTAATATAAATGTTTAAACTAATATTTGTACAAAAGTCCACAAGACTTTACGGTATTACGACAAGTGTTTTAAGTTATTGCTCTGAAGTATGCCATCCTTCTACTCAGTTCGTAACACCTGATTGTCTGCTCAGCAGTATTATGTATCCTGAAGTTCTGCTCAACACGTTTAACGCAGTTTTCTCTCACTATATGTCCTAACGACTGATTTTCACGAGCTAGTTGTCTCAGATTCTCGTATGTTATGTACTCGATGCCCTCACCTATTTCACTAACTAGTGTTAGGTATGATAAGTTCTGTATTGCTTCACTTAGCTCCAGCTCATTTCCTGGCTGAACCTTGAACCCACAACCATCCTCACTAAATCTCAGATCCTCAACTATTTCGCTTAGCCCTCCCACATTACTCGCTACTACAGGTGTACCGACAGCCATTGCTTCAACAGCTACTATTCCGAAAGGCTCGTAAATTGAGGGAACAACAAACGTGTTAGCTACGTAATGTAGTAGCTTATACATACGCTGGTCTATCTTTTCAGTAATTAAGACTGCTTTCCCATCTAAGTCTCGCACTAACTGACGTACGTATTCCTCATAACCTAAATCACCTACTGGGATCCCGAGAATAATTAGTCTCAGTCTTTCCGGCACTCTCCTAAAACTTCTGAGGAGATATTCGAAACCCTTTTGTGGTGTTAAGCGTCCAGTACTAAGTACTAATGCGTCACCCTCAGTCAATCTACCCGTACCACCATACTTGCTGAGTAACTCCCTAACCAAAACCCACCTCAATTTAGCTCTATTGAGTTCCCCGTAATTACTTAAGGCGTAGTCAGCTACTTCCTTCAGGCTCCAGTCCGTCGAGTTATATATAAAGCAAGTCTTCTCCCGAATCCAGTCACCATACCTACTTAGTAAGTCATTAATCATACTACGACTGACCGTAGCAACAGCGTCAGCTTCTACAACAGCAAACGCTTCCAAGTTACCGTCAACAGATCTCCATAAATCATACGTATGCTCAAAACGATGACAACTAACCCTCCAAACACGATGCGTTCCTACCGGAACACCACACCACTCAGGCGATACGTAATGCCATGAAAACCTCGGAGAACCTGGTAAGTGTATCTGATGTAGATACGGGAGTGCTAGACCCTTATTTTCAGCATATATTTTGAGCGCGACAGCAGCTAGTGCGGAGTGCCAATCATTACTGTGAATAATGTCTGGGAAACCCAAATACTCAGCCAAGCATACCAGAGCCCTACAAAGCAGACAAGCTTTCTCTTCAACCCTACCATAAACGTAGGGATCTTCTAAGATCGCGGACGTTCTAGAATCAACACCTCTAACTAGTATTAACTTAACTTTATCGTTAATACTTAAAGAACTAAACCCTATCTTGTAGGGATAGTGCCAGCGATCCTCTCCTATACGAACCCCACTACAGATAAAATCCTCTATAGGCTGACCCAAGTTAACCCCGTGTGAGGGCATTATTACAGATACTTCGTAACCTAGATTACCTAAAGCTATTGATATGTTCTTAACTGCCTCACCTAAACCACCGATTTTCTTAACACCAGCAAACTCGAATGTGACAATCCAAACTCTTCTTATTTGTGACGGCGCGATTATCAGGGAAGACCCCTCTTCAGTATTGCTGTACGTAGTGTGGTTTAACAACGTAGTTTTCTATTGACGCATTACTAGATACTTGCTCGTGCGGCCATACCCTCACGTTAACTAGCCTGACGTTGTCTCCTACGACAGAATTATCTCCTATAACGCTATTTATTATGATGGAGTTATTGCCTATGAGTGAGTGCCTCCCGATAATTGAATCAACTATTCTGACTCTATCTCCGATCCTAACCCTATCCATGATAGCTGACCTAACTACCTCGCACCTATTCCCCACTATAACATAATTATCTATTGTTGAGTCTTCTATAAAGCACCTACTACCTATAGATACGTGCCTCCCTATTAAAGCCTTACCTACGATGACGAGGTCGTTTTCGAGGATTCTCCTACGTATAGTTTCATGTAGCTTTATAGACATCCTAGACTTACCCATCCCTAAAACACCGTCGTAAATTTCCTTAGCTTCAAGATCTTCGGCTCTTAAGTTATAAAGTAGGTAGATCATAGCCTTCAAATACCTCTCAGGAGTCCCAACATCAAACCAGTAACCACTTGCTAAGTACCCGTAGACAGGAAACCCTAACTCTATTAGCTTAGGTATCACGTCGTTCCCGAAATCCATCCTACCCTCCTCAAGTAGTTTCCTGCCCTCACTCTCCCTAAAGAACTCAACTATTTCTGCGTTAATGATATAGATCCCCGTATTGATTAACTTGCTTGGAGCTTCCTCCGGTCTCGGTTTCTCGACAAATCTTTTTATTCTTAGGTCATCACCTACCTCAGCAACCCCGAACTCTCTAACATCTTCAACCTCCTTAAGTGCTATCGTCATGAATGCTTTCCTCCTTACATGCTCTCTGAAAACCTCCTGAACATCTAGATCAAACACGTTATCGCCCTGAATCACTACAACAGGTTCTCTTATTTCGTAGTACTCCATAACTATCCTCACAGCATCAGCATTGCCTAGAGTATCGTATCTCGGCATATAACGAATCCTTAAGTCTTCTCTAAGACCGTATCTTTCCCTAAACCAGTAGCCTTCTCTAAAATAATCGAACAGGTCTCTGTAGTTGTAGTATCCTCTAACACCCAGATAAATCTCCTTAATACCTGACCTAGCTAACCTAAGTAACGCGAGCTCCAGAAGAGGCTTGTTAAGAAATCTCACCATACTTTTTGATGTCTCTATGGTGAGAGGTCTCAACCTAACAGCCTCACCACCAATAGGTACTACAGCAACTCTCAACACTTCTGTAATCCCTAAATCATACTACAAAGCATTAATTAAATGCTGTACTAATTAAACTGTATTTAGAGATCCTCGCATTGAGAGCTCCGTGATAGGGGGAGGCAAGCTTAGCTCTCCAGGATGAAGGAAGGATAGATATGTTTATATGTGCTGATTAAGTATCCTACATTGGGTTAGAGATGTCGAGGAAGCTTAGAGACGCTAAAATGCTTTGGAGTAATCTTTACAGGGACGTTAAAAACCTCTTCGTATCTTATGTTCCGTATAAAGACTCCTACATATCTTACAGGCTCCTAGCAACGCTCAGTAAGTATTACAATTATCTGGAAAATCTCGATAACCTAGATTTTGCTTACTACCTCAAAATTAGGTTAAGGTTCTTAGTTAGGGAAAGCGATATTTCCTTTGTGTTAGTACCGCTCTCACTCAACATATTCTCTAAGGTGGTTTCTAGGAAGAAGTATTACGGGATATTAGGGTTAGTCTTAAGTGGTTTTAAGAAAGCTGAACTACTCGCTGCTTCAGTCACTTTCACTGAGGGTAAGGAGATAGAGGGGTTAAGACCTGTCGTGATTTTAGTGTCTCCTGATGAGGAAGATGAGAAAATCAGGAGTAAAATCATGGATGTAGTGAATAGTTGCTGGGTGAGACTCGTAGAAGATTTGAGGAGGCAGAGAATAGATATAACTCCTTATGAAGTACTTCAGCCGATCTCAGTGATTAGTTTAAGACCTGTTGAGCATAACGAGCTCCGAGTTATTGTGAGTGACGGGAACGAGTATAGAGATATAAGAATACCTATAAGGAAGCCTTCATGGAGTTTGAGTGACTTGCCTCACAAGCTAATAGAAGAAATCAGGGTAGTCTTGATTAACCCCATATTCAAAGGTCTTACCTTCTCAGCTAAGGGAGCTTTCGTAACAGGGCCTCCAGGTGTTGGCAAGACCGTATTAGCTGAAGCTCTAGCTTCAGCACTCAACCTCAACATAATAGAGTTAAGACCCCAGAACTACAGGTCTATGTGGTACGGAGCTACTGAGAAAGCTCTCAACGCTATATTTCAGCAGATATTCAGGCAGAGAAATAAGGTTGCTTTAGTAATAGATGATGCTGAGTTCATATCTTCTAGGAAGTACACGATACATGAGGCACACGTAAGTGAGATTTCAACTATTCTATACCACCTACAAAAGCCTGACAGGCCATTCACTATACTTACAGCTAACAACCCAGACTTAATAGACCCAGCACTCTTAAGACCTGGCAGAATAGATACTACGATAGTTTTAGGTTATCCTGACAAGGAAATGAGGAGGAAAGCTATCCTGAACAACGCCAGAAGATACTCAATAAAATTTGCTGAAGACTCTGTAATAGACAGAATCGTAGAATTAAGTAAGTGGTTTTCTCTCGCAGAACTAGATGCTTTTTTAAGACTCGCTGCTAGCAAAGGCGATGGGGTTGTGAGGAGTGAGGAAGTTGAGTGGGCGAAGAAGAAATTCATGATCAGTACTGAAGAGAGGAGATCTATCCAGGAATACCTGAGATGGTGGGCTAGGAGATTTCAAGGGATACAGATATCCTACCTACCATCAGAAACCGAGATTTAAGTTTTGAGCTAGCTCTTTTCATCTTTTCTTCTCTACTAAATAAATAGTTCCGTCACGAGAACTTATCCTGTCCATACAGCCAGTTATGTAGCAGTAAGCAACTGCGGAAGCTACTAAGGCATCCTCGATGTGCTTATTTAGTTCTTGTAGGTTGCCTAACTTCACACCTATGAGGCCGAAAAGTTCTCTGAAATTATCTACGCCAGCATGTTTCAAGACACTCCTGGGATGTGTCTCAATTACTGTGAAGCCTAAGCTATTGAGTTTGTTCATTAATTCATAGCCTCTTAGAGTAAGTTGCTTCATCCATTTAAAGCTAGGTGGAAAAACTCTTAAGCCAAGCTTTATCATTAGCTTATCTACTTCCCTCATCACGGGCTCACTAGTTAGCGGTGCGTCAATAGCTATAACTGAAGGTCTTAAGCTGAAAACAAAACTAATTATTTCATTGTCTGTATTTAAGCATTTCACACCCACAACCTCTCTATTAAATGAATCAATTGATGCGATGCCTGAGCATCTGTCTTGCCTAGCTGCTAGATCCAGACCTATACCGTACCGCATTCTATCAACCAAAAACCATATCTTAGTGAGGTTTAATTCTCAGTCATTGTCATTCTCACGGTTTCTGAGTAGAATATGTGATTTCCTTAAGACGCTTAATCATTTGCTCCATATAAGATATAGCTTCTTCCAGTTCTTTAACGCCTTCATCAGTAGGTTTGTAAACTTTCTCACCAGCTACTAAATCTTCCTTAATCAAGCCACTCTTCTTAAGTCTATATATTACTGAGTAGAGAGTTATGGTTGTTGGACTAAAACCGAAGAACTCGTTAATGAGTTTCCGTACATGATATGCGTAGGTTGGTTTGATCATTAAGGAAGCGATTACGTAAATCCATAAGTTCTCTATAGTTAATTTCTTCTTAAGCCTTATCAAAGGCTTCGACAACTTACTGAACACCTCAGCTAGCTACTAAAGACTTACAACGAAAATATTAAAATAAGATCTCCCTAATATCAGATCCGAACATCTATTCCCCAATATTTGCTCAGGTTTATTTTCAGGTAATCTCTAATTCTTTTCCTAATGCCTGCAGGACTTGCCTTAACGTCGTTAGGGTGCTTACTACGTGTTAAGATTCCATTCACGTAATTTAACAGCCCAGAAACTAGTCCTTCCCCATAACCCCCCTCAACTACAGACACTAAACTCGCTATCTCGCTTTTCGTCAGTAACTCGCCGAAATACGCGCCAAAATTCCTGTAAGTGATCTTAGTTGCTGCTAGCGATGTTAATGGGTCGTTTATGTGCGCGTCAAAACCTGCCGAGACTACAACGACGTCTGGCTTGAAAGTGTTTACTATGTTCTTTACAACTTCTTCAAGAATCCACGCGTAAGTTTCATCCCCTGCTCCAGCAGACAGAGGTATGTTAATGATTTTGCCTTCTTCAGCGCCACTCCCAACATCTAACACATCACCTGTTCCTGGGTAAATGCCTTCCTGATGTATGTCTATATGAACTACACGTCCGTCCTCCCAGAAAATATCTTGAGTTCCGTTACCGTGGTGTGCGTCGAAGTCAACCATTAATACTTTCTTTACTTTCTTTAGGAGAGCTACTGAAGCTATGGCTGCATAGTTAAAAATGCAGAAACCAAGTGTTGGGGCTCCTAAAGCTCTGCCGGACCTGCCAGCATGATGTCCTCCAGGTCTAGGAATAACTAACACTGGTTTTTTATTCTCGAGAGACTCAAGCGCTGTGTAGTAAGTGGTGGTCATGTATGAAGCTGATATGATGTACGTGTGTTCATTCACGTATGTGTCAGGATCTATATAGTGGAAACCTTTAGACGATTCTCTTTTTACGTACTCAACGTACTCAGCATCATGTACTAAGACTAAAATCTCCTCCTCAGGCTCGCGAACACCAATAAAACTCAATTGAGTAGAGTACTCAGACTTAACTAACGCCTCAACAATCCTGAGAGCTCTAGAAGGGTTCTCAGGATGCTTAAACTGAGGATCTGCATGTAACCTATGTCTTGAATCATAAACTATTAACACGATCTCTCCCTTTGAAGCATTTCTTAAAGCAATTTAAAACCAATTACTAAAAGCTGATTAAAGGAATTGCCTTACTCGTAAATTAATACTGATGTATACATTTATTTTATTAGGTGATAGGGTGCTTGAGATAAAAGAGGTCGACGTAGCGGTTGGTGGGAGGAGAATACTCACAAACATAAACATGGATATTAAGTCTAGGGAACTACACGTAGTGATAGGGCCTAACGGTTCTGGTAAGACTTCCCTTCTCAACGCGATAATGGGTCTTAAACCTTATGAGGTAATTAAAGGTAGTATTATTTTTGAGGGTTCTGATATTACTTTAGAACCGCCCTACGTTAAGGCTAGGAAAGGGATAGTAGTAGCTTACCAACTACCACCAACAATTAAGGGTTTAATGACTGGGAGATTCGTAGAGGAGCTTATGAAGAGATTTAAGGTAGAGGACAGTTACGCGCAAATTCTTTCTGAGATTTTAGAAGTTAAGGATCTCTTTACTAGATACTTATTTGATAAGATGAGTGGTGGGGAGAAGAAGAGACTTGAGACTTTCATGACTCTACTTACTAAACCTAAGATAGCTTTACTTGATGAACCTGATAGTGGCGTAGATATAGAATCACTCAACAGGATGTCTGAAGCTCTGAAGGTAGCTCTAAGTAGGGGGACCTCAATAGTGTTGGTTACTCACTCTCTACATATGCTTAAGCTCTTGCGAGAACAAATCACGGTTGTTCACGTGCTTTATGGTGGGACAATCATGTATTCAGGGCTTTATGACGAGATAATACCCTACATAGAGAAGTACGGTTTTTCAGGAGCTTTATCACAGTTTATTAGGATGTGAGGTGATTTAATGGATCGTGAAGCACTTATAAGGGCTCTCAGTAAGCCATCACCTTACGGTCCTGACGTTGATTTAAGCCGATTTAATATTGGGCCGGCTGAAAAAGAACATGTCGAGGAAAGAGAAATAAACAGAATCTCGAGTAGGTTAGGTTTTGGTGGAGGTCTCCTAAGAAAAGCTGATTATCTTCAAGTTAATGAGTCTGTGCTTTCGAGATCTATGCGCGAGAAGCTGGCTGAACGTGGTGCAGTAGTCTTACCAACTAGTGAGGCTTTAAAGAAGCTTGACTGGGTTAAAGAGTATTCGTGGAAGCTAGTGAAACCTGATACAGATAAGTATACTGCGGCAGTGAGTCTCTACGGTAATGAGTTAGGGTTTTTCATATACGTACCGCCAGGCACTAAAATTAAGGATCCCATATACACGTGCCTCTTCATAACGAGGAGAGGATATGCTCAACTACTACACAATATAGTGATAGTTGATGATGATGCTGAACTAAACTTAATTACTGGTTGCGGGGTCCCTGATCAGCCCGTAGGCTCCCTACACGTGGGTATCTCAGAGTATTACGTAGGGAGGAAAAGTAAGTTGACTTACACGATGATACATGCTTGGGCTCCTGACATGGTTGTACGGCCTCGAACGGTTGTTAGGGTGGGAGAGGGTGGGGAGTATGTGAGTTACTATGTTATTTATTCGTCTGTAGAATCACTACAAACCTACCCGAAGGTCTACTTAGGTGAGGGTGCTAGAGCTACTCTAAACTCTATAATAGTTAGTGAGTATAAGGGAGTTTATGACGTGGGCTCAGCTATAGTACTGGAAGGTAAAGACTCAGCTGGTGAGATTCTTTCAAGGAATTTAGGTAGGGGGTCCTCAATTATTTACGCTAGGTCAAGAATAGAAGGTCGTGTTGGTCCTTCCAGAGGACACATAGAGTGTTTAGGGTTAATAGACAATAATAACGCTACGATAGAATCATTACCTGAAATAAGTTCTTCAAGTCCTGAAGCTATTTTAACTCATGAAGCAGCCATAGGTAAGATAAGTGAAGACCTAATTAATTACCTACTAAGTAAGGGATTCTCTGAGGAAGAAGCACGTACAGCGATAATAAAAGGTTTCCTCAATATTGAGGAGCCTAAGCTACCTCAACAAATAAGAGAAGTAATCAAGAGAACTATCGAGTATATAGCTTCTAGAGCTACTGGTTAATGATGATAGTGAAGCATCCTTATAACCCGTGAAAACATATCTTAAGGTAACACGAAATGCGGAGAATACTTATAACACACACGGATCTAGACGGAGTTGCTTCAGGAGCGTTAATTATGCGTAAGTGCGGTAACATAGACAAGATATATTTTATTCAACCACACCACCTTCACGCAAAACTGGCTGGAGTACCTAACGGTAGCGTAGTCTATATAACGGACTTAGGCGTTAACAACTCTTCCCTCAATAAAATTAAGGAGAGTATTAAGAGGATCTTGAACTCGGGTGGTGAGGTATTCTGGTTTGATCACCATGTTTGGGAGGAGTCGTGGATCAGGGAACTCACTGAGATAGGAGTAGCGCTCTACGTAGATAGAACAACCTGTAGTGCTGGAGTAGTTAGTAAATATCTTGGGGTTGAGAACTCCGAAGAACTAGTTAAAGCGACCTGCTCTATTGATTTGTGGTTAATGAATGACTGGAGAGGAAACTTTCTCTCGAGATACGTAGGTTATGCGGGGGGAGCTTCCTGGAAAGAAGGAGCTCTTAAGAAGTTAGCTAGTTTTAACGGCACCATAGATTCCGAGATAAGTGAAGCAGTTGAGAAAGCTGTTACTACGGAACTAAAAATCTATAGTAAGGCCTTAAAGAAAGCGAAGATGAAGGAATGCGGTAATATCAAAATAGTTTACTACTTTAAAGATCAAGAAGAACACCTAACCTCATATATTGCGAATCTGTTGATGTCTAGGTATGGAGCCGACATAGCAGTTATATGTCGTAGAGGATCTGTTAGCTTAAGGTCTAGGTCTATTAACGTGAGAGAAGTAGCTTTCTCGATGGGTGGGGGAGGACACCCGAGAGCTGCTGGAGCCGGGCTTAAGCCAGACCTAATAAGAAGAATCCTGTACTTTCTAGGTCTTAAAAACCTCTACACTGAGTGGTGCGTTAATAAAGTGCTTCAGCACCTGCTGTTAACTCAGACTTGCTTAAATCAGCCTCCACCACTCTGAGGGAATATAGCTATAGTATCGCCGTCTTTAACGACTGCTTGAAGACCTCCCAGAAACTCTATGTGTCTTCCATTAACTAAGACTATGAAACCTCCCCTAAGACGATCTTGCTCTACTATCAGAGACTTAAGATCTGGAAGAGCGTCTAGAATATCTTTTAAGGTTGTTTCTGGAGAATTAATCATTAATTCTTTTTTAGACCAACCGAGCTTCTCCCTGAGAGCAGTAAATACTTCTACTGTAATCTTAAACGTTTTTACCACCCTACAACAAGTATTAATTTTGAACTTTCTTAAATTTTAGAACTTTTAATGTTTAGGTGTTTTGTGTGTTCTTCTGGACTACTATAGTTGATTAGGTTATGAACTAAATACTTTAGTTATTTGTATATTATTGTTGGTGAGTGCTTTGAGTTTATGCCCTATCGAGTTCAGGTACGGTTCTGATGAAATGAGAAAGATTTTCAGAAGAGAGAATATCCTGGCAAGAATGATTGAGGTCGAGGTGATTCTAGTTAGGAGTCTAGAAGAATGTGGTCTTATCTCAAGAGGATATTCTATGAGTCTTGAGTCTTGTACTCGCTCAATCAGGCTTGAGGAAGTAGACTCTTATGAGAGGTTGTTAGGTCATGATGTGATGGCTTTAGTTACGGCTATTGCTGACGCGTGCGGAGAGAGTGCTAGGTTTGTTCATTACGGAGCTACGAGTAATGACGTAATAGATACTGTATGGGCGCTCTTAATCAGAGACGCGTTACGGGTAGTCAAGCCTAAATTAGTTAGGTTGATTGGCTTACTCACGAAGCTTTCGGAAGAATACAGCGATACTTTGATGGTTGGCAGGACTCACGCTCAGCATGCGCTACCAATAACTCTGGGATTCAAATTCGCTAATTACTTGTATGAGTTTACACGAAGCCTTGAAAGATTGATAAATGCTGAGTTCAGGGTTGTTCGCGGGAAGATGGCTGGTGCTGTGGGCACTATGGCAGGCTGGAGAGATAAGGGTTTCTGTGTTGAGTCTTCATTTATGAAGGAACTTAATCTCGAATCACACATTATAACTACGCAGGTTTCTCCTAGAGACGGTATTGCTGAGTTGATTAGTGTCTTAGCGATTCTAGCCTCACAGGCTGAGAGACTAGGTATAGAGGTGAGGGAACTCATGAGGCCTGAGATTATGGAGTTAGCTGAAGGTGTTGAAGGCAGAGTAGGTAGTAGTACAATGCCTCATAAAGAGAACCCAGTACTTAGTGAGAAGTTAGCTGGTCTTGCCAGGTTAATGAGGAGCTTAACAATAACAGCGTTGGAAGACATTCCGCTCTGGCATGAGAGAGACCTAAGTAACAGCAGTGCTGAGAGATTCTTGATTCCTCATTCTTTCTTAATAATAGATGAAGTCTTAAATACCTTAATCAAAATCCTTGAAAATCTCAGGATTTACCCTGAAAAAATGGTGAGTAACCTGAAATTAAGTCGTGGTACAAACATGAGTGAAGCTCTAGTGCTTAGACTTACTGATAAGGGCATGCTGAGACATGAAGCGTATAAACTCGTTAGAGAGTTAGTGAGTAAAGCAGTTAACGAAAATAAAGACTTCCACACCGTAGTATCTGAGGATCCGAGGATACTTAAATACCTAACTAAAGAAGAGATTAATGAAGCACTAGATTATAGAAAATACCTCGGGATGCATAAAGAATTAATTAAGCGAACCATAAAATACACCAACGAAGTCCTAAAACAACATTCATTACTAAGACAAGAACAGTAAGTGGATGGAGTGATTTATTTTTGCTGACTTAAGAATTTATGGGGTTTCATCATGAAGGTTCTGATACTTGGTTCTGGTAGTGTCGGGACTTTAGTAGCGCATGACTTAAGTAAGGATTTTGAGGTTTGGGTTATAGATAAGGATGAGTCAAAATTAAAGAATGTTGAGAAAATTGCTAAGGTACTTAAGCTGGATTTGTCTAAGACTGAAGTTCTTGATGAGGTGTTTAAGGGTTTTGACGTAATAGTAAATGCGTTACCAGGGTTCCTTGGTTTCAGAATACTTAAGAAAGCTTTAGACCTGAGACATGATCTCGTTGATGTGTCTTTCATGCCTGAAGACCCTCTGCCTTTAAATAACGAAGCTAAGCAGCGAGAAGTAAGAATCGTTGTAGATGCTGGGTTCGCACCAGGTCTTAGTAATGTATTGATGGGATACATACACAGTAAGTTAGGTGTGTTAGATGAGGGCATCATAAACGTGGGTGGTTTACCTAAAGAACCTAGACCACCACTATATCATCAAGTACTCTTTTCTCCTCAAGACTTAATAGATGAGTATCTGCGTCCAGCTAGGTGTATAGTGAACGGTAAACTTGTGTCGAGAGATCCTCTAGAAATTATTGAGGAAGTACACATAAAGAATTTCAAGTTTGAAAGATTCCCTACTGACGGCTTGAGAACCTTGTTAAGTACTATAAGAGCTAAGAACTTAATTGAGTACACGCTTAGATGGCCTGGTCACTTAACTAGAATGAAGCTCCTGAAAGAGCTAGGGTTTTTCAGGAGAGAGTTTATAGAATCTACAATGAAGTTAATAATACCTGTCATGACTTATGACTCACCAGACTTCTCAATAATGGAGGTTTACGGCAGGAGTGGTGAGAAGGAAATGAGGTTTTTAATGTATGACGAGTGTAGGGAAGGCTTTAGTTCCATGTCTCGCGTGACGGGCTACATGACTGCCTTAATCACTCGCTTAACACTGAAGAACTACGTAGAACCCGGAGTAAATCCTCCTGAATATCTGGGCATGAACGATAAGAGTTTCAGGCTCATAGTAGATGAGATTATCAAAAGAAACGTGGTTTTGGAAGCTTATTAAAATACTAGAATAATGCTTAAAAGGGCGTCTCAGTTCTTAAATATGGGTCGGATTTCATGCCTGATCTAGAATGGCTAGTGACTACATACCTTACTGTTCTCATGATTCCTTACTTTATTGCGTTTCTTCTGTACATGGTTAGAGTAATTAAGGGTCCTACACTATCTGACAGAGTATTAGCTGTTGACGCACTAGGTTATGATTTGGCGGCTTTCATGATCGTCTTAACACTCATTTTAAGATCCCCCCTACTCATCGTTTGCGGGGTTGCCTTGATTTTATGGATATTTTCCTTAGATATTTACGTAGCTAAATACCTCGAAGCTAGGGAGTTAGGTGATTAATGATGACTACATTGATTGAGTGGTTCTTAGTTATATTGGGTCAGGTCTTCATAACTGTTGGAGTTTTCTGTGATTTAGTTGCTTCAATAGCTATGATAAGATTCCCTAACTTTTACACGAGATTACATGCAGCTACCGTAGGTAGTATAGGGGGTGCTTTCTTACCCATAATAGGTGTTGCTTTAGTAGCTGCGGGTGCTGATTTCTTAGGACCTTACAGGTGGTTCTTGTGTGGTGCTTCACTAGTTGTTGCTTTCATAGAGTTTTTACTTGCTGGGGCGGGTAGTCACGCACTAGCTAGAGCTACGCATAAAGCTAGAGCCGCACCCGTAAAACCAGCCATCACGGATCAACTGGAAGAAGATAGGAGTAAGGGGGAGGTATGATGGATTACGTCGACTTGATTTTCCTGATTATGGGTATTTCAGCTCTCTCTTCAGTCTTATTTACTTTCCTTACTATTAGGACTAAGGATTTAATGTTTGCCGTGGTTTTCTCGTCAGTTCAGAGTATTGCTTATGCACTCATTTACTTCTTATTACTAGCTCCTGACATAGTTCTGGTGTATGTGGCGGTAGCTGTAGGGATTTATCCCTTAGTAGTGATACTTCTGGTTAAGAAGGTTGGCAGATATGAGGTGGTAACATAGTGCTGAGAGACTTTGTCTTTATGTCGTTGCTTGTAATGATTATATTAGCTCTTACGTACCTCACTTATTCTGGTGGGTTAGGGGATCTACCACCTCAAGACATCAGAATTATAGCGAGGAATTACTTGAACCTAACCTACAATCAAGAAATTTCTTGGTTGTGGACAGCATCACCTGAGGCAGTCACAGCAATAGTCTGGGATTATAGAGGTCTTGACACACTATTCGAGACTGTAGTCTTTTACGGCGCAATACTTGCTGCCCTAACTTTATTCCGGAGTATCGCTAAAGCACCTGAGTTTGTTAATAGTACTGGGTTAAGCCTTATCGTTAAGAGAGTTACTGCTATAGTGACCTTAGCAATACTTACTGTAGCTGCTTCAACAGCTCTTCACGGACACCTAACACCTGGCGGAGGATTTCAGGGTGGAGCAATAGCTTCAGTAGCTCCCCTACTATTACTAGTAGTTTTCGGTAAGCAATTCTTTATTGATAGAAAAATAACCTACGAAAAGACGCTTTCTATAAGGAATATCTCTCTAGCACTACTTGGCTTTACCTCCGTAGCTCTCTTAGTCTTAGGTTTCTTAATTGGTGTGGAAGGCTATATTTTCCAGAACCAAGCTAAAACAGTATCAATTCTTTCCTACCCAGCTCACTTCCTAGACGTTCCTCTAGGAGGTTCTCTGTTCTTCTTTAATCTCTTCGAGTTCTTAGCTGTTGCTAGCGGATTTACTCTGGTCTTCACTATATTGTTAAGCAAGGATGACACACTACGTCGGGAGCTTGAGGGTGAGGAACATGGATATTGAGTTAATTAAGTTTATGTTTATGCTTACCGTAATATCTCTCTACTTCAACGTAGCTATATCACTTTATGGTGTGGTAGCTAAAGCTAACTTAGTGAAGAAACTCATAGCGTTAACGATATTTCAGGACACAGTAAATATGTTTACAATCCTAGTTGGTTATAAGCTCTGGAGACCTGGTCTCCTACTGCAACCACCAGTCTTGACAGACTTAAGCCCTACTTCAGAGACTATCAGAGAGTTCGTGGAGAGATCTGTTGACCCACTACCACAAGCCTTCGTTTTGACAGCTATAGTTATAGGTCTCGCCGTAACTCTCTTCCTAACCACTATAGTACTCCACATAAGTTATCACTTCAAGACCGTGAACGTAGATGAGATAGGTAGGAGTAAGAGGGTGTACATACATGAAGAGGCTGTATAAGTCTATAGTTCCGGTAATATTCTCATTCATTATTTACGTAACGTATACAGGGTCTTTAAGACTCTATGACATCTTCACAGGCGTTTTAGTAGCTCTCATCGTAGGAACACTCACCTCGAGCCTGCTGGTGGAAGACTGGAGGAAGAGTCTAAGTTTGAGGAGGTTTAGCAACTTAATTAGGTTTGCTTTTAGGTATTTCTTAATAGATGAGGTTAAAGCTCATTTACTCCTAATTAGATTGAGTTTAAGTCCTAAACTAGATTTAAGACCTGCTATAGTTAAGATGCCAATAAAAACGAGGAACGATTACGGAATAACTCTAGTTTCTCTCTCCATAACTAATACTCCAGGTACTGTCGTTGTTGATCTTAATAAGGAGAAAGGAAATATCTATGTTCACTGGATATATGCGAAGACTACAGAACCTGAAGAGTCCTACAAGGAGGTAAGTAAGGTTTTTGATGAATACGCATTAAAAATTTTTGATTAGGTGAGCTGAATGAACGAGCCCTCAGTTGGCTTAGTAACCGTGGTGCCTGTCTTAATTGCTTTCATATTGCCTATTCTAACACTTAAGTTCAGGTCTCGTTTTCTTTACGCTACAATAACTACCGCAACCACGTTCTTCGTTGCAGTTCTAACCTTAATTAACTTAATAGAGGTAGTTAGAGGTAATGTCTTAACATACTCTTTCGGTGGGTGGCCGTCGCCCTTAGGAATCGTTTACGTTGTTGATTTTCTTAATGGAGTTCTAGGTTTTCTAGCAGCTACTTTATTCTTTTTCTCGTCACTCTACATGTACTGGTATTTCAGCAAGATTGAATCAGGGTACGAGTGGCTCTCAACACTAACCCTCATACTGTTGGCTGGTGTTCTTGGCTGTCTCTACACGGGGGATCTTTTCAACTTTTTCGTGATGCTTGAGGTACTTAGTATCTCTTCTTACGCGTTGGTAGCGTTTTTCAGGAGAAGGAAGTGGGCTGTTGAAGCTTCTGCGGCATATAGCTTCATAGGAGCTCTAGCTACTATGCTCTTCTTCTTTGGTGTTATTTTTATTTATGCGTCATTCGGGACAGTAAATATCGCGGATTTAGTAGTTAAGACACATCAAGATCCTCAGCTAATATCTAAGTATCTGGAGAGTTGGTCTGGTAGGTGTGTTGGTGAGTGGTGTTATGGTAACGTATTCATAAGTTCTGCGTTAGCAGTAGCTTTGATGTTGTGGGCGCTGAATTTTGAGGCTGGCTTATTCCCTAACAACTACTGGATGCCCAGTGCTTACACAGAATCACCAACTCCTGCTTCTGCTTTGTTTGCTGGGATCGTTGATAAGGTCGGTACTTACGGAGTTATTAGACTCTTCGTAACGTTGTTTACGGCTTACGGCACCGTATTAGCGTTTCCTTTATGGGGTATTCCTTTCAGGGATCTCATCCTCATAATACTAAGTTTCCTTGGTTTAGTTACGGGTTACTTAGGAGCCCTACTCATGTTTCCTCAGAAGAACGTGAAAAGACTGCTAACTTACTCTACGATAAGTCATATCGGAATAATATTTGCTTCTTTCGGCGCGCTAGTTTCTAGGACTCCCTTAAGTGCTTCAGCCGAAGCTCTAAGCGGTATCTTACTCCATATGATAACTCACGCTATCGGTGAGTTTACGTTATTTATAGGTTTAGGAACACTCTCAGTAGTAGTAGGTTCTACTAACCTGACTAAAATGCAGGGCTTAGGTAGTAAATACCCACTACTCACAGCCTCCATAGTTTTGAGTTTCCTGAGTTTACTAGGTCTCATGCCTTTGGCAGGATTCTTCAGCAAGTTCATAATATTTACTGCATTAATGAATGCTGGTTTACTTCTTCACGCTATATCAATAATCCTTATTTCAGGAATCTCAGCTCTCAGTTACTTCAAAGTCATCTATATTTTAGTCGTGAACAGAAGTTCTAAAGAAGAGGTAAAACAGGACCGCTTACTCATCCCGACACTAATACTCATAGTCTTAGCAGCCTCACTAGTTGTTTTAGGGATTATGATTATCCAGGGAGCTATAATTAATGAGTTGATAAATTATGCGGAGAATTTGCTAAGTATTAAAGGCTTAAGTAAGTATGTTAATTCAGTGAGTGAGTTGAGTAAAGTTCTTGGGGGTGGTTAAAGCGAATTTAAATAATTTTGGGATCTTTTTATATAAATGGATGAATATTTATATATTTTTAAGTAGTGAGACAGAAGTATTAGTAGGGGGTAGTAAATGATAGATAGATGGGTATATCCTTACGTCACTGCCTCTATCTCTCTCTTGCTTTACGTCGTAGGTAACGTAGTTAAGACCAGATATCCACGAGCCTCACTAATTCTGAGGTATGGTTCTCCTATAGTGATGTTACTTTACTCTGCAGTAATAATTAGTCAGTCTCTAAATCATGTTGGGGGCTTATTCGCTTTGCTGACTTCTATAGTAGCGCTGTTCATAACACCATACACTGTGTATTATGAGCAGCATAAATATCCGGGAAGAAACTTAACGATATTGATAGATTTATTTGCTTTAAGTATTTATTTAGTATTCATATCAGAGAATTTGATAAGCTTCGTGATGTTCTGGCTTTTTGCTGAGATAGTAGGTTTCTTTGCGATAGTTTTTGAGGTAGAAAGAAGGACTTTAATAGCTGGACTTAGGTACTTGCTTATTTCCATGGTTCCAGCAGATGTAGCTCTTCTTACGATACTTGGGTCCACAGCCATAAGGCTAGGTTTTGCAGAGGCTTTTCGGTTACTTCTTAACGAACTAAGTACAAGCTTACTAGGCATTAATCCATTACTACACCTAATAATAGCTGTTGGGTTGCTCACGAAAGCTGCCGTAGCACCACTCCATTTCTGGCTACCTGACGCGCATTCACTAGCACCAGCACCGGCCTCAGCAATCTTGTCTGGAGTGATGGTTAAGATGGGTATCTACGGACTCTACCTAATATTGCCTGCTATCGAGTCTACTTACGTGTATCAAGCATTACTAGTTCTCGCGTCACTAACAGTTATCTACGGTGGTTTACAAGCTCTCATACAAGCAGATATAAAAAGGATCTTGGCTTACAGCACAATCGAGAATACTAGCTTAATAGCGATAGCACTAGCATCCTACGGTGCTTACAAGATAGACCTACTCCTCACTGCAGCACTAGTTTACTCAGTAGCTCACGGAATTTTTAAAGCTACTCTCTTCATGAACTCAGGTACTGTTGAAATAATAACGCACACCAGAGACTTAAGCAAGCTAGGATACCTAGCCAGAGTAGCTAGCAAACCCACCATGACGGCATTACTTTCTATCCTCTCCTTAATAGGCACGCCCCCAACACTAGGATTCCTAGGAAAGATACTACTCCTGTCAGGAGTAATATCGATATATCAGGTATCAGCAACAGCATCTGCATTACTCCTAGTAGTTGCTGCTTTAGGTACTGCTTTAGCAGTTGCTTACGGCTTAAGATACATAACTGTTTACTGGGGAGCTACCTCCATCAGCAAACTTAAAGAACTTAACCCGAGTACAGGTACTGAAGCTCCAGAACTAGGACTCTCAATACTTAACATTGTGTTAACACTACCTATCTACGTCGTTGTAGCGGTTACTAGCGTAATCTCGCTAGACCTAATCTACGTGGTTCCGATAAGTCTAGCTACGGTAATGATGTCTGTACTCATGTTCTATACTTACTCCTACATAAAAAGGATTGCTAAAGAAGAATCTTGGTTAGGAGGAATGTTGCCTTGAGTTTCGAGTCCGCGTCAATCATGAGTAGACTTAGCGACATACTACGTAAGTACTTGAAGAAGTTAGCTCCTTCAGCAGTCAAAATGAGTTTCTACTACGATATAGGGCAGGAGTTTGAGAGAAGAGAAAGATCGTTCGCGTACTATGTACTTGATGCCGCTAGCCGCCTATATAGGATATTTAGCGTAGGTGAGGCTTCACTTTACAGGTACTATAAAGAATTCACTAAGGATCTATATAGGATATTTAGCGTGGGTGAGACCTCACTTTACAGGTACTATAAAGAATTCACTAAGGATCTGATAGATTTAACTTCGTTCGTTGAGGACGCCTTATCCTTTACCTCCCTATACATGAACTTACTAGTAGTTTTTACAATGTTGTTTATGGTGTTTCTGGCATGGAGACCTTAACGATAGCTTTACTTTCTCTCCTGTTTACGTTCATACTTTCTTTCCTACCTCCACTACTAGACGGTATTGAGAGGAAGGTTCGAGCCAAAATACAGAGCAGGATCGGACCACCAACCCTCCTTCAGACATGGTACGACTTACTTAAGCTAGGTGTTAAGGAGCTTAAGATACCTCTCAGCGGAGAGTCTGCAGCGTTCTTGGTAATGTTCTCACTACTAGTAACTTTAATGTCTCTTTATGTAGTAGTTTACGTAGTTCTAACACTAACTACTAGCATAGACTCCATGGTACTAGATATGTTCTTGATCCTCGTAGCTACTTCACATAGCTTAGGTTTAGTAGCTTCAGTTACTACTTCTAACCCATTCGCTTTAATAGGTAGTTACAGAAGCATGCTCTTGACAGTACTTAATAAGCTCGGGTTAGTTGTTGGTAGTTTCATCTCTATTTATTCAGGTCTTAAGCTAGTGACTCATTACTCAATCTCAACACTTATTGTTTATTTGTCAAGTCTGGCAATCTTGCTTATCGCTACGTACGTTAGTAGTGGTCGCTTACCTTTCGATATTCATGAAGCAGAACCTGAACTAGCGTCAGGAACTCTTATAGAGTTTAGTGGTAAGCTACTTGGCTTCTACATATACACACACCTACTAATGAGGTACGTTCTATCTTTTTTAGTAGCTATAGCTTTAGTAACTCCCTTCATAACTTCCCTCCCTATTCTCTCAGTAGCTTTCCCAATATCTTTGCTGCTTTCGGTGTGTTTCTATCTAGCTTACGGTGTAGTAGCTACTCTCTTGGGGAGGACACGTGTAGATATAGGTGTGAGGACCTTATTCACATACTATTTACTTGTTTTAATTGTTTTGGTGATTTTTACTTGGATAGGTATTTAACCGTAAATAACATAGTAATAAAGGAGGTAAGACGCTGTGAGTTATGATCTTAGTGAGATAAAGGAATTATCTAGAGGTCCTAGGAGTCACGCTATATTATCTAGAGCACTTAGTGTTTGCAAAGATTCATTACTAGGTTCGAGTAGGAGTGGTGTCACTATCAGAGTAGAAATTAAAGCTAATTGCTTACGTACGGCTCTCGAGAATATCTATAAAGAACATGATCTGTATTTCAGAACTATGACTGCTTCAGATGAGAGACTTAAGGAAGGCCTAATTAAGCTTTATTACGTGTTCGGGATCGATAGTGAAGGAACAAACATTGTTTTTGAAGTACCTGTAACGGATGGGGTTCAGGTAGACACCATAAGTGATCTTTTCAGAGCTTCTGACTGGTACGAGCTAGAAGCACACGACCTCGTAGGAGTAAAATTTAATGGTAGGACGTTAAGGAGATTAGTTTTGCCTGATGACTGGCCGGAAGGGCTTTACCCGTTGAGGAAGGATGTTAGCATGGATGAAATAAAGAAGTTGTACCAGCCTCAAGTAGTGTCTCACATCTCTGAATTAGGTATAGAAGAGGTTGTGAGGATACCTGTTGGTCCTTATCATCCAGCACTTCACGAGCCCGAGTACTTCGAGCTGTATGTTAGAGGAGAGAAAGTAGTTGATGCGAGATATGTTGGCTTCATGGTTCACAGAGGTATTGAGAAGCTCGCGGAGAGCATGAAGTATGATCAAGTTCCTTTCCTGGCTGAACGTATTTGTGGGATTTGCGGTTTCGTTCACTCAACTAGCTATGTTCAGGCAGTAGAGGACGCATTAGGGATAGAAGTACCTGAGAAAGCACACTTCATAAGATCTATAGTTCTCGAAGTCGAGAGACTACATAGTCATCTCTTATGGCTTGGTGTAGCTCTTCATTTGTTAGGTTACGATACAGGCTTCATGCATGCTTGGAGAATCAGAGAGAAAGTCATGGTGTTAGCAGAACTACTAACAGGCAGTAGGAAGACTTACGGCATAGATCTAGTGGGGGGCGTTAAGAAAGATATTGATAAGGATAAAATACCTAAAATCAAAGAAACATTAAACGTACTGAAGAAAGAGTTTAAGGAGCTCGTAGAAGTTGCGACAAGCGTACCGCAAGTTAGGGCAAGACTCACAGGTACAGGTATACTTCCTAGGGGTGAAGCTAGAGCATACTCTCTAGTAGGTCCGACTGCCCGGGGCTCCGGGTTAGCAAGAGACGTGAGGAAAGATTACACTTACGCAGCTTACCACTACGTCAATTTCAAAGTACCTGTTTACACTGAAGGTGATAACTTAGCAAGAACTCTGGTCAGGATAGACGAGGTTTTTGAGAGTATAAGCATAATTGAGCAACTTATTGATAAACTGCCGAGCGGTCCTATAAAAGCTGAGAAATGGGACCCCCAACCAATGAGGTTAGGTATCGGTGCGGTGGAAGCTCCTAGAGGTGAGGTAATACACGTAATCATAACAGATCTTTACGGACCGTATAGATGGAGAGTTAGAGCCCCGACATATCAGAACCTCCAGGCAGTCCCAATAATGCTTAAGGGAGTTGACTTAGCTGACGCACCACTAACTATAGCCAGCATAGACCCATGCTTCTCATGCACTGACAGAGCATTAATCATAAATCTGAAGTCAGGTAATATTAAGACACTACCTTTAGAAGTTATTTCTAGGAGGAGGGAAAAGAATGGTTAAGTTCCTGAAGATACTTTCTATTTCTGTTCGTGAAAGAACCGTAACAAGAAAGTATCCCTTTGAGTCACCATTAGTTACGCCTGAGTTTAGAGGGAAGATTGAGATAGACCCGATTAAGTGTGTTGGGTGCGGTGCCTGCACAAGAATATGTCCCCCTAAAGCACTAACCATAAGTTACGAAGGTGACGAAGCAACACTCAAGTATTTCGTAGGTAAATGTATTTTCTGTGGTATGTGTGCTTACGTATGTCCTCAGATAGCCATAACGATTTCTAAAGAATTCGAGCTAGCTACGTGGGAGTTAGGAGATCTTTACGATGAGGTAATTCACACAACCATTAAGTGCAGGATTTGTGGCAAGTCTTTCACTACGGTGAAGCTTATTAAGGAGGTTGAGAGGAGGATAGAGAATAAAGTTCCTGAAGACCTACTCGGCATATGTCCTGAGTGCAGAAAAAAACTAACTGCTCTTAAAATAGGGAGTAGGGTGGTGGGTGTTAGTGGTGAGTAATGGAGGAAAACCTAGTTTAGAGTCTCCGGAATCTGCTCTCAACGTTCTTGAAGAAGCTTTTAGTAAGCTTAAGAGAAGCATATGGGTTTTCCACTTAAATACTGGTAGCTGTAACGGATGCGATATCGAAGTCTTAGATGTTTTAACGCCTTACTTCGATATTGAGAGATTTGGTATTAAGTTGGTTGGTTCTCCTAGGCACGCAGACCTAATACTGTTGACAGGTCCCGTTACTATCAAAACTATAAGTAAGGTGGTTAAGGCTGTTAAGGCTATGCCGAGACCTAGACTCGTGCTAGCTTTAGGCTCCTGCAGTGTCGGGGGTGGGATATGGTTCAATACCTACGCTACCTTAGGAGGGTACCCCAACCTAGAAAAAATTCTTAAGGAGGCTGGTGTGGAGGTAAATAGGGTGGTCTACGTTCCTGGATGTCCTGTAAGACCTGAGGCAATTATTTACGGTGCTGCGGTGTTGTTAGGTCTTCTTCAACCCAAATCAAAACACAGGAGAGTGGTAGCTGTTGAAGGTTAGGATTTACTACTGTATTGAACATAGCTCAGGCGCTGTTATTCCGAGACATCATGTAGTACCATACTCGGTTTGTGAGGATGTAGACGTAGTTGAGCTGAACTACGTGAGAAATGTTTTACCAGCTCGAGAATTAGATCAACTACTCAAGAGAGGAGAGATCAGGATCAGCGATGCTGAAATCGTTGAAAAGCTTTCCGGGAAAAGAGTCGAGAACTCTTACATTAAATTGTTTTCAGAGTAATTTATGAGGTGATGAATAAGATGAAGTTTGCTTTCATGTGTAAGAAAAGGCAGGCAGGCGGTAGAGGTAAAGTAGCTATTGTGGGTGGTGGTCCAGCAGGTCTAGCAGCTACGGGTTACCTAGTGTGTCAGGAGTATGAGGTAGATGTTTATGAGAAATTACCTCTTGCAGGAGGCTTGATGATGTTTGGTATACCTCCCTACAGAATACCTAGGGACAGTATCGTGGAGGGGGTTGAAGACCTTGAAAAGAACTTCAGCGTTAAGTTTAGTTATAGAACTAAGGTCTTCTGCGGTGAACCCAGACATGACGAAGGAGATGAGTTTATTAATAACCTGGTTGACTTAAAGAAAATCATAAACGAGTATGATGCAGTATTACTAACAACAGGTATATGGTCTTCGAGAAGATTAGGTGTGCCGGGAGATAACGCTAAAGGAGTTTTCTCAGCTCTAGAATACGTATATAGTTGGTGGATATATGAGTTAGGATACACGACACACAAACCACCAGTAGGTAATAAAGTCGTTGTTGTTGGTGGCGGGTATAGCGCGATAGATGCTGCGGAAGTAGCCTTAATGATGGGTGCTAAGGAAGTCTACCTAACCTACAGAAGAACCATCAGAGAAGCGCCTGCAGGTGAGTACGAGGTACGTAGGGTAGTTTCCGAGGGCATTAAGTGGATAGAACTCATCCAACCAACTAAAGTCGTCGTATCAAACGATAGAGCAGTTGGGGTAGAATTCATTAAGATGAGGTTAGGAGAGCCTGACGAATCTGGAAGACCTAGACCAGTACCTATGCCAGGCACAGAACACGTCATAGAAGCAGACATGATCCTAGCTGCTGTAGGAGAGATACCAACCCCACCGCTAAACACAGAATGTGACGGTATTAAAGTAGACCCAAAAAGAAAAACAATAATAGTTAATAAGAGAATGCAGACAGGAATTGAGAAGGTCTTTGCTGCAGGAGATGTAGTTACGGGTCCTTCAATGATCGGTAAAGCCATCGGGAGTGGCTTGAAGGCAGCTACACACCTAGATCATTTCTTAAGAGCTAAGAAGGTGGTGTAAGATGAATTTAGAAACCTTTAGTAAGTATGGAGGCATGAACCGAGTAATAAATTATGACGTATGTATAGGTTGCTACACTTGCGAGGAAGTATGTTCCTTCATACATGAAGGTAAAGGATACATAGTATTGTATGAGATAGGAGGAGGACTTAATAAGCCTATATCATGCTTCCATTGTGCTAAAGCACCATGCATTACAGCATGCCCTACCAGAGCTATGCATAAGGATAAGGACGGTGCTGTCTTAGTAGATATTTCTAAGTGTATAGGATGTTCTGCATGCTTAGCAGCCTGTCCTTTCGGGATCCCAGAGATAATACCACCTGGATTTGCTACTAAGTGTGACTTATGTAATCCATTAAGATCTGAAGGATTAACACCTGGATGCGTATCTATGTGTCCTACGAGAGCTATAGTGTGGGGCACTACAGCTGAGGTAGCTAAAGAATTAAGGGTTAGAGCTCTGAAAAAGTTGATTTACAAGCCAGTACCTTAGGATCAAATTATTTTTAAGGAACTTAATCTTAGGTCTGACTCTTAAGGTATGCATTGCTAAGCTTGTTTAAGTAATTCTCGTCATATCCTACTAGCAAACACTCAATCCTGGTAATATCTTTTAAAGTAACTGACGACGCGTTTATACCGCTACATAACTTAGCTTTAGCTCCAAGAACTAAGGCTATCCTTAATGCTGCTGCTACGTCAACGTTTCTTAGCTTAGCTCTCGTATCAACGAATACTTCAGCGTTGCCGAACCCAACATATATTATGTCTAATGCGGCACTACCTAACGATCTTAAGCTAGCTCGAGAACCTCTTTCAGTCCAGTAATACGGGATTACCTTGTACGAGTCAGGTGATTCGAAATATCCTAACACGACTCCCGGAGGTCTCGATCTCCTCCTTGCTGGAACACCAGCAATAGTTACTCCTCCTACTTGGTCATAACTATAGTCTATTTTATGAAAAACGTCATAGACTACCGCGTAAGAAACATCCCCTATGGTTGGTTCCCTATCTTCTAACGGAGCTACTGCTATCGAGATAGATACCCAGGGTATTTGAGCATCGTAGTTCATAGACCCATCTACCGGGTCTACTACAACAACCCACTTAGGCTCATCGCAGAAGCGACGCACACCTGATTCCTCACTAACGAAGAGAAAACATTCCTTAATTCCTCTTCTTAATTCCTCAAAGATAATGTCTTCTGCTTCTAGATCGAAAATCTTACTAGTATCCCCACTAGAGTTAACTCTAACTATGGTGGAAGGTCTGCGAATCTCGCTCAAGTATTCAGCAACTTTTCTGGCCACAGCCACTAGCGTCTCTTTCAAACTATTCACTCAAATTTAAATGCAGCTCGTAATTTTTAAGCATGTGTTAATTACTTAAAGTAGGAAGCTAGTAAATGACGTGGCACTCAAGAGAAGTTCAGGAAGTCCTTAGGAAGCTCGGCACTACCTTAGAAGGTCTTTCGTCAAGTGAAGTTGAGAAGAGGCTTGCCGTATATGGTTTTAACGAGTTGAGAGGCAAGCCTAAATCTCTAGCTAAGCTTTTTCTTAAGCAGTTCACTAATTTCCTAATACTAATTTTGTTGATAGCTACGCTAATCTCGGGGTTTCTGGGTGAGCTAACTGACGCGTTAGCTATACTACTCATAGTTCTCATAATGGGTGTTTCAGGTTTCTTCCAGGAGTTTAGGGCTGAGAAAGCTATAGAAGCTTTGAAGAGACTTGTTGTTTCTGAGGTTAAGGTTGTTAGGGACGGGAAAATCATTGTAGTTCCTTCAACAGAGTTAGTACCAGGCGATATTGTTCTCTTGGGCGAGGGTGATAAGGTTCCTGCTGATATTCGACTCATAGATTCTGTAGACTTGAAGGTTGATGAATCCCCACTTACCGGGGAGTCCGAGCCTGTTCTGAAAGATCATTCCGTCATATTACCTGAAGAAACAAGTATTCACTCAAGAAATAATATGTTGTTCATGGGTACCTACATATATTCTGGTAAGTGTAAAGGAGTTGTAGTTGCGACAGGTTCTAGAACCGAGTTAGGTAAGATAGCTGAGAAGCTTAGTGAGATAAAAGAAAAGAAGACATTACTTGAGGAGGAGCTTGATAGGCTTGGTAAGAAGCTTGGAACTATAATACTCGGTATAAGTGCCTTAATATTCGTTATCTCATACCTGGTAATCAAAGAACCCATAATAGAATCATTACTTCTAGCTGTTGCTTTAGCTGTAGCAGCTATACCGGAGGGTTTACCCACTATAGTCACATCTGTCCTTGCTTTAGGAGCTTACAGGATGACGAAGAAGAATGTAATAGTGAGGGAACTAGGAGCTATAGAAACTTTAGGTGCTTGCGATATCGTAGCGTCAGACAAGACAGGAACCATAACTAAGGGTGAGATGACTGTCAAGAAAGTCTGGATTAGTGGTGTGGAACTCGAGGTAGGTGGTGAGGGTTTTGAACCTGTGGGTGAGGTATTTCTTAACAACTCCGAAAACAAAGTAATTATAACTAAAGAGCTTGAGAAACTAGCAGAGTACTTAGTCACTCACGTTGGTGAGGACGCCAGCTTATTCTACGATAACGGAGTATGGAGAATTAAGGGATCTCCTACGGAGGGAGCTGCTCTAGTATTCGCTCACAAAGTCTTAGGTAAGGAAAGAGTTGAGGATTTAAAGAAAGACACTAAGCTAGTTAAGGTTATCCCGTTTGATAGGTTTAGGAAAAGAAAAACAACGATACATAAGCTTGACAACAACGAATATTTAGTCATATCTTCGGGAGCTCCTGAATTACTCCTTAGTCTCTCAAGCCACGTTATAGTTGATGGGTCCTCTAAACCACTCAACGAAGAGTTAAAGGAAGAAATAAGTAATTATATAGAATCAATAGCTTCTCAAGGCTTCAGAACGTTCGGTATTACTTACAGGTTGGTTAAGTCTGGCATTCACGAACAAAGTGTTGAAGAAATAGAGAAAGGATTTACTTTCTTATCAATTATGGGGATCATTGATCCTCCCAGAGAAGGTGTTAAGGAGGCTGTGGAGGAGTTGCGTAGAGCCGGCATAAAAACAGTAATGATTACAGGTGATCATAAACTAACAGCTGAGGCAATAGGTCGTTTAATAGGGCTTGACGAAGGCTTAGTACTTGAAGGTAAAGACCTAGACAATCTGAGTGACGCAGAATTAGAGAAAGTGATAGATGACGTGGTTATACTAGCTAGAGTAACACCGGAACACAAGAGAAGGGTTGTTAAAGCTCTTCAAGCAAGAGGTCACGTAGTTGCCATGACAGGTGATGGGGTGAATGACGCGCTAGCACTTAAAGAAGCTGACTTAGGTATAGCTATGGGTATTAAAGGAACTGACGTAGCTAAGGAAGTATCTAAGCTAGTCATTAAAGACGACAACTTCGTTACTATAGCTGCGGCTGTTAGGGAGGGAAGAGTAATATTTGAGAATCTTAAGAAGCCGATAAACTATCTTTTACCTGCTAATCTAGGTGAGATAGCGACTATATTGTTAGCTGAGCTAGTTATGCTTCCGTCACCTCTGACTCCTGCACAATTATTGTGGATAAACGTTACGACAGATGCTCTACCAGCTCTAGCTCTCAGTACTGAGCCTCCGGAACCTGACCTGATGAGGAGACCTCCAAGAAAGAGACAAACACCCTTCTTAACTAACAGGAAAATAGCATATTTCGTGTTGCTAGGTTCTCTTATGGGGTTGATTAACTTAGCTATATATATGTTTACCCTCAATACTTACACGAATAAAGATTTAGCTAGAACACTAGTCTTTATAGCTATCGGGATGAGTGAGTTCGGGAGAGCCTTAGTTTCGAGATCTGAGAGTATGCATTTCTGGTTCAGACCATTCAATAAGTGGCTTATTCCCTCAGTAATTGCTTCATTAATTTTGTTGCTAATTACTGTATACGTGCCGCAACTCTCGACAGTATTCAAGACTGTAGAATTATCTCTAGAGCTCATTTTCCTAGCGCTCTTGACTTCAATACCAATAATGTTGGTTGATGAGTTTAGGAAAACTCTCAAAATAAAGATTTAGGACGTGAAAGCTTAAAGGTGTTTTAGTTTCTCTATTCTGGGGTGGGTAGATACTGAGTACTGGAAGCGCGTTGGCTATAATCATTTTCTTCTCGAGTTTAGGAGGAGTCTTCAAGATCTTAGGAGGTATTCTTTACGGCTCTAAAGCAGTTTTCGTTGATGCTATGACTTCTGTAGCGAACTTACTAGCATTACTACTGGCTATAAGGTACTGGAGGAGTAGTCTTAAGCCTCCCGACGAAGATCATCACTTCGGCCACTACAAGCTGGTCTTCGGGGGCTCTATATCTACCTTAATGACCTATTCCTTCGTTGCTGGCATAATAATACTCAGGTTAATCGAGTTTAGAGCGTATACAGTGTCTTTAGAAGCTCCTTTAATGGCTTTCTTAGGAGTCTTGTGTTATTTAATCGCAGTATCTGTTTCCAGGAAATTAAAAGGAGTCTTCATGCATTACTCTAAGTTTACGGCTAGCGAACTAATAGAGGGTGTAGTAGTCATTACTTCCTCCCTTGCAGGAGCATTACTTAGTTACTTAATAGACTACGTGGGTGCGTTAATTCTCGCGTTATATATTTTTTACGAGTTAAGAGAAGTCTTCTCTGAAATTATGGAGTATGTAGGTGATACTGCTCCCTCATTAGATATAACGAAGCTCATTAAAGAAGAGTTCAGTAAAAATGCTTTGAGTCTAAGCAATCTACGTATAAGAAATGTTGATGGTGTACACTATCAAGGCGCTGCGATAGTTTTAGTTGATCCAGAAGACAATATATTAGTCTTAAGTAAGAAAGTCGATAAGATTAAGGAATCATTACGTGGTCTAGGAATTGATTTAGTGATTGAGTATAAACCACGTACCTCGGAGGTAGGTGTTGAGTATGGTGAATGAGAAAGACTTAAGTAATAGGTTTGAGAAACTCAAGAATGTTGTGAGAGACTTCATAAAACTTATTGGAGACGATCCCGATAGACCTGAACTCAAGGACACTCCAGAACGAGTAGCTAGGATGTGGCTGGAAGAACTGGCTTCAGGGTACGAGAAAGACCCGGACGAGCACTTAAAGTACTTCTATGTTAATTCAGCAAATTACGTAAGTACTAACAGACTCGTTGCTATACTTAACATACCTGTTAGGTCTATGTGCGAGCATCACCTACTACCGTTCTATGGAAGTGCTTACGTAGTTTACGTCCCAAGCGATGAGGTATTTGGGTTAAGTAAGTTCGCTAGAGTCGTTGATGTTTTTGCTAGGAAGTTACAACTCCAAGAAAGACTTACGGAGGAAGTAGCTGATTACTTATTCAGGAAACTCAAAACTAAAGGACTGTTAGTAATGATAGAAGCAATACACACGTGTGCTTTAATACGGGGAGTAGAAGAACCTTTAAGTATGGTTACTCTTACAACGAGAGGTGAGTTAAGCACAGATAACAAGCTACGTGAAGAAGCATTAAAAATAATAAGAACTAGGAAACCTCAAAAAAGCTTATGGCTTCTTAAGCCCTGAAATCACGACTTCTCTTGTTCCTGTTTTTGCGTAACCCCACGGCATCGCTTGCGTGTTGTAGGTGCCGTACGCGTTACCTCTATAATCGAGTGTTATGAGTCCCGCAGTATCTTTGCCGTACATAGACGTATGGTACTGAATAGCTAAGCGGGCTGCAGTATCAGCTAAATACCCTTCACTAATCAGGTTCACTGCTCTAAATGACAACATACTCATTATTATTGTCTCGCCTATCCCCGTAGCTACTGCAGCCCCGTATCTGTTAGCATAGAATCCTGCGCCAGGAATTGCCGAGTCACCAACACGTCCCGGAAACTTCAAGATTACGCCACCAGTAGATACTGCAGCAGCTAGCTTACCCTCACTATCTAAAGCAACCGCACCAACAGTATCGAAATAACCTAGTTTCTGAGCTAACTCAAAACTCTTCCTGAATACCGCGTCACCTAGAGACGCTTTCTTGAGTACTTCTTCATAGCGCTTCTTAACTCTCTCAGAGAGTCCTGGATGTTTGGGAAGACCTAATCTAGTTGCTAGCTCGTCAGCAGCACTACCAGCTAACAGAACATGATCCGTTAATTCAAGAATTTTGCGAGCTAAGAGTACTGGGTTTTTAGGATATGTGACCGCCGCAACAGCTCCTGCACGACTACTCCAGCCATCCATTACACCAGCATCCATTGACACAACACCTCTTAAGTCAGGTACTGAACCAAGACCAGCATTCAAAACTCCTGAATCCTCTAACGACATAGTGGCTTCCACAACCGCGTCTAGAGCTGAACCCCCACTCACTAATATGTCGGTTCCTCTCTTTAGAGCATCTAGTATTACCTTCTTTATAGTTTCCTCATCAATACTTCTCCAAGTTCCAGCTCCACAATGAACTACTAAAACACCCTCCATTCATGGATCCCGAAATATTTTTTATGAACATTAAATAAGCTAGTTACTAGTGATTTGCTGTGTCATTAAAAGAAGACTTTCAGTATGTAAGTAGGTGCATTCCTAGATATGAGGTTATCGTGTTAATCCAAACTTACTGAGTAGTAGTTCGTATGCTTTGTTTTTAGCTATATTGGGGGCTCCTCGAGGTCCCGGTCTCTTCATGTAGAACGCGTTAACCTCGTAGATCGTCCCCCTCCACCCTTTATCCAGGGATATCTTGCCTAACCTTATTAGATCACATAAGATTCCTGCTAGAGCTGGGGAATCATTTATTCTAGCGTTTATATAGATAGAATCTCTGAAGCCGTTGAAGCTTATATATTCTATATGCATAGCGACGTATTTCTTATCTCCTAAAGGTTCTAGGTATCCTGTTGGTTTTATGAATGCAGGAATTTCATAACCCGTAATATCTTTTATCATGCTAGTTTTAGTTAGTTCCTTCATGTGGTTTCTGTCTTGTTTTGTGAGAGCATAGAAATCTGTGTTGCCTCCTATGTTGAACTGTACTATGAATTCAATTAGTCTATTTCTTTCCGTTAAATGCTCTATTAAATCAGCTGTTAAGGGAGTTGCTCCAGTAGCTCCATCATCACCAAAAACCACGACACCCGATTCTTCAAGAAGCTTAAGTAGTCCAGGGTTGTTTGCTACAGGTGTTGGTATTGCGTTAACGAAAGCTACTCCACCTCTAATTTTAGCGTATAGGGACGCTACGTAGGCGTAGGAATACGTGGCTGGCAAATCCCCCTTCAAGATTCTGTCGAGAGCCACTGATTCGTCAGGGTATTCCTCACCATACTCCGTAGTTATTACGTTAACTATGACGTCAGGTCTTAAATCTAGCCACTCGTTTAATAATGTTTTTAAGCTATCCTCATAACTCATCAGATCATCTAATCCCTTAGCTCGCATGTCTAGCCCGTCAGTAGATTTTCTTCTTATTCCTCTCCTGACAACTATTGTTTTTAGTTCTTCAGGAACTGGGTACTCACTACCCATAACTTCTTTAGCTACGTCATATAGAGTCTTACCAACCTTAATATCGTCGACGTCGTAGACCCCTACTATCTCGATATCCTTTAAATTATATGGGAGCGTATACTTAGCTAATGGTATCCCGTAAGGCTCAATAAGTCCTTTTTTAAGTCTTTCTAAGCCCGTAGCTAAGTGTGCGGTAACGTACCCAGCACCTAACAGCACTACTTTGATCGACATATTTATCCCAATAAATATTATATCGGTATAAATAAAGTTTTTCCTTATCGTACTCTCCTTGGCGAGTTGAAGAAGCTCTCAGTATCGGGAGTGGAGTTTAAATTAATAAAACTTAGCTCATTAATGGTATAGGTGATTAGGTGGTACTGGAGCCGAAAATAAAAATTAAGAGGTGGAGTCCCTCTCTCGAGGAGGAACTACTCAAGAAATGGGAGGAAGAAAAGTTTGAGGAGCCTTCAATTGATTTTCTAAGCGAGGATAAGTATGTGGTTATAGACACACCACCACCCTACCCTTCCGGAGAATGGGGTGTTGGTCAGGCAGCTCATTACGCTCAGATAGATATGGTAGCTCGTGCGTTGAGGTTGCTTGGATATAAGGTTTTGCTGCCTTTCTACGCAGATAGGAATGGCTTGCCTGGTGAGGTAACAGTAGAGAAACGATACGGGATTTCAGCACACGAGATAGCTAATACTCCTGAAGGCAGGCTCAAGTTTCTTAAGTTAGTTAGTGGAGTTTTAGATGAGTATGAGGCTTCCTTAGTTAAGGTATGGAAGAGGTTAGGGTGCTCATTTCAGTATTGGACTGACGGTACTGATTCTCCAAAATACAGAAGACTAACTCAAGCTACTTTCATTGATTTATGGAATAAGGGCCTCATATACGAAGCTGAGAGACCTGTAATGTGGTGCCCTAGGTGTAGAACATCACTTGCTGAAGCAGAAATAGAGATGAAGGAAGAGGAAGGCAAGCTATACTACATTAAGTTTAGGATTTTTGAGACTAATGAGGATGTAGTGATAGCTACTACTCGGCCTGAGTTACTTAATGGGTGTGGTGCCGTCATTTTCCACCCTGATGATACTAGGTATAAGTATCTTGAGGGGAAGCACGCGATCATACCTCTATACAATAACGTAATACCTGTGGTGCCCAGTACTTACGCTAATCCAGAGTTCGGGACCGGGCTAGCAATGATGTGTTCTTATGGAGACACTAGAGATATCTGGTTCTTTAAGGAGCAAGAACTTACTCCTAAAATACTTATCAATCCAGACGGCACTATGAACGAGAATGCAGGGTTTCTTAAGGGATTAAACGTTAGAGAAGCTAGGAAAGCTATAGTGGAGGAGTTACGTAAGAATAACTTCCTAGTTAAAGAAGAAGACTTAAAACATGAGGTTCCCGTCTGTTGGAGATGCAAAACACCAGTAGAGTATATTCACGTTAGGGAGTTCTTCCTGAAGCAGTTAGATTTAAAGGATGATATACTCAGGATAGGTAACATGATGATTTTTAGACCTGCTGAACATAAGGTAAAGTTCGATACCTGGGTGACTTCACTAAAGATGGATTGGCCTATCTCAAGGACTAGATTCTACGGAACCGAAATACCTATCTGGAGATGTAGGAGATGCGGACACTTAGTTTTTGGTAAGTATGGTGAGTATGTGAGGCCGTGGATAGATCCACCACCTCACGAGAAATGCCCTAATTGTGGTGCTCCAAAAGAAGAACTAGTAGGTGAAACTAGAACTTTCGATACGTGGTTCGATTCTTCGGTCAGTGTTTTGTATGTGACTAGATGGCTTGATAATAAGGAAGCAGCTCTCAAGGCGTTAGATCACTCGCTTAGACCTCAGGGGTACGACATAATAAGAACTTGGCTCTACTACTCCACACTACGTGTTTGGTTACTTACTGGTAAACCACCTTTCAAGTGGGTTAGGATTTCTGGCATGGGTCTAGATCCTAAGGGTAGGGCAATGCATAAGTCTCTCGGTAATATTGTTCCACCATTACCGTATATTGAGAAGTATGGCGCTGATGCGTTCAGGTATTGGGCAGCGATCTCCGGCATGCTCGGTAGTGATTATAGGTGGTCGGAAGACACAGTTAGGAGTGGACTAGCTTTCGTGACTAAGTTAGTCAATATAGGGAGATTTATCTCATCCTTTAAGGAACCTCCCTTAAGAGATTCTGTTTTAAAGGATCTAGATAGAGCTATGCTTAAGTACGCTGTTTCAGTAATTAAGAGAGTACTCAAGTATTATGAGGAATTCGATGTTTTCAGACCGATAAGCGAGTTATATGCACTAGCGTGGGATGTTTTTGCATCAAACTATCTTGAGAGTGTTAAGTTGAGAGCTTACGGTTTAGGTGATTACGATATTAAGTACGTGAACGGTGCTAGGTATGTTCTACATAGAGTATTTAAGCTTATACTGAAGACTCTACATCCAGTAATGCCTTTCGTTACAGACTATGTGTGGAGGTGTATGTATTCTGGTGATGGGTTAAGGAATGTCACAATAACTGAGGATGACTTGAGAGACTTAGGCGGTGATGAGAAGTTGATAGAGTACTTAATAACAGCTAATTCAGCTATATGGAAATATAAGAAAGAAAAGAATATATCGTTTGCTGAATCACTAGAGGGTACGCTGTATCTTTCAGAAGAATATAAAGCAATAGCACACGATATTAAGGACCTCCATAAAATTAAGTCCGTCGTTATAGGTTCTCCCGCTGACATAGCTAACGCCACGAAGCTAGCTGAAGGTATCTTCCTAGTTATTTAGGGGAAACATAGCTATAGGGTCTAGTTGATGAGTTACGTGTTGGAAATAAGTAAATGTAACGACTTAGGTTGCTGGATAGGCAGACTACCAAGAGGATGTGATCTATGTATCAAAGGCCTAAAAAGTGTATTTTTCGTGACTGGAGTATGTAACGAGAAGTGTTTCTATTGCCCTATATCAAGCTACAGGAGAGGAATGACTGACGCATATATTAACGAAGTTCTCGTGAGTAGGGAGAACGATATTATTTTAGAAGTATTGGCTTCCGGGTCTAGGGGTGTCGGCATAACTGGGGGTGACCCTCTCCTCACTATAGATAACGTGATTAAGGTTCTAAGAACTCTGAAGGAGGTCTTAGGAGGAAGTTTCCACATACACATGTATACTACTGGGAGAAATCTTAAGACAGAATACTTAGATAGGTTGAGTAATGCAGGACTTGATGAATTAAGAATACATGTCACGGGACCTCACTCATGGATTGCTTTAAAGCACGCGCTAGATTACGATTTTGACGTAGGTATAGAGAACCCGGCAATACCAGACTTCAATAAGCTAAGAGATCTTATTGAAGAAGGATACAAGCTTGGTGTTCATTTCATAAACCTAAACGAGATGGAAGTTAGTGAATCTAATTATGCTGGGATCTTAAGTAAAGGGTTTAAAGTAAATCCCGACGGACTCACAGTTCGTGGTTCGAGAGAAGCAGCACTGCAAGCAATGAACTGGGTGTTAGAAAAGGGTCTCACCATAAACATTCATTACTGCCCAGCAAGATTCAAGGATAAATACCAGTATAGAAGGAGACTCATAAAAAGATTTAAGAAAACAAGACTACCTTACGAGACCTTAAGCAGAGAAGGCGTGGTGAAATGGGTTGAAGCACCCTATAAGGACGACCAGCTAATCAATTATTTAGTGTTATCTGGTCTCGCCTTAAAGAAAGGTGAAGTAATATATTCAAGCATAAGATTATTCAAGAAATTAAAGAATGTAATCCCTGCAGACCAGCAAATTAAGGTGGTTGAAGCTTACCCAACCAATCCTAGGAAGTTACTGAACATACTACACTACTAGTATTAACTAGGTAAAGCAACAGCTAAGAAGTAATTGAGGTTTAAATAATTCTAAGTTAAGTTAATTTAGAGGGATTTAATAGAGTGTCCAAGATCCTTATTCTCAGAAGTAAAGAATTAGAAGAGTTATTAAAGCCTGAGGTTTTAATACCTGAGATTGAGAATGTATTCATCAAGTATTCCAGGAACGAGACCGTGACACCGCCGAGGACCGTTATGTGGGTTGAGGGTAATTGGTGGGGTATTATGCAGTCTTACGTGCCTAATTGCGGAGTTGGTGTGAAGGTGGTTAGCTTAATACCGCAGAATCCTAGCAGAGGTCTCCCAACTATTCAAGCCTTAGTAACTTTGTTTGATGGATTGAACGGCTCTCCTCTCGCGGTTATGGAGGGCGGTATCTTGACAGCTCTGAGGACCGGAGCTGCCAGCGCTGTATCAGCTAAGTACTTAGCTCCCAGAGATATAGGTCCTATAGGCATTATAGGGACTGGCTATCAAGCAAGGTATCAGTTAAGGTTCGTATCTTCCGTGTATAAGACTGATGAGGTCGTGATATACGATATAAGGTCTGATCAAATGAAATCGTTTAGAGCTTGGGCGGAGAGCGCGGGCTTCAGAGTTATTGAGGCTGCGTCAAACGAAGATTTAGTTAAGAAGTCTAAGATAGTGATAGAAGCATCAACTACTAAGGAACCCGTGATTCTAGGTAAGTGGTTGAGTAGAGACCAGCACGTGATAAGCATAGGTGCTCACGCTAAAGACTATAGAGCCTTAAATGATGAGGCAATAATTAAGTTTAGTAAAATAGTGGTTGATTCTAGGAGAGCAGTGCTTGACGAGACAGGCGATATAAGAATACCGCTTGAGAAGGGCTTAATTAAGCAGGAAGATATAGCTGAGCTAGGAGAAGTTTCTGCTGGGTTCAGGAAAGGTAGAGAAAGCGATGAGTTAACACTATTTAAGAGCGTGGGTCTAGCTATACAGGACGCGGCTGCTGCAGCACTAGCTTATAGACTCGCTAAAAGTAAGGGTATGGGTATTGAGCTAGAGCTTTAATTTCTTAAATCTTACCTTAATTTTTGATAGCTAACTACTCGTTAATTCTTCTAACGCTTTATGTAGGCGGTGTAGTCTCTCTACTAGCTCGTCAGGTATTTTAGGAAGGTTCCCTCTCTTACGTATTTCTTTGTAAGCTTCCAGAAACTCTGTGAGTATTCCTGCAGATTTTGTGGCGTGTGGTAGTGTTTCCTTAATAAAGATCTCGAGACCTGTACTAGTTATTTCGTACTCTAATCTCCTATAACCGCTACTCTTCTTCTTAACAAGACCTTCATTAACCATTTCATTTAATGTTCTGTAGAGAGTCCCGATGGAGGGCTTCCACACAGCTTGTGTGACATATACTATTCTCTTGTAGATACCGTAACCATGAAGTTGTGGGTTAGTAGCTAAGACTGCCAGAATCAAATACCTGAGTACTTGCGTTCTTTTTCTTCTAACCACACTAGCACCTCTCTACATTAAATAATCTGAAACTAAGTATTTATGGTAAGATATCCTCAATGATTCTTGCTTATAAGCTTATAACTATATTTCTAAAGAATATAGTAGTATCGCAGGTAATAGGTGTTGTGATTGGTTCGCCATACGGTGGCGGTCATAGACAGGTACAGGAACGAGATAATTAATGGATCCATAATTAAGACTCTACTATGGTTAGGATTTCCGCTTATGCTGGTTCAGTTAGTTAATGTGTCTTACAACGTAGCTGACGCGTTCTGGTTAAGCAGATATAATAATGTTGCTATGGCAGTACCTAGGCAGGCGTGGCCTCCCTACATGTTTTTTAATGCTTTCAACATGGCTATCTCAACAGCTAATATGGCGCTCCTTTCCCAGTACGTGGGTGCTAGAAGGTATGAGGAAGCTAGCAATGTTGCTTCCAAGTTTTTTACTGTAGCTTTAATAACTAGTTTTGCTTTCGGCTTAACATATTTCTCGCTGAGGCATCTACTGTTTTACTACGTTATTAGGACCCCGCCAGAAATATTTGATGAGGTGATGAGTTACTCAGGTATAATATCAGTTGATTTAATGCTTTCCGGTCTCTTAATAACTTACTCAACAATACTTCAGTCCGTAGGAGATACTAGAACCCCGGCAGTAGTAGGGGGTTTCTCAGCCCTACTAAACATTGTTTGGGATCCTTTCCTAATACTCGGTATACCTCCCTTCCCTAGGATGGGGGTGGCTGGCGCTGCTCTCGCTACAGTAATATCAAGACTTGGTGGTGTGGTCGCGCTAATTTACTTGACTAAGCGTAGGTTTCCTGAGTTGAAGGTACTCCCTACAAAGAATATTGATAAATTGTGGGTGTTAAGGAATATTCGTATAGGGGGTCCTGTGTTTGTGTTTCATGCTTCTAATAGCTTGGCTTTCATGCTCCAGAACGCTCTCATAAATTCGTTTGGCGTAATAGTAGCAGCTGCTTTCGCTATAGGGTTTATAGTAATGGATATTGCTGACGCTATCATGTGGGGACTGACTATGCCGGTAGCTATAATGGTTGGGCAGAATTTAGGTGCTGGCAATATTAGGAGGTCTCGTGAGGTAGCTTACAAATCACTACTGACGATAGCTTCACTTACGGCTCTCGGCGCTTTATTAGTTTTCCTGGTGAGGAGTCAGCTAATCTCCGTATTCACGTCTGATACAGTGATCTTTAATGAAGCTTTAATATTTCTTGAGACTTTCATTTTTAGCTTACCGTTCTTCACTATGTTCTTCGTAGGTATGTCTGTGGGGAGAGGATCGGGCCACACAACCATACCTACAATCCTAGGTGTGATTAGGTTGTGGGGATTTAGAATAGGTTTGGGTTACCTCCTCGCTTACATGATTGGTTTGCAGTCTTACGGGATATGGCTCGCCATGGCCTTAAGCAATGTAGTAGGCGGACTAGGGAGTGTTGCCTGGATAAGGTTTGGAGATTGGGCGAAACCAATAATAAAGTAAATTATGTTATTGATTGATTATTACACAACATATTTCTAATAACAAATAAATATTCAACAATATTTATGTTAGGGAATAAATATGGTTGAAAAAATAAAGAGTGGTATTCCAGGTCTAGATGAGTTACTTTTTGGAGGAATCCCGAAAAGAAATATAGTCTTGATTTCAGGAGGCCCAGGAACTGGGAAGACCATCATGAGTCATCAATTCCTTTATTCTGGACTGACTTACAGCGAACCCGGAGTTCTAGTGACTTTGGAGGAACACCCTGTTCAAGTTAGGAGAGAAATGAGTGAGTTTGGTTGGGATGTGAGAAAGTATGAGGATGAAGGACTTTTCGCTATAGTAGATGCTTTTACGGGCGGGGTAGGTGAGGCAGCTAAGAGGGAAAAATACGTGGTTAAGAGTGTTGATGACCTAGGTGAGTTCCTGGACGTAGTTAGGCAGGCGTTGAGAGATACGAAAGCTCAGAGAGCTGCAGTAGATTCCGTCTCAACACTATACCTAACTAAGCCTTCTATAGCTAGGAGTGTGTTAATCCAACTGAAGAGAGTTCTCTCAGGGCTTGGCGTAACGACTTTCCTAGTATCTCAGGTGAGCGTCACAGATAGAGGGTTTGGAGGTCCGGGAGTTGAGCACGCGGTTGATGGGATAATAAGGCTAGATCTAGATGAGCTAGATGGTGTTTTAACTAGATCAATACTGATATGGAAGATGCGAGGAACTAAGCATGACATGAGAAGACATCTCTTCGAAATATCAGATAAGGGAATAATAATATACCCAGACAAAATAGTCAGAAGAAGAGATATTACTTTAGAAACCTGATCAAAGCGCGTCACGACTTTCTGAGAAAATCAAAACTGAGCAGAATATGATGATAAGATTACGTATACTAAAGGCAATAAAGTGTTGATGACTGTAAAGATTAGAAGTAAACCTGCTTCTGTCTTTTTAGCAAGCACATGAAGACTCTCAATTAACGTGAAGACCTTATCTCCTACTACTCTCTCGTTATCTAGTTTGAGACTCACTATCTTGTAAGAAGCAGGCGCTTCATCTTCTAATGCCTCATTAAGCGAGTTTAGTATTGCTTCAGTAAGTCCATCACACTCTCTAACTACCTCGTACGGAGACTCTTTTAATGAGGCTGCGCATGAATGATCGTCCGGTGTTACTACCTCAAAATCTGTTAGGTCTGCTTTTTCTTTAATTATGCTATCTAGCTTGGCTCGAAATTCCTTATCAACATTATTTCCGTAGAGATAAATAATTCCATACCTCTTATTCTTTACTCGTATAGTTAATGTCTTTATTCTAGTGTCGCATAATTCTACGCAAGCGTTAGGAACCTTGGTTTCTCCATAACCTACTGAAAAATCGCTAGGTTCTAGGCACTCGTAAGCTTCAGCTACCTTATCTAGCAGGTTTTTAAGTTTATTGAGTTCTCTGATTTTGTTTCCTTTGCAGGAGTGTGTGTCAACTATCATAGTGTTTGGAGGAGTTTTAGGGTGTTTGCTTAAGTAATCCCACGCGTCGTACGGTATGTCGTCATTACCTAATAACTTGTTTAGTATTAGTGGTGCTATGAAGTCTCTGCCCTGAAGAGTGAGAGCTTCCCAGCCGTCACCTAATCTGATCCTGTAGGGTTCGCACACGCGTTCTTCAAATGAGGAATCTAAAGAACTTCTCACTTTAGTGAGTATCTCGCGAGCGATTCTTTCAGCGTCTTTACTGCTGACTAGATTATGTTCGTGTGATCCCGCCGTATGGAAGGTGAATGTTCTGAACTCAGGTTCTGAGAAGCTATCAACGTAATGTATGAAGCTGGAAGAACCTATGTTATTGAATGGTCCGAAATGAATTCGCGGAAACACCAATATTATGCCAGGTTTTGACTCACGTTTAATAATTATAGTCTTGATTTCTATGCTTTCTTGAGATCCTATATGAGTAAAGAGTGCTTCAAGACTTTTAGGCTCGCCAGTAAACCACGTGTTAAGGAAAGCTCTTAAGGCTACTATAGGTGAGACACCACTTAACTGCCTACCCATACTGTCAATATAACGAATAAGCAGAACCCCTAAAACTACGGAGATTAGTGCGATTATTAAAACATTGATTAATTGTGTTTGACTTAGTACGTACCCAAGTAGAATAATATTAAACAAAATGAATGTCAAGACCGGTATTGTAAGAGAGATTGCTAAAGCCTGACGTACCGTGGTGAAAGCAGATAAAACTACAAGTATGAAGCCTGAAGTAACTACCAGACCTAATCCTTTAAGACCGGTAAGTCTATAAAAGATTAGTTCTGCAATGAAGGACATGGCGAAAGTGACTAGGGAGAGTCCGAGAACCCTCTTAGTATTGAATAATTTAGTAAGCATTAGAGGTAGGTACATAAGAGTCAGTATAACACCTAAAAGGAAGTAAGTACCTATAGAAGCAAGTATATCTCTTACTACGAAGCTTTCCGAGTTAATAATGCCTATCAGAGAAACCAAGAATACATATATGACTACTAGAAATCTCCTCCGAGGTAGTAGACTCAAACGTTTGTAGTACCTTCTAGTTATTCGCTCGACATTCATTACTGACTATCCTAAACTTTAGTATGGTATGGGTTTTTAACTTAACAGCGAGAATAGTTTTCTTAGTGGTAGTTTTATTTTTATATTATTTATTGAAATTTTTTAAGTAGTCTTAGCGTGATTGACAATAATATTTATATTGACTGATATAAATTAATTCAGGGAATAAGATGTTAAGTGTTGTTGTCGGAGGGTTCTTTGGTGATGAAGGTAAGGGCAAGGTAGTTGCTTACTTAGCTCTTAACGACGAAATAAGTGCGGCTGTGAGAGTTGGTTCTGTTAATGCGGGTCACACAGTATTTTGGGGTGGTAAGGAGTTCAAGTTAAGGATAATTCCTTCCGCGTTTGTTAACGGTAGTTGTAAGCTTTATATTGCTGCAGGGTCTTTAGTCAGGCTTGACGTGTTCTTCAGGGAAGTTACTACATTAGGTGTTGCTGGGAGGGTTTTCGTTGATAAGAATGCTGGAATCATAGAAGATAAACATGTAGAGACTGAAGCAAGAGATGAGTATCTTAGGAATTCTATAGGCTCTACTCTTCAGGGTGTTGGAGCTGCTATGGTTGACAGAGTAATGCGTAAACTAAAACTTGCTCAAGATTTTCCTGAGTTAAGGACGTACCTGGTAGACTTAGTTGATGAGATATGGAGAATTATTGATTCAGGGGATAATATCTTGATTGAGGGAACTCAAGGCACTTACTTATCACTATATCACGGTACATACCCCTACGTAACCAGCAGAGACACTACCGCCTCAGGCATTTTATCAGAAGTTGGTTTAGGACCTAAGTACGTTGATGAAGTAATCATAGTTTTCAAGTCTTACGTTACTAGAGTTGGGGGCGGTCCTCTACCTGGTGAGCTATCTATTGATGAAGTCATTAATAGGGGTTGGATAGAGAAAGCTTCCGTTACGGGTAGGATAAGGAGGGCTGCTCCTTTTGATTACTACCTAGCTAAGAGAGCAGTAATGCTTAATTCAGCTACTCAAGTAGCGCTCACGTGCCTCGACAAAACCTTTCCGACATCAGCTAGAGTTAAGGAATGGGGTAAGTTACCTCCTGAAGCCAGGAAGTGGGTGGAAGATTTAGAGGACTTGTTGAGGACACCGGTAACACTCATAGGTACTGGAGATGACGTTACTCACATGATAGATAGGAGAAAAGATTTAGGTGTTATGCGATGAGAAACTTCGACGTAGCGATAGTTGGTGGAGGACCTGCAGGACTCATGGCCGCCCTAGAAATAGTGAATAATGCAGAAAGTAATTTGAGAATAGTGATTTTCGATAAAGGGAAGAAAGTAACTGATAGGACATGCCCGCTAGCTATTAAAACAAATAACTGGAACTCACACGTATCAAACAATAGAGCAGAATGCCTTAACTGCAAAGTATGTAACGTGACCTACGGGATAGGGGGTGCTGGCGCGTTAAGTAGCGGAACACTTAACTTAAGACCTGATGTGGGGGGAGATTTAGACAAGCTAGTTAATGACTGGAACTATGCTGAAGAACTAGTGAAGTATGTTGACAAAGTATTCATGTCTTTCGGTATGCCGGAAGACACCCTCTACGTGCCGGACAAAGAAAAAATAACTTTTCTTGAGAGACTCGCTGCTAAGGCTGGTGCTAAGTACATACCAACACCTCAGAGAATCGTGGGGACCGACATAATGATTAAGGTTATTGATAACTTGAGTACATACCTAGAAAAGAAGGGTGTACGAATACTTACAGAAACTAGTGTTATTGATATAATGAGGTGTGGTAACGGCTTTAAGTTAAGTACTAGTCGAGGAGAGTTCACGACAAGCAGGATTCTCCTAGCACCAGGTAGGGGAGGAACCACGTGGTTTCAGGGAATACTTAAGAGCTTGAACATAGAGTATGAACCAGGACCTCTAGACGTTGGTGTTAGAGTAGAGGTTCCGTCATACGTGACAGAAGACGTCACAACCATAAATCCAGATCCCAAAATAATACTCTACACGAAATTCTATGACGATAAAGTCAGAACTTTCTGCACTAACCCACAAGGGTTTGTAGTGCAGGAAAAATATGAAGACGGTACTATTGGAGTTAACGGAGTTAGTTATAGGAACCTAAAATCCAGAAATACTAACTTCGCCTTGCTAGTCACGTTAAAACTCACTGATCCTTATTCTGATGCCACAGAACTAGGTAAGTCTATAGCTAAGATAGCTACCCGAGTAGGTGTAGGCAAGCCAATAATTCAGAGGTTAGGTGACTTAGAAAAAGGCAGGAGGAGTACTTGGGAAAGAATAGAAAAGAGTATTGTAACACCTACTCTAAAGAACGTAGTGCCTGGAGACATAGGAGTTGTTCTCCCCTATAGAGTCGTAATTAACTTACTTGAAGCTATCGAAAGACTAAACATCATCTATCCAGGACTTTACTCACCACAAACAATACTTTACGCGCCAGAGATTAAGTACTACAGTTTAAGAGTCAAGACCAACAAGAACTTACAGACCAGCGCTGAAGGCATTTTCGTAGCTGGTGATGGCGCGGGACTCTCAAGAGGCTTAAACATAGCTGCGGCTACAGGAGTTATTGCTGGTAGAGCTATTCTCCAGAGCTTCTAGAAATATTTACTAGGTTTTGTTAAGAGGTGGTAGTATCTCGTATATTCTAATTAATTTAATCATGTTAATTTACAGAAATCGTTACGCGTGCTGAAATAGAATATTTATTATTGTACATAATTAAATTATTTGAGGGAATTGGTGTGAGAGAGGAATTTCTTGACGGAATTCTTGTTGTAGACTTAGGAGGTCAATACACTCACTTAATATCCAGAAGATTTCGGGAATTAGGGGTCTATACTAGTGTTGTTCCTTATAATTCCGTAGAAAGACACCTGCTTGCAAAGTTTAAAGCTTTAGTCTTATCAGGTAGTCCTTTGAGTGTTGGCGAGCTTAATGAGGTGGAACTCAGCAAATTTAGTGAATTAATTCTCAGTAGTAGTAAGCCAGTCCTTGGTATATGCTTTGGTCATCAATTATTAGCTAGGTTGCTTGGGGGCACTATAGAGAGGAGGAGAGAGTTCGGGCGTACCGGGATTAAAGTGATTAAGCGTGATCCCCTATTTAATGGTTGGGATGACTTTGAGTATGTGTGGATGAGTCATAATGATTGTGTTACTTCACTACCTGATTTAGGTGAGGTACTCGCGCTAACAGAGAATGAGTGTATTGCTGCTTTCAAGTCAATTTTTAAGGGTAACGTGATTTACGGGGTTCAGTTTCATCCTGAAGTTAAGCATACTGTGAAGGGCTTGCAGCTCTTCGAGAACTTCCTTAATATAGCTGGTGTTGCTAGGAATTGGTCACTCAGTAACTACGTTGAACGCATAATTGAAGAAATGATGAATGAAGTAAATACAGACGCTAAAGCATTAATTGCGGTTAGTGGTGGTATAGATTCTACGGTAGCTGCCTTAATATCTAGGAAAGTATTTAAAGACAAATTAGTTGCTGTTTTCGTTAATCACGGGTTCTTGAGGGAAGGCGAGGTTGAGGAAGTCTTAAGTAACTTAAGAAGCTTAGGTATAGAACCACTTTACATAAACGCGGAAGACAGATTCATGAAGCTTCTTAAAGGAATTTCTGACTGTGAGGAACGTAGGAAGCTAATAGGTGAGGAATTCGTTAAGATTTTTAAGGAATTGATTGAGAACGATCCGGAAATCAAGTACTTTATTCAGGGTACGACATATCCGGACATCATAGAGAGCGGTGTTGTGAGTGGTTCAAGAAAAATCAAAACCCACCATAACGTCGGTGGGATACCACAATGGTTTAAGATTAAGATACTTGAGCCGCTAAAGTATCTCTACAAGGATGAAGTTAGGGAGGTAGGAAAGCTCTTAGGCGTTCCTGAGGCTCTGCTGAAAAGACATCCTTTCCCAGGACCTGGTCTAGCAGTAAGAGTCATTGGAGTATTTACTAAAGAGAAACTAGAGATAGTTAGGAAAGCCTCCAAGATAGTTGAGGATACGTTAAGAGAGTACAATCTTTATGATTCAGTATGGCAGGCTTTCGCTGTCGTTGGTGATGATATGTGGGTTGGGGTGAAAGGAGATGAAAGAGATCAAGGATATATCCTTACTATAAGAATAGTGGAGAGTTCTGATGGGATGACTGCTGATTGGGCTCGAATACCTCACGAAGTCCTTGATGTGTTGTCCAGAAGAATAACTTCTAGCTTGAGTAAAGTAACTGCCGTGACTTACGTTATAACTTCTAAGCCTCCAAGCACTATAGAGCCTTGCTGAGGGGGTTCTAGTGGAGGTTCTCTATATTCCTTGGAGTAGGGCTTTAAGCATGTGTTACAGGTTAGCTGAGATTATTCTTGACTCAGGAGAGAATTTCACTACCGTAGTAACTATATCTAGGGGTGGGTTAGTCCCCGCGCGTATAGTTAGTGACGTGATTGGGGTAGATGACTTCCACGTAGTTAGGTCTAGATTTTGGGGTGTTGGTGGTAGGATACTTAAGGAGCCTGAGATCAGTTATTATAGTGGGATAGATCTCAAGAACAAGGAAGTTTTGATAGTTGATGAGGTTGTAGATACAGGAACTACTATGTCAAGAATAGCTAGGTTAGTTAGTGATTTAGGTGCTCTTAAGATTAAGACCGCAGTACTACACTACAAAACTTCTAGTTCTTTCTTACCTGACTATTATGTCGAACGTGTTGAGAAGTGGGTCTGGATATATTACCCGTGGTCTTTTAGTGAAACTTTGTTTGAGTTATCTAGACAAGAAAATGAAGACAAAATACCTGAAAAAGCTTTCGAGATACTTAGAAAACTAAACGCTAATGAGCTTTATTTAGATCCGCAGAGAATAAGTGAATCTCTAAATGCTTACATGAAAAGATGGGTAAGTAAACAAGGACCTAGCACTAAATAAAAACAAAATATTAGTTACTTAGTCACAAAGTTTTTGGTGAGTAGTAATAAGGAGAACCGTAAGACTACCTCTCGATGCTGAGAAAGTAGAGCCTCTCACCCTAGTTATGAGTAGACTGAAAAAACAGAAATACCACTTAGTAGGTTCTCACTCAGCTGTTAAGAAGTGTTTGTGGGTTCATAACGCCTTAACTCAGGGTAGGTTTTGTTATAAGTGTAAGTTTTACGGAATTGAATCACACAGGTGTATACAGTTCACCCCAGCTACTCTCTGGTGCTGGAACGCGTGCCTCCACTGCTGGAGAGTGAGACCGCAAGATCTCGGGTTAAGGGATGAAGACTTAATGAGGCTACCTAGTGTAGATGATCCTGAAGTAATAGCTGATTTAGCTATAGAAGAGCATCGAAGAACAGTCAGTGGTTACAGAAACATAGCCCCTAAAAAGATGTGGGAAGAAGCGATGAACCCTGTACACGTAGCTATCTCACTTACTGGTGAGCCCACACTGTATCCCAGATTAGGTGAGTTAATTAAGGTGTTTCATGGTAAGGGGCTAACTACGTTTTTAGTGACTAGGGGTATAAGACCTGAAGTTCTAGCATCACTTGAGGAGGAACCTACCCAACTATACGTGTCTTTAGAAGCCTGGAATAAAGAAATGTATGATTTCTTTGATAGACCTCTAGTGAGTAGGGGTTGGGAGAAGACTTTAGAGACCTTAGAGATGTTGCCGTCTTTCTCATCACCTACGGTCCTAAGAATAACGTTAATTAAAGGATTTAACATGAGTGAAAAAGATGTCAGAGGTTTCGCTAAGCTAATAGATAAAGCATCACCAACCTACGTAGAACCGAAAGCTTACATGCATGTTGGCGGCTCTACCGAGAGGTTAGGCAGGGATAACATGCCCTCGATGAGTGAGGTCTTAGACTTCGCAGAGAGACTAGCTGCTGAGACGAGCTATAAAGTAGCGTCGTATTCTGTGCCGTCGAGAGTCGCGTTACTAACGAGGCTTGCAGGTCCTGTAATAAGATATGGTAAGGGATGTCCTGAAGCTTGGAAAACTGAGGAAGTAGGTGATGAATTCTCGGGTGAGTATGGAGCAACCGAGTTCTGAGAAAAATTATATGTAAGGTTTAGTTAAGTTAACATTTCTCGCCAGCACGTAGGGTGCTCTAATAGGTGTTCGGACCTCCCACCACATGATATCGTATGTTTGTCTGGTTAATCCCTCAATACTATTGAGTAGTTCTGGAAAGCTTGCTGCTATTCTTACTCTACCAACATTACCTACTATCTCTCCGTCTTTAACTAGTAACGCCGCGTCACGTGCAACCGTGGAGAAGACTCCTTCAACGTAATTCTGTAATCTGGTATACCAATTATTTGTTATTACTACTCCATTTCTTAACTCACTAATTAACTCTTCTTCCCTGAGGTCTCCAGGCTCCATATGCAGGTTCCAGGGACTAGGCATTATCCAACCAGCATTACCTGTTGATTTAACTCCAAGTTTGGTTGCTGTACCTGAATTATGGAGTAGGTTACGGAATACTCCTTTCTCTATTATGGGTTTATTGTATGTAGGTACTCCCTCATCATCGAAAGACGCTACGTTGGGTAGGGTGGGATCTCTCGGTGCGTCTATTAACGTGAGTTTTTCTGAGGCTACCTTATCTCCAGGTTTGAATTTCATGAACATTGAATAACCCATTAATACTGCTAGTGCTGACGACATGAAAGACACGTAATTCATTAGATTACCGACCACGAGTGGAGAGAGGACTACATTGTATTTGCCTGGTTGTAGGTCTACCTTATTACTAGTTATTGATGCATACATACCGGCCTTCCTGCCGATCTCCTTAATCTCTTCTTCTCTCACGTGTGTTGATCCATAAGCCCAGTGACCGCTAAACTCGTTCTTAAATGCTCTTAGGTACGCCTCAATTAATGTTTTCTTCTCACTACCCTCAAACCCTTTACTAGTAATTAGTGTTCTCTCATCACTACTTAAAACTAATGTGCCCGCAACTCTCTCAGCTCCTTCAGATAAAGCAGCATCAACTATTAATTTAGTCAATGTGCTCGGGTCTTTCATCGCGTTAATTACGTTCGTGTCAAAAGAACCATCAACCAGCTTCACTTCCTGCGGCTCCGGTAAGGGAGCGTAAAGCTCTGACTCCTCAACCCTCTCAACAACGCTTGAGATTCTCTCAACAGCCCTAAGAACTTCCTCAGGCTTACCAACAGAGAATTCTAGTATTAAAACCTTTCTTGCTTTTGTTAGTAATAAAGCTACATTCGTAGTTAACCAACTCTGAGCTACTGATGGCTCAGTATTCCAGAGCTTAACCATAACTCTATCATGAACCTTTATAACAACAGCAACATCATCGTAGTTTCCTCTCAACTTATTAACTACTTCTCTCCCTAACTCAATAATCTTGGTCATCACGCCGTCACCCCCAGCCTAATCTTGGAGATCCTAACATTTGGACCACCAAACCATACAGGAACCCCCTGAGAAGGCTCCCCCTTACCACAAGTACCAGGATAGAACTTTAATTCTTTATCAGCAGCTACTATGTTACTGTAGAATCCCTGAGTAGTTATCTCTAGTACAGGGTTTCTAATAGGTTCAACTAACTCACCGTTCCTTATAACGTAAGCTTCTAAACCCACGTATCTTTGATTCCATCTTATGTCATCGATGTTCCACTCCATGTAGGACTTAATAAAGACACCAGTACTAATGTCTTCTATGAGTTCATCGAAACTCATTGTTCCTGGTTTGAAGTAAGTGTTACTCATACGTATTATGGGTTCTGACGCGTAATTCATCGCTCTGGCTGCAGCATTACTCTTAACGCCGAAGATATTTGCTGTGTGTCTGTTATGGAGAGCTTCGTTTATTATGCCTTCCTTGTAGAGATATCTAGGTCTTGCAGGCACTCCTTCATCATCGTATAGGTAGAAGCCATTACTACCAGGTATTGTGGGGTCCTCAATCACGGTAGCTAACTCATTACCTATCCTAAATTTACCGATCATTTCCCGCTTAACATACGATTCCCCGGCTTGCGCAGCTTCACGCCCTAATATTCTGTCGGCCTCCATAGGATGTCCAGCTGATTCATGAACTAACAACCCTACTATCTCAGACCCTACAACCACATCAACAGGTTCTTTAGGAGGCTCAACACCGCTTACCAAGACTACCTCAAGCTTCTTAGCTTCTTCCACCAAAACATCAATAGGCCTCCACGCATCAAGTAATTCACCGCCACCAGAACTACCGAATTCTTTCATTCTTTGCAGGGTGCCTTTCTGTGGGTGGAAAAGTACTAGATTAGCTGAGACATACATTCTGGGAATTCTAGACCTGGCGTAAGCGCCGTCTGACGTAATAATTAGTTTTTCTTGAGTATGAGTTTCAGCACTGAATACACAGACCGGAAGCTTAACCTGGCTAACAGACTCTGTTAAGACTTTAAATACCTCCCTACCTAAACCCATTAAACCCTCCATACTCACGTCCTCTAATTTTATTTTTGGCACAACCTCGTAAGAAGCTCTACCAACCTTCTCCTCAGTAAATTGAATAGGGCCCCTCCTCAGTTGAGCTACCGACCTAGCTCTACTAATAGCATACTCAAGAGCCTTACTAAGACCTTCCCTACTTAAGTCGTTTGTTGCTGCAAACCCAAGAGACCCGTTAGCTAAGACTCTAATCCCAACACCCTCCTCTTTAAAGGACCTAACCCCTAACACCTTACCATTCCTCATAGAAACTGAGGAACCGTAATCGTTTTGGTAACGTACCTCCACGTAAGAAGCCCCAGCAGCGGCCCCCTCATCAATCAACCTAGTTAAGAGTTCCTCACTAAAACTCAATCAAGACACCTCTCACATATATTTTCGAGGAATAGTTAAAAAAACATTTTAAGTGTCCATCATTCTTTATTCTTGTTTATGTGTTTTGGTTTTGATGATTGTTTAAGTAAGTACAAGCTTATTAGTGCCTGTAAGTTTCTTATTGCTTTCCCTACTAGCTCTAGTATACTCATCAATAGAAATCGTTAGATTAGTTAATAATCGGATGCTTGGTTTTGTTCCTGACTGCGTGCTCACGACGAATTATCCGAGGCGTCAAGAACTAGAGTTAAATCCTTTAGGTAAGAAAATATCAACAACACTTAGGGAGGTGCTTATTGTAGTGTGCGCTTACCTCATGCTAATCATACTTATTCAGCTTTAATTAATATATAACCATACTTATCTCATTCTGTACTTCATACCTCATCGTTTAAGAGCTCAGCTTTAATTAATATATCTGAGGTATTCTGTATAGGTGGGTGAATGAACCTAGAGAGAATCTCGAATCTAAAATACGTTGTTAGGAGTGGATGGGTAATAAGAGGGATACCAAACTCTATCGCTGAAACAGTGGCTAGCCATACCTTCGAGGTAATGTTAGTTAGCATGTACCTAGCAGACACGCTGAAAAATAGTTGTCTTGAAGTTAATGTAGAGAAAGTTCTGAAGATGAGCTTACTGCACGACGTACCTGAAGCAGTTATAGGAGATGTTGTAAGATTAGTTAAGACCAAAGCTCCCGAACTCTTTGCTGAGGCAGAGTTAGAAGCTATGAATCAGCTCAACCTAAGTAAGTACGAAGATTTGTTGAAAGACCTAAATAAGGAACTCACGAACGAAGCGAAACTAGTAAGACTCTCAGATGCTGTAGCAACATATCTTCAAGGCATACGCTACCTCAAAGCAGGCTATGAGGACGTGAGAGAAATAGTGCTAAACATTAAAAACACCATAGAAGAAATGGTTAATTCTGGATTACCTAAAGATTGCAGCCACATATTAAGAAATATGTTAAGAAATATAGGCATAAACATCAAGTAAATACTTGACGAAAGCATTCATAGGAGCTATCAGGTTTTGTTAAGAGAGCACACCCTAAACCTCTCTATAAACGTCTGAATTACTGAAAGAGGAGCCAGCACATTATGTTTTTGATTACATAGTCTTCTAACCTGTTCTAACATGAAATATTAAAATATTATTGTCTTAGTAAGTTCTTAAGGTAGAACATGGGTAGTCAGGACAGATTATATGACTCTGTCGTAGTGAGACCTCCTGGTAAGGAGCTTACTAGATGTGTGTCAACACATCCATTAAGGGATACCGTAGATTATAGGTTAGCTCTTAAACAACATGAGAATTATGTAAGGATTCTTCAAGAGGAGGGTATTAAGGTTTATAAGTTGCCGCAACTTGAGGGTTTTCCGGACTCCGTGTTTATTCAGGACACTACTGTTGTGAGGTCTTCTGTTAAGCGTGCCTTAATTTCTAGGTTCGGAGCACCTAGTAGAAGGGAGGAGGAATCAAGCATCCGTGAGTTTTTAAGTAAGATAGGGTTTGCTATCACGAATGTTGTTGAGCCAGCCACGCTAGAAGGTGGAGATGTCTTAATTACTGGTGAAGGTATAGTATTTGCTGGGATTACTAGCAGAACGAACTCCAACGGTGTTAAGTTTTTAAGGAATTTCTTCAAAGACTTAAAAGTTGTTGCAGTACCTAATGATAAGGTGTTTCATCTACTCTCAGCCGTTAATTACGTAGGCAATAAAACCCTGGTTATAGTGCCTGAGTATGTTGATCCCTCATATTTTAATGGTTTCAAACTTATCCGCGTTGTTTTGGAGGAGGCTTACGCAGCAAATATGTTATACTTAGGCGATAATAAGGTGCTTATTCCTGAAGGACATCCTAAGACTGTTGAGAAAATGAGAAGTGAAGGCTATAAGGTTATTGAAGTAAATGTTTCTGAGTTTAGGAAATGTGATGGCGGTGTAACTTGCTTAAGCCTTCCGTTCTATGAGGTCTAGAACTATCAAAACTTTTTAAATGCTTACTACATAACTTTAATAGTGGTACTCAAATCAGGTGTTATGTATGGATAAAGAAATTCGAAAAATCCTTAAGTTGGCTACAGTCTTGGTGATAATAGCAATCGCTTTAATTACTTTTACACCACCTCAAGCAGAGTTCATGCCTGAAGATAAGAGGTTCCCCTACGTGACTTTCCCGTTACTACCACCACTACTCGCAATAGCTTTAGCTATGGCTACCGGGGAAGTCATTCCTGCCTTATTTGCTGGCGTGTGGGTAGGTGCTTTAATGGTTGCTGGATATAACCCGGCAGGTGGTACGATACAAGTGATTGATTGGTATATAGAAAACGCGACAGACCCTTGGAATGCCGCGATACTTTTGTACGACTTTGTCTTAGGAGCGTTCATGGGGCTACTCTACGCGTCTGGAGCTGTGCACTCAGCCGCTAAATCAATTTCTAAGAAGATTAAGAGTGCTAGGGGGGCTAGTTTTGTAGCTTCACTCTTAGGTATTGCAGTATTCTTTGATGATTACGGCAACACCGTTATAGTAGGTAATTCTACAAGGCCGGTAACTGATAGACTTAGGGTTAGTAGAGAGTTGCTAAGCTATATAGTAGACTCCACTGCCGCACCAGTAGCTGGTATAGCACTGGTCTCGTCTTGGATAGGGCATGAGGTAGGACTAATAAAAAACTCTATAGATACCTTAAGAGCACAAGCCGAAATAGGAGCAATAAGTGCGGCACCCGTATATGAAGCGTACTTAATGTGGTTAAACTCCGTTCCCTACCACTTCTACTCCATATTAGCCATAATACTAGTGTTCTTGGTCGTGCTTACTAGAAGGCATTACGGACCTATGCTTCAAGCAGAATGGAGAGTGCTGAAGGAAGGGAAAGTAATCAGAGACGGTGCTGTTCCACTCTTACCTACGGAGGAGGTCTTGGGCGCGGAACCAACATCTAAGAAGCAAGCTTCAGGATGGTTATTCGCGATAGCCATGATAGTTCTAGTACTTGTTACTTTGTTAAGTATGTGGGCTACAGGTGCTGAAGAACTCAGTAGGTTCTGGGAAACATCCTTCATGGACGCCTTAATGGAGGCTGACTCAGCTAAAGCCCTCTTCTGGGGAGGTATAGCGACATACTTAGTCACGTTTGCTTGGATATTGTTAGGGCGGATAATGAGTTTCAGGGAGGTAATGAAGCAGACAATTAAGGGCATGTACTTAATGGTTCTGCCTAACACTATCTTGCTTCATGCTTGGTGCATCAAGTCAGCAACTGATGCTGTAGGTACTGCTGAGTACGTGATTCACGGGGCAGTAGTAGCAGGGCTTTCAGTGTTTCTCGTTCCACTAATAATATACTTAGTCTCAATGTTCATATCATTCAGTACTGGTACTAGCTGGGGAACTTTCGGAGTCATGATGCCTATAGCTGTGCCCATGGCTTGGCAGCTAGCTCTACTCCAATATCCAGATAACGTAGGTATCGCATACGTAATTACTTTTGCTTCTATAGGAGCTGTGTTTGGAGGCGGTATTTTCGGGGATCATTGCTCACCAATAAGTGACACGACCATAATGTCATCTATGTTCTCTGCTTCAGACCACATAGATCATGTCTCAACACAACTACCTTACGCATTAACCGCGGGACTCTTAAGTGCAGTACTCTACGCCCTCCTAGCTTTAGGTGTGACAAGCCCGCTAATACTATTGCCTGTCGGGATAGTACTACTAATAATAATCCACATCATATTGAATAAGATTTACTCAAAAATAACTAAGTTACCTCCAGTAGTACCTAATTATCCTTGAAGGAAGAGATCTTAAATTAAATAAAAACTAGCTTTTTTCAAGAATTATCTGACCTAATTCCTCGTAAGTATTAGCATCGAATATTTTTATGAGGTTTAGTGAAATCGTGAAGAGTTCCTTATCTACGTAGGTTATGCGTAAGCAGTACTCGTGAGGAAGTATTGTCTCAACTCTTAATGTATTGTTTCTGTAGCTCACTACTAGTGCTCCGTTAGGTACATGATACATTACGTAACTAGTGAGTGGGATCATGATGATTTCTTTCTCCGGATATACCGTTACTGCGTGATAGTCGTGAAGAGCTTGAGACCACGCTGAATATACTATAACCTTCGAGACTTCATTCATGTTAGTTGGGTCTGAGACATTAAATAACGATATTTTTAGGTTAGATCCCTCAACACCTATACCTAACAACATGTTCTCAGGTAATGGGTGTAAGTACTCACTAAAACCAGGGATTTTAAGAAATCCTAGAACACGGGGGTTACTTGGGTCTGAGATATCTATAGCGAATAAGGGATCCACCTGCCTGAAAGTAACTAAGAAGAATATGTTGCCTATTAATCTAGCCGAATATATTCTCTCTTCGCGAGCAAGACCTATTAATGAACCTACTATTTGAAGACTTGTTAAGTCAATCACGAACACGTTATTACTTGTCTCGCCAACGACGGACATGTATATTGTTAGTGTGGGTCTCGTATACTCGTAGGGGACTTGCGGCATACTCCGGTTAATCACTACTGGAATTTTCTTCGACACACACCCACTAGCAGAGCATTCCTGAATAACTATCTCGTGTGTTTCTGTTTCCTTACCTACTATGGCGTATACCTTAACTAGAGACTCAAACGAAACCACTACTGAGTAGTTGTTTCCTGTTGTGGCGGTTATGAAGTAATTGCCTGCTTCCTCCATAGCAAACTGGTCGAGGAGATGTCCTGAGACGTTGAAGGAACCTCTCAAACTTATTGTGAGTCCATCAATAGAGAATACGTAAAACGTTGTTGAGTCGTATTTAGGTTCTTTATTAACTTCATTAATAACCTTACTAAGCAGCTCTTTACGACTCTCTTCATCCATGCTTAAGAGATAGTCTTCTATTTTCTCACGAGCTATGTCTAACCAACCTTTATTTATCAACTCAATTATTTTGCTTGCTGTCTCGTTAGGTAGGTGATTAGTGAAGGTTTTTAGTGTTTGTATGTACGCGTCAAGAAAACTAAATCTGGTTTCGCGAGCCACGTATAGGTTATTAAGAGACATGTAAAGCCAGCTACCACCACCAGTCAAGAAAGTGTAGGTCGTGTAATCTAGTTTATCGAGATTTAATGCTAATATAAGAGTGTATGAGTTAGGGATAATGTCTACCACTACAAGGGTTTCTAGTGGTGCAGGTTCATCATTAATTAGAGGTATTATTGACTCATTAAGTAATGTATTAGTTATTACATATAGGTAATTTCCTGAAAGCCTGGAACTCAGCATACTACCAGTTACGGAAATCCTGCTTAGTAAGACTGGATTACTGGCGTTACTAATGTCGTACACGTACGTATTCACGTTAGGGGTTCCGGGAGGTACTACGAAACACCTACACTCTATGTCGGGTGTTATCGGGTACCTAACGTATGTTTCAGTAATAACTACTAGCTTGTTTTTGTGTAGGAATAAGCCACTAACATACTCATTCAGAATAAGTACACTCAAGACTGTTTTTCTCGGAACACCCACAATAAATACTTTATCGCCTGACGCAACAACTATTAACTCAGCATTGTTCTTCACTATATCTGGCTCATCAATACCTTCAACCTGAACGTTAGTTTTAGAAGTTAAGGTAGTTACTTCTTGCTGTGGGGTGACGTAACCTTCCCCGGTAATCTCCTTAAGTACGTCGAGCCGTGAGCTGTGTAAACGAACTAGCTGATTAACCAGGGTATTAAGACTCATTAAAGACCTCAAGTACTGAGCTAGTTCCTCATAACTACTAAACTTCCTTAAATCACCCAAGTTAATTAGAGAAATATTTACTTGCTGCTCCTCATAAGGACTACTCAACTCATACGTTGGTGTGACACTAGTTCCTACAGGTTTGTAAGTCTCGCTAAGAATATTACTCATAATTAGTGGTAGAGACGCACCAATAACTAGAGACATAATAGCTAGTACTACGAAGACTTCTCGCCTCATTAAGTCACCTCACAAAACTTCTCGATTTAAGCTTAGATAACTCTATACCTAGAACAGTATTGTTCGAATACTAGAACACTAAAAATTCTTTAGTTTTTTAGTGTGAGTTACGTAACAGTATTAGTGGCTAGTTGATGGTAACTCAAGCCGAAGACTTAAGTAGGACTGCTCTCAAGATATACGTGTATCTCCTAGAATCTAAAGACCCTAAAGGGGTTAGAGACATCGCTAGAGCGCTAGACATACCTGTAAGTAGTGTGTATTATCATCTTAAGAAACTAGAGGATTTAGGTGTTATTGGTAAGAGGGGAGACGGCTACACAGTCACTAAAATAATCCCTTTAGAGGGTTACGTATTTTTAGGTGGGAGACTAACACCTAGACTCTTAATATACTCGTTGTTTTTCTTTGGTATTAGCTTAAGCCAAGCATACGTGATCATTGTTAGTAGGTCCGTAACCTCGGATAAGTTGTTATTGCTGATTCTGAGTATAGTAGCTTTCACTCTCTTCTTTCTCGAGGGCTTAAACATGAGATCTAAGCTTAAGATCTCCTAACTAGTGGCCGTCGGTGCCTAACTCTTTTCTTCAGGATCTACCATCAAAAAAGAGGACTTAGAATCATACTCCGTTCTCATGTTAAGAAAACAAACTTCTTTAATAAAATCCTACTTATGCTTCCTGTAGAAGAGAACCATAACCAAGACCAGAATGATTACTGTTGCAGCTACTATAGCAATTATGAAACTGCCTTCAATTCCGGGCTGGCTTGGAGGTAAGCTAGTAGTAGTTTGGTTAGTAGCAGTCTGGTCAGTAGTAATGTTAGTGGTAATGTTGGTAGTAGTATTAATAGTAGTTTGGTTAGTGGTAATCTGTGTAACTGGTTGAAGCATTACAACAGTGACTTCCACTACATCAATACCTTTATACTCCAACAATAAAGTTTCATCAACTAGATCTATCACCGGACTACCTGTGAACGTCAGTAGCATGAAATCTTCGGACACGTGTATAGTGCAATCTCCTTGTGGTCTCAACACAAACTTAAAAACAATACCGTCGCTTACTTCAGCATTCTCAGGAATGAGGTATGTGAGCTTAACCCACTTAACACTACTTACTACATTAATGAGAACTTTATCCCCAACCACATCAATCGGTAAGGACACACCGTCCGAGTCTACAGCGTGAAGAGTTGACGCATCAAAACCCTGCTCTAGCGAGACTTCTATCGTTTGTTGCGAGACATTCAAGAACATTAATTCAACTAATACTGACCCGTCTGGATTCAGGTAATAGTTAGTTATGTTTGGTTGCGTGGTAGCGTAGTAGGTACTAGCTAATAAAAGATTAGTTAGCAAGAACAAACTTAAGAATACACACACTTTATTCATTCGTTGCACCTATATATACTTGTTGCGGGTATTTTTTAAAGCAATACGTTACCTAATCAGTACTGTAACAACTGTAACATATAAAAAGAACACCAATAATACAGAAGTAGGGGTCTCTGTCAGCAGTGTGTGGTTCAGGATGCTTCAATAAATGTTTTAGAGGTGAATGTTTTGAGTTGGAGAAAATATAGTTATTGGCCCAAAACTCTTATCCCGGTTCAGGAATTTCTTTACGAAAAATCAGAATGGATTTTCAGGGGTTGTTACTGGAGGTGGTTAGCTCCCAAAATACCTGAGCCTTCAAGTGAAGAAGAGATAAAATATCTTGAGGAACTCTTGAGTCTCCTCCGCCAGCGAATAAAGAAGATAGAAGAAAGGATTAGTGAGTTAAGGAGTTCTAAGAGTTAGAACCGTGCGTTGCAACGCGTTGCAGTAGTGTTTCACAGTATTACTAATATTAAATACCGTAGAGAACTTTAGTGAGGTGAGACCGAATGAATACTAGTAGGAATAAGCTCTTGGCTCTCGTTCTGTTAGTAGCTATCGGAGCTTCAGTTATTCCAGCCTTCTCAACGATAGTAAATGCTCAAATCCCGCAAACAATTGGGGAAACTCGTAGAGGCTCTGAACACGCTGTAGAAGTCTTGATATCTAGGGTTGAGTTACTAATAAGTAGAATCAGGAGTTTCGTTGAGGCCTACAATATATTTCTAGATGATAACATGACATCACTAATTGAGGAAGTAGAGAATCTAGTAAATGAGGCGAAAGAACTCAAAAACACTAACCTAACCGAAGCTTTAAGTAAGGTACTTCAGGCATCTAGACTAGTAATCCCAGTATATGTTTACGTGATTCAGAACCTACCTCCAACAGTTAAGGACGACTTCGCTGTAAGAAGAACTGAGGCTCAGTTCCGTGTAAGAGAAAGAATTTTGCTATCGTTAAACGCTACGATAGAGTGGTTGATTAATAGAGGTGTAGAAGTTCCTGAATGGATACTGAGCAACATATCTAGAGCCTTCGAATTAATTGAGGAAGGTAAGCAAGCACTCGCTGAAGGCAATGTAACGATAGCTAAGGAGATCATTAAAGAGATTAATACTATTATTAAGAACGTTAATAAAGCACTAAGGATAGAATTAAGAGCTAAGTGGGTTATTGTGGTATGCACTGAGAAAGTTTTAGTATCCTTGGTAGGTCAAGTTAACGCATTGATACACATAGTTAATGAATCGGCTGAAGCTATAGAAGCATCAGACTACGAGAACGCGATAGAACACTTCAACGCAGCTTCTAGGAAAGCAGAAGTCATACTGGTCTTGATTGAGCGTTTAAGACCTTACGTAAGCGATAACACAACATATTCTCAGATCCTAGACCTGAGTGAGGAGATCGCCACAATACTGAAGAATAGTGTTGATGATGCTAGAACTGCTCTAGAAAATAATGATCCAGATACAGCTCTCCTAATACTTTCCAACGCGTTAGAAGAGGTGCAGCCTCTCTTCGAGCAGCTAAAGAGTTTAGCTAAGTGGAAATTAAGTGAGTTAGAGGAAGTTAAAGAGATGATTTGGAGAATTAGAGAACGTGTCAGAGAGCGTGTACGAAGAATGATCGGAACCTACATAGCGTCTTCAACCAAGCTTGAGTTGAGAATAAGAATTCTTGGTGAGTCGTTAATCATCTTAAATACTTTGTACAATAGAGGGAGAATACCTTGCCAGACATACCTAAACATACTGGAAGCTATGAAAGCATTCGTTGAGGAATTACTAGATGCCGTTCCTCAAACAATGTACATGCTCAGAGCTAGACTCAACAACTTATTGAACGATATTAACACGTACTTAAGCAACACAACCTGCTAAATTCTTTTTTAAATAAAAATTTTCGCGTGCTTTAATTACTCAAGACTCATACAACCTACATACAGAATTTTTCTTTACATTCTAATGCTCTATTTTATAGCTCTATGCCCACAATATTAAGTGGTAGCATGCTTATGAGTCTTACCAGAGTTTCTGGGAATGTGTATGTTTTAGAAGGACGTACTAACATAGGTGTAATCACGACTGAGGGTAGAGAATGCCTCGTAGTTGATACTGGGGTTAGTAGAGATCATGGAAGAAAATTATTCAATATACTTAAAGATATGGGTTTGAAGATCAGAGCTGTAATAAATACGCATTCTCATGCCGACCACATAGGCGGTAATAAAATAATTCTAGAGAGGAGTAACGTAGTTTTCTACTCATCAGTTCTTGAGAAACCTTTCATTGAGTTACCTTTAACTGAGGTAATATATCTTTATGGAGCATACCCGCCAGAAATCTTGAGGAAGCACTTAATCGAAGCTGAGGGGGTTCCAGTCGATGATGTGAGTAAGTTAATTAAAGAATATTTTTTGAGGATTGAGGAATTACCAGGTCACAGTATCGGGATGATAGGTGTAGGTATTGGTAATGTGTTATTCTCTGCTGACGCATTCTTTCCTGATGAAGTTATAAGGAAGTATGTAGTTCCCTACCACTTTAACGTCCAAGAAGCTTTAAAGACTCTCGAGAAACTTAATGTTGATATACTGAAAAATTATGAGGTAGTAGTTCCTTCACACGGGAAAATACTTAAGAGTGAAGAGGCTCAGCAATTAGTAAGTAATAATATTAAAACAATAATCAATATAAAGAACGTGATTTCAAGGAATGCTGATGGTGTGCTCTCCTTAAACGAGTTAATTAAGCGTGTTTTTAAAGACTTAGCTTTAGTTCCTCAAACAACAATTAACTATCTTTTGATTGTTTCAGCTCTTAAGTCTTATATAGCGTGGCTAGTTAACGAAGACTTCATAGAACTAACAATCTCGGACAACGAGCTCTATGTTAGGAAAGTCAAGACTTAAGTAAGTAATTCGGAGGACTGTCTTAAAAAATATAGTTAATGAACTCATTTAATAATTCTTTCGCAAGCATCATAAACTCTGCTTTCTCCTCACTTAATGGTGGTCTGAGGACAGGTTCTATAGGTGCTCCCACTATTGAGAGTGATGCCTTAACTGCAGCTATAGTTGAGGTTCCTGACTCTATTAGTTTAGAAAGTTTCAGGAGCTTCAGGTAGAGGCTATACGATTTAACTATATCTCCCGAAACCCAAGCATCGTAAATACTCTTATGTAGCTTGGGAGCTAAGTTAGATAACGCTACAACACCCCCGTCACCACCAATCATTAAATTAATTAAGAGATACTGATCTAGGCCTGAAAACACTGAGAAGTCTTTCCTAACTTCCTTGACTTCCCATATTATTTGTTTGAGGTAGGTAAGGCTATCATGAGTTATCTTAATCCCTACTAAATTGCTGTACTCGCGAACTAGCTCCTTAACTACCTGTACCGGGAGGGAAACCCCAGTTAATGCTGGGAAGTGGTATATGAAGAGAGGAAAATCTAGTGATTCAGCAACCTTCCCATAATGTTTTTTGAGTTCTTCCGGTGTTGGCTTAAAGAAGTAAGGCGTTATTACTATGCCACCATCAGCACCCAAGTCTTTAGCAAACCTACCAAGCTCTACGACCTCTAACGTGGTGTTACCGCCAATACCTGGCAGAACCTTAACCCTCCCATCAACTAACTCAACTACTTTCTTTATTAACTCTTTCTTCTCCTCTAACGAAAGACTAGCTGATTCCCCTGTAGTTGAGTTTGGGAAAACACCGTTTACGCCACCCCTAATTAAGTGATTAATTAACCATTCAACAGCCGTGTAATCTATCTTGTAGTTCTTACCGAAGGGCGTTATCATCGGGGTTATTATTCCTCTAAACATTTATGAAACCCATATTACTATAGTGACTAACCTAAATATTTAACGTAACTCACTACACTGCAGGTCTTCAGTGCTCACTAGTGTCTAATCTCTCGAATAAGTTTTTGAGTTCACTTAGTTTTTCTAGGGTTTCCTGATCTACGTTTAGATTTATTTTTAGGGGAGTTATTGTGACGCAACCTTCTTCAAATAAGCTTACATCACTTTCAGGTTCTACAACACTTCTTATGCCTGATAGCCAGTAGTATTCTCTGCCTTTCGGGTCAATGCTTTTCTTGTATGAGGCTTCCCACCTAATCTTAGTAGCTTTTGCTACGTGTATACAGTTCCTGAATTTAACCGGGATATTGATTGATAAGATGTCTACACCTATAGGTAGTCCCTTCCTAGCAACGTACTCAGCTATCTTTCTAGCTATTACTGTGCTCGTCTTCTTGAAAGCTTCTTGCTCAAAGTCTTCGAAACTTTCCACGTCTGATGAGAAAGCTATAGCGGGTATACCTATAAGCGCTGCTTCAATAGCTATAGCTACAGTACCACTATAGAATATGTGTTGAAGTGATAAATTATCACCAACGTTAATACCTGATAAAACCAGATCAGGCTTGAACTTAAGTACCTCAATAACTAAGTGAAGCGAATCTATAGGTGTTCCATCACTCACGTAAACATACCAGTTGAGCCACTTCTTCTTTGATAAGCGGAGCGGTCTATTAAAAGTTATTTCTCGACCAGTAGCTGATCTAGGAAACTCTGTAGACGTTATGACTACCTCACCTAAATCCTTAACAGACTCAGCAAGGATATAGAGTCCAGGACTTAAATACCCATCATCATTTGACACCAATATCTTCACTTACATCCCTAAGCATGTAGGGAGTAAGAAATTAAAAACACCTATTATATGGTAGTTTAAATTAAAATTTACTACCTCACACCTATATTAGAGGTTAAGAGAATTGTTGAGGATAGTATTCCCGGTTAGTAGGTATGAAGGTCTGCAATCATTGGTTAGTGAGAGCTTCAAAGAAGCACGTTATTTAGTCTTTGTTGAGGTTGCTGATGAGGGAAGTATTAATGAGTCAAGCTACGTTTACTTAAAGGAGTACGAGTCTCCTGCGTCCGTAGTAAGAAGGAAGGGTGGGAACATAGTAATCTGTGATTTAATTGATGACTTCAACAAAGCGTATTTACTGGTTCTAGGTATTGAAGTTATTCAGGGGTTTAAGGGTACTATCAAAGAAGGGCTTGAGAAGTATTTGAGAGGTGAGCTAGTTCCTTCCTTTCCCGAATACCGAGAAGGTGAGGTATAAGGATTGGATTGGAGAGGTCACTTAGGTTTTAATCTTCTTATCACATCAACTCTCTTCTACTTGACAGGCTTATCGGGAGTAGAGATCAACAGAATCCTGATCATATCGTCAGTTCTTTCTTCCCTACCAGACATAGATTTAAGGCTTGAATTACCACACAGGAAAATAACTCACAATATCTTTTTCGGCTTAATAATCTCTCTAGCAGCTGGCTACCTAGCAAGCTACCTAGGTTTCAGCTTTAGAGTAGTAACTTTTTCGTTTTTGATTGCTTTCATTAATCATCTACTATGTGATTTACTAACTAAGATGCCTTTCAAACCTTTATACCCAATCATCAAGACACCAGTAGCTCTCAGATTGTTTAGGTCTAGTAGTAACGCGGTTAACACAATATTTCTTGTCTTAGGTGTTGTGGCATACTACGTGTACGTTAATAATTATGGTTTCTCTATATAATTTTTACACTAAAATTAAATTTATTTGAGTTAAGCAAATAGTTTTTATGGTGTAATTAGTGTTAAAGGATGTAGCTCTGGAAGCGTTGAGAATAGCTGAGGTTCTAGGAGCTTCATACGCTGAAGTTAGGACGCAGTTAATCTCGTACGAGTTAGTTACTGTCGATAATGGTGTTTTAAGAGAGTTCTCGAAAACTTACAGGGCAGGACTAGGTATTAGGGTTCTCTACAACGGTAGTTTTGGTTTTTCCTCTACTAACGAGTTAAGTAGAGACAGTATTAGGGAGACTGTTTCTAGAGCTATCACAGCAGCACGTGTTTCTAAGAAGGTAGGAACTCTGGGTGAGAGAAAGCCTGAGAGGGGCAGGTATGCATCCTCATGGAAAATTAGACCGGAAGACGTCTCGGACGAAACAAAAAGAGAGTTAGTAAGTAGAGCTAATAAGGCAGGATTAAGTATTGAAGGAATAAAATCTTCTGTGAGTAGGCTTGGTATTCAGCATGACTGGAGATATGTGGTAAGTACTGATGGTGCAGAGCTAGAGTATGAGTCCTACCTGATCGGAGTAGCACACCTTAGTGTTGCTGTTGAGTCAGGTTCTATGGAGAGAGTTTCTAACCAAGAATCCTCAGTAGCAGGATGGGAGTTCGCTGAGAAGAAAGACTGGGAAGAATTCACTCGAGAAGTCAGTAAACTTGCTAAAGAAGCAGTTAAAGCCCCATTACCACCCGCAGGGAAAATGAAAGTTATTGCTGATCCTGAGATGGTTGGGTTAATACTTCACGAAGCTTTCGGGCACGCAACAGAAGGTGACTTAGTAGCTTCAGGTACCTCAATACTCAAGAACAGACTCGGCGAGGAAGTAGCTTCACCATTAGTAACCATAGTCGATGACGGGGTTGTTGATGGAGGTTATTATGTTCCATTTGATGATGAAGGCAGCTTCAAGACAAGGACCGTAGTAGTTGAGAAGGGATTGCTTAAGTCTTTCCTAACCAACAGAGAAAGTGCAGCACGACTCAACCTACCAGTATCAGGTAACGGAAGGGCTCAAGACTTCTCACACATACCTATAGTAAGACAAACAAACTTCTTCATGATGCCAGGTGACTGGAGTCTTGAGGAAATGATTAGAGAAGTTAAGGAGGGCTTATACCTAGTTGGTAGAGGAAGTAGTGGAGGTCAGGTAGATACTGGTGCAGGCACTTTCACTTTCTCAGCAGGACCTTCAAGAATCATAAGGAATGGTGAGTTAGGAGGACTTGTAAGAGGAGTCGTTGTGTCTGGTTCTATACTTGATACTTTGAGAGGTGTAGAGGCTGTAGGTAAAGTCTTAAGAATAACTACGTCAGTTTTCGGGGGATGCGGTAAAGACTTTCAAATGGTGAGGGTAGGTGATGGAGGACCTCATATCCTTGTTAAGGAGCTAATAGTGGGTGGTGATTAATTATGGATCTAGAAAAAATAGTTAGAAGAGCTATTAGTTTAGGAGTTTCTGAGGTGGAAGTATACTTAGCGAGAGTCTCTGAAACCTCACTCACTTTATCAGACGTTATTGAAGCTTCTAAATCCACTAAGCTCTCCTCACTAGGTTTAAGAGTAACTATTAACAAGTCTGTTGCTTTCGTGGGTACTCAAGACCTAAGTGACGAAGGTATTGAGAAAACTTTAAGTTCAGCTATATCTATCGCGAGAGTTAGTTCTCCAGACCCTGGCTGGGTTAGCATGAATAAGAAGATTTCACAAACTCAATTAGACAACCTATTCGATAAAGATACAGCGTACGCAACACCCGAGGATTTGAGTCATGTGGCTAAGGAACTTCTAGACTCCGTTAAGGAGGGATATTGGAACGCAAGACCTGTTAGAGGTGCTGTGTCAGCTAGGTCTGTAGAGATCACTTACATGAACTGCTATGGAGGTCCTCTAACCAGGGCTGAAACTGTGTCAAGTCTTTACGTCTATGCTAGAGTTGATGAAGGGGGTAAGACGGGAACGTACGACGAACACGATGTACAGAGAAGTTTTAGAAAGCTAAGAGCCAGGGATGTTGGTTTTGAGGCAGGAAGTAAAGCCAAGGAATTTCTTAACGCGGAGGGACTTCCAAGCGGTACTTACGAACTGATCTTACTCAATCATGTAGTGAGTTCTATACTACCTGTTATGATTGCTCCAGCGATTTCAGCTCTGAATGTCCAGCAAGGCAGATCTCCACTTAGTGGGAAACTAGAAGAGGAAGTAGTTTCTGAATCCGTGAGTATAGTAGATTTAGGGGCTTCGCCTGAAGCACTAGGTTCTAAACCTTTCGATGATGAGGGTCACCCAACAAGAAACACTGTTGTTTTCGAGAAAGGCATTCTTAAAACATATCTCTACGACACCTACACAGCCTTTAAAGAAGGTAAGGAATCTACAGGCAATGCTTCAAGAACATTCTCAACAGTTCCTGCACCACAACCTCATCACCTACGCCTAATGTCTGGCGAGGCACTACTAGACGAGTTAATTAGTGAGACGAAAGAAGGTGTATTAGTGATGAATACTATAGGTGAATGGCTTTCTAACCCAGTAAGCGGTCACTTAAACGCTACTATAACACACGCTTATCTAATTCGTAAAGGAAGGATAATTAAGCCTATTAAAGGTGCAGTAATCACTGCGAATATTTACGAGTTACTTAAACACCGCATAGAAGCTGTAGGAAAAGATCTAAGGACAGAATATGGGGCCTCAGCACCCTCCCTGAAGTTTAGGGGAGTTAAGATAGCCGGAATATAAACCCGCATAAGTTAGCTTAATCTTTAACAAATATTAATTTTAAAAAGAAATAACTTCATGCTATGATGAGTTGAACTCCGCTGAAGAATGATTGGGGACTCGAGCACTGAGCGTGTAAGACCCGCTAATTAATATAAACTCAAGCGCAATATCGTATTGTGAGTTTTATAAGTTTTTGATTTATTTTAGTTTTAGGTGATGGATTAATTTTCACAGTAGTTCTGGGTGGTGATGGAAGCAACTTCCTGAATCACCTAGAGAATAATCTTTTTCGCGTAGAGAGTTACGTGTTGTTAGTGAGGGATTGAATATGGTTAAGGTAAGAGTAACTTATATAGGGTTTTTAGCTGATTTAGTTGGTCTTCACACCGAAGTTATTGAGGTACCTTCAGATAATACTACCGTAGAGGAACTGATTAAGTTCTTAAGTTCTACGAAACCATCCTTCAAAGAATTCGCTGGTTCTGTTCCTCTAATACAGGTCTTCGTAAATGATGAGGAAGCTTCATTAAGTAAGATCTTAAAAGATAACGATAAAGTCACGTTAATGCCGCCATTATACGAAGGCGGTTGATTCACATTATTCGTTTAGTAGAAATTTTCATCAAGGAAAACTCTTAAAAAGGTTTGGGATTTCCAGATCTATTAAGGGGGAGTAATAACTAGTGTGGTTACTGCTCTCATCAATGTATGTCGCGTTTCTAGGGCTTACTGACATAGTTATTGATTTAATAGCTGTTAATTATTACAGAGTCGATGCTGTTACTTTAGGGCTACTTAATAGTTTGTGGATTTTTGTGTATATAGTAGCTTCAAGGCTTGCTTCAAGAATAGCTGAGAATAAAGGTTCTAGATCTCTAGTAATTATCTCTATATTAGCTACGTTACTGCTTTTCACTTTCTTATTCACGCCCGGAAACTTCTATTATCTTGTTATATCTCAAATACTTCACTCACTTAGTGTAGCTTTAATTAGGAATAGTATCTCAATAACTATACTTAATAGCTTGGAGAGCGAGGGATGGGATAACACCAACAGAATGTTCTTTCAGTTTTCTATGTTTTTTGAGGGGATTTTTCTTTACGGGACTTCCTTATTTTCGTTAGTATCCCTGATTAACTCAAGAACTGTTTTTTCTGTTATTTTCCTCGCAACAGGTATTCTTCTATTTCTATTCATGCCCTCTGGCAAATTATCTTTTTCTAGAGACCTCTTTAGGATAGAGAAAAACCTTAATTTATCGCTTTCATCAGTCAGTATTCTTTCGTCTATAGGTTATGAACCACTTTACGTTCCTTCTAAAGCAAGAATACTTTCGCATATGTTAGAGACTCGGCAGACCCTAACTGTTAGTGAGGTGTTGGTGTCTGTTGCTGGTTTTAGATTAAGTAATTCTTTCTTTTTTACTCCATTAGCATTCATACTTCTCAGAATCTTAGGATTGAGTAGTGAGTCTGTACTAGCTATTTACGGTCTTGCGAAGATAGCGGCTTCTATTTCTTTGTATTTCTTTCCTAGCTACTTTAGCAGGAGACTAGCCGTAACAGTGTTAATGTTTAGGCTCTTGGTTATGGCTTTCTTCGTGGGTTCCCTCCTAACACATAGCTATGAACTAATAATTACTTTAACATTAACTTACTTATTCAACGTAGCTTTAGATGCTAAGTTTTATTCTCTATATATAGAAGCTTCACTAGCTAGTAACCCATCAACTTACTCTATAGTATCTGAGTTCTCAAGCATGGTAGGTGCTTTAACATCTGGTTATTTAATAGCTTTAGGAGGCTTACCAACAACTCTAGCCTCTATATTAGTAACAACACTAGTTTCTTCTAGAGCCATAATTAAGACTAGCTCATAAATGTAAGAGATCACTTTTAGGATAATTTATCACGCATAGATATGGTCTTCTTTAGTTCTTGTTCTATGTAAGGACTTACGTTTTTATAAGCTTAATGATTAACTTCTACTTAGTGAGTCATATGAGTATAGATCTTTCGCTCATCCTGCCAGGTCTCCAGTTAGGAGATCCTGTAGAGCTCTTTATTAGATTGTTATTCATGGTGTGGGGGTTTACCCTCCTTATTCTAGGTCTTAAGAAGGTGGAGCCCTTACTAATGATTCCATTAGGTATTGGGATGATATTAGCTAATGCTCCAGCCCTACATCTAGCTAAGTATGTGTGTGAGTCTTTCACAACTAATGAGTTCATGAGTAGCGGCTTAAGCAGTTTTTCAGGACTTGTTCAAGTATTCAATATCTCAACAAGCACGGGTCCCATAATTAGGGTCTGCACACCTGACTCAACAGCTCTTTTAGCATGGATTTACCACCTGATCGTTAGGACAGAAATAGGACCTATACTCATATTCGTTGGTATAGGAGCTCTGTCAGATTTTAGACCATTGCTTTCCTACCCGGTAGGTGCTTTAATAGGTTCAGCTGCACAGTTAGGCATTACTGTCGTGACCTTAATAGCTCTAACTACAGGTCTTTTCACACTACCAGAATCTATGGCTATCGGTGTTGTGGGTGGTGCTGACGGCCCGACAACCATATACACAGCAATAAACATAGCTCCCAACCTTATAGGGCCTCTAACCATAGCTGTTTACAGCTACATAGCTTTAGTACCTATAATACAGCCACCCATAATTAGAGTACTCGTGCCTCGTAGAGTTAGAGGTATGAAGATGCCTAAGCCTAGGGAAGTGTCTTCAAACGAGATAATAATTTTCTGGATCATAGTTCTCCTAGTGATCGCGTTCTTAGTGCCTGCAGCGTTGCCTCTAGTAGCTGCTCTAGCTTTAGGTAATATCGTGAAAGAATCAGGAATTAGTGAGGTTGTCGCAAGGTATGGCAAAACCATAGCAGATCCACTCCTAGATACAGCAACCATATTAACAATGATTGGTGTTGGGTCAACCCTCTCCTACGATTTCTTAGGTCAATTCGTGGAGGTTCAGACAGCTGAAGCGTACTTAGCCTTCATAAGTAAGGCATTCATTATTCTCGGTCTCGGTCTAGTAGCTTTCGCAGTATCTACGGTGGGCGGCATAGCTTTCGCGTGGTTACTCAACATAGTAACTAAAGGTAAAGTAAACCCTGTTATAGGTTGTGCAGGTGTTTCTGCTGTACCCATATCTGCTAGAGTAGCTCAGAGAGAAGCTCAGTCGGTAGACCCCACTACTTACGTGCTCTTCCACGCACTAGCACCGAACGTTGCTGGAGTGATAGGGACAGCCATAGTTGCTGGCTACTACATATCCTACGTAAAGTACTTCCACATACCTTAGGTAGGGTACCTATTAGCTAATTAGCTAGGACTTATTTTAATTCTGAGTAAAAGAATCTATTATGTGATGAGTCGTGAGTTCCTTAAGAGGAAAAGACATAGTTTCAGCTTTCGATTTTGAGAGGAGTGATCTCTTCAGGTTATTTGAGCTTGCGGAGGGACTTAGGAAAGAAATAGCTAGTAAGGGCACCTTAGATTACGCTAAAGGTAAAGTAATGATTACAGCATTTTTTGAGCCTAGTACGAGAACCAAAATAAGTTTTCAGTTCGCTATGACTAGGTTAGGAGGGTCAGTGATAGATTTCATAGAAGAAGTCTCTAGCCTCAAAAAAGGAGAAACTGAAGAAGACACTATGCGGATACTGGATGGTTACGGACCCGACGTCATAATAATAAGACATAGCAAACCCTTCTTCCCGCATAGCGTCAAAGACTTTGTTAAAGCACCCATAATAAGCGGTGGTGACGGAACAAACGAGCATCCAACACAAGCGTTGCTAGATATCTACACTATGTGGAGAGAATTCGGTAGGGTAGACGGTCTTACTGTAGGGATCATGGGAGACTTAAAGTACGGCAGGACAATACCTTCACTCTCATACATACTCACGAGATTTAACGACATAACGATTTACTACATAGCACCAAAACAACTTCAGGTTAGGGAAGAAATAATTAAGAAGATCGAGGGTAAGCTTAACTATTACTTAGTCGAGAATGTTGAGGAAGTGATAGAGAAGCTTAACGTACTCTACGTTACTAGATTACAGAAAGAAAGGTTTGAAGACCCGCAAGAGTACGAGAGACTTAAGGGCTCCTACGTAATTACAAGAAACTTACTAGAAAAACATGGAAAGATCCCGATAATAATGCATCCCCTCCCTAGAGTATGGGAAATAACAACTGATGTCGACGTATTACCGCAAGCTAAGTATTTTGAGCAAGCTAAGAACGGCATGTATATCAGAGCAGCACTACTTAAAGAAGTTTTAGGTGTTTAATTCACTAATTCGTTGGGAATAAAGATAATGACGTATAAATACCTAATAACTGTTTCCGGGGAACTCCCTTTTAAGTCCTGGCGCAGTAGACCAAAATTCTATAGAGTCTTAATTAAGAACATAAGTGAAGTTCTTCAAGAGTATGGTTCCACCAATTATAGTTTCAAAATTATCAACGCTAAAATATTCCTGGAGTCTGATATAGACGTATTAGAAGACCTGAGTAGAGTTTTCGGTGTGATGAAGATAGGTGAGGTTGATTTAATAAACTTTAATGATCTAAAAGACCTTGTTAGTAAGGTTGGTGAAAAAGCAGTAAGCCTAGTTACTAATAAGAAGTTTGCTGTTAGAGTTAAGAGATTCGGTACTCACGAGTTTACATCACTTGATGTGGCTAGAGAATTAGGTGCTTTCCTGAAACCTTACTCAGCAGGAGTTGATCTCGAGAAGCCTGAGGTCGAGATTCATGTAGAGATTAGGGGCCCCACAGCATACTTCTATAAGAAATTAATTAGTGGTGTAGGAGGACTACCCATAGGTACTGAAGGACATGCACTCTCATTGTTTTCTGGAGGGATAGATTCGCCCGTAGCTACATGGCTCGTCGCTAAGAGGGGGATCAAAATAGATTTTCTTCACTTCTTTATGGGTTCTCCCAGCGCAACTCGCTTAGCTTTCACAGTAGCTAAGACACTCACCTATAATTGGTTTTATGGTCACAACCCAAGATTTTATGTAATTGACTTAACTCACGCACTAAACTACATTAGGACTAACGTGAGGTGGGAGTTTAGACAGGTAGTTCTGAAAACGTTAATGTATTACTTAGCGTCTAAAATAGCTGCAGGAAACTATGATGCTGTGGTAACGGGTGAGTCTATTGGCCAAACATCAAGTCAGACGTTAGTTAACTTAAGCGCTGCTCAGTTAGTATCTGGCTTACAGCTTCCTGTCTTAAGACCTCTAATAGGTCTTGATAAAGAAGAGATAGTTAGTCTTGCTAGAAGGATAGGTACTTACGAGACATCATCTATGGTAGGTGAGCCTTGTTCAATAGCTCCTTCACGTGTCAGAACTAAAGTGTCTGTTGAAGAATTACGTAGTGAATTCATGAAGCTTCCTGAAGACCTAATGACTAAAGTACTGAATACCCTTAAGGTTTTCGAAGTTAGAGCTTCTAGTCTTGATGATGTAGTACCTGATAAGTCTATCGTTATTGATTACATACCTGATGATGCTGTAGTAATAGATCTTCGTGATTTAGATGAATATCTTGAATGGCACTATCCGGGAGCTCTACATTACGAGAAAATCAACTTAGAGGAGTTAAGAGATAAAACATTAATCCTATACTGTGATAAAGGGAATAGAAGCTACGTAGAAGCTTTAAAACTGCGTGAGAAAGGATTTAAGGCTTATTCATTCCTTAATGGAGCTGAAGGGCTTAGGAGAGGAAGTCCAGCATCACAGTCTTAACACTACAGTTAAGCATTTCACACATTTTAGATAGTAAGTTCTCCACACGCTTCTTAACCACACCACATGAAGACATGAGATTAATATTACAGTAGAGTACTACTTCTACTAAATTGTTTTCCCTATGTCTTATTTCTAGATCCTCAACACATTGGTTTCTTGGCTCATCAGTAGCTATAGATAATTCAGCATATGTTTTAAGGAGACTCACTAAATCATCACTTACTGGTTTATTTACGTTACATAGTATTGGGAGTCTCGTAAAAATACATTCTAGTTTTTGAGAATTGAGGTAGTGATTAACGCTATTAAATAGTTCTTGAATAAGTAAGTTTTGAGGTATTTTAGTGAGTGATGCTATGGTCTCAGAATTTTTGAGACCTATTTGTAGTATCTTCGATACGTGGTTTTTAGTTTGCTTATCTGTGCATTTAAATGACTTCAGAAGCTCAACAGGGCTCAAGTACCTTAGTAGGACATCATAAGCTCTTAATACAGAGAGCTGCTCAACAGATTCTAGAGACCCTTTCCTAAGTTTCCTTACTCGATCCATGGATTCTAACCAGTTCTTCCTATACCTACGAATAAGATATGCCGCAGCTACTGTCGCAGATCTCCCATAACCTCCAGCACAGTGAACATATACCCTACCGCCCGCAGCAACCTTATCTAAAATCCACTCAACTATGAATACTAGGTCAAGTAATGGTGGGGATCTAAAGTCAGGAACCGGAACCTCCAATATCTCGATACCGAAGTTTTTTAGTGAATTTACATCATACTTAACCTCGTGAGGATATGTTAGAACAACCACATGCGTATACTCCTTACTCAGCCTGCTGAGCTCAGTGTTGGTTGGGGAAGGTCCGAAGGAAACCCCCTTATCCAAAACTACTACATTAATCACTTCTTCACCACCTTACTTACCTACACTTATCGTGCTTAGTGAAAACATAATTATTTGGCTACATAGTTACCTCTAATCGGTATCTGTGTACTGCATCGAGGACACTTATAAATACCTCCGTCTTTCAGTAGGTTGAATTCAACTACTCTGTAATTATAGCGTGTTATAAGGGTTTTACCGCATTTAGGGCATTTAGTTGCTTCGAACTCAGGAATTCCTACATTACCTACATACACATACTCTATCCCTTCTTTCTTAGCTTTATCACGTATTTCTAAAAGCTTCTTTAATGAGGTTTGTTCTTCTCTCCATTTATGTGCTGGGTAGTATCTATTCACGTGTAAGGGAACTTCAGATCCTAACTCATTTATGTGCTTGTTTATAATCCATTCCACACACTCGTCACTATCGTTAGTCTTAGTTACTACTAAGTAAACCATCTCTACGTGTCCTCCAGCATTAAGAACTAGTTTAGCGTTCCTGAAGACCTTATTATGATCTATGTTAAGTAGTGCTCTCTTCATGTTGGGACACCCTTTTATGTCTATGCTCCAACCATCAAACCCAGCTTCCACTAATTCATTCAAAGCTTCCGGGGTTTGGTAGCCGTTAGATACTATGGTTAAGTAAAGGCCTTCACGTCTAGCTAGCGCAGCAACATCTAGTAAGTATTCGTAGTTAATTGTAGGTTCATTAAAACTTGCTGAAAGTCCCTCATCTCCTAAAGATTTAGCTAACTTAACTAGGTATGAAGGCTGTATTAGAGGCTCATCACTAGGATGCCTAAAACTCAGAAAGTAATTCTGACACCAAGGACAGTAGAAATTACATCCTAGACCAGAAAATGTTAGTGCTGTACTGTTAGGCCAGTAATGAAAGAAGGGTTTTATCTCTATAGGTCTGCTCTCAACAGCGCTTAATCTGCCATAACCTATCGAGTATAGTTTGCCGATTATGTTAACATAATTCCCGCAAAGACCTTTCATATTTTTTCTTAACAAACATCTCCTCTCACACACTAAGCATACGACAGATTCTTGGTCAACACACGATTGATATAATTTACCTTCAATCATAGCATTAAATCAAGACCCCGTGAAAAAATAGTGAGAGATCTTTTAACTTACGATACTTTGTGGATAGTTAGTTACTCCAGTTAAGATGAGAGGAACAAAAATACGTAACTACGAGGATACTGTATGTTTAGATCAAATTTTAAATGGATATCGAACTAAATATGGTGTAATTAAATGATAGAGTTTGAGGAAGCCTTGAGAGAAAGTGTTCTTGAGGTTGCCAAGATGATGGCACTCTCTGCTAGAACAGCTCCTAAGGCCAGAGGCGTAGATAACATCGAGGTTAAAATCCTTAATACTAGGGAAGAACTCGAGTTACTAGCTAGCAAGATGGAAGAGCTCTCAAAAGAGTTCGGGGACTTCTTCCTTAGAGACGCTCAAAACGTGAGAAACAGTATTGCAGTAGTGTTAATAGGTAGTAAGATAGTAGATCTGGGACTCAAGAACCCTAGAAATTGGGAACTTGACGCTAATATAGTATCCTCCTTAGTAAACTTAGGTATAGCAATAGGATCAGCTGTTAAAACATCATCACTACATAACGTAGATAATAGAGTGATGTTCACGGTTGGTGTAGCCGCTCAAGAATTAGGTCTAATTAAAGCTGACTATGTTTTCGGAATACCTCTCTCAGCCACGTCTAAGAACATATATTTTGATAGAAGGTGGCCTCCACCCAAGTAAAACTCAGTATACTGCGTTTTTTAAAATGAGGCCTGCCTTTAAGGTGCTTGTACTTGTTGTTGGTTTATTTCTCTTCTCGTACCTACTTATGAGCATATCCTCAATACCTCGCACTATAAGAAGTAATTATACTTTAGCTATGTGTGGAGAGATGCTAGATTCCTCAAGCAGTATTTATCGTCAGATTTTATCACTTGGTCTTTTCTTGCTAGTAGTGAGTCTCACGATAACCTCTACAAAGTTGCGGTATTTTGCTGCTTTCCTTTCGGTAGCCTTACTAGTTTTTGCTGTGTGGTTCCTCCTCAAGAACTCATATCTGGTGCTGAATGGAGGCTAGTTCTCTTTTTAATAGGTAGCATGACCTTCACTTACATACTACGCAAGCTAAGAGTCCTCGAGTATATAGCAATTAGTATCTTAAGTTTAAGTGGGAGCTCACCTTACCTACTAATGTATTTATCTTTCTTTGCTTGGTTTCTAGCTTTAACAGTAGATGAAGTAACCAGCATAGTTTACGTGACCATGTTGGTTTTCGACATAAGAAAAATACTAGGCATGACGTGAGACCTCTTGTAATACTTGTTGTTCTAGCTACTAACACTGGCAGTATGGCGCTACCGATAGATAATCCTATAGGAATATATGTGTCTTATGAAGCTTAATTAACTGTGAGTGAGTTTCTCTACAGAGCATTACCTCTCTCATTCATCACCTTATTAGTGATGTTGATATCAGCATACATTTTACTTAGGAATTACTTGTTAATACTATCCTCAAAGCTAACTAAAGATATATAGAGACCATGAGAACTAAGTCATTTGCTGATCTAACATTACAGGAACGTAGAGCTATTAGGTCTGGCATCGCTTTACTTGTAGGCTTCCTAGTAGTAATAGCATTAAACAGCCCACTCTTGGAATTAGTATCGTTGTTAAGCGGTTCTTGCGTAGATCCTCACTCTCTCCTCTTATTCCTTACGTCTTCATACTTTTGTCACTGACTCAAATTAGGGCTGAAGAATTAAAGGTTTTCATAACTAGAGGTGTTGAGGGTCCTCTATATTATTTTTATAGCGTTATTTATGTTAGGTCATTCTATGTTTTGGAGTGATGCTGCACCTAAGATAGCCTTCTTAAGTCTAAAAACAGTTACTAGTGGTTCTAGCATAAACTACAACCTTTTAAACATAATCTTCCTATCTTTGGCAGCAACATTTAGTTCATTACTTGATAATTGTCTGTCATAGTAGCGATGACCCCAGTAGCTAAGAGAGTGAGTAGTTTAGCAAACTCTAAGTCAGTATTCTGGGTACTCTTGTATGGAGGAACTCTGGGCGGTAACTACACATCAATAGGTTCCACAGCCAACATAGTAGCTCTAGGAATGTGTGAAAGAGCTAAAATAAGTCTAGAGTGGTCTTACTGGCTCAGGATAGTTTTCTTAACGACGCTGCAAATAGTTGTGGCTTCGCTGTGGTCATACCTACTCTCTAGATAGTTAGAGCTTTGACAAGTCCTGGAGGAGTATCTATAGGTTTTCCAAGCTTGCTTCCTAACCTATATGATAGTAATTGAAGAGCTACGACTGTTGCGATAGGTGATAATTCTTTATCAACGTGAGGCACATCTATTAAGTTCCCAATTCCTTCCCTATCAGAAGTTATAGTAATTACTTTAGCTTCCTTAGATAGAGCTTCTTTAGCTACCTTATTATAGAGGTCTAGCGCTGTTTCCTCAACAGGTTTTATGAGTATTATTGGGTAACCTTCCTTAATTAAGACCATGGGACCGTGCCTGACCTCCCCTAGCTGTAGCCCCTCAGCATGTATTAAGGCTGTCTCTTTAAGTTTTAGAGCTCCTTCAAGAGCTATAGGGTAATTTATGCCACTACTAGAGACGTAGACACTTTCCCAACCTATTAGTTCGTCTGCAATTGCAGAAACGTTATTGTCGATTAAGGGTAGCCTGCTTGACAAGTCTTTAGCAAAATTTCTTAACTTATCGTATAGGTTTTCTAAGTCTTTTTTCTCTGCCAAGCCTGTGTGGAGTCCCGTGTAGGTAGCGAGTATAGCTAAAGTAGCTAGAGTCGAAGTGAATGTCTTTGTTGCCGGCACAGCTATCTCCGGACCTGCACCGATAGGTAAGTACACGTTAGACTCTAGAGAAAGTCTTGAACCAACCACGTTAGTAATTCCAACTACGACGGCTCCTCTCTGCTTAGCTAACCTGATACTCTTAATAACGTCGCTGGTCTCACCACTCTGACTTATAGCTATGATTACAGTTCCTGTGGATATGTTGTCTAACGCGTAATACGGGAACTCAGCAGCACTAATCACGTTAACAAATATGTCTGACATCTCACTAAAGTAGTAAGCAGACACAAGACCGGCGTGAAGACTAGTACCCGTACCTATTACGTAGGTATTTTTAGCTCCATAAATTACCATAGAAGCTAGCCTAAGGTACTTATCCATGAGGGTGTATGTAGTCTTTACTAAAGCTTCAGGTATTTCATAGATTTCTTTCAGCATGTAGTGAGGGTATCCAGCTTTCTCAAACGTTCCTGGAGAATACTTGATCCTCTTACGTGTGAGTTCTTTAACCTCACTTAATGTCTTCACATCAAAAACTCTTACTACATCACTCCCTACCTCAGCTAAGGTGTCGTCTCCTAGTAGGAGAGCGTCTTCAGAAAAACCGTAAAGACTCGGTATATCACTCGAGATGTAGTAGCACTTATCTCCCTTACCAATCATTATTGATTGCTCATTATTGACTACGTATATTTTTTGAGTACCTCTAATCAGTAAAGCTATAGAATAAACACCTCTCAACTCTCTAGTAGCTCTAGCAATCGCTTCTAAGAGATTACCTCCTTCTTTCATGAAATCTTCTACTAAGTGTGCGAAAACTTCGGTATCTGTTCTCGAAACGAACACATGACCTTTCTTCTCTAATACTTCTTTGAATTCCTCAAAATTTTCTATTACTCCATCTCCTACAACAACTATTTCATTTCTGCAATCAGTTAATGGGTGTGTGTTCTCATAAACGGGCCTACCTCTATTAGCATATCTCACATGCCCTAACGCTATGCTAGCTGGAATCTCATCTAAGTTAATGTCTTTAAGAGCTTCGTTTAATGGTTTAGGAGATTTACGTATGATTATATTACCTGTCTCATCAAGATAAGCGAGTCCAGTCCCGTCAAAACCCCTATACGTTAATCTCTTCAATCCTTCCCTCATTACGCCTGCAGGTATTTGAGAAACACATACTATGCCGAAAATCCCACCCAACTTAGTCACCCAAATACGTTAAGATTCCTAAAATTAAGTTCATGATATTATTCACAGTAATCACTCAGTAATATCGCTAATCATAGCTTTAGTAAGTCTGATTAAATCTCTCGTCTCTAGTTCTACTAAGGTGTGAGTACTGCCACCTCCACCTACTACTCTATCATGTTTTAATACATCCCTATCTACGTATGTTGTTATCTCGTGCCCAACTGGTGGTAAAGCACCAACAGGATACCCTGTTAAGTCCCTCACTTCTTTAGCTTTAGCCATCCTTACTTTACATCCAAGAATAGCAGAAAATTTGTTTAAATCAAGTTTTTTATCACCAGGTATAATCGCCACGAACGGTTCGTTTCTCTCATTAACAACTACTAACGTCTTAATGATTTTATCTGGACTCACACCTAACTGTTTAACAGATGCTTCTACAGTCATGGTATGTTCAGGAAACTCATAAAAACGATACCACACGCCCAAGTCATCAAGAAACTTTCTTAAAGATTCAGAATCTCGCTGCTGAGGTATTTTAACATCACCTCACTCACACAATAAATAAAAGAAAACTACTTAATAAAAAACTACTTAATAAATTACTTACATTCATTATTGCATAAGAAGCCTCATTAAGTAAACATAATACGTAGTGTTCGTAATAACAATAAGAACCTTAATAGATCCCGTAAACTAATTCTAAGAAACGAAGTTCTGAACTCCAGAACATGAGGAACTTCTAAAACTATAGTTTGCGAGTAATTATTGCATCGATGTTTTAATACTCTTTGGATCTAGTATTAGAATATGTCATGAAGTGATTACGATATTCTGATATTTAGGACAAAATATTTAGGTAGAATAAGGGAGATCTTAGACTTGTTGAGTAACCTATCTATGGTAGGACCTTATCTATACGTCTTTAGTGAAGCTATTGAGATCTTAGGAAGAGAGACCCAACTATAGTCGATGCTCTTTCAGAGGGCTTAATACTCTACACTAGCGAGAAGTTTAAGGAATTCCTTAAGTACTACGAAGAACTCCTGAAAAGACTCAAAAACAAAGACTTAATTGCGTTTCAAATAACTAAAACTAAAAGCGGAAAGAACCCAAGTACTTTGTTTTGTATCTAGGTTGCCTTAAGAATTCAGTGGACTAGCTGGAATTTAAGCATGAATAATCTTATTTCTGATAGTATAGTTAAGAACTGGAGAGGTTTTGAAGTGAGGAAACGTTTTAATTTAATGGCTTCTTTCTGATATTTTCTATGTACTCATCGAATTTTCCTATTGTTTTTAGCCAGTTACCGTAATCTACTAAAGCTTTTACGGCTTTGGCAGCTCTCTCGGGTGAGAGATACATTGGTATGCCCATTGCTTCGGCTTCAGCAGAGTATTTTGCTGTGTAGGAGCCTCCTGTAGCTACTCCTACTATGGGTATTGGGTGTTGGAGTGTGTTATTAATCTCATTAACTAATTTTATGAATTCTGAGTTTAGTTTGTCTGTAACGCCCGGAACTATGTAGTAGGGTAGCCAAAGTATCACGTCTACTTCACCAGACTTCATCAGTATTTCTGCTGCCTGGATTAAGTGCTCGTCTCTTGCTGAGCCAGTCACGTCTACGGGGTTATAGGGAGAAGCTATAGGTAGCAAGACTCTCCTTAACTTCTCGACAGTCTCATCACTAAGTCTAGATACCTGAAGACCTAAATCAGATAAAGCGTCGGTAGCCATTACTCCGGAACCTCCACCTACCGTCAAAACAGCAACTCTTGGACCGTATGATGGTGGTTGGAGAGCTAGTGCTAAAGCCATATCAAAAAGTTCCTCCATTCCGTAAGCTCTCAAAACTCCTGCTTGCTTAAAAGCAGCAGCATACACCTTATCCTGACCTGCAAGAGCTCCTGTATGTGATGAAGCAGCTCTAGCACCAGCTTCAGTCCTGCCTGACTTAAGAATAACTACGGGCTTGACTGGAGTAGTATCTTTTAGAGCTTTAAAGAAGGACTTACCATCCTCAACTCCCTCAATATACATCGTTATTACTCTGGTATCAGGGTCTTTCTTAAGATACTCTAGAAGGTCGTCATCATCTACGTCAGCTTTATTACCGTAACTAACAAACTTACTTATTCCAAGCCCTCTCAATGCTGCCCAATCTAACACTGCTGACCCGAACGCTCCTGACTGGGAAACGAAAGCTATATGTCCGTGTGGTGGGAAACCCTGCCTCGTCTTAGGCAGGAAGAGAGTATTCATCCCGGACTTAGGGACGTAAACTCCTACACAGTTCGGGCCTATTAACCTCATCCCATACTTACTTACAATCTTAACTAACTTCTCCTCTCTCTCAGCACCCTCATGACCAACCTCCTTAAACCCTCCAGAAATCACTATGAGTCCTTTAACTCCTGCCTCACCAGCATCAACAGCAGCTTCAGGAACCTTCTCAGCAGGAATTGATATAACTGCTACATCAACTCTGTCAGGTATTGCTCTAATTGACGGGTAAGCTTTAAGACCAAGAATCTCGTCAGCTGTTGGATTGACTGGATAGATCCTACCCCTATAAAACTCAGTCAAATTCCTGAGAAGTTCATAACCTACCTTACCCGGAGTTTTAGACGCACCAACCACAGCGACACTCTCGGGAAAGAAAAAGTAATCAAGATTCTTACTCACTATACGCACCCCATACTTAAAGTATGGAGCCTCTTATAAGTAATTCTCCTCCTACTTGTTTTGAATTTCTCTCTAATACGTTATGTCTCTCATCCTTAACCATTATTTGTTGCTTAATACTGCCTAAGCTGAGTTAGACTTGGTGTCGTGTAGTCATTGAAAGTAATTGATAAGGATCTGAAAAAAGGTTGGGTAAAGGTCAGGGTTGAAGATGTTGATGATTTGTGGGTACTGAAAAATATTATTAAAGCAGGAGATGTCGTAGTAGCTAAAACTTTAAGAGATGTGAAGATAGATGGCGAGGGTAAAAAGAGACTACCTATGATTCTAGCTATTAAGGTCGAGAAGCTTTATTTCCAGCCATTCGCGAGTAGGTTAAGAATACACGGAGTCATAGTTGAGGGACCTGAAGAGTACGGATTAAGAGGTTCTTACCACACACTAAACGTTGACGTGGGGAATGAAATAACTCTATTTAAAGAATCAATAAGTCAAGCATTACTGAAGAGATTAGAGTCTCTCTCGAATAGAAGGAGGTTTAGAGCATTGCTAGTAGCCGCTGATTTTGATGAGGTTTCTTTAGCTCTTCTCTATAATCAAGGCGTGAGGTTCTTAAATGATTTAACACTTCCTGGCATAAGAAGCGATGACGAATCATCCATAGAGGACTTAGCTACTCAAATCACTGAAGAAATAGTTAAGTATTTAGAATCCGAGAAAATAGATTTCATAATAGTCGGTTCTCCTACAGTTCTTAGGGAAGCTTTAGTTAAAAAGCTTAAAACACGTGTTGGGAATAAGCTAAAGATATTCGCGGACTCTGTTTCTATAGGTGGTAGAGCAGGAATACATGAACTACTTAAGAGAGACTCCGTGAAAGACCTACTGCAAGAGTACGTAATTGTTGAGGGTGAGGAAATACTAGAAAAATTCCTGAAATTACTTATGTCAAATCCTGAAAGAGTTGCTTATGGTTTAAAAGACGTTGAGTTTGCAGCGCTCAATAACGCCGTAGACACTCTTCTCGTCAACGAGGACCTGCTTACTTCTGACGAATATGTACGTGTGGAGAAAATCCTTAATATGGTTGAAGAGAAGGGAGGTAATATTAGGATAGTTCCAGCAGAATCCCCGCTAGCTATTAAGTTAAGAGGGTTTGGAGGAATTGTAGCTCTCTTAAGATTCGCACTCCCAAGAAATGATGACTTCATAAAACAAAACCAGCAATGACTTTCAAAAGTATTACGAGTTTTAGTCATCCTTTTACTTAGGGGGAACAGACTAGTGTGTTTCGCTGCTTTTAGTGCTAGTTGATCTTCTAGCAACCTCCTCGTCTTAGTAACGTATCTAACACAGGTATTTTCGCTAACTTATCTTTTTCTAGGTATTCCCATAAAATTCCTTTAGGTCTTATTTTAGGACCTCTAGCTTGAATGTTTTTTGTTGGTGTTATAATCCAGTCGACCGTGAAGTCCCACGGTTCTAGCGGTATTCTCTCCGTCACTACCTGAATATCGTGAACAGTTGTCATTATTGGGATATCAGGAGAGATTTTCTTGCACTCTACGAGAATCCCGTACTCGAGTTCTGAGTATCCTTCTCCTTTTCCTAACCTCCCACCGAATACGTCAACAACGACGGATCCCGCCACTATTAAGTCTATAGTTGGTAAGTTCTGCGGGTCTACGTGCTCACCGTACCTGAAAGCTCCTTGTATCGTTGAGGCTACGTCGTAAGCGTTCGTAGGTATTTTGTCAGGATCTAACAATAAGAAACCTTCAGATATTCTTGGTGTTGGCATCACAACTTTTTTGTGTGTATGAAGCATTAACTCACGTACAGCTCTCTGTGGTGCGTCAGGATTTACTTTAACTACTTTGGAGGTCTTAATTAAGTAGTGTTTAAGCAGGTTTAACGCGGATTGTTCGGCACCAACAAAATTTGGTATTCTACCATGTACTGGTCTTGGGAATCTAGCTATGTTTGTTGTTTCCATCAAATCCCATATCTTTTTTCTTAATTCTTCTCTAACTCTCCTGTAATCTAGACCTTCCTGACTCATTAGTGAATTCACCGATTTTAGAGACGTAAAGTGTTAGACCCTTAACATCAGTTACTTTAACCTTGGTCCCAGGCTCTATTACTTCGTCAACAGAGTATGCTGTCCAGTCCTCACCAAGCACGTGAACCACGCCCGGCGTCTCACGCGTTAATCTGGTTTTACTTATCCCAACCTCACCAATTAGTTTCTCACGAAGCGTCTTAGTCTTAAGTCTCCTGACTTTCCCGGCCTCATACCCAACGTAAATCATCAAACCTCCCAACATCGCGAAACCTGCTGCAACAACTAGTGGTAGTATGGATGGAATTCCGAAAGACTCTCTAGTTATTGTTTCGTAAGCTCCAACAAACATGAGTATTAGGCCGGTTATTCCGAAAGCACCGAATCCTGGAGTCAGTATCTCTATGAGAAGGAGAATTAACCCCATTATGAGTAGTGAGAGAGCAAAGAGGCTTACAGGAACTACCCACATAGAGTATAATGAAAGCAATATCAAGACAATACCAGCAATTGCGTACCCTTGAAAACCTGCTTGAACAAATTCAATAAATATTAAAGCAATACCTACTATGAGAGCTATTGAACTTACTATGGGTACTGAGAACACAGATATTAAGTGATTCCAAGCTGTATAACCAACCACAACTAATTCGTCAAGTCCTAATTTTTGTCTTACTTCCTCTAAGCTGTTAGCTGGTTCTGCGAAACCTAGCACTACAGCTTCAGCAGCGCTCAGAACTCTATTCTTAGTTACGAATTCCTCAGCAATTCTTACTAAAGTCTCATTACCTTTGAAAGCTATGGTAGCTAGAGACCTAAACCTACCCACAACATAATTAATTGTTTTCTCGTCTGAGGGGCTTGGTTGCGCAGCACCTATGGTTGACGCCTCACCCATGAAGATCTTCCTACCCAACAAAGCTATTAAAGACCCTGCAGAAGCTGCCTTACCTCCGGGAGGTATATAAACGTAAGTCACCACACCAGACTCCATAACTATCTTTATTATAGAATCTGTTGCCGTTAGATACCCCCCATAACTATCTATATACAGTATTAACACAGAGGACCTGCCAACCGCCTCACTCACTGCACGAGAAACAACCTCAACAGCACCCCCGTCAATGGTTGATGTTAGCTCGGCAACAACGCCTACCCTACCCTGTGGTAATGCTATGAGCGTTATTGCGGAAACCATGATAAGACCTATAAATAAAACAAACCAAAAAGCTAAACAGTATCTTGAAGTAGTGCTCATCATAGACCCAAATAAAATTACGTCAGAAAGCATATATATTACGAAGCTTGTTTTCTAGCCTTAATCCTAAAACATTAGACAAATGCTTCTCTAAGCTAAGGATTAGCAATGACTCAGCAGAAACCATATCTGACCTTAATTGCTGGAAGAGTTTTACACCATTATTTAGAGCGTCATCATATTATTATCACTTAATACGCCAAATCTAGGCAGATTAGTATTGTGGCTCTATTGACTATTCTTCACTCTAAGAATAGTGTTTCATTTCGTAAAAATGTTGTTGATCTTTAAGCGAGTTTAAGTCACTCCCATGCCGTCATATATTTTATTACCTCATCAGGTACGACGCCGCGAATTACGTCACGTATCGAGTTCTCTATTATTTCAAGCCCTTTCTCAAGGTCTTCTTTAGGTATTGTTAGTGGAGGAGCTATCCTTAACACATTACCGTATTTACCGTAAGTCATCATGATAAGTCCTCTCTCCCAAGCTCTCCATATGATTTTTAGAGCAGTAATCCTGTCTGGTTCTTTAGTTTTCTTGTTCTTAACTATATCGACACCAATCATTAACCCGACGCCTCTAACATCCCCAACTATTTCATATTTCTCCTTAAGCTCGTTCAGTCTTCTTAACATGTAGGTACCTAGATGTTGAGCCCTATCAGGTAGGTTATTTTCTAGAACATACTTTACAGCAGATATAGACCCAGCAACCGAGGCTGCATGCGCCGCTGAGGTAGCAAAGAATGTCTGTGGAGGTGCTGACTCAAGCACGTCCTTTCTACCAACGATCGCCGAGACCGGCATCCCCCCACCAAGAGCCTTACCTAGAACTACTAGATCCGGTACGATACTGTAGTGCTCTATAGCGAACAGCTTTCCAGTCCTACCCAACCCTGTCTGTACTTCATCGTCTATAAGGATCATCCCATACTCCTCAGTTATCCTCCTAATACCTTTCATGAAGTTCTCAGGTGGTATGAGAACTCCTCCATCACCTTGCACAGGCTCCATAACTAAAGCCGCGAATGACTCACCAGCCACGTTTCTCTTAAAGAACTTCTCTACCTTATCTAGGTAGTATTCTCCGCACTCAACAGGATCCTCAATACCTCCGGCACATCTGTATGTATCTGGGTATTCTAGAAAGTAGACACCGTGCACCGGAATAACGCTTCTTAACTCAGGACTAAAAGACCCGCTCACAGCTATATCGAGTGCGGTAGTGCCGTGGTAAGAATAAGTGAACGAAGCTATATTCGGTCTCCGCGTGAATACTAACGCTGCTTTTAAGGCTGTATCATTAGCGTCTCCCCCACTTAACCCAATAACTACTTTCTTCTCGTAATTTCCGGGCGTTATTCTTACAAGAAGCTCTGCGAGCTCTACCACAGGCTCGTGATATAGGTAAAGACAGTAATGAATGAACTTATCTAGGTGCTCCTTCACAGCATTGATTACTTTCTCATTACTATGACCAACATTATATGTAGCAGCACTTGACAGGAAATCAATATACTCATTACCGTCGAGATCCCATAGCTTAGCATTCTTAGCTTTCGAAATCGCTATCGGAAAGTACTTGAAAGCTTGACTGGAAGAGACATACTCCTTATACTTGCTAACAACCTTAAGGCTTTCTGTAATTTTTTAGTAGTCGGGATTTGTGTATGAATCGATGTCATTAAACACCCCATTGCTAAAACTTACAAGAGCTTTAATATTTTATCTAAACAGTCAGGAAACAATTAATTCAATAAATTAACTCATTTTATGGAAAGAATGTCAGAATCTGTTAAATCAGGTTGAAAATATGTAAAAATATAACTTTATTTTTACGTGTATTTCCATAAACTAATTCTCTCGACTCTACCCCTTCCTATAAACAATGCAGCAACTCCTAAGAGTATTACTATTAAAACAGTCCCAATATGTATTCCTACGTCCCTAATAACGTCTTTAATATTCTCGCTACAAGCGACAGTCATCGTGAGTAAACTTACAACCAATATGCCGATAATCCATAACATAATCACTATGTCTTTATCTTTTGAATGAACCTCAAATTCCGTCATAAAATCACCTCATAAATATAATATTTTATTGAGGTGCCATTAGTGGAACCTCTTCAGTCATTAATAGACTTCATGTACTTAGTTAATGGGCTAGTATGGGGTTTGCCTGCTATCATCATTCTTGCAGGAAGTGGGTTAGCAGTAGGCATCTATACAATGTTCTATCAAATTAGGAGATTCGGTATAGTGCTTAAGAATATGTGGTATAAAGGTGAGAGAGGTAAAGGTGAAGCCAAACCACTCGCTATATGGTTTGCTGTGATGGGTGCTACGGTTGGCGTAGGTAACATAGCTGGTGTCTCGACAGCTCTAAACTTAGGTGGTGCTGGTGCGTTATTCTGGATGTGGATATGCGGAATACTTGGTATGGGTCTAAAAGGATTTGAGGCAACCCTGGGTGTGTGGTCCCGTAGAGTTCTCCCGGATGGAAGGGTTGAGGGAGGCACACCATACTATATTAAGTTAGTGCCGGTTGTCGGGCCCGGGCTCGCCGTACTCTTCGCTATATTTGCGTTCATAGCAGCTTACGGCATCGGTAACATGGTTCAGGCTAATAACGTAGCTTTAGCGGCTGAGTATATTGCGACTCATTACGAATTTGATGTCTTCACGTTTAGACTTGCTGTAGGTGTGGTAATGGCAATTTTTACTGCGCTAGTGGTTCTTGGTGGTGTTAGAAGGATTGCCGACGTTGCTAACTACTTGGTACCCTTCATGGCTACCTGGTACATAATATTCGGGGTTGGTATATGGGTTATGTATGCCGGCAATTTCGGGTTAGCAATAAGAGAGATATTCACTTACGCATTCACTCCGCAGGCTGCGGCAGGAGGCCTCTCAGGCTGGGTAGTTTACTCAGCGATAAGGTTTGGCTTCGCCAGGGGATTATTCTCTAATGAGGCAGGTTTAGGCAGCGCACCAAACCTATACGCCTACATGACTATAGACCACCCGGGTAGGGCAGCCATGTACGGCATTTTCGAAGTATTCATGGATACTCTCGTCATATGTAGTGTAACCGGCGTAGCTAATGTAGTGGCTAGAACATACATAGAGAGACCTAAGTTAAGCGGGGCAGCACTAGCTATGGAGACCTTCCACAGAGCTTACGGGATATACGCACCAATTGTTCTTGGTTTAGGTTTAGGATTATTCGCATTTACAACACTCCTGAGCTGGGAATGGTACGGTGAGGTTAACTGGCTATACTTCTTGAACAAGACACTTAAACTGCCTGAGAAACCCTTGAAATGGATATGGAGGTTTATGTGGATCGTCCCAATAATCCCTGCAGCAATATCTCCAGAACTCTTCGCGGTATTCTGGGACTTCTCAGACACTATGAATGGTTTAATGGCCATACCGAACTTAGTAGCAGTAGCGTACTTAATGCCGGTTGCCATCAGACTTATTAAAGACTTCTACACTAGGTACATCTTTGAAGTAGGTGAGACAAAGAAATAGTACAACATAATTTCTCACGCTAAATATTTTATTATATTTTATGTTTTACTGTTCTCCAATTTTAGAACACTCATATTCAAAACAATGAAGTTTGTAGTCTTCATGACTTAGTAAATCTTGACGCTAAAGAAGGCTAAGATAAGTGTAGGAAGAAATTAATTACGCTTAACCACTTACATTAAGGTTGCTTGGTTATGCGGTAAGTTTAAGTCTTCGCTGTTATTTCCTCCACAAGCTCTTTTATCCTTCTAACACCCTCAATTATTTTCTCTTCATCTACAGCGTAACTAAATCTGATATAGTTCTTACCGAAGTCTCTCGGGAAGGCTGTCCCGGGAAGAGTCACAACGTATTTCTCGTCTATTAGCTTGTTAACGAATGCCTCAACGTCAAGGCCTATTGAGTCAAGCAGCTTAGCTACCCTAGGGAATAAGTAGAAGGCACCCTTACCTCTCCAGACCTCAAAGCCCTTTACTTTCTTTAACTCGTTGTAGAGAGTTAGTCTTCTTTTATTAAATAACCTCACCATTTCCTTAACAGGGGTCCAATCTCCTTTAAGAGCTGTTATACCTGCCTTCTGAGCGATTGAGGGTGGGCAAGACCACGTATTCACAGCTAGCTTGATAAGTAGCTTGGCGACTTCTCTCCTCGCCACTAAGTAACCGAGTCTCCAGCCAGTCATAGAGAACGTCTTCGAAAAACCGTTACAGTAAAGAATATAGTCTCTCCAGTCAGGAAAACTCATGAATGATTTAAAATCAGCGTCCTCGTAAAGGAAATTATCGTATATCTCGTCAGCAAATATGAGGAGTTTGTAATCTCTGGCAAGATCCATCAATCCCTCGATTTCTCTTCTACTAAAGACAGCACCAGTAGGGTTATGTGGGTTTACTATAGCGATTCCTCTAGTCTTCTTAGTTATTGATTCATGGATAGCGTTGAGATCAAGTGCAAAGCCTTCTTCACTACCTAACCACTTTAAAGGTACGTAAACAGGTCTCGCACCGAAGAATTTAGGCAACTCAGAGTATACTGGATATGTTGGGTCAGTAACTATGACTTCATCATTAGGTCTTACGTAAGCAGCCATAGCTAAGTAAGCAGCACCTTTCGTTCCCATAGTAATCAATACTTCGTCAGGTCTGACATCACTACCGTACCTAGTGTTTAAGTACTCAGCAACCGACTCTCTCAATTCCTTAATGCCTTCAGTTTCAGTGTAGCCTGTATATCTCAAGTCAAGAGCTTTCTTACCCTCCTCAATTATATGTGGTGGGGTAGGAATGTCAGGCTGACCAACCCCGAACGATATCACGCTAAAGCCTTTTGAAGCCAGCTCCTTAGCACGAGATATATATTGGAAGGCGATCTCACCAGAGATTTCTTCAATGACACCCCTGTAGTTAAGAACAGGTGATATCATATTAAACACCATCAATAATATTATCTTCCTTATTTAAATTAAGTAGTGATTCGAGGAGTACCAGAAAATCCTCCATAATGTTCTTTTCGTGTTGGTTATACGGATTATTGTCTTAACTTCCATAATTATTTCTGAGACAAGAACTAGTAGAAACTACTATAAGCTAGTTTTGAAAATATTATGTTGGTAATCAAAACATAGTAAAGCTTATTAACTTTTCTGTGGTTTTTTAAGCGGGCATTTGAGTAAAGTAGTAGTAGCGTTAGATCCTCCGCCTAAAGTAGAACCTGAGAGTTGGGTTAAAGAGCGTGTTAATTACTTATGTGAGTTAGTTTCCTCGTTTAAGGTAGGACTCCCACTAGTACTGAGAACCGGAGTAAGTAGTTTGAGGAACTTATTTAGTGTGTGTAGTAAGCCTCTGATAGCGGATCTCAAGCTAGCTGATATAGGAGATATTATGTCTTACGTGGTTGAGGTTCTTGCTGACGCAGGTGTGAATGCAGTAATATCTCACGCTTTTGTTGGTAGGCGTGGAGCGCTAGATCTTCTTGTTATGAAGTCTAAAGAATTAGGGATTAAGCCTATATTAGTGGTTTCTATGAGTCATCAAGGCTCAACAGAATTTATTGATAAGCACTTGAGTGAGTTCGTTAACGTTGCTCTAGAATTACGTGTCTGGGGTGTTGTAGCACCAGCTACTAGGAAGGAAGTCATCGGTAGGGTTAGAGAATTAGCAGGTAGTGAGTTAAGGATATTCTCACCAGGTGTTGGAGCTCAAGGTGCTGAACCAGGCAGCGCTATATGTTCCGGAGCCGACTACGAGATAGTAGGGCGAGCCGTAACTAATTCTCCTAATCCTAGGGAAGCTCTTCAAAAAATTATTTACGAGCAGGAAAAGAGGGTTAGGGAATGCAGGAGTTAATTCGTGAACTATATAAAGTAGGAGTCGTCAAGATAGGGTCATTCGTCTTAAGCTCCGGAATAACTTCACCATTCTACATAGATATGAGGAAAATATATAGCTACCCTAAAATAATGAAGCTAATAATAGAAGAAGTAACCAAGAAAATCAACCTATCACACTACGAAGTTTTAGTAGGTGTAGCTACTTCAGGAGTAGCTCTAGCAGCCTTCATAGCTGCCGCCACCAATAAACCGATGGCTTACGTCAGACTTGAGAGAAAAGATCACGGGATGCTTAGTCAGGTTGAGGGGGAAGTAGAAGGTAGGTCCTCACTCATAGTTGATGACGTAGCCACGACCGGAGACTCAATAATGAAGACATACGAAATACTAAGAAATTCAGGAGCCATCCCCACAGGAGCTCTAGTCATAGTAGATAGAGAGCAAGGCGCTGAAGATAGAGTGAGGGCTCTCGGGATGAAGTATCATTACGTGATGACTGCACGCCAGCTCTTCAATACTTTGAAAAATGATGGATTGCTTAACGGGGCTGTGTATGAGGAAATAATGAAGTATCTGGGAGCTTTCAGAAAGAAATAAAAATTAAGGAAGCATATGAAGAGATTCTTGAGGTATGCACACATGTTTCTCGTCCTAATGCGTCACGGCGAAGCCGAATCCAAAGAGCCTGGGGTTTCAGATAGTGAGAGACCTCTTACTCAAGAGGGCCGTCTCCAGGTAGCTAAGGTAGCTAGAGTTTTTGGTTTAAGACCTAAATACGTAGTTTCTAGCCCACTTAAGAGAGCTCTAGAAACTGCTGAAATAGTTGCTGAGGTCCTAGGAGTTAGTGAGATTCTTCAAAGGAATGAGTTATTGCCAGAATATTTCGATTCAGATAATCTTAGATACTTGCTTAACTCGATGAGTCTTGATGACAAGGACACTATCCTACTAGTTGGTCACTCACCAAGCCTTGAGGACGTCATTCAGGAATTATTAGGTGGTTTTAGAATCTACTTAAGTCCAGGCGCTTTAGTGTGTCTTGAAGTCAGACATCCCGATTTAAGTAGTTCTTCCTTAAAGCTTTATTTAAGACCAGAACTTATTAAGTAAGAGTCAAGGAATAACCCTAGTATATCCTAACTCTGAGTTTCTTATTCAGGATTCCTACATTTTGCAACTACAATTTATTAGGTTTAAACGACATAAGTTAATTGAGTGATTTAATATGATCGATATAGTATCTCTTGTTATTTTAGGTTTGTTCTTAGTGATTGTTCTTGCTGTTATATTGTCGCACTTGAAGATAGTGCCTGAGTATAAGAGACTCGTCGTATTCAGGTTAGGTAAGATAATAGGAGTTAAGGGTCCTGGGTTAGTGTTTCTAGTACCCATAATAGACTCAGGAACTTGGATTGATTTGAGGGAGATGGTTCTTGATATACCTCCCCAAACCTGTATTACTAAGGATAACGCGCCCGTAAACATAGACTTACTCATATACATGAAGGTTTTCGATCCAGAGCTCGCGGTCAAATCAGTCCAGAATTTCGTTATGGCGTCTACAGGTATAGCTGTGACTACCCTCAGAGCAATAGTAGGTGACTTACTACTAGATGATGTCTTAGCACGTAGAGACTACATAAATCAAGCACTTAGAGCTAAGCTAGACGAAGTAACTGACAGGTGGGGGATAAAAATAACTTCAGTGGAAATCAAGGAGATAAAACCACCAAGTGAGGTTCAGGAAGCGATGATTAAGCAGATGGCTGCTGAGAGAACTAAGAGAGCTATGATACTTGAGGCTGAGGGTAAGAAACAGTCAGCAATACTTGAAGCTGAAGGTTATAGAGAATCAAGGATAAAGAAAGCTGAAGGTGAGATGCAGGCAGCAATACTTGAAGCTGAAGGGAAGAAGAGAGCCTTACTAGAGATTGAAGAAGCAGCCAGACAATTAACTCATAACACACTACTCCTCAAGTACTATGAAACTCTCGAGAAAATAGCTGTAGCACCATCCTCAAAAATACTAATACCGATGGAGGTAAGTAAATTCCTAATCAGGATTAGCGAGTTCCTAGAGAAGGAATAAACAGATCTAGTCTGTTTTTTAAATTGTTAGGCATTATGAAAGCTATTAATGAAAAGTACAAAGAGAAGAAAGTCTTACTCATTAGAATTAACCTGAAAAGAACCTCTATTAAATACCCCCTCATGTAGTTTCAGAGTGGGGTAGGATGTCGCGGCAGTATTAAACATTAAGAGAAAATATTTAATTCTTGAGGAGGTTGTGCTGTTACTTCGAGTATTCAGTAAACCCACAAGAGAAGTAGTACTACTAATGAGTGGGTGAGAAGAAAATCCTTAGATGTAACCGTAAACAAATATATAATGATTGGAATGATCATCTAGGAACAAACTGTAAACAATTTCTTACATGTTTTAATAGTGGAAAAATTTTATTTAAAACCTTAAGTAAGCTCTTAAGGTATATACTATGAACGAAATTATCGCAGAGCCTCCGACTGCTCCGGCTCCACCCACGTAGAACACGTCCCTCAACCTTTCAGCTCCCAGAGCTTTAGTTAGTGCTAGCCTGGCAGCTACGGTAACTAGCACAGCTATGCCGGCTGGTGGGTTGGGGATCATTAGTCCTGTAGCTAGGAGTATCCCTATTTGTCTTTCAGGCCCTCCGACGAGTTGCAGTATGAAGCCTATGGGTGCCCAAGTTAGCAACCATCTCGCTAACTCAGGATCTGCTGCTGCCTTAGCGGTAGCTGCTAGGGCTCTGGATGCTGGTGGATATAGGTTTAGAGTTGCGAAGTACGTGTTGTAGAATATAATAACCATAGTTAATGCTACTGCTAGAGAAAGTATCTTAGTGTAGAATTGCCATCTCCTTCCTATCCTTTCGAAATTCGGGTCCTTCCCCTCGCCCCTGAGGATCCACCCAGTCTTCAGGTCGTAGTTGAGGTCCGCCATCCCGGGCCCAGTAGCAGCAACATATGCTACACCTATTCCTGCCGCTAGTGGTGGAAAGCCTAAAACCAGGCTTATAACTAATGACGCTAGTGCTGTAGCGAATGCTGGGAACCAGCCAGCATACATTCCTGAGAGAGCACAAATAAGAGTTGTGAACCATGCTTGGAAACCTATATAGACGACCCACAACAAGAACATCTCAGAACTCATCATACCACTAACACCAGTTATTAAACCAGCTACTAACGCACCAGCCACAAAAATAATTAAAGACATAACTAACTTCCTTATAGCCTCGTTTGCACTGATGAGCGTCGGTGGAATGCTGGATGTGGATTCCGTTACTGATTGAGTAGTTTGTCTCCTCCTGACTTTAAGGTAGAGAAGAAGGAACTGAATCAGTGCTGCAATACCAGCACCAACCATTATACCTTATGGTGCATATATCTTGTAAAAATCTATACCTACCAGCGTCGGTCCGTACGCCCTCAACAATAAACCAATACCGAAAGACGTTATAGCTACTATCTGAGTTATAAGGGTAATGCCGACCACGTCGCCTGGATAGCCGAGGTATGTGAGTGCTCCACCAAAAATCATGCCATAGAGCAGAAGTAGCGCTCTCTTACCCCTACCTAAGGCAGCTTTGATAGCCTCAGCTGTAGCTATGCCTGGCGGCCATGGATTCCTAGCAGAGTAGAACGGCGAGTCAAATATCCAGTAAGCAAACAATATATCTACTACACCCGCGATGAGGACCCCTACTATGACCCCATAGAAATACATACCTCCCGTAAGTCCCAGAAGATATGGTACAGCTATCGTAAGCAGGAACACGTTCCCGGCCTGGAACGTCGCTCCCGATATTACTGTCTGCATTAGATTGATTCTGTGAACGTTACGCATCCTCTTAGCGAAATGGTTGAGAAAGCTATAGCTATGAGAGCGCCAATAATCGAGGTGTTCGGGTTGATACCAACCCTGCTTATTAGTTCCATACCGATTATAGCACCAAAGAGTGCTAGAGCAAGCCCTATAATTATGACGATAGGCTCATACAATTTCGGGTGATACTCATTAGATTCAGACATTATGATATCATCACACCATACTAATCTTGAAACAAGTATTTAAATTTAATCAATAATTCTAGTTAATTAATTCTAATTAATTCAATGAAGTTAAAAGAAGTACTGTAATAGGCCTTTAACATGAATTAATTAATATTGAAGAATACTGAAATATTTAAATGATATTAAGGTATTCTAGATTGTGATTAGTCATGTCTACCCTAAAACACGTGTTAGAAGTAATAGATCTCTTAGATGATCCTAGAGTTAATGGTGAGGTCGTTAGGAAATTCTTCGTAGGTAAGGGTTTTAGCGATATTCAAGTCTCTGTGGAGACGATTCACGGGGATAAGGGCTCAACAGACTTCATAACTATAGTTATTCCTGGGATGAGTGGTAGGAGCTCAGGAGGCTCGTCCCCGACGCTGGGAGTCATAGGTAGGCTGGGAGGGATTGGTGCTAGACCCGCATACTTGGGTATGGTTTCTGACGCTGACGGCGCGATTGTCGCGCTTGCCACGGCATACAAGATCGCTGAAATGAGGAGTCGTGGGGATGTGCTGCCAGGCGACGTCATCGTTACTACCCATATCTGTCCTAACGCACCGACACGTCCGCACAAGCCCGTCCCTATGATGGATTCTCCAGTTAACATATTCACTTTGCTTAAGAAGGAGGTTAGGGATGAGATGGATGCTGTACTCTCAGTTGACGCTACTAAGGCTAACTGGGTCATAAAACACACAGGCTTCGCGATAACCCCAACAGTTAAGGAGGGCTGGATACTGAGAGTCAGTCCTGACCTGACAGATATATATGTGAGGGTCACTGGCGAACCACCTGTGATAGTTCCGATAACTATGCAAGACATAACACCATACTCAACTCCGGTTTACCATATAAATAGTATGATGCAGCCGTGGCTCTACACGAAAGCGCCAGTAGTCGGGGTCGCCATAACCGCTAGGATGGCGTTACCGGGGTCAGGGACAGGACCTACTAACTTCATAGCTCTGGAGCAATCAACTAGGTACGTTGTGGAGGTTGCTAAGGACTTCACCATGGGTAGAGCGAGATTCTACGACCCACAGGAGTGGGAAACCATAATTAAGATACACGGTCCTATTGCAGATTTGTTCAGAAAGAACATACCTGAATAGATTGTATAAGTAATTAAGATGAAGTACGTTATAGGACTAATAAGGGTTTTAACAACGAGGGATGAGGAGCTACTAAATCTTCATGGCAAGATTATTGAGTCGGCGTTCCCGGAGTTAAGAGTTGTGAGTAGGTGTATCGAGGATCAACCTAAGAGTATCTACGATCGTGAGTCAGAGGAATTGGCTAAGCCTAAGATCCTCAGACTAGCAAGGGAATTCGAGAGGGAGGGGGTCAACGCAATCATAGTTAGTTGTGCCGCAGATCCAGCCGTTAAGGAAGCTAGGAAGAAATTGAGAGTACCTGTTATAGGAGCTGGTTCGGCAGCAGCTTCTCTCGCTCTAGCCTACGGTGATAAGGTCGGTGTGCTGAACCTTACTGAAGATACTCCGGAAGTTATTAAGAGAGTTCTAGGCTCTCACCTAGTGGCTGAGGGAAAGCCTGAGGGAGTTAAAAGTACATTAGACTTAATGACTGACTGGGGTAGGGAATCAGCCAAGAAGGCGTTGAAGGACCTACTCAAGCATGATGTTAATGTGATCGTGCTCGCATGTACTGGATACTCCACAATAGGGTTTGCCAGAATAGCTGAGGAAATAACTGGAGTCCCTGTAGTAGATCCAGTAATAGCTGCTGGCGCAGTGACGCTGAGTCTCTTAAAACAGAGAACCGTAGGAGGTGTTACGAAGTGAGGATTAAGGTCGATGATAAGATAGCTGAAGCTGCAGTTCTCGGCGGATCCTTCTTTGGTGGCGGCGGTGGAGGTGACCTTAAGACAGGATTACTGAGTGCTAGATTATCTGTTGAGTTAGGTGATCTATACATAGTTAGTGTGGATGAGGTTCCAAAAGATAGTTACGTGGTTACAGCATCTATAGTTGGAGCACCTGCAGCGAAAGAGAAGTATTTGAAGCCAAACCACATGATCAGATCTGCTGAGCTACTGATGGATTACGGCGGAATACGCATAGGGGGCTTTATATCGTCTGAGAATGGCGGGGCATCAACAGCTAACGGATGGGTACCGGCAGCAGCTCTAGAAATCCCGGTGATTGATGCACCTGCTGACGGCAGAGCACACCCAACCGGCGTGATGGGCTCTATGGGGCTTCATAAAATTAAAGAATACGTCTCAGTGCAGGCAGCTGTTGGCGGGAGTAAGGAAGCAGGGACTTATGTGGAGGTAGTTGTACGTGGATCTCTAGCGAAGACCGATAAGTTAATTAGGGAAGCATCAGTGCAGGCAGGTGGTATGGTGGCCGTAACACGTAATCCTGTCAGTCCTAACTATCTAAGGGAAAACGCTGCGGTCGGAGCACTCAGTAAGGCCATAGAAGTTGGTAAGATAATGCAGAAGCATTATGGCGACGCTGAAAGCATCGCGACTGAGGTGATTAGATATCTTGGTGGTGGGCATGTGGTGGATAAGAGGGTTGTCGATAGCGTCTCACTAGAGACGCGTGGCGGATATGACATAGGTAGAGTAATAGTTAAGGGAGGCTTCAAGTCTTACGAGATAACGTTCTGGAATGAGTATATGACGCTGGAGGACACGAAAGGGGTAAGGCTAGCTACCTTCCCGGACCTCATAGTAACCCTAGATCTTAAGACGTCCTTACCACTCACATCTGCGGAAATTAAATTTGGTGATGAAGTACTCGTTATGGTGATTCCTAAGGAATTCGTGCCGCTTGGTGCAGGCGTTAAGGATCCCGAGATCTTGAAGCAGGTCGAGGTTATCGTTGGTAAGAAGATGTGGTGAGACACCGTGAGAAAGGTGGGTCTTATCACTATAGGTCAGTCTCCTAGAGTGGATGTAGTTCCTGAGATTAGGATGGTGTTGGAGGGCGCTGATGTGGAAATAGTTGAGTGTGGTGCGCTAGATAAGCTTAGCAGGGAAGAAATCGAGGCTCTCACACCTAGGGAGGGCGAGTATGTGTTAGTAACTAGACTTAGAGATGGTGCTGAGGTTAAGGTCGCGCGTGAGAGAATACTCCCACTGATGCAGAAGTGTATTAACTCGCTTGAACCCTCCGTAGATGTGCTGGGGCTGCTCTGTACGGGTGAATTCCCTGAACTTAAGTCTAGGAAGTTGTTGATTGAGCCCTCAGATCTTCTTCTGAAGGTTGTTGAGTCTCTTAAGGTAGGTAAGCTGGGCGTAGTAGTGCCGGATCCTGCGCAATTAGGACTAACGAGGAGGAAGTGGAGCAAAATATCATCAGATATTAAGATTCTCAGCGTATCACCCTATACAGGAACTCTGAACAGCTTGGCGGAAGCTTCCAAAGAATTAAGTGATCGTGACTTGATAGTATTAGACTGTATAGGCTTCAGTATAGAGGCTAAAAGAGTAGTAGCTACAGCTTCGGGGAAGCCTGTCCTCATCCCGAGAACTTTGTTAGGACGTGTTTTGAGAGAGTTGATAGAGGTGTAGGGAATGAGTCACTACTTAGGCGTTGTGATTAAGGAGTCACTACTTAACGCAGCGGAAATCGCCCTGACACGTTGCTTACGTGTTAAGGCGGGCGAGTCCGTGCTGGTAGTTACTGACGAGCCTCTGAGGAACATAGGTCTTCACTTATGGATTAAGGCTAAGGAGCTAGGAGCTGAGGCTATTTACGTCGAGATGATTCCCAGGAGCATACATGGGGAAGAACCTCCTAAACCTGTAGCCGAGGCTATGAAAGCATCGAACGTAGTGATAGCACCAACCTCAAAATCTATAACACATACAGTGGCTAGGAAGGAAGCTACTGAGAGAGGTGCGAGAGTTGCGACCATGCCAGGCATAACAGAGGATATCTTCATCAGAACCATAAGTGTGGACTACGAACTAATTCAGAGAATAACTAACGCCGTAGCTGACGTGCTGGACGAGGGTAAGGAAGTCAGAGTTGTCACGGACCTTGGTACCGACTTAACCTTCTCTATAGAGGGCAGAAAAGCGAGAAGGAGTACTGGAATATTAGTTAATCCGGGAGATTGGGGAAACTTACCCAGCGGTGAGGCATACATAGCTCCTGTGGAAGGCACAGCAAACGGAATCATAGTTGTGGATGGATCTATGGCAGGTGTTGGGGTGCTTACACAGCCCATAAAAATATTCTTCAGAAACGGTATAGCCACTCGTATTGAGGGAGGTTCAGAGGCAACGAAGCTTAACGAGCTACTATCAAGATATGGTGTCGAAGCCCGAAATCTAGGGGAGTTTGGTATCGGGACTAATCCGGGAGCAAGAATAAGTGGTATTGTATTAGAGGACGAGAAAGTAATGGGAACTATCCACATAGCACTCGGAAGTAACTTTGACTTCGGAG
>JAVVFV010000043.1:0-1355 GCA_039889305.1 Candidatus Zestomicrobium tamdykulense | reverse complement strand
AATACAAGTCTCTTTAAACGACTTAATGAATGCTTTAATGAGTGTTAATGCATCATTAACTCAAATCATAATAACAAGTAAAGGTGAGATACTAGGAGTTATAAACACGTCTAAAGGCGAAATACTAGCTAGTATAAATGTTGTTAAAGAACTAATTGAAGCAGGACTACCTGTAGACACACAAACACTACTCAACACATTAACTGAATTAATCAACGAGAAATCTAACATAATTCTTGCAAAGCTGGGTGAGATACTTCAAGCATTAGGAGGAGTCAAGGATAATATGGCTTCTAAGGTCGATATCTCTAATTTATCTAGCAAGATAGACGAGGTTAGTAAGAAAATCGACACCAGCTCAGCTACCTTATCAACATATAGTACCGCAGCAGTAGGCTTAATAATAGTTGCGTTACTAACCTCAATCTACGGCTTCTTCATAAAGAAGAAGTAAGTAGTTTTTACTTAAGCTTAACATATTTTTTAAGACTGAATAATTGTTTTCCTCCTTAATCAGTTCATTAATTTATACTTGCTTTAATCTATAATATACTGTTGTGGTGAGTTGCTTATCAGATATGTTGAAAGATTTGAGTCAAAAAGAAGTTAGATTGTATGAGAAGCTCCTCATGGTTTTCCGGTTATAGAGGTTATAAAGAGAAAGAACTTATTAGGGAGACTGACAGAGCAACTATTGTCTCGAGAGGATCTCCTAAAGAGTGCTTTAGGTATGTGGAGTCACTACATGACTGAGCTCCAGAGCTTTGGTAAGTTCTGGTACCGTGTTAGTGATCCAGTCCTCTTCCTAACACAGATCGCTGACGCTGTTAGGGAAATCTCCTCCCCCATGGTAGGGGACTTCATCAGAAACTACTTTATTGAGAGCTTTATTCAGGAGATAAGTAGGTACACAGCCATAGACATATACTCCAACTTAAGTGAGGTCACTACGAAAATAAAAACCGATAACATATACGATGCTTTCAAGCAGAGGAGTCTAATAAATTAAGAGAAACACACAAAAGACCTCTGCAAGACTTACTTGAGAGTTGAGTATGGTTCAGGGTCAGGGAACATATTATATTCCTTACTACGTGGTTGAGGCTAGGTTCTCCTACGTGAAGGGATTCTTACTTAGGAAGGGTGCTGAATCATCGATAAAGTTGTTGATTGCTGGCGCCACGCCGCTAATTGAGGGACCTGTGCTTGACGTGCTTGGTGTGAGTGCTGGTAGGCCAATATCTCCTGATAAGGTTGAAGAAGCTCCAGCTCTAAAATTCATTGAAGAATTTCTTTCAAGGAAGGTTAAGACGAGTATCCCCCACGTGCTAGGGTAGTACCACCCTTGATAGCTT
>JAVVFV010000042.1:0-1372 GCA_039889305.1 Candidatus Zestomicrobium tamdykulense | reverse complement strand
TCATACATCTCAGCACCCAGACTCTGACCAATTATTGTGGTGGTAGCTCCAAGTAAGCTAGCGACGAAAATATCAAGGAGTCCTAAAGGTCTATCACCTATTCCCCAAGAAGCTAGTGCGACACTACCCAACATGCTTATTATTGCGGTGAGGAGGGTAAAGCCCCCTGCTTCACCAACTGACGAAACTGATATAGGTAATCCTATCCTGACTAGTTTACATAGTAATCGAGGCTTCAGCCTCAGGTGATGTAGCCGGAGTTTCTCGCCCTTAATACCCTTAATCAAAACACGTATAGCTATGAGTGAAGCAACAAAATCACTTAGTAGTGTAGCTATTGCTGCTCCTGCAACTCTCATGGGCGGTATTGGGCCTAAACCAAATATTAAGATAGGATCTAAGACCACATTCAGCAAAACACCCAGGGCTCTAAACTTCATGGGCGTTAAGGTATCTCCTGCTGCACTAAAAATAGATACTGCGGCCTCCATCAAGCCGAAGACAGTGAATCCTAGTGAGAAGTACCTTCCGTAAGTCACTGCATCAGGAATTACTTCAGCAGGTACTCCTACGAGAATCATCATTAGAGGTAATAGGAAGTAAGTTACTAGGCCTGCAGGAAGTCCTAGAAGCAAGACTATCAGCAGCAACTGCCCAGCAGTACTCATAGCTGAGTCATAGTCTTTAGCACCCCAATACTGAGAAACTAGAGAGATGCCTGCCTGAAAAACACCTGATAAGCCAGCAACCACCAAGAAAACAACAGGCCACGTAGCATTAACAGCAGCTAAAGCTTCCCTCCCTAACCTCCCTAACCAAAACATATCTGTTATGTTGTAGGTTACTTGAAGAGCTCGCATCACAGCTATGGGCAGACCTAGTCTCAACATAACCTTAACTATGGGTTCCTTCAGCACCCAGTCTTTATCATCCAATCATGACACCTACTAAAAACAAAATTAGTCAGAAAATAAGACCACACACTTAATTCACGTTAGAGGAGCCTTAGTAAGCTCATCTACTACCAAGACCTCATCAAAAAGCGAACTATTAACTAGAGTATCACGTATGTTCCTAGCTATAGTAGTCCATAACGTGTGATTTATGAATTTGCAGAAGGAACAACCAGGATCACTACTCAGAAAATTTAAGTAAACGATTAGCTTCCTACCATCACTAGATATCCTGAGTCTACTAACAACACCTGAAGAAATGACGTCAACATCGAACCCAGGAACAATAACTTTCCTCAATATATCCTCAACAGACCTCAACTTATCCAGTATGATATCCTTACTCACACACTATCACCAAGTAAATAATTAGAACAGCGTTAATAATACTATTGCTTACAAATAGTTCAGTACATTGT
>JAVVFV010000041.1:0-1406 GCA_039889305.1 Candidatus Zestomicrobium tamdykulense | reverse complement strand
TCTTAGATAACTCGTTAGTTTCGTGATGATCTATAACCACGTAGTCACGGCTCCCTGCAACATCTAGTATGGGTACTTGAGACTTGCTTGAAACATCAACACATACTATCAGGTCACATGAACCCACAGCAGTAACTAAATCTCCCTCAAAACCTAAACTCTTGACTATCTTGGTAGAGACTTTATTAAGTCCTTCAGGGAGGGTAGCGCTAGTCTTAATGTTGCTGAACAACGACTCAGTAATAAACCTAACTCCAATGATAGAAGCTACTGCGTCAGGATCCGCGTCTTTGTGTGTAGTAAAACATATTGTTGAATAGTTTTTGAAAGTATTTATTAGCTTACGTGTTAGCTCTATTAGTTTCTCCATATCTTCTAAGTAGCTCATCTTCAAACGACTCCAAAACATTATCAATTATCTGATCTAATAAGACCTCTAGTTCTGGGTTCGGGGTTTTAAGCCACCTATATTCTAACTCGATAATAACGTTAATCTGGCCTGAATCAAGACTTAAAGAAACCATAACTTCATACTCGTCTACACGTCCAGATATAGAGTTAAGGGACTTGCTTAACTTATCTTCTACTAAAAAAGCTAGTTTTCTGAGGTCTTCCTGAGTTACTTGACTTAAGTTAAGACCTAAGGTCTTCACGTAACTTTTACTAACCACTCTTCCCCTCGCCTGGCACTATCCTGTACTTTTCTAGTTCTTTCTTCACTGCCTCAAATTGCTTCCTCAGTGATTCTTCAATCCGTTCAAAACTCTGTAGTCTTACCTCGAGTTCTTCTTTCTTTTCTTGAAGTTCCTTTATAGTTGAATCCCTATCAACTCTCACAAACACGAATCCTGTGTTCTTGTATACGGCTGTATCTGGCGAAACACTCTGAAGTATGTTTAAAGCTCTCTCAACATCTTTTAACTCTGAAGAAATTACGGTCTTCTGCGTTATCACTGATGCTAACTGAGACTCTATCTGCTGGTACTTAATGATTATCTGCTCAAGCTCGGGCGGTATTTTCTGAGCCATGCCATCGCCTCACATAGATAACGCCACACATCTTATAAAACTTCACTCAAAAAAGAAGAAGGAAGTACATGCACGTGCCCGCGTACTTCTTTTAGTTCTTTGTTATTTTGCAAGGCTTCTTAAAACTTCTATAACCATGCTGACTAGTCTGAGAGAGTTTGAGAGAGGCGGTATTAATGCTCTTGGTTCAGAACTCCTAAAGACTAGCTTTAGAGTACAACCCTCACGAGAAACATCAAACGTGATACCCCTTAACTTAAGACTGCTTTCAGGCGCTAAAGACTTTAACAGAGCTTCAGTAAGTAGGCAGTCTTCTAGCTCAAGTAACACCTCAACAAGAACCTCACTTACTCCAGAATTACTGGACACTAATTAAT
>JAVVFV010000022.1:0-19490 GCA_039889305.1 Candidatus Zestomicrobium tamdykulense | reverse complement strand
TAGTATACGAAGCAAAAATAAAACTAACAAGCATAGAAGGAACAAGAGAAATACCAATAACAGAATTCTTCATAGGACCTAGGAAAACCGCGATGTATAAGACTGAATTACTCCACGAAATAATAGTACCGTACGACGAGGATTTCGCTAAGTCGTATTCTTACGTTAAGGTAGGCAGGAGAAATTCCTTCACCCTCTCAATAGTAGCCGTAGCCACAGTTCTTAAAGTAAGAGGTAGGATGATTGAGGACGTAAGGATAGCTCTAAATGCTGTTGCTCCAACACCGGTGAGAGCTAGGAGTGTTGAGTCATTCTTGAAAGGCAAGGTAATAGATAATGAGGTTCTTGAGAAAGCTTCAGAGCTAGTAGTAAATGATATATCGCCCATAAGCGACGTTAGAGCCTCGGCAGAGTATAGGAGACATATTTCTAAGGTTCTGGTTAAAGATACGTTACTTAAGGCTCTAGAAAGGTCGGTGTGGAGGTGAGTAGGTAGTGTTAGTAAAGTTTAAATTAAATGGGAGGAATGTCGAGGTGGATGTGAATCCTAATGAAATTCTCCTTGATACGTTACGCCTGAAATTAGGTGTAAGGAGTGTTAAGAGAGGGTGTGAAAAGGGAGAATGCGGAACGTGCACGATCTTACTTAACGGTAGTCCAGTAACCTCCTGTCTAATCTTGACACCGCAGGTGGAGGGAGCAGAAGTAACTACCGTAGAAGGTCTTGAAAAAGACCAGAAATTTAGAGAACTCGTTAATAATTTCATTAATGAGGGTGCGATACAGTGTGGTTTCTGCACACCAGGCTTCCTACTCACTGCTTACGCAGCTATGATTAATCAAAAGATTAAGACGGTTGATGACATTAAGAAGAGTTTAGAAGGTAATTTATGCAGGTGTACAGGTTACGTGAAAATAGTAGAAGCAGTAGCTAAGACAGCGCTTAAATAATACCTAAACACACTCAATCAAGGATTTTTAATTAATTTTTCGAAGTCACACATATAAATACCTTCTACTCAGATTATATTTTGGTGTATTATGTTAGGTGTTGAGAGAGAGGTATACAATGATATTCAGACTAACGGTATAATAGGACCTCACACTAAGATGATCGGTCCCGTCGCTGACGGTGGGAGAATAATATTTGTTACGTCTCCCGGTTGCTGGGGTCCTATGATAACACCCAACATAAGAGGAGGTCATGAAGTTAATGTCCCAGTAGCAGTAGAGGGAGCTAAAGTAGGTGATGCTGTAGCTATTCACGTGTTAAGCATTGAAGTTCTCTCTAAAGCTTCTTCCTCCGGTGTTGATGCTACGCGTCCGGGTAGTTACGTAGGTGATCCTTACGTAGCTAAGAAATGCCCCTCATGTAATGAGCCATGGCCTGAATACTACGTGGACGGTATAGGGAATGATGCTATCAAGTGTAAGAAATGTGGAGCTCCTGCTTCCCCATTCAAGATGATTAACGGCTACACTATGGTGTTTGATCTGAGTTTAGGTGTAGGCATTACAGTCAATAAGAAAATAGCTGAGGATATAGCTAAGAACGCAGTAGACTGGAGCATCCTACCTAGAAACTCCAAGCAAGTTCCTGTTTTAATACTAGGCAAGAGCGATATTGTTGGGTTAGTAACGAGAATAAGAGCGTTTCTAGGTCAATTAGGTAGTATGCCAGCCGTTGATATACCTGACTCACACAACGCGGGTGACTTCGGCTGGTTCCTCATTAACGCGCCACATCCTTACGCAATTACTAAGGAGGATTACGAAACTAAACTTACTGATGGACACCTAGATGTGGACTCTGTTAGAGAGGGTGCTGTCTTAATAGTACCTGTTAAGGTAGAGGGTGGAGGGATTTACGCGGGAGACGCTCACGCTATGCAGGGAGATGGCGAAGTAGCTGGACACACGACAGATGTTACTGCTAAGAGCGTAGTTGAGGTTTCAGTTATTAAGAACCTAGGGTTAGAAGGCCCAATATTAATCCCGCCAGAAGAGGATTTACCGCCTCTAGCCAAACCTTGGAGGAAGGACGAGTGGGAGCATGTTTTAAGCTTAGCTAGAAGATTAAAAATAGAAGTAGAGCCTGTAGCTCCTATACAGATAATAGGTTCCGGACCAACAATCAATGAAGCAGTAATGAGAGGTTTCGCAAGAACCTCTAAACTACTTGGAATGAGTGTAGAGGAAGTAAGGAATAGAGTTACTATTACTGGCGCGGTAGAGATAGGTCGCTTACCAGGCATAGTACAGATAACACTACAGGTTCCTTTAAGAATCCTAGAAAAACTAAGAATAGATAACATAGTAACAAGTCAGTACAGATTACCTTTCTAATTAATTCATTCCTTATCCTAGATTAACAGTTTTACAAAGTGTTTAATCTGTTACCATATTTGCATCTATTAATCGAGGTTGAATCAAATCATCAAGTTTCTTGCTGACTATACATAACCTGTGAATCCCTACCCACCTAAAGAACTCATCATTAAATTTCTCAACACGTTCCCACTCATGTAAGAACTCAGTAGCTTTAAGTATTCGAATTAAGTCTAAATTTATTTAAAGTTAAACAATAAATCGTTACTTAGTGATTTAAGATGAATATATTAGTTACTGGTGCTTCATCAGGTATTGGGAAGGCATTAAGTAGTAAGTTTTGTGAGGAAGGTGGTAACAGGGTTTTAGGTGTTGGGAGGAATATTAAAGGTCTTGAGGATGTTAAGAACATGTATAGTGATTGCTTTGAATACTTAGTTCTTGATTTAAGTGACATCAAGAATGTGGAGTTCATAGTTTCTGAGGTAGCGAATAAGTTTGGTGTCCTAGATGTTTTAGTTAATAATGCTGGTTACGGACTCTATAAGAATCTACTTGAGGTCGAAACTAATGAAATGATCAACATGACTCTAGTTAATTTTGTTATTCCGTTAGCTCTGGTAAAAGAGCTCCAGCCTTACATAAAGCATGGATCTGTAGTAGTTAACATAATAACGGCTGGCATACATGTCTTAATGACTAAACTACCCTTGTATGGTGCTACCAAGATAGCGTTACACTATGCTTCAGAAGCTCTACGTAGGGAGCTAGAAATTAAGGGTATACGCGTAGTTAATGTTTACCCAGGTTTCGTAGAAACGAGTTTCCACGTTAGAGCCTGTATGAGTGAAGTTAGGAAAGGCCTGACTCCTGAGGAAGTAGCAAAACACATAATCAAGTCTATTAAGTCCGAAAAGAAACGAGTCTACATACCAAGCTACCTAGAGATAGCGCGAATTTTTCTAGGACCTCACTTACTAGCTTTATGAAAGATTACTCAAGTCTTATGTATAAATCCAACAACCTCCTCCCGTCTAGAAAATCCTTTCCTATCAAGCCAATCTTCAAGTTCTCTTAGTAAGTCACTCACATACTCTCCTGGTTTCCTAGCTTTTCATTAAGGAAGTTACTAATTGAACAGCCCTAGCTCCAGCCAAGACATACGAAGCTACATCACCCCAATACCTGACACCCCCACAACCTATTATCTCCGCACCGTATTCCTTGTAAGCATCGTGAACAGCTCTTAAACCTATGTAAAGTATTGGAGCTCCGGAATATCCCATATTACTGGAAGAAAGACTGTAAGTAAGTCTTTCAGGATCTATTGATACTACCCTAACAGAATTTATCAAGGTAATAGCTCTCGCTCCACCCTCAAGAGCTTTCCCTACTAAATGAATTAAGCTATTCCTAACATCAACCCCTAATTTAGCTATGACTGGTAACTTTATAGTCCTAGACACTTCCTTCATAATCTCATACAAAACTTTGAAGATCTATCAATGAATTAAGCCCCATAGCCTGGAGTAGTAGGACAACTTAAGTTAAGCTCTATAGCATCAGCTCCTGCTTCCTCAGCTATTGACGAGACTTCTAGATATTCCTCCACGACTTCCCACCTACACTCACTATCACTGGCAAGCCGTGTAGTTTCACTTCCTGAACTAGTTCGTGGATGTGTGTAGCTCCTGGGTTAGGTAAGCCCATCGAATTAATGATGGCTCCTAAATCACTTATAAACATGATATTTGGCGGCTTATTCATAGTTCTTGGGTAGCGAGTGATTGTTTTCGTTACTATTGCTGCCAAACCCCACGAACACATTATACCCACCTGCTGCCTAGTATTACCTAGAAGACCACTACCATTCATGATAGGATGACGCGGGCTTAAACCACACCCTTAATACTTAATTTCACTTCAAGATCGCCTCACATCAAACAAGTATTATAATGATATCGAGAAGTTTTATTTATATATCCCTTTTTCAGGACTTGTTTTCATGTTATTTTATTCCTTGAAAATCTCTATGGGGAATATACGTCAGCAAGCCTAAGAAAACTCCTCACCCTAAGTTCATAGTTACTTAAAATATTTGAGTAATAATCAAATAGTGAGGTGTATATGTTGAGAAGGAAGGCTTTGTTACTAGTTTTGATTAGCTTAGTTATTACTAGTGTCTTTACAACTCCATTAACTCTAATAAGAGCGGAGAGCAGACCTTTAAATGTAATCATAGTATGGCACTATCACCAGCCGTGGTATTACGGCGAGAATGATTCTTACTTTATACTACCCTGGGTCAGAATGCATTCAGTCGGTAATTACTACAAGATGGCTTTAATCTTGAGTAAGTATCCTGAAGTTAAGGCGACTTTCACCTTCTCTGGTTCACTCCTTCATCAATTGATAAGTGGTGTGAACGGTGTTATGGACGTAAGGCAAGTAATATCCTGGAAGATCGCTAACGGGACCGCAACAACTAGAGAGTTGTTTGAGATGCTAAGAATACCGGGAGGTTTCTTCGATATTAACTGGGCTAATATCTTAGAGCTTTCACCTAGGTTTAAAGAATTAAGAAGTAAAGCGCAGGCAGCCCTCACAAAACACGCTGGTCTCCCGGAAGAAGAAATGATAAATAAGGTAGTTAATGAGTTTACTAATCAAGACTTCATAGACTTAGCTACGCTCTTCAATCTACTCTGGATAGATCCGGAAGTAGTGTCTAGTGAGTACCCTGAACTCTCGCCATTGAGGGAGAGAGCTCTGAACTTGACGAACCCATCCTTCACTAAGAACGAGTTAGCTCTAGTTTTGAGTAAGCATGTAGAGATAATGAGCAAGATAATACCGAAGTATAAGGACCTGATTAATTCAGGTCAGGTAGAGCTCATCCCGGTTCCTTACTCACACCCTATAGCCCCACTCCTAGCTGATTTAGGATGGTATGAAGATCTGGAGCTACATGTCAAGAAAGCATTAAAACTGTTTGAGACACACTTTAACTACATACCGAAAGGTATTTGGCCTGCTGAACAAGCAGTCAACGAAGAAGCGCTAAGAATATTTAGTAAGTACGGTATATCGTGGTGCGTGACTGACAGAAACGTGCTTGAGTTAAGCGGTGTTAACGTAACTAAACCAGAAAACTATCTGATGCCTTGGAGGATAGATTTCGGTGCTACCTCCTTCTACGTGTTCTTCAGGGATCCTGACTTAAGTAATAGGTTAGGTTTCCAGTACTCAGGAATGGATACCAGCGCCGCTATTAATGATTTCAAGAATTACTTAATGAGTTTAGCTTCCGCTAATACTGATAAGAGCAGAGTCGTAGTGATAGCTCTTGATGGTGAGAATCCGTGGGAGCACTACAGAAACTTCGGCGATGATTTCTTGAATTCTCTCTACGCTACTCTCAAAGAGTTGCAGGAGCAAGGCATTGTAGTCACTAGAACTCCTAGCGAATACCTGAATCTTTACAAGGAGAGAAGCCCTCAATTACCACTAACTACTCAGAAATATCTTGACTTAGCAGGTAAAGACATATCTCATATAACAACTTACGAGTCTCTACCTACTAGAGAACTTCCAGCAAGAATAGCTGAAAGTTCATGGAGTGGTAAAGACGCTAGACTGAATACTTGGATAGGTGATAAACAAGAAAACATTGCTTTAATGTGGTTAGTTAAAGCCAGAAATGATGTAATGATCAAACACGGTGTTACAAGCATTCATGAATTAGCTGAGATAAATCCATCAGCAGCTGAAGCAATATTAAGAGCTGAAGCAAGTGACTGGAATTGGTGGTATGGTGGTGAGTGGGGGCCTGTAGGTAGGTTTGACCTAGTCTATAAGTACTATTTGACAGAGGCTTACAGGTCTTCAGGACTTCAACCACCACCATACTTAAATGCTACCTTCCTTCCAGACGGCGTTCCTTCAGGATTAATTAACGCTCAGCCACCACCATCCCTAAGAACTAAACCAAAGAACTACGTGATACCCGACTCAGAACTAGACCGTGTGTTAGAGGTTGTAGTAGCGCATGAGGTCCTAGATAAGGTTATCTTAGGTGTTGACGATGAGTACCTCTACGTGAATTTCAGGATTAACTTAACCACTAACTCAAACTATTCTGTAGTTCTTTACTTAAGTAATCCTAGGAGAAGTTACTCGCCCTGGGTTAGAGGATATAACGCATATCCAATGAACGCTACCAGGGACTTAGGTGTAGCCATAGCTAACGCGGTAGTCATTAAGATTACGAGAGAATCACTAGTAGATCCTTATAGTAGGGTAGTTGTCATTTATCAAGCGGGCGGTGATGAGTCTTACTATCCTTCCTACGTTAATTATTACAATATGTTGTTGGAGGACGGCAAGGTTTTCGTGGCTTTAGGTATTAAGTGGATTGATTTAGGTTTAGAAGTAGGTGACGTGACGTACCTAGCAGTAGCACTTTATTCTGGCGGAGTATTAAGAGCATACTCAAGTAGGTTAGGTAGTGTGTACTTCGTTAGGGTGCCGAGACCGCCAGTAGCTCCTGGGGCTAACATAATGGCGGAGTTCACGGATCCTGAGAAAGATGATAAGGGTACCGGGACGTATGTTTATCCTCTAAATAATGTATTTGTGCCAGGAGTCTTTGACTTACTTAAGTTTAGTGTGCTCGATATTGGTGAGAAGTATCTCTTAACTTTTGAAGTTAGAGAACTTGGAGGTAATCCGTGGGGAGGACCTAACGGCTTCAGCATGCAGTTCTTCCACATCTACGTAGACACTGATAACGTCCCGGGAAGCGGTAACGTGACTACTCTTGGTTTATGGGTTAATGTAGATCCGGAATACGGGTGGGAAACAGCTCTACTTGTAGGTCCTGGATGGCCCGGAGGCAATAACGTCATATATCCTAACGGCACGAACATAGCTAACGTTATGAGTATTTACGTAGAACAACCCAACAAAATCATAGCTGAAGTACCTAAACAATTAATACCAGCAATTAAGCCTCCTGACGAGTGGGGGTGGGTAGTAGTGTTGACTTCATGGGACGGCTACGGAACTAACAACATAAGATCCTTCTCCATAGATCCAGCTGAATGGAGCTTCGGTGTAGGGGCACAGCACGCTATAGGGGTTGCTGCAGGAGTCATACCAAGAATAGTAGACTTACTAGCACCAACACCCGAACTACAATACAGCATGCTTTCCTCATATAGCGTAGACGTAGAAACACTGAAAGGAACTCCAGCCAAAATAAAGGGTATCAGACCCGCAGCACAGCTTCCTCAACCACAAACAACAATTACGATAACTACAACAGAAACCTTAAGTACTACGTTTACACAGATAGAAACAACGACAGTTCCTCAGACAATTACTGACTGGAACTTAGTAACTTTAAGTGTGGTCACCACACTGATAATTTCAGTCATAGTGTTTCTAGTACTCCTCAGAGTCTTCTTTAAGAAGAAATAAAGAATCTCAAACTTTTTAACTCCTAAAAATATCTATGATTTGAGGTGTTTAGTTTTGGGTAGAGCTATTAGTAAGACTATTGCTGTAGTTATTGGTGTTGTGGTTTTAATTGCTGTTGTTGCTGTGTTGGTTTACGTAACTACTCAAGCACCACCAACCCCAACAACACCGACAACTACACCCACAACTCCTGTTGAGTATAAGCTAAGGTTTGGTGATGTGGAGGTCTTGGTTACTAGAGAGATTTATGAGATAGCTCAGAGGGCTAAGGAGCGACAAATAGATGTCACGATTATTTTCTGGGTTTCTATGATGCCTTTTGAGGTAGAAGTGATTAGGAGAATAATTGAGAACTTTACTGCTGAATATCCTGGTATAAAAGTTGATTTAGTTGATCAAGACGCTATGAAGGACGTTTATCGAGCTCAGGTAGCTATCAGGAGAGGTCCTGACTTACTTACCTGGGCTCATGACTGGACCGGAGAATTTGCTGACGCTAACATAATAGTTCCTCTAGATCAGTACCTAACGAACGACATACTAAATCAGTTTGTTTCTTCAGCGTTAAGGGCTGCCTCATATAACAACAAGATATGGGGATTGCCTTGGGCGGCTGAAACTGTTGCACTTGTTTGTAATAACGCTCTAGTTAGTAAGATTCCTGAGAACTTCGATGAGTTGAAGAACATAATGCAGCAGTATTACAACCCCGGAGCAGATAAATATGGGATTTCATACCAGGTTGACCCCTACTTCGTTTCTGCATGGGCTCACGCCTTCGGAGGTTACTACTTTGATGATGCTACGAAAAGACCTGGAGTTAATCTGACCGAGACAGTAACCGGGATAAAATTCTTCTACGAGAATATCTACGTGTACTTGTATACAGGTGACTTAGGACAGGACACGCAGCTAAACCTATTCTTGACCGGCAAAACACCGTGCATAGTGACCGGGCCCTGGGATCTCAAGGCAATTAGAGATGCTGGCATAAACTTTACCGTAACACCACTACCTAAGATTTCTGAGACTATAGTACCGAAGCCATACTCTGGTGTTAAGCTAATATGGTTAAACCCCAACTCCCAGAATAAGGAGGCTGCAGTACTCTTTGCTTTATGGTTCACCTTAAATAATAAAGTCATACAGAAACTTGCTGAGGAAGCTGGCTTCGTACCAGTCCTTAAAAAAGTTCTTGAGTGGGAAGGCTTGTTGAGGCTCCCAGCAGTTTATGGTTATGCTAGAGCCGTAGAAGGAAGCATACCCATGCCTTCAAGCCCTGAAATGACCTACGTTTGGGGACCAGTTACTGATGCCTTAACTGCCATAAATCAGGGAGTCTCAACTATAGAAGAAGCACTCAATGACGCGCAAGAAAAGATACTAGAGAAGCTTTCTAGGTAAGGTGGGTTAAGCATATGGGAAAGCTGAAAAGCAAAGAAGAACTTCTTTTTCCTACTAAAATAGCACTCATTCTCGTAGTTCCCTCACTCCTCCTCTTCATATTCTTTAATATATGGCCAATAGCTTTCTCGGTTTACTTAGCTTTCACTAACGCTAATCACATAAACGTATATAACCCAGATTATCCTGCTAGACCTCTTATGTTCGTAGGTTTAAGTAATTTTGTACAATTATTTAATGATCCTGCCTTCTACTACTCACTCTTTAAGACTTTATTATTTCTTGGAACCTCAGTTCCACTAAAGATACTAGTTGGTGTAGGTCTTGCGTTCCTCTTCACTACACCTCTAATTTATGGGAGGAAAATAATGAGGGGGTTGTTACTAACGCCTTGGGCTTTACCTGCTATATTATCTGTTATGATATGGAGAGGTGTTTTAGACCCTAGATACGGTCCTGTAACTCAGTTTTTCTCGTTTATTATTGGTAGGCCTTTCCAGGCAGTAGGTACTATCATGAATGAGTGGGATTCTTTCTTAGTATATAATATTATAGAAACCTGGTTGGCTTATCCCTTCATAATGACTGTTGTTGGCGGCGCTATATCAGGCATTCCTAAAGAGATTATTGAGGCCTCAATAGTTGATGGAGCAGGCGTATTCGCTAGAACTACTAAGGTTGTTTTACCGCTAATAATAAGAACCATAGCTTTCGTAGCAGTTCTTACGTCAGGTGCTTCTCTCCAAGCCTTTTTAATTCCCTTCATACTCAACGACGGCGGTCCTCTGATTAGGTTTATGGGTAAGCTAATCTTCAGTAACGATTTATTGCTTTTGTACGGGTATCATAGATTCATGAGGGACCATGAGTGGGGTTATGCTGCATCTTTCTACCTAATAGTTGTTCTAATACTTTCTGTGTATGTTTACGTGTGGTTTAAACTAGTCTTCCAGAGAGGTGGTAAGTAAGGTGACTTTAGTTAAGTTGTATCTCTTTAAGCTATTCATTACTGCGGTAGCATTCTCCATAACTGCTACACTACTTTATCCTGTAGCTTATATCTTCCTCACAGCATTCTCAAAACTACCCACCATATCACTCGATGTCGCGTACTTCACCTTAGATAACTTCGTGGCTGTCATTAATGATGTAGATTTCAGGAACTCACTATTTTTAAGCTCTCTAGTTTCTGGAGCTACAGTATTCCTAGCGTTATTATTCATAACTCCAGCAGCATACGCGTTCTCTAGATTTAGGTTTAAAGGTAAGAGTACCGCGCTATATTCCTACCTAATATTTAGTCAGGTGAGCGGGGGTTTCGGTATAGCGTCTCTCGTTGCTCTCTTTGTTTTTCTAGGTAAGCTGAACCTAGTGAATATCTATGTGTTGCCATTCCTGTATGTTTCCGGCATGGTTCCCTTCAACACCTGGCTTCTCAAAAACTACTTTGACAGCATTCCTAGAGAATTAGATGAGGCTGCGTTCGTTGATGGTAGTGGGTGGTGGACCTTAATGTTTAGGGTAATCCTACCGTCATCCAGAGCACCAATGTTTGTGTTAGCTATCTTCGCGTTCATGGGTGCTTGGTCTGAGTTTATTCTAGCTAACTTATTCGGTTTCCGGACCTTACCAGTCTTGATGTATGGGTATGTTGGTGCTTATACCACGTACTGGAATATGTTCGCGGCTACAGCAATACTTTACGCAGTACCCATGATAGTCATGTATATGGTGGCGCAGAAATTCATAGGAGAAGCTGTTAGGATGGGTGTTAAAGGTTAACTTTTCACGTTATTAATTCATGACACGTTAAATTTAATCAGACTTCCTGGGAACATCATTACTCAGTCGGTTGATCCCTCATCACTATACTACTATCATACTCGAAACTTATAAGCTAAGCTTAAGCAGGTCGTAAAAATTTATAAAGTTTCTTTCCACAGGATTTGTTGAAGACTCGCTTCAGTTAATACGTGATGAGAGCTCCCCTTCCTGAAGCGTGATGTATCCGACATCGGCTGATCAGTTTTTATTAATTACGTAGAAGTCCTTCACAGCAGGCACTCTGAATATTGAGGATACCTCTATCAACCAAGCTATAGGTGCTAGTAGGAAGTACTTTAGCTTCCCAGATTTGTAGGCTCCGTACGCGTATGCTGACCAATGATACAGTGAATTAATTATTATGAGGCTTGCGACAAGCACGTTATAATAACTCTTCGTCACGATCACCGTAATCACAATCACTACTAGAGCAACCCAAAGAAAAGATTTAACAGCTACTATAGCTCTCATAAGGTTTGGAGCATGTTTTAAGTCTTTCAAGACTCCCTTAAACCATCTGGCTCTCTGTTTCTGGAGATCGCTTAGACTATTAGGGGATTTAATACTTACTATAGTTCTTGACTGCCAAGTCTTGTAATCATTCTTAACTAACTCGATAGCTAGGCTGAAATCTTCAGCTATTGATGAATGATTAAAGTTTATTTCTTTTAATACGTAACCCTTAATACCTAGTAGCTCACCATGTAATCCTAAAAATGGTTTTCCTAGAAAGCCGGTGAAGAACCTGTAGAGAGTTAAGTCATTGAAGTACCTTATCCAGTCAATCACGTAAGCTAGTGTTGAGTTACCTCTCCGAGGCTTCAATACAGGGTTAAAAGCTACGTAACCAATTTCCTCATAATACGGTATTTCGTACAGGAAATGATCATCTAAAACCACGTTATCGTCGTCTAAGAAAACATACCAGTTATTAGGTTCTACGAAGTACTCTATGAAGTACTTCATAGCACGTGCCTTACCCTTACAGGATCTAATGTATGTCTGCGGTACTACAACGAGTCTTAGGTAGGGATCGGAAAAACTCATCCTGCTTAAGTAATCCATTAATTCCACACCCTCATCCACGACCACCCACACCAAATAATTCTTGAATCTCCTGCGCAAGTTCTCTAAAGATTCCTTTAAAACATTCTTGACTCTATTATCAGCTACGGTCACAACAACAAACTCTACATTATCACTCTTATATGGTTTCTTCTTAGGTTTATAAATAATGTAGCCTATAGACCCAGCTATTATGAACACGTACGTAACAGATAAGGTTATATAGATCGGTATCATGATGTATGGCTCGTTAGATAAGACGTTAACACTCTCATCCATTACTAACGCCCGAATCATTATAAATACGTAGGATAAAAGCTTATAATCTTCGTACTAACGTATAAGCAGGTGATTAGCGTGGGCGGTAGACAGAAAACTACTCTTTTCATGATTAGTGAGTCTAAAGAAACCCGCAAAGCCAAAAGCACTGAAACTCAGGAGAAAACCAAAAGCAAGAAGTAATATTTTTAATGATGTTAGAATTATTATATTGGTGTCCTTAATGTCATTTAGTAAGGAGACTATAGGCTCAGCTTTACAGAAGTTAATAATCTACATAGTAATTACAGTAATAGTTATGGGGGTTCTCAATTGGTTCTTCAACTACTTGATACCGAACATAGTAGAGAAGAATAGAGCTTTAGAGGGATTACTCGTAATAAGAGATTACCAACCATACGTGTACATCTTAGTAGCTTTATTGATTGGTTGGTTAATCGTATCTTCAATAGCATCGATGTTCTACGCGATGCTTGTTCCTAAATATGGTCCTTCAGCAGCAGTTGTTAGAAGCATAATCAAGATCCTAGGTTTAGGTGCTTTACTAGCAGGTATCGCTGGCGGCGTGGCTGGCGGTGCTGCGGGAGTTGCTTTAGGAGGTTTCATAGGTTTAGTGATAGGTTTCGCGACTCAGCAAGTTCTCGGTCAAGCAGTTTCCGGGATGTTCTTACTCCTAGCAAGACCGTTTAAAATAGGTGACGTGATAGATGCTGCAGGAGAGAGTGAGGTTGAGGTAGTAGATATAGGGGCTTTATTCACAATCGCTAAGAAGAAGGACGGTAATATTGTGCTAATACCTAGCACAGCCTTAATAGGTCAGAAGATAGTTATAAGGAAACAAACGTAATCTTTTTATAATCGAATTCTTCTTTTAAAGTAGGTTAGGAATTAGCTTTATTTTCTTGACTTCAAGAATTATTGGGGGTATGTTTGAAGATATGGATACTGAGGGATTATTCTAGGTGTGTAGGTTGCAGGTTATGTGAGATTGAGTGTTCGCTGAGGCATGAAGGCCTTATATGGCCTGCTGCTTCAAGAATAAGAATCCATGAATACGTCTATGGGTTCCCAATACCGTACTTATGTGTTCAATGCGATGACTACCCATGCGTTGTTTCATGTCCTACTAAAGCCTTAAGCGTATCTGAGACTGGCGCGGTGTTAGTGAATGAAGTTTTGTGTGTGATGTGTGGGTCGTGCGTGAGTGCTTGCCCCGGAAAAATACCTAGAATGGTGAAAGGTAAGAGGGCTGTCATAATATGTGATTTATGTGGTGGGAATCCAGCATGCGTAGAGATTTGTGAGTCCATGGGCTTTAACGCGTTAAAACTAGTACGCAAACCTGGTGGAGAGGTTGTTAAAGCGTACCTAACTAACCCACTCAGGTCTTCAAGAGACCTAGCTAAGAAATTAGGTGTGTTCTGAGAGGTGTTGCTGAGTGTTTGGTTCCTGGGGGAAGCTTCTCGATATAAACCTAAGTACTGGCACTACTAAAGTAACTGAAGTTCCTGAAGAAGTTTTCAAGAGATACGTAGGTGGTAGGGGTCTCGCTGCCTGGATCTTGTGGAGGGAGCTAGGTTCTAGGTGGGAATCCATAGATCCTTTAGGACCTGAAAATATTCTCTTGGTTCTCACAGGTCCTCTCACAGGCTATTACCCAGGGATTAAGCTAGTTATTTCTGGTAAGTCTCCTCAGAGCGGGGGTGTGATCGGTTCTACAGTATCTAGTGAGTTAGGTGTTGAACTTAAGTCAGCAGGGTATGATGGGCTCATACTGAGAGGGAATTCCGAGAAACCAGTCTACGTATACATAGATGATGATGGGGTACAGATCCGGGATGCTACCCCATTATGGGGTTTAGGAGGTCTCAGATTTGTTGAGGCTTTAAATGATTTGCTTTATAAGGACTTAAGGATAGAGCGCGGTCTTGATACATTGCCTAGCTACATTTATGTAGGGCCCGCAGGCGAGAATATTGTCAGAACTTCAGTAGTTATGAGTAAACACACTCACGCTGCCGGGTATGGGGGCTACGGTGCTGTAATGGGTTCCAAGAAAGTTAAAGCTGTAGTAGCTAAGGGATTCAGACCTCTACCTAGAGTGAGTAACTGGGATGAAGTGATTGAGTTGAGGAAGGAGGTATTGAGAGAGCTCGGCAACAGGATGAGGATCTTCAGATATTGGGGAACTACTGAAGGGCTTTGGTATACGGGTTACGTTACAAGCTCCGAACCAGTGAGGAATTGGTTAGAGGAGTGGCATGACGTAAGGTCTTTTAGTCATGAGGAAGCTGAAAGGAAGTGCTGGATCAAGAATTTATGGAGTGATTGGAGCTGCCCTACCTCGTGCATGAAGTTAAGCAGAGTCTCTGAAGATGGGAGACCCTACGTGACTGACGGACCTGACTACGAGATGGGAGCTTACCTGGGAAGCAATCTGGGGATTTTTGATATAGCATCAGTAGTTAAGTTATCAGCACTAGCTGATGAATTAGGGCTTTGCGGGATACAAACTGGGAATGTGTTGGGGTTCGCTATAGAGCTCTTCGAGAGAGGTTATTTGACTAAAGACGATGTAGGTTGTGAACTCAGGTGGGGAAACACCGACTGCATAACAAAGATACTCTATGACATAGCTTACAGGAGAGGTCTCGGCGCCGTACTAGCTGAAGGAACCTACAGAGCCGCGTTGAAACTCAGTGAGAAAGTAGGGGTGAATCTACTAAAATACGGTGTTCAGGTTAAGGGTGTCGCAGTAGGAGCTCACGGAATAAGAAGCGGTTTAGATTACCCGCAGAAAATAGCTTACGCAGGATCTGTACAGGGGGGAGACCACACATCAACTGCTGGCATTCCTCTTAAGTCCACAGAATCTGAGGCGTTCACTGCTTTTCTAGACAGCGCTGTAATCTGCTTCTTCAATACAGTAGATACCGTAAAGCTAATCAAATACTTAAACGCTGTGACTGGTTGGGGATTTAGTGAGGAAGACATCTACTTAAGTGGTGCAAGAATATTAACTATTCAACGTGTTCTCCTACTCCTAGGAGGTCCAGACGTTTTCTGGAATCCTAGAATACATGACGACAACCCTGAGAGATTCTACGAACTACTCACGTCAGGACCGAAAAGAGGTGAGGCTCCTAGGAGAGAGGATGTGAGGAGTAAGTTGATTAAGTATTATGAGGAGCTAGGGTGGGATGAGTTAGGAGTGCCTAGGGAAGAAACGTTAGTAAGGCTAGGTATGAGTGAATTAATTAGGGAAGTTGAGAGAGTTAGGGTAAGGTTAAACCTCAATGTATAAGATATGCGTTAAAGCTGTAGGTTTACTTGACGAAGTAGTCTGCGTAGAGATAGAAGAGTGTGTTAGTGTAGGAGATTTAATAATGAAGATCTTTAGCACGAAAGAGATTAAAGTAAGCTTAGAAGCAGTGATTGTAAGTGATGGGTTAAGAACCCTGGAACTCTCTGAGAATGCCTGCTTTTTCAAGGAGCTCGTGATTTATAGGGTCCTTCGAGGAGGCTGAACCCATAACCGAGTTAAAAGCTTATTTAGCTGAGTCCTTAGTATCTAGTTGGTGTTTTCTGTGTATGTGAGTGTGACTCCCGAAATAGCTGTTGAGGGCTTAACTAAGTTTGCTGGTGGTTTAGGAGTTCTTGAGGGAGATAAGCTTGTTGAGGCAGGACTCATGGGTATAGATTATGCTGTCATCACGATGTATTACCCTGAGGGCTATGTCACATACGATGTAAGTAATGGGGATCTTGCTGAAGCAAGTGATAATTGGGTAATCTCTAACGGACATAGTCTTGGTATCCTAACGATAAGAGTTAGGGGGGAGGTAGTGACTTTAGAAGCTGTGCTCTTCAAGGTATTCGAATCTAAGTTAATCTTGCTGAAGGTTTTAGACCCTCACTGGGCAGTAGCACTTACTAAGAAGCTATACGTAGAAAAGAATACAGAGGAGATGTTTCTTAAGTATACGATCTTAAGTAAGGGGGCTGCGACATTAATCGAATCTGGTTTGCTGGGAGGTATTGATGAAGTGCATTTACAGGAAAGCTTTGCAGGGATGACAGCTTTTGTTCTCAAGGACATATCTAGAGTTAAGTTCGTGACTCATTCACCAGGTCCTTGGGCGCATCCAATAATTCGTAAAGAATGGTTACTTTCTGAGTTCGACTTAGAGAAGCTTAAGGAATGTATTAAGGACAACTACGTAAACCTAACTGAGTGCATAATTAGGTTAGTACCTAGGAGTTACGTAGTATCGAGGAAACAACTGAAAGTGATGAGGAACGTAATACCTAGCATCGCTGACAGGCTTACGGACGCTACGAACGGGGTTAGCTTAAGTAGGTGGTGCGATAAAGAGGTACTAGATTATGTTTCAAGAGATGACAAAGACTTAGAGAAGTTTGTTAGAATTAAGCAGAGACTTAGAGAAGAGCTAATTAAGTATCTTAGAGGAGCAGGCTATAGTAAGTTGCCGAAGCCCGGAACTCCAATAGTTTCCTGGGTCAGGAGGATAGTTAAGTATAAGAGACCCTACTTCGTAACTAGGTTCATAGAAGATAATAAAGACTTAAATGCATTCTTCATTTTGGGCGGCAAACCACATCCTCAAGACATGTACGGGAGAATGTATGCAAAAGAATTCCTTAAATTATCAAGAGAGTATAGGAACGTAATATATTTAAATAACTACGATCTAGAAAGTGCTAAGTACATATTGAGGGGGTCTGATCTACTCCTCTTCACACCATTTCCGGGCTGGGAAGCTTCAGGCACTAGCTTCATGAAGGCAGGAGTTAACGGCACTCCCACACTAGCTTCAAGAGATGGTGCAGTACTGGAGATGATTAAGGACGAGTATAATGGCTGGCTTTTCGGTAAGGATATATCTGAGTTCATAGACATATACACTAGCCATAAAGCTAATGAAATAGATGAGGAAGAGTACGATGAATTCAGTAAGAAGTTAAGCAGTATAATCAACACGTACCTGAATAATCCTGAGAAGTATTTCAGAGTCTCAGTAAATACTGCTAAGACCTTCGTGAGGTTAGCTGATATTAGGAACACCTTATTCAGACTGATTTCAGGTTAAGTCACCACACGCACAGAACACTTCATGAATTACTGAATACAGTGAATCAAAGCCTTCCTCAGTAACGGCTGAAACAATTATTATGCGAGTAGGTATTGCGTACATGTTCAAGATCTTTACAAGCTCACTTGCTAACTCACTAAGCAATCCATTACTCTGAATTAATCTCTCTGCGATACTACCTACCTCCTCCGAAAAAGTTTTTCTTAATTGTTGTTTGAGGAGATCTGACTTGCTAAGAACAGGTATTACGGGCGCGTCTAGCCTTAACCGCACCACCAAGCCCATCAAATAAGTTACGATGGCTTCAGCCGGGGACTCACGCGTAGTTACATCGTTGAGGTAAATAACTATGGTTGGAGCAACCTTCCTAAGCACTCTAATCACCTTAGGACCTGAATCTCTCAGCAGGAAGAGTTCGCTTAAACCTGGCGTATCTACGAGCACGTAATCACTATCTAGTCTTCTTAAGTTGCTCAGTAGTTCTTCAACATTATCAGCCACCATATCAGCAGCTCTTATCATTGCACCGTTAGGACCCAGACCTTCCTCACTCAACAGCTTCTTGAAGTTTATTAAGCAACGCACATCAAAATCAGGTGTGTAAGGAAGCTTTTCTACTGCTGGATCGAGATTTACAATACTGACTCTAAAATTAAATTCTCTCCTAAGCCACCTACTGAAAGCTGATGTAAGAGACGTCTTACCGGATGCTCCAGGTCCAGTGAAGACAATTATTCTCACACACCCACACCTTATAGTAGAATAGTTTAAAGGGGAGTTAAGTTTATCTTCCTTATAAAATAAGTATTAAGGGGATCAGAATGAGGAGCATAGTTAACGTAAGTATTAAGGAGATTAAGGAGTCCGAGAACTTATACGACGTAATACTCTCTATAAAATATATGGACAGAAGTTATGAGTTATGCCTTCACAGAATTACACAGAAGGCAGCTAACGTAGAAGCTGACTTAAGAGGAGACCACCTCTATATTAAGTTAATGAATGAGAAGAACGAAGGTTTTGCAACATGCTGCATACACGTAAAACACTTGGAAAGCGGATGTATGGAGTGTCCTTCGCTACTCTTACCTCCTTCTAAGACTAATTATAAGGATTCATAAGGTCGTTCTAAAGTTTGTTAGGTATTCTTTAAAGTTTCATTATTGTTTTTATTTATCGGTGGTAAGTCTGTTACCACATGATCTGGTTAGTGAGCTTATAGTGCCTGAGTTGAGGGGTCTATTAGCACATAAATTAAGTGAGAGAGGCTTTGGTCAGTTGCGTGTATCTAGGTTTTTAGGTATTTCTCAGCCAATGGTTAATAAATACATAAGTATTAGTCCTTCTGTGTATCTTAAGAGGCTTGAGAGTCTAGGTTTAGACACGAACGAGGTTGTGAGAACCGTTGAGATTTTGGTTGAGAAGCTTATAAACGAGAATCATCGAGAGTATTTGGAACTAATGAGTAGTTTTCTTAATTCTCTCCTAAGAAGAGGCTTGCTTTGCGAGACACATAAGAAAATATCGCCTAATGTCCCGAAAGATTGTGAAGTTTGTTTTAAATTGTTTGAGGAGGTTAGTGATCCTTACGTAGAGGAGATTAAGGTAGCGTATGAAATACTGAGTTTTCATCCCAAAGGTTACGAGATTGTTCCTGAGGTAGGCATGAATATAGTTTCAGCTCCTCCCAACGCAAGAGACTTTAGAGACGTAGCTGGATTCTCCGGCAGGATAGTGAGGTCAAACAATAAGGTAGTGGCTGTGGGAGCACCTGTTAGAGGAGGCAGTAAACATACTGCAAGCATATTACTTATGATCATGAGTAAGTTCCCCAACGTGAGAGCGGCCGTAGTGATTAAGTACGATAATAAGTGTATCAGTAGGCTAAGTTCTGCAGGATTAAATGTAGTCAATACGGGACCTCATCAATCAATAAATGTATTCTTCACCTCTCTAGAAAAAGTAGTGAATGAATTAAGTAAGGAGCCTGACGCA
>JAVVFV010000021.1:0-19637 GCA_039889305.1 Candidatus Zestomicrobium tamdykulense | reverse complement strand
TCGCTGGAGAGACTCTTAAGCCTAACCAAAGGTGTGGGCCAGTTACGGTAAAGTAGCTCCAGAGTATTTGAGAAGACTCTCATGAGTTCTGGTTTAATATCTTCATAAAAACCTAGCTCCTCAAGTGTTACCAGCTTACTCAGAGTTTCTGAGCCCTCATCAACTACTACCGGAGCGTAAACACACCCAAGTCTCTTAAGAGTATCACATAAGTCATTACCCTTAACTACTTTGTTGTAGCGATCTATAACAATAGCCTTACTAACACCACCAAACCTCAGAATATCTCCAGAGAGTTTCAGGAACGAATTAAAATCTATCTTACTGCACTCAAGCACACTCAAGTTAACTAACCTATACATTTCAGCTCCCGTAGAGGTTTCTCCAGACATATAAATTAAATCGTGAAAGTATAATTAAGCAATAAATTAGTTCCTCCTAAGATCCATATTCAGTGAATCTTGATTAAAAAATGAGGAATTACGATTAAAAGTAAAAATCTAAATTCTTAACCCGGTAGTAGTCCTTCCTCCTCTAATCTGTATGCTAACCACTTGAGATCTAGTTCTTCGAGTTTTGTTTTGGTGGGACGCCCGTCTATCCACCCTCTCACGCTGTAATATTCGTCAAGCATCTCATTAAGCTTTACTACGTATCCTTTGCTTGGTCCCTCAGGCATAGGTTCTTCTAGGAGTCTCTTAGGTAGTGTGTCGTGAGCTCTGCCATCACCAAATGATAATATGTTGAAGACTCTCTCAGCGTTATATATTCTCTCACCTATTTTCTCAAGCTCCTTACTAGTGAACTCAACTCCAGTTACTGCTGTTAGGAGCTTAGCGTAGTCATTAGTCCATATCGCGAACGAACTGAACTTACAAATAACTAACGAGTCTATGACGGCGAAGACATCCTGGAAGTGCTTCACTAGAGCTCCCTTACCCTTAGTAGAGAATCTATCAACTAGTTCTGGAACTCCAAGAATTTCGGGAGCTATTATGTAAGCTCTTAAATGGCAACCACCCCTGTTACTGGTTGCGTAAGCTAATCCATGACCCTGAACTCCTCTTGGGTCATAAGCAGGTAGTTCCTGCCCTCTAACAACCATAGCTAATTCTGGTGCCCCATATTTAGTAGCTAGTCTTAGAGCACCCTCAGCTAAGTCATCACCTATACCTGACCTATACGCGATGCGCCAAACTAACTCTACTATAGCTTCTGGAGTCCCCCACTTAGCGTTAAGACCTCTCAGCTTTTCTGGTGGTATCTTGCCTTTCTCAACTAATTCCATGAACGTACCTATTGTGTGTCCTGTTGATATGGTGTCGAGACCTAACTCATTACATAGGTAATTTGCCTTACTTATTGCTTCTATGTCATCAGTCCCTGTTTGAGCGCCGAAAGCCCACACGGTCTCGTACTCTGGACCACCTCCCTCACCACTGAATGGTGATTTAGTAACTCTCGTGTATCTGGCACAACCTATTGGACAACCCCAACATATCTCCTCCTTATGCTTTACCCAGTCCATGTACTTCTCAGCTATTACTTCGCCACTCGTTTTGTCTGCGGTGGGGAAGTATCCTGTCTGGAAGTTGCGTGTTGGGTAGATTCCAGCTTTATTGATTATGTTGACTAAAACTGCTGTCCCGTACTTAGGTAGTGCTTCTGAGGTTACTGGACTCTTCTTGTGCTTATTCATGGCTTCCATAACTGCTTCTCTGAAGAGCTCTGGCTTAGCTACTTTTGGTTTCTCATGACCTAACGCAGCTATGGCTTTTATCTTCTTAGAACCCCATACGGCACCATGACCTCCTCTGCCAGCCGCTCTAGACTTATCATTCAGTAACGCAGCAATTCTGGCTAAGTTTTCTCCAGCCGGACCTATAGTTAATACCTTAATATCCTTAGCTTCATTACCGACTTCAGCCCTTAGCTCCTCCTTAATAAGGTCCGTCGTAGCGTGAACATCCTTACCCCATAAATGTCTTGCGCACTTAATCTCTACCTTCCCGTCATGCACCCATAAGTATACAGGATCTTCAGCAGCATCTTCTAAAATTATACCATCAAAACCTGCGAACTTTAATTCTGGACCGAACTTACCACCACTATGAGCATCATGTATCGTGTTCGTTAACGGAGACTTAGTTACAGAACACCACCTGCCGGACGTAGGAACCCCTGAAACCCCTGTTAGAGGTCCTGTCATAACGTAGGCTTTATTAGCTGGAGATAAAGGATCCACCTTAGGATCAATTTCTTTGAGAGCTAAGTAGACACCAAGACCTCTACCACCTATCCACTTCTTAAGAACCTCGTCAGGAGGGAACTCATATCTGATGATACCAGATTTAAGATTAACTCTCGCCAGCCTACCCATGTATCCTCCTAACATTTAGAAACACCTACATAAAGTATTATGTTAAACATATTAATAAATTTTAACTATATTTTACTATACATCGTTCACGTGATTTCACTGTTGTTCAGATTGAATATGGTGTGAAATAAATAGATGTGAGTATTTATTGTAGTGGTGGCTTGAATGAGGATGTATATGCAGAAAATCAGTGAATGGATTCTTGAGTATACTGATAGTAATCCGAAGGAGATAATGGTTGAAATAACTACTTCCTGTAATTATGACTGTATTCACTGTTTTAGAAAGTCTATGCTAAATCACAGTCTTAACGAGTTCATGGATTTCGAAGTTTTCAAGACTCTACTTAGGGAAGCTTCAGCTTCCGGGGTAGAGAAAATTTCTTTCTCAGGTTGGGGGGAACCACTCGTACATCCTGAAATACTTAGCTTCATATCAGAAGCTAAGAAGAAAGGATTTAAAGTGCTACTCAATACTAACGGATACCTATTATTGGATTATGCTGACGAATTATTCCGAGTTGGTGTTGACGAGATATACGTAAGTGTTGACGGAGTTAGTGAGGAAGTTTATAAGTTAATAAGACGTGGCGGGATTCTCTCAAGAGTTACTGAAGGACTCTTCAAGTTAAGAGAGCTTAAGTTAACTAATAATTCATTTAAGCCTGAAATCTATCTCCAATTCACATTAACTAAACTCAATATTCATGACTTACTTGAGTTGCCTGAATACGTAAGAAGAGTTAGTGCGCATCAAGCAGTAGTCTCGAATGTTATCCCACTAAGTGGGGAGCTTGAGAAAAAACTTTCGTGCTATGGAGATATTGAGTGCATGAGCGTGATTAATGAACTTAAGGATAAGTTAGCAAAACGGATTTTTGCCGCTGGAGGAAAGATCACGCTACCTAACTTCAACCACACCGCAGAAAGAAACTGCCCCTTCATATCAAGGAATGCTTGCTTTATAAGATTTGACGGTACAGTAGCTCCATGTATACAGTATGCACACTCATGGATATCTAACTTCGCATCAGTAACTAGGGTTATTAAGGAAGTAATATTTGGTAACATAACTAATGAATGCTTGCTAGATATATGGAGAAAGCCTGAGTATGTTAGGTTTAGGATGAACACATATTTTTTCAGAATGCCTTCATGCTTTGAATGTAACTTACGTGAATATTGCTATCTAACATTGAGTAACGAATCCGATTGCTGGGGTAATATACCAACATGTGCGTCATGTCCATACTCTCATGATGTTGTTAGGTGTCCTCTCTAAACTTATTCACCTACTCACATTAATTACCTACTCTTACTTCAGAAACTCTAACAACCTAGAGAGTGCTGAAAGAGATTCTGAAGGATTACTACTAAGACTATTTCATAATATTACTTTGCCCTCTTCTATTACGTCCTCACTTAATTCTTTGTGAGGTAGTACTGCCACGTCTTTAGATATGAAGACTTCATCATAAACTCTTACCTCATCACCTAATATTACTCCGGGAGATATGCGGGCCCACCTACCTATATGTGAGCCCGCACCAACTACAGCTCCCTTCAGGTAGCATGCTGCTTCCGCGACCACGTTGTCTAGAAGTAGTGAGTCAGCTATTCTCGCATTATCTCCTATAATCGATGCTTTCCCTATCAGTGTGTAGGGTCCGATAACGGAGTTGTTTCCAATCTTGGCGTTCTCATCTATGAAGACCGGCTTAATAATCTCGACGTCATCGCTTATTTCTGATGTAGGGGATATGAAGCCTTCAGGCATTAAGTACTTTAAAGCACTCAAGTTTGCTTTTAAATAATCTTTAGGAACTCCAATATCGAGCCAGAGACCTTCATGAATGTAGGCGTTCAGAAGACCCTGCTCCACAAGCTTAGGCAACACATCAATAGCTAGCTTGGACGGTTTCTTAGCTGGGAAGAACTTCATTAACTCAGGACTAAATATGTAGAATCCAGCGTTAACTAGGTTAGAAGGAGGTGGTTCCTGAGGCTTCTCAATAAATCTGGTGACTCTCCCACCATCACCTACCTGAGCTACACCATATCTTGAGGGGTTTTCAGCGCGGGTTAAAATTATTGATGCGGCGGCACCTGATCTCTCATGAAATTTTATGAAAGATTCTACGGACACGTCACTAAATATGTCTCCGTAGACGACGAGGAAGGGTTCGTTAATACCAAACTTCTCTACTATGAGTGGTATAGGACCTCCATCACCCAAAGGACTTATCTCCTCAACATACTCTATCTTGAGACCATAACCTGACCCATCACCATATCTTTCTTTTATCATGTTGCTCATGTACCTTACTGAAATGTATACTTTCTTAATACCAGCTCTCTTCAGATTATCTAGTATCCAGTCTAGGAGGGGCTTACCCAGTATAGGAAGTAACGCTTTAGGTCTCGTGAGTGTGAGGGGTCTTAACCTAGTAGCGTAACCACCAGCTAATATGATGGCTGTACTTATACTCACTAACAGCACCAATAAGATTTTGGTGATCACAATATAAGAATTTTCTCATCTCATTAATGATTTAATAGCTTACTTAAGCTTGTATCTCTACCAACTCCTTAGGAGGTTTTGAAGCTATGTATGCAGCCCCGTAAACCACCACATCTTCTCCGAACTTGGTTATGGTGAACTCAGGTAGTCTATTGATTACGTAATTCTTAACTAAGTCGCGAATCATGTTAAGTAACTCAGGATTATTGAGGATTATAGATCCGCCGAAACTAATTACTTCAGGGTCGTACACGTTGATTATTGAGGCAACCCCAGCTGCGTTTATCTTAACTAGCTCACTAACTACGTACGAAGCAAACTCATCACTTTTCTTCCAGTACTCAAACAGTTTTACAGCTGATACAGCCTCTACCTCACTAACCTTATAAAGGTCTGAGGAACCTCTCCACCCATGTCTAAGCTTCCTAACAAGCTTCCATAAGTTATTCCCTGAAGCCAGACCTTCCCAATGACCTACACCGCCACAACTACACCTAATATCTGAGTCATAAGAAACTACTATGTGGCCTACCTCATGTGCGTTGCCGTCCTTACCTAATAGTAAGTGACCATCTACAATCACACCAGCACCCACACCAGAACTTAAAGTAACGTAAACAATATTTTTCCTACCTAATCCAGCCCCAGACACATACTCAGCGTATACAGCAGCTACACAATCATTAACAACGTAAGTGGGAACCCTGAAATAATTGTGTAGGGGCTTTCTTAGACTGAAACTCCTTAACCTAATGTTTGGAGAGTTAATGACACGCCCCTCCCTAATATCTAGGGGACCTATAGTCCCTACACCTACCGCAACTACTTCCCACTTACCGAATTCTTTAACGAGATTGTTAAACGCTTCTATTATGGTTTCTGCTACAACTTCTTCTCCACCCTCTTGCGGAGTATTAAGAACTACTTTACCTACTAGCTCCATATTAGCAGAATTAAACAACGCTACACGAGTCTTAGTAGCGCCAACATCCACTGCCACCACAATCTTCAAGCTCGTGTCACCCAGTCTTGAACCCAGATAGAGTAGGTTATGAGTTTTTATAGGTCTTTAAATAATGGTGGTATTTCAAGAATTCCGTATGAATTAAGCCGATTTTGTGGGACTCTTACCGAGGACGTGCTAGACATGGTAATCATGTATATGTACATGTTTCTCATGCATGGTTATTGCTTCTCCATATACTTCTCTAAGTATGTCTTCTTTGAGGACATTCTCAGGATTGCCGAAAAACCACTTACCGTTACCGAGTAGCAGTAAGTTATCTGTATGTTGTAGCAGTAGTGTCGGGTCATGAGAACTCATTATTACTGTAGTTGATTTGCTTTTAAGTAACTTAATTATTGTTGAGGCGAGCGAGATCCTGCCTGCAGGATCAACTGAAGAGAAAGGTTCGTCTAAAATGAGTATTTTGGGTTCGTGAACTAAGGCTCTAGCTATTAAGACTCTCTGTCTCTCACCTCCTGAGAGCTTCCAGAAACTCTTGTTCTTGATGTTTTTATCAAGCTCTACTAGGTTTAAGACTTCCTCAACTCTCTTTCTAACATCAGTGTTGGAGAATATTCTAGGCCAGCTACCCCTATAGAGGAGGTAAGATGACTCAATCAATTCTCCAACGCTGACTGGGTAAGGGAAATAAGAAGGTGTGAAAACTTGTGGTACGTATCCAACATATCTCCCAACACGTTCCGGAGAACCCGTGACGTCTTCACCATATAAAAAGACTTTACCTCTCAAAGGCTTAAGAATACCTATGAGAGTCTTAATTAATGTAGTTTTCCCAGAACCATTCGCTCCTATAATCTGAGTTAAAGTATTCTCAGGAAACACAGCACTTATTTCCTTAATTATCGGCTTCACATAACCTATATCTAAATCAAATATTCTTAGCAACTTCCTCCCCCCTCTATGCACACTTTCATTTAAAGTTTATAAATATGTGTGCACACATTTAACTATAGGAGTGTTGGAGTGATGTCTGTGCTAGTTAAGGTAAGGTACGTGGGCTTGCTCCTAATCATAACTAGTTTCCTAACGCCTCTGATTAGTTACTCTAACAACTCTGCTGGGTTAACAATTGTTGTTACATTTCCCAATCTCGTTGATGATATAAGCTTAGTTAAGTGTGATTTAGATACAGTACATTCTTTGCTACCTCCTTCAGTGGACCCACATGACTACTCTTTAACACTGACAGATGTTAAGTTGCTAGAACAGGCAGATTTAATTATTTCTACAGTACACACGCATTTCGAACTACGTATTAGTGAGTTAAGGGATCAAGGCGTCATTAAAGCAGTAATTCTGGAAATACCTAAAGCGCGTGGAATCAAGCTGCTGAAGAACCCAAGTACTGGGTTACCTAACCTACACATGCCTATATACGACCCCAACAATTACCTGGAGTTTCTTAGAAACCTAACAAACACACTCAAGTATCTTAACCCGGCTTGCGCGGAAGTTTATGAATTCAAGTATGAGTCAGTAAGGAATAAGATCAATGAGTTGATGAGTAGTGTTGAGCGACTAAATTTAAGAGGGATTGGCGTGAAACCCATGGTTCAGTATGCTGTTTCATGGCTTGGCATAAACTTAACTAAACTCTTAATACCTGAGGAAGACGTTAGTCCTACTTCCGGTACTATGCGAGATATAGAAGACCAGGTTAGGGGAGGTCATGTTGATGTAATAGTTGTTACTACGGAAGAAAACACGTACGTTAGCTACCTAAAAAGTCTTGGATCACAGTATGGTATCCCGGTACTAGAGGTCCCCCTACCGTTTTCTGAGGGGTCTATAATAAGCAAACTAGAAAACATTGTTAGTCAGGTCACTAAAATCAAAACCTCAACAATCATAGCTAAGGCAAGTCTTAGAGAATGCCCCAATATACTCCTACTAACACTGTTAGGTTCTGTTACTTCATTACTCCTGATCTGGTTAGTCTTTCATGCTGTACGTTCTAAGAGGATCAGTGCTTCATTTAGGGTGAGTAAGTAATTATGCGTGAGTTGTTGGTGCTGTATTCTTTCCTAGCACTCACACTTATTGTGACGGGAGTCTTCTTCGGGTTAGAGTTAAGGTGGCTCTTAACGTTTACTTCATTAGGGCTTATCTTTGGATTTTTAAGTCCGGTTATAGCGGCTAGGAGACTTTATTATCTTTCAGCAGCTGCCCCGCACTCAACTCTCTTCTCCATAGCTTTTTCAATAATGGTAACTAGTACTTCATGGTCTACTAATTATTACGTGATAGCTATGGTTGTTTCTGTCTTACTCATGATTAGTGTTAGTTATATGGTAAGGCTTGGTCTAGACCCTGACGTAGCTACTTCCGTGTTCGTTGCTGGTACTACTGCTTCCAGCGTCTTAATTCTTTATTACGTGGCAGTGAACTACAGAATGACTTACTCAGTAAATGCTTTGATTTTAGGGGATCCTTTACTCATATCTTACAACGAGTTAGTTATGCTTTTCCTCACCTTATTAATGACGGCAGTCTTAGTTCTCACTACTTTCCGGGAAAACGTGTGTGCGGGGATAGATATAGACCTACTTAAGCTAAGTGGTGTTAAGCTAACTCTCTACGACTTAGTGCCTTACTTCTTGTTAGGTTTTGCTTCAGTAGTTTTGTTGAGGTTGGTCGGTTATGTTATGTCTCACGTGATGATATTATTGCCTTCACTTATTTCAATGAATCTAAGTAGGAGAGCTTGTGAGACTCTAGCACATAGTGTTGGCTTGAGTGTTGTATCTACTTTAAGCGGGCTTATGCTTTCCGCGTACCTAAACATCTCACCCTCAGGTAGTGTCGGCTTGTTCTCAACCTTAATTTATTTAGTAACGTTTATTGTGAGGAGGTATAGTCTTGGGTAGGAAAAAACGATTCGGTGTATCGATACCTGCTGATCTCTCTGACAGAGTCAAAGAGATAGCTAGCAAGAAAGGCGTGACTAGGTCTAGAATAATTGAGGAAGTTTTAAGGAACTATATCACGGAATCAACACATGAGGAAACCCCGCATCATTGCTCAGGAATTATAGTAGTTGTTAAAGAGAAGCCAGGTCTAAGTTTAGAGACACTCTACGAAGATTTCAGAGAAATTATTGTCGGGTACGCACACCAACACATGGAAGGCGCCTGTGTTAATGTCTTGTTTGTTTCAGGAGCTTCTCAAGAGATAGAGAACTTAACAAGGAATCTGAGTTCTTGTGGTTGTTTTACGAAGTTCATGCCGCTGCATCTGAGTGATTTTAGGAGGAGTTAAGTTCGTGATTAATTTTATTGGGGATCACACTCTAATAACCCATTTCTTTTTACTTCTTTCGTAGTAAGCTATTGCGGACTCACTCAGCTTCTTGAGTAGAGCTACTTCCTGCTTATCCAGAACCTTAGCTATCTCTGAGTCTCTATCTGTGGTTAGAGACTCTACCTTACTAACGAACTGAGTCCAGAATTCCTCATCTATCGCTACTCGCTGGTCTTTAAGACTTAAGACTACCGCGCCCTCCCTCTCCAGCCTATCAAAGAAAGCATTTCTGTTCTTGATCTTCTTAGCTATGTCTGCCTCATATATTATCTTCTGCCTTCTGAGGATCTCTATAGCGGTAATCTTCTCTCTGGCTTTCTCGTGAACAGCCTCAACAGGGACTTGCTGCACAGTAATCTTGGAAGGAAGTTCATCAATTTTTGTACCCAGGTTTTCAAGAACTTCACGTATCTCAACCAACCTATCTCTAAGTTCCGTGAGTAGTGAGGAGTACGTATTTATAGTGTCTGTCGCGGACCTAAGCAATCTCTGAATACTGCTAAGTGCTTCATCCTGTACTACTTGCTTCTGAGAAACCTTATTCAAGTAGTCCTCAAGAACTTTCTTGATGAGAGTATCTGTTGTGAGTCCTGGGTAAATCTTTTTAAGAGAATTAATTAGTTCTTCAGGTAACTCAAGAACTACCTGAACCAACACACCACCCTACTACAATAACTTTAAGGAAGTTAATAACTAGAAGCGAATAACAACATAAAACTAACTACGCTAATTTCCCAGTTTTCTCTAAGTAAGAGATTATCTCATCCCCCCTAATCACTACGGTCGAGAATTTCTCGGCAAGCTTCTTAACCTCGCTGTAGGTGGCTGCGTCACCATCATTCAGTACTTCAGTAATTATTAGTGAAGGTCTTAATCCACTTAACTCAGCTAGTGCTAAACTAAGTTCTGTGTGTCCTTTCCTCACGTTGAGGCCCCTACCTAAGAGTATTGGGAGGTGTCCTGGTGTCACAAACTCAGAATAAAACTTTCTTACAGCTAACCGGGTTTTCCTCTCCTCAGTAATTAGCCTGACTACGTCGTCTAGCTCCCTAATTGTTTTTGCTTTATCAGAGTCTCTAATCCCTGTCTTAACACTCACATGATTTACCCATAAGCTGAAATTTGGTGGGTCTCCGTAGCCTAACCTCTTACGTGTTAATTCTCTATAACCAAGTAAGTAGAAGATTTCTTCTAAGTACCGAAGACCTAGGAGGGATCCTACCTCCATACTAGTTACGTAGCAGGTCAGACCTCCAGCAAATTTCCTGGAGATAGTTAGTGAGTACGTGTTTACGGTCCCAGCAAAGAACACCATGTCTGCTTCGCTCTCCCTACTTTCTGAATCATATATGAAGACAGGTTTCCCAATTTTCAAGAGTTCTTTAGCTTTCTCAAACATCCCGCATCACTAAAACATTGCGGTTGAGTAGTTTTAAGTGTTATGTGGTTCTAAGTAAGTAAATCATTACTGTAAGTGAACTTAACTCAGTAATTAATACGTAGGGTATTAGGTAGGTCGGGTTCAGCGTGTATATGGCTCCAGCTAATACGCCTCCCAACATCCATACAATACCGTAGATGAGTCCGTAGGTACCGTAAGCGAGAGCTCTTCTGTCAGGCTCTACGAGGTCTGGTATGGCAGCACGCATGTTAGTCTCGTATATCGACATAATAGTCCCCCAAACAGCAGCAACTAAATACAATGTGGTTCTAGTGTTGGCTAGGAGGAGTACCGGGATAGTGGAAGCTAGTATAGGTGTAATTACTAATGATTTCAGCCCCGCCCTATCATAGAGATAGCCTATAGGAAACGCTACCAGAGCGTCAACCCCCATCGCTAAAGCATACATTAAAGAAATCTCAGGATCGCTAACTAGCCCACACTCCTTCATATGGTAAGATATTAGGGACCAGGCTAGGTAACCCGTAGTCATGAGAGCTAGTGAAGCCGAGAAGAGATTAAATTTTCTGCCTAAATTCCAACCTACTTCAGTTTTCCTAGGGCTAATACTCCTTACTCTAGGATACGTTACGTAGGCCATGAGCAAGAACGCAAGTGATATTGCGGCAGGAAACGCTAGGACAGAGAAAGCTAATCTGTAATCCTCACTAGACGTACTTAAAACAAACATAACTAGTAGGGGTCCGGAAAACGCTCCTAACTGATCCATAACTTCGTGGAGTCCGAACCCCTTACCTCTACCCACTCCCTCAATGACTTCAGATAGTATTACGTCCCTCACTGGTGTTCTTAAGCCTTTCCCCAACCTCTCCACAAAAAATAGCGTTAACGCTGCTTCCCACCTACCAGCTAAAGCTAGAGCTGGAACAGCCACTAAGTTAATTACGTAACCAACCATAGTTAAGCTCCACAAAACCTTGCTACTCCTCAGCTTATCAGCTAAATACCCACTGAAAAACCTCATTAAGTAACCTAAAAACTCCCCAATAGTCACGGCACCAGCTACTATCGCAGTTCCTTCAAGAATCTTTAAGTAAGCGCCTGAAACCCCTCTAGCACCCTCGTAAGTCATATCAGCAAATAATGAGACGAGACCTAAGAAAATAAATGTCAAGAGAAGCTTCTTATTCAACCCTCTTCACCACCTTTACACCAACACACAAACTATAATATAAACCTAAAAATATCAACTAAGTTAGATTGGTGTTTAAGATGGGGGAAGAGCCTCGGCTAGACTTAATCAACTTACTCTACACAGTTAGCAAGGAAGAGAAGGAGAAGCACCCTAGAAAACCAGATACCTACTGGGTTACTGATCTCGTAAGATGTGTGCTTAAGAGAGATTATGAACTCAAGTATCCTGAACTAATTGAGAAAGAAGTTTTTACACCAGTATTCATACTTGGAACACTAGTTCATAAAGGATTGCAAGAACTACTTAAGAGTACTATAGGTGAGGAAGTATTAACAGAGGTTGAGGGAAGTCGTGAGGTGATTTTGCCTGATGGGAGGAAAGTAATGATTGAGGGTAGAGCCGACGTAATTGTCAAAATAAATAATAAGATGATCGGGGTAGAAATAAAGACTGCTAGGAGTGATTATGACTTACCTAAGCCTCACCACGTAGACCAAGCAAAAATATATAACTGGCTTTTCAACCTAAAGCACACAATATTAGTGTACGTAACACCGGAAAGAGTAACTCAATACATCGTGAGCGACAAGGTTAGCGAGGAAGACATCGTTGATAGGATAACGACTAAGAATATACCTAGGTATGATTGGGAGTGTAAGTTCTGTAGTTACTCAGTAATGTGCCCCTACAAAGTACCGAGTAAGTAGTTTTGTGTAATCAGTTATTCTCGCCTAACAGATACTCTAGCGGTACGTACACGTAGCCAGTCCCGTAGTTAATCTCGTAGAAGAACTCGTAAAGAGACCTTTCCAGAACCCATGCTTTAAGAGACTTAATAAATAATTCTTTATCGTCAAATCCTTGAATATCACGTAGGCTCACACTCTTTAGATATTCCTCTAGTAGAGCACTGAAGACTCTGTCCTGCCACCATAAAGCTTTCATTCTCAGATCATCTTCTCTAAGGAAATCCAGAAATACTTCTTCTAGTTTCTTTTTGCTGGTCTCAGCGTAAGCAAACATTGTTATGTAGTGGAGAGATCTTAACAAGCAGGCGAGGTCTCTTGACGCGGTCTCTAGAAGCGATCTTCTTTCTTCAGTTCTGCCAGGCTCTCCCTCAAAATCTATCAGTATGAAGTCCTTGCCATCATAGAGTGTCTGAGCTAAGTGTAGGTCGCCGTGAGTCCTGATAAGTCTTAAACCACGCAATCCTCTGAGACTCTTCTCTAGCTTGCTTAGTGAATCATCTATTAAGTGAGTTACATTCATCTTTAATTTCTCAGCTAATCTCTTCATAGATTCTTTAGCTCTAATCTCCTGTTGTTTTAGGTCTCCTAACCACACGTTAATTACTTCATCAGTTACTTCCTTAGGCGAACACCACCTCTCATCACATAAATTCATTGTTTTATGGAATGACGCAACTACGTAACCCAGTTTACGCGCCTTAACTTCAATATCATCGTACTCCCCGCTCCCAAAGTATTTGAGAGCACTGAGGTAGAAAGGCATACCACCATCCCCTAAAGATTCTATGTATTTAGTCATTACCGCAACTACAACACTACCTAAAGAAACCTCTAATACTAATTCAGGTGAGTAAGGAAATTTTTTCCTGGTTAAATACCTAAGGAACCTAGGTTCACTTAATTCGGGAGAGAACGTCCTATAACCCTTCAAAACATACTTGCTACTACCTACTTCTATAACAGAAATTACGTTAGTCCATGCCGTAGATAATGGCTTAACCACTAAACGACCTTCAGGAAACTCGCAGTATTTCTTAACCTCAAGCAAGCTTTTACCACTTACCAAGTTCTCAATATACTCTGCAGTGTATTCGGCCTCAACATACTCACCTTCCCTAACCATTACCGGAGCGAAGACTTGCTGTGTCCCGATCTTAACGAGAAATCCTCTCAAATTTACTCCTAAATTAATAGTGATAACCTCATCCGGCGGCACCCCCTTAAGAGGGTACCACCTCCTATTCATGACCCACCCGATAATCTCGTCGCTACAGCACGCCATCTCAGCACCACCTAAATAAGGTACTCATGAAATATAATTCTGGTGTAAGTAGCTTGAGTGTGACTAGTAGTGCAGACGCCTCAGAACGTTCAGGTGTTGTGGAAAAGAAACCTATTTTCATATTCGTTATTCATTTTCATCAGCCTATAGGTCAGTTAGATGAAGTTCTTGAAAGACTTTTTGAGAATAGTTATAAGCCGCTAATGAATACCCTCCTGAAGTATCGTGTTCCAGTAGCTCTCCACTTTTCAGGTCCTTTACTTCTTTACGCTGAAAAACACTATCCTGATTTCCTAGAAATGGTTAGGAAAGCTGGTGACTCAGGATTCCCGGAATTCGTAGGTGGTGCTTACTCTGAAGCTATACTCCCTCTAATACCTATTGAGGACAGAGCTGAGCAAGTTAAGAAGTATAATAAGCTTTTCCAAAGATTAATTGGTGATTATCCTCTCAGGGGTTTCTGGCTTCCTGAGAGATTCTGGGATCAAACAATACCTTCAATAATCAGTAAGTTCGGGTATGAATACGTTTTCATTGATGATCAGCTACTCTACATGAAGGGACTGAAATGGAGTGACAGTAAGTACTTATGGATAACGGAAGATTCAGGCAAACCTCTCAAGATCTTCTTCATAGATACTGAGATAAGATATAAGTTGCCTTGGTCTCCAGTACCTGAAGTTATTGAATATATATCTAAGATTTCTAGTCTAGAAGGATACCCGTACGTTTTATGGGGCAGTGATGCGGAGAAATTTGGTGAGTGGAAACCGTGGGACGTTACTGGTAAGTGGCTTGAAGAATTTCTTCAGGTCTCAACAACTAACAACAAATACTATGTTTTGAGACCTAAGGATTACTTGAGATTAGGGGTAGTTAGGGGTCTTACGTACCTACCTCACGGGAGCTACGATAAAATGATGGAGTGGAGTGGGGGACTAATATGGAATTTCCTAACTAAGTATAGTGAGTCTAACAACATGCATAAGAAACTCATATACGTCAGGGATAAGGTTCTTGAAGCTGAGGCTTCCAGTAATTCCAGACTTGAAGATGCTTGGGACTATATCCATTTAGCTGAATGTAATGACGTGTATTGGCACGGCTTATTCGGCGGAACATACATACACCACTTGAGAGCTGAGGTCTACAGGAATTTAATAAGAGCTGAGAATATCGCGGATAAAATACTAAGAAGTTACGGTATTAAGAAGAAAGATTTCGATTTTGACGGGGTAGATGAGGTTCTGATAGAAGGGGAATTACTTAACGCTTACGTGAAACCCTCTGACGGGGGCACGCTCTTCGAGCTAGACTACAGAGAGTACGGGAAAGAAGGCAACTTAATCAATACTATGTCAAGATATCCTGAGACGTACTTGAGTAACGTACCTTACTATACTCACGACACGTATAGGAGAGCATCATTCAGAGACTTCATAGTTAGGAACTTAGCCAGCCTGAGAGAATGGGTGAGTAGAAGCGGAGGCTACACCTCAGAAAACCTGGTAATGATCTCTAACTACGCGGTAAGTAAGCTAAGGGAATCCAGCATAATCATGACATCTAGTCTTGAAAACCTCGAGATCATTAAAGAGTACCAGGTAAGTAATTCGGTATTAAAGACAACATACTACTTAAGTGATTCCCCGGAAAGTAGTGAGTTACTACTTATTGAGATGTCTTTCTCCCCCTACTCATTGAATGAGCTGAGACTTGAGGTGGGTGAGGAGGTTATTGAGACTGGTCGGTATGTAGAGACTGATAAGTTTATTGTGGTTTCTAAGAGCAACACCATCAGAGTAGAGTTGAGTGAGGTTGCTAGTTTATGGGGTTGGAAGCAAGTAACGTTATCAAGAACTGAGAAAGGTGTTAAGGAGTCACTGCAAGGATTAACGATTGCTTTAGGGCTGAAAATAAAGGATCTCGCTAGAGAATACTTCCAAGTTAAGCTGTACGTAACTTAATGATGAGTTAGTTAGCAATAAATGATGAAGCCGTATTTTTTGAAGACCAGCTTATCTTCAGTAACATCAACTCTTCTAGACATGATAGGGCTTAAACCGTCTGGTACCTTATTAATTGAGGAAGGCTCTTCAGACACGTTAATAATTGTTAGTGCTTGGTTTGAGATCAGATATCTAGTTATCGTTAATAGATCTCCAGCTCTACCCATACTCATTAAGCCTTTCTTCATGAGCGGACAAATACTCCTCACTCTAATTAATTCCTTAATCAACTTAAGGAGTTCCTTATCCCACATACTCTCATCCCATATCATGCCTCTCCTATTATCTGGGTCCCCATCACCAACCATTCCTATCTCATCCCCATAATATAATGAGGGAGAGCCAGCCAAGCTAAACAAAAGCACGTAAGCGATTTCTAGCTTAAGTGGATCCTCAACTAGAGTTTTTATGCGTGGTACATCGTGGGAACCAAGCAAGTTATATAGTGAGAGGCTCTTAAGTGGTGAGAGTACTGAGTACCTACTCATAGAAGAATTTATGAAGTAGTTCAAGTCTGCCATACCGTTAAGAAGCATTAAGACGTCTCTCATGAAGCCGTAATTCATGAGGGAATCGTAACGCCCACTACTCAGTAATTCTTCTAGGTAGACAGGATCGCTCGTAGCCTCGCCTAAGAGCAGCACGTCTTTTTTCCTAACTTCTAGTTCCTTCTTGAGTACCTCAACAAATTCTGGAGGTAGTGCCTGCCCCACATCCATCCTAAACCCGTCAACACCCACACCTAGCCAGAAATCAATGACTTTAGTTACATACTCTCTCACATACTTATTCAAGACATTTAGTTTAGGCATAACCTTAACATCCAGAAATGTTTCGTAAGGAACATCACTCAACTTAGATATAGAGTTGCGTAAGTCAACACAACTAATCATTCCCTCTAGGAAATCCTTAACTAACTTAACGAGAGCCTCACCAGGTTCTTGGTGGAAGTAGTAGAGATCACGATACTCTCTACTTAAGACTGCCTTAACAAACAATTCGTTACATACTGACGTATGATGTACTGGAAGATCAATAATAACCTTAATACCGAGTTTCTTAGCTTTATTAAGAAGTTCTTGAAAAAGTCTTAAGTCACCTAGTTTTGGGTCTACACTAAAGTAGTCTTCCACGTCATATCTATGGTATGAGGGGGACTTAAATATTGGTGTTAGGTATAGTGTCTCAATACCTAAGTTACTGATATAGTCTAGTGAGTCAATAATTCCTTTTAAGTTCCCTCCTAAGAATCCATGAGGTCTTGGAGCAACACCCCACTCTAGCTGATAATTAGCTTCACTCCCGCTAGATCTTCTGAAGCTATCAGGGAATATTAAATAATATGTGGTACCCAAATACCAGGGGAATTCAACCATTACGTCGCCCGAGAATCTAATGAGTTCCTCACTACCTAAGCCTTCACTACCGTACGTCAGTAATTCCCTGCTCTTCGTCTTAACAATAAATCTGTAGTAAATATTTATGGGCGTGGCTTCAGGCATGACTACCTCATAGATGTCGTAATAACCTATATGACCTATCTTACTCCCTCTAAAGAACTTCTTCGAATCATTGGCTAGTATTTCAGCATAGCACTCCTCAACAATTCTTGAGTGCGCCCTAAGCCTTAATACTAGGCTGCCCTCATATATTGAGGCGTAGGACGGGTCTGTAGATAAGTGTATCACGTGCCACGGCTTAATAGATTTGGGGTTTTCCTCACCTAACCTAGCAATAGATACTGTGACCTCGTAGTTTCTGTTTTCTGGGAAGGGTCTTAAACAAGCTTTCTCAGGATTTTCAGGATCTAGAATAATTTTAGAGTTGTTTACTACGAAAACGTATGGGTACTCACCATCCCATACCTTGACTTTAATGCTCCAGCGACTACCTTTTCTAGAAAGCCTGAAGTAGCTTGGAGCAAAAGATGTGAAGAATGATGATAAGTAAGCATTTCTGTAATTCATGTCAGGTATTGAGAAAATAACGGTTAACCTGCCATAGTGTGGTCCTATTCTTTCTCGCCCTACTACCTCATACATACTTCATCATTAGTTAATCAGTGCTCAGTATTAAAAACAGTGACTAGTTAGATGAGTTCTCCCGTATTAGGGTCGAAAAACTTTATTCTCTCCCTAACAAATTTTACTTTCACTTTACTTCCTATGCCGTATAGCTTGCTACCATGTGTTCTGCTCTTAATGACGTTATTAAATAGCTTAAGCGACACTATGGTTTCGGAACCTAGAGGTTCTGAAACAACGACCTCAGCTTCTGCGTCGTAGGACCCCTCATCAACCAATAACACGTCTTCAGGTCTCACACCAAACACTACTTCCTTACCTACGTATCCTCTCAAACTACCAACTTCAGGAAGTCCTGAGAGGTTAAGCACGTAATTATCTATCCTGACCTTGGGCTCACTACTTTCTACTTTAGCTTGCATGAAGTTCATTCCAGGAGATCCTATGAAGCTAGCTACGAACATGTTCTTTGGGTTATTGTATAGTTCGAGAGACTTACCTACCTGGAAAACCTTACCGTAATTCATTACTGCTATTCTGTCAGCTAGAGTCATCGCTTCAATCTGGTCGTGTGTCACGTATATTGTTGTGACCTTAAGCTTCAACTGCAGCTTTTTTATTTCAGCCCTCATCTCTGTTCTGAGCTTAGCGTCTATGTTGCTTAACGGCTCGTCAAGAAGCCATACTCTAGGTTCCCTAACTAAAGCTCTAGCAAGCGCGACTCTCTGTTGCTGGCCGCCGGAAAGTTGTGCTGGTTTCCTATTGAGGAGTTCCGAAATCTTAAGTAACTCAGCAACCTCCCTAACCTTACGGTTTATTTCCCACTTACTCAATTTCAGTTCTTTCCTCCTAACCATTAAAGGAAAAGCTATGTTGTCATAAACTGTCATGTGTGGGTATAGAGCGTAGTTCTGGAAAACCATCGCTATGTTTCTCTCTTTAGGTGTCTTATAATTCACTACCTCATCATCAATCCTTATCTCACCTTCTTCAGGTACTTCCAGGCCAGCTATAAGCCTAAGAGTCGTTGTTTTTCCTGAACCTGAAGGACCCAACAAAACAAAGAACTCACCATCCTCAATGTTTAGGCTAACCTTACTTACAGCCTCTACCTTACCATACCTCTTAGTTACGTTAATTAAAGAAACTCTAGACACTCACACCCCCAACAAAAATATGCTGAGCAAAATTAAAAACGTTATTCGTGATCTAAAAATAGACTCTGAAATTATTTCTTCCTGAAGAAAACATACCCTATTAAGAGACCTAAAACCAGCAATATCACGCCAACAGCTGTAGTTGTTGTCCAGTCCGTAATATATTCCGGAACTGTTGTAGGGACGATCGTGGTGATCGTTGATAATCTGGTTTCTGTAGTTATAACGGTCTTAGTTACTGGTTGAGGTGGTGGTGCCGGAACTCCTTTAACCACAGCTAGAGTTCCTGTAAGTGTTATAGGATCTACCCTGTAAGAAGTTAGCATAGCGTACTGTGCTTCAGCCGTAGGTGCTATGAGGTCTATGACTAAAGGAGCTACGTTAGCAGCGAGAGCGTAGGTATCCGCACCACCAAAACTCCATTCTCCAGCAGTTAATGCAACAGCTCTTAATTTGCTTGCTTCATAACCGTCGTAGCCAGACACAGTAACCACGTACTTCCAGTCAGTTATGTGATCGACGTCTGTCAGTATTAATGTACTTATAAGCGCTACTATAGCGTTTAGTGAGGTGTCTGTATAGACTGTGAAGT
>JAVVFV010000002.1:0-112513 GCA_039889305.1 Candidatus Zestomicrobium tamdykulense | reverse complement strand
GTCTATGGTTCCTGTTTCTACGTCCATACCTACCTGCTCTAGAACAGTGTTCATTAGTCTTACCGCCTCTACAGCGTCTTCAGCTTCTACCTTACTCTTTAGTTTCATCTTAGCGTGTGCTTCCGCAAGCCTGATAAGAGCTTCTAATTGCCTAGTAGTTATGGCGAGTGGTGCGTCTTCTTTCTCGGCACTCTTCTTTCTCAGCTCTATGTAGTACTCCTTAATTATTTTCTCAGCTTCCTCAGTAAGTTCAGGCTTTACGTACTTTCTTGCGTAAGCTATATATTTGCGGAGGAGGTCTGGCGGGATTTCCGACTCAACATAACCTGCTTTCTCGTGGGTTTTTAAGACGTAGCTTGATAACGAAGTATCTTTTATTAGGTTAGGCAGGTCTCTCACTATGAATATTAAGTCGAATCTTGAGAGTATTGTTACTGGTAAGTCAATATTCTCAGCAACACTCTCACTACTTACGTATCTTCCTCTCTTAGGGTTCCCAGCAGCCACTACTGTTGTTCTAGCGTTTAGTCTGGCGACTATGCCGGCTTTAGCTATGCTCACGCTGCCTTGCTCCATAGCCTCGTGGATAGCTACTCTATCTTCGTCACGCATCTTATCGATTTCGTCAATGCTTACTATTCCTCCATCAGCTAGAACCATTGCTCCGGCTTCTAGAAAGTACTCGCCTGTTTGCTTGTCTTTAACTACTGCGGCTGTAAGACCTGCAGCGCTGGAACCTTTACCAGTAGTGTAGATTCCTCTAGGAGCTATTCTGGCAGCATACTGGAGTAATTGTGATTTAGCTGTTCCCGGATCCCCCACCATGAGGACATGTATATCGCCTCTGAGCCTAGTCCCGTCTCGCGTGGTTTTGGAATTACCTCCGAAGAGTGCTAGTGCTATAGCTTCCTTCTCATCCCACATGCCGTAGATTGTTGGAGCTATGCTAGCTATTATCTTGCGTCTTACTAGAGGGTCACGAGAAAGTTCAATTATTTTAGCTTCATCCTCAGCGCTAAGTTTCAGTTCTTCAAGCAATCTCTGCGCCACAACAACGTTGTTAGCTTCGATGTATGGAGTATAGATGATCTTATTGAATCTGCTTGATCTAGTTAACCTAACAACACCTATCACAGTAACCCTATCGCCGGGTCTAGCAACATCAACTAAATCATCTGTTAAGACTACTTCTATAGACCTAGGTATCTGTCCTGCAGGTACTTCCTCAGGTCTCTCCTGAATAACTACTAATTGCCAGTCTCTATACTTGGATCGTTCAGGTTCTAGCTTTATAGTGCCTCTTCTAAATCTTTCTTCTTCAGCTACTACACCAACGCAGACGGGACAGTACGGGGGTCTCTCTATCTCGTCTCTTAATTCTTCTCTTTCTTCAGGCGGCCACCAAAACTCGTGTTTCTCACCATTCGGTAGTATGTGAACGTATAATGCTTTATAGAGTTTGTTCTTACCTGGTGTTGCTTTAACGATGACTCCGTTAACACTTATTAACTTACCTAGGTAGTCGCTAGTAATTCTTCTTATCGCTACTGTTCTTACCCAGCCGTTTAGTCTAGCGTAAAACTTTTCAAATTTCTCAATATACTCAGGATACTCACCCTTTATTAAGTCTCTTAAAGCAGTGTTGAAAGCATTGAAAGCTTCATCAGGGTTTCTCTCTATGTATTCTATGAGATTAACGTCGTACGTTGCTAAGTCTTCGTAATCTATTAGTAGAGACTTACTCCCCTCCCTAATCATTCTTCTTATTCTTTCCTTATACTTGAAAGACCCGTCACTACTCTTAAAGTTGCTTAAGAAAGACTTAATGAGTTCTACGTCTACCTTATGTTCTACGAGAACCTCACGAACCTCTAAATCTTCAGCTCTATTATTTTTGTTCACTAACGAACAACCTCCACCCACTAATTATTGATTTAAGAATCTTTAATAGAGTGCCTTCCTCAATAAGTACCTTATCTAGGTACTCGTCAATTTCCCCCTCAGTAGATAAGACAGCTATTTTAGTTATTTTTCTCAGCCTATACTGAATGAGGTCGTCAAGATTACTCTCAAGCTTAAGTAAGCTGACAGCAGCTTCCGGTTCTTTCGTAGAAGCTTCTCTGGTTTTACGTATGAGTTTACGTATTTCTAGGTAAAACCTACTCTTCAGTTTCGCGAAGTCTTTCTCATCACTTCCTCTCTCACTTATTAAAGCCATAGCAACCTCTCGAGGCTCCAGCATATTTTCCTTGATTTCTACCGAACCATCCTTGCTTAAGAGTTCTGCAAGCCAGAAAGGTATTGACGCCTCAACACCCCTACTTAATAATTCTGTAGAACTTCCTACAGTAAGCTTACCTAAATCCCTAAAAACAGCTACCTTAACAGGACTCAGTTCGTGGTAGTACGTAGCTAGACCTACTAGAGACCTTATCATTCGCACTCCAAACACTATCTAGTCGCTACATAGTATTTAAACTTACTTCTTAATCACTGAACACGCAAGAAATACTTAAAAACTCTTATAAATCAATGTAAAGGAAGGGCCCGTAGCTCAGCCAGGTAGAGCGGCGGACCCCAGTAAAAGGCCGAGGCTCTTAACCCGTAGGTCCCGGGTTCAAATCCCGGCGGGCCCGCCACAATCATAAATGAGTACTCGGAGATGAGGAGTGGTCACCGCCTGAAGATGTGATGAGGGCTCGTGTTACTGATTCCTAAACACCAACGTTGACCAACGTTGCAGGACCTCAAAACTCGGTGGTTTTTACTACTAACATATTTATAAGCTCCACGCCAAAGTTGTTGTGGGTTGGGAGTATGTGTGAATTAACTGTGAGGTTAAGTAGTGGGAAGGAAGTATTGGTTACTGAGGATGTTTTAAGCACCGTATACAAGTATATGAGGTTCTCACTAACTCTTGAGGAGCTCGCGCGTGAGTTAGGTCTTGAGAATTGGGAGGAAGCTTACGATTTCGTGAAGCGATTTCCGGCTTGGGTAGCTTGGACACCGCCATCTTTCTTCAAGTATATTAAGGAAAAACTATGTGTTGAGAAGTGATATTAGTAAGCTCGTAGGAGACTTTAAGTTACTAGGAACGTGTGTTTTAGAGTGTTTTGATGAGTAATTCAGGATATGTTGGTAAATATGCGTAAACAATTAGGGGATTCAGTAAGCGCAGGTATCGATGTGGGGGTGAGTTTAGAGAATTTTTGCTGGCCCCCTACCTACGTAGCTACCGTAATCTACGGCAAAGAGGAATACGCAGAGCTCGAAATAGGTGATGCTCTTTTCTTGCTAGATCCGGAAGTCAAGGTTTGTAAGACTTCTTATGGTGGAGTTCTCTTAGTAAAGACCTCGTTAACTGAGGACGTAGCTTCTAAGTTATTATTAACTAATCCCCCGTCTACTCTCCACAGATTCTTGAAAGTCCTCTTCTGCTGTGAACTCACTAAATTAGTTGAGTGCTTAAAAAACAACATCACGGTTTTGTCTGAGATCGGTTTTAGTTCTCTACGTGTTAGTGAGAGATCAGGAGTAAGCCGCGAGCATATCATAGAACTACTCAATACTGTTGGGTATCGACCGAGTCTAGGTAAGCAAGGTCTTACTTTAAGTGTAGAGCCTTTCAGAAACTTCGTTTGTTTCACTAAGCAACTCATTAATTTTTAAAAACACGTCTTGTTTTATTTTTGGTGGTAGTGTGGGTGAGTTAAGAAAGATAGAGGTAGTAGATATTCCCGTACCTCAAGGAACCAACATCATAATAGGTCACACACATTTCATTAAGTCTGTTGAGGATATTTACGAAGCATTAATAACATCATCAACAGTGATTAGGTTTGGTATAGCTTTTAACGAAGCTAGTGGTGAGAGGCTGGTTAGGAGTGATGGGAACGATGAAGAACTAATTAAGTTAGCTGAGGAAGCTGCTCTCAAGATAGGAGCCGGACATACTTTCGTGGTTTACTTGAGGAATGCCTGGCCCATAAACGTGTTGAATTCTTTGAAGAATGTGCAGGAGGTATGCAGGATATACACTGCTACAGCAAACCCTGTTCAAGTACTAGTTGCTGAAACTAATCAGGGTAAGGGAGTCATAGGAGTTGTTGACGGTTACACAGTAGTCGGGGTTGAGAATTCTGAGAATAAGAAGCATCGTCACGAGTTTCTTAGGAAGATAGGTTATAAGAAATAGGAGAAATTTACTTTTGTTTTAATTAGTGGCTGATCAACAATGCTTTCTAGTGCTTCTCTTAAATGCTTATCAAGACAAGAACTGCAGGCAGGTAATAAATTTACGCTGACATTCTATAAGGTCATTAAGGAAGCAGAAATAGAGTTTTCTGAGAGTAGTTTTGAGGAGATCATTAAGTCAAGGCCCGGCAACCTCGTAAGGTATGAAGAACTAAGAAAAGTATGTAGGGATTCTGACGCAGCACTAATAAGTGGAAACAATCTAGAACTGTTCATTAATCTTAAGAAGGTTTCCCCGAGTATCCAGCTACTTAAAATACCCGCAGTAGTTAAGGAGATATTAATCGCTAAAGCATTAGCAAGCAATAACACTACTAACAAGAATTCAGAACCTGAGTTTACTGGACTAAAACTTGAAGCAGAAAAAATTGAGTTGAGTGAGGAACTCATAGCTTTTGACTCAGTAATTAAGGGGGATCTAGATAACGGCATATACGCTTTGAAAATAGTGAGTGACAAACTAAGTTCCGTCATAACCATAGATGAAGTAAGAAAGTATTTGGGTAAGCAGCTCAAGACCTCGCCCAGGAAGCCTCCAAAGAAAAAACGGAAAAAGAAATCAAGAAGAAAAAAGAAACGTAGGAAAACCACTAAAAGGACTCGCTAATTAGGTCCTGCCTTAGTTATTGGTAGCTTATATGAGGAGAGCGAGCAGAGCTTTCTGTGCGTGAAGCCTGTTCTCTGCTTGATCCCAGACTACTGACCAAACACCGTCTATGACCTCATCTACTACTTCCATACCTCTTAATGCTGGTAAGCAATGCATGAATATAGCGTTTTTCTTAGCTAGCTTCATGAGTTCAGGTGTTACCCTAAACTTACTTAAGTCTCTTATTCTCTTCTCTCTTTCTGCTTCCTGACCCATGCTAACCCATACGTCCGTATAGACGACGTCAACTCCCCTAACAGCTTCCTCAGGTGTTCTCACAATCTCTATTAATGAACCAGATCTTGAGGCTTCCTCCTCAGCTATCTTAAGTATTTCTGGGTTTGGGTCGTAACCATCTGCAGTACCTATCCTTATATTGACTCCTAGTTTACTCGCTGCTAGTATTAGTGAGTGAGCTACGTTATTACCTCCATCACCTACATAAGCTACTGTAACTCCTTTCAGTTTTCCTTTCTTCTCGTATATCGTCAACATATCCCCTACTGCCTGGCACGGGTGCTCTCTATCACTCAAGGCGTTTATGACTGGTATGTTAGCGTACCTAGCAAGTTCTTCTAGGTCGCTGTGTTTATAAACTCTTGCTACGATGCCGTTAACATATCTTTCCAGAACTCTTGCTGTGTCAGCTATTGTCTCACCCCTACCGAGCTGGAGCTCCTGCCAATTAACAGTTATTGAGTGACCACCTAACTGAACTATAGCTTGCTCAAAACTAATTCGGGTTCTAGTACTCGGTTTCTGGAAAATCATCATGATAGTCTTACCTTTAAGTACTGGTATTATTCTCTCACCACCGTAAAACCTCTGCTTTAAGTTGTAAGCAGTGTCTAACGTAAACGTGAGTTCTTCTGACGTTAAGTCAGTTATTGAGAGGAAATCCCTACCCTTCAAGGATCTCACGAGGCTTACACCCACATAACATTTAGGACTAACAAAATAAATTTTTATTTATAACCCTAGATTCAAGTAATTTTTGAAGATCATGAAGAAGACGAAAGTACTCCTCAAAATAACTGAGGAGAGAGGCGGTGTTAAACCGGCTTTCTCTCCTTACCACGTCTTTAAGGTACTTGAGTTCCTCCACGCGCGTGGTGTTAGTAGTAGGCATGAGTTAATGAGGTTACTGGGTCTAGGTGAAGCCAGTGTTAAGACCCTGCTTAATAGGTTGAGAGAAATTGGTTTTGTGAGTATTTCGAGACCTCACGGCACTAAGTTGACAGAAGCTGGCAAAGAACTAGTGAGTAGTCTTGTGAGTATCATAAAATTGATTCCATACTTAAGGCTTGAGAGCGTGTGTGTGAACTGCACTATTTCAGGGCTTGTCTTAAGTGGTGGCTATGCTATCCTGCATAAGGTAGGTGGGGTAGTAGTTCTTAGAGACTTGATAGTGAAGGAGGGTGCGGATGGCGCCTTAATACTGACGTACTCTAAAGGAATTTTTTATCTTCCTGTGGTTGGAGGACTAGAAAAACTAGAAGATGAGGAATTGCATCAGCAGTTAAAAGATTTTCATATTAGTGAGGGTGACTTAATAGTCTTGGGCATGTGTTACTCAAGCGATGGTGAGAGGTGTCTTGTGGCAGCAGTTAATGCAATCATTAAAGTCTTAAGTTTTGATGGTAACGAGGAATGAAGGGGGTAGCACTATATACTGGGGGTAAGGATTCTCATTTTGCTCTGATAGAGGCCTTAAGAGCAGGCATACTAGTAGATTTACTCATCATAGTTGTTCCAGCAGCTACTGATTCTTGGATGTTCCACTCCATCAACATAGAGTTTTCTAAGCTTCACGCAGACTTAATGGGTGTTGATAAGGTTGTTGTGCGTTCAGGCGGTATTAAAGAACTTGAAGTCTTAGAAGTTATTTCTAGCCTGAAGAAACTAGATCTACGTTTTAAGTATGAATACCTGGTTTCGGGTGCCGTAGCTTCTAAGTACCAGAAAGAAAGAGTTGATTTAATAGCTGAGGAGCTTGAATTACACCACGTAGCGCCTTTATGGGGTCGTGATCAGAAAACCCTCCTGCTAGAGGAAGTTAAGCACATGAGCTTCATGGTTACTGCAATCCAGGCATACGGACTCAGCATGAGGTGGTTAGGCACCATAATTAACGAGAGTAATGTTAAGGAATTCCTTAAGGATCTCGAGAAGCACTGTATAAGCCCTGTTGGTGAGGGGGGAGAATTCGAGACTTACGTGATCTCGTCAAAACTTTTCAAGAAGGGAGGTATTTATGTAGAGTCAGCTAAGTTAATTAAACACCCGTTACATGGTTTCGGGTACTACATTATTGAATCAGCCAGGACTTAGCTGGAACGGTGAGATCGTGGTATGGGCTGCTTTGATTGCGTCATGAAGAAAATCAACACTTACTTCTTAAACCAAGCCTCAAGTCCTCTGACCTGAGCTCTAAGGAATTCTCTGTATGCTTTCCTTAACCTCTCTACCGCACCACTAACTCTATCTTCTGAGAAATCATGTTCTTCTACCAGGATCTTATTTATTAGTTCTGGGTTAGGTTCATCCCACTTAATGGTGTATGAATCTGTTACTGGCGGGTTCAGGAATAGCTTCCTAATTTCCTCATAACTGAAGTCTATCTTAACGTTAGGGATCGTCTTAATAGCTTTCTCGAAGCTCCCGTAAGTTTTTATTAGTTTGAGCGCTGTTTTAGGTCCTACACCCTTAATTCCTTCAGGGTTGAAGTCTGTTCCGAGAAATATCGCTATATCTATTAGTTGTTCTCTACTTATCCCTAATTGCTTGAGTAGTGTGTCTAGCTCTATAATCTCAGGTTTTATCTCAACATATACTTCCTTACCAGGTAACTTACGTTTACCACTAATTGTCAGGTTTCTTAAGAGTCTGGGTGTGTTGAATAAGAGTGAGTCGTAGTCTTGCGAGACTGATGCCCACACGTCACCTTTCCTAGCCATATAAGCGGCTTGCGCCTCACCTTCCGAAGGTGCGTTAACGTAGGGTATGCCCATAGCACTCAACAATCTCTTAGAATCTTCAACCATGTCTGAAGTCAGTCTTCCAGTAGCTTGTGCGTACTTACGTGCTTCCTCAATCCTGCCCTCCGCTATTGCTGCTTCATACTTCTTAATGAATTCCTCTTTTATTGCTAGCCTCTCAGCAATCTCTTTAGCTTTTAGTTCTGGTGGCTTACCATCAAACACGTATACTGGTTTAAGACCTGACTCCACAAGATTGATGGTTCTGTAGAAAAGCCCGCTTAAGTGACTCGTTACACGTCCTCTAGAATCCATCAAGGGAGTTCCGTCAGGCTGTCTTATCGCAGCCAAGAACTGGTAGAGAGCGTTATAAGCATCAATAGCTACAACCTTACCTCTCAACTCCCTCAAGTCATTAACAACCCTTACTACGGAAGTTTCCTCGATCAATTCCCTCAAATTAACGCCCACTGGAGAGACCCAACTAAATTAACTCTTCAAAACTATTATTTTTTACGTTAAGAATAATCACAAACTCTCACACGCTCCAACTAAGCTTCTAAGTCCTCAAGAAAAACTTGAGGACCTCAAATTCTAAACTAAAGAACATTCTACTCACTAAGCGAAAACAAACCAAGCCATAATAAATTATTGCCTTAATTTAGCTTGCAGTTAGCGCTATCAGTTGTTCAATATTAGAGATTTCTTAAGAAATCCTGTCTGAGAACCTGCAAGAAACATAGATTAGTTGCTTACTATTAAGTTATTGATTTACTTTCTGTGCTTCAGAACTAGGACGTAGTGCTTAAATATATAATTTGACTTGTTGTAACGATTACTAGGTGATGGTTACGGGTGTCGTGAGTCCTGAAGATTTTGCGGCTTATCTTGTTAGTATAGCTCGTAAGTGGTCTGAGGTATGGGATAAGGAGAGGGTTTATGAAGCTGAGCCGAGAGAGGAGATACCGAAGTATTTCTTAACTGCTGCTTTTATGTATCCTAACGGACCCGCGCACGTAGGTCACGCTAGAACCTACTTGATTCCTGATATACTGGCTAGGTTCCTCAGAGGTTTTGGTTACAACGTGTTATTCCCTATGGGTTTCCATTATACTGGGACTCCGATACTAGCTCTCGCTGAGGGTCTAGCTTCTGGGGATCAGCAGTACGTGGATAATTTAGCTAGGGTGTTTCAGGTTGAGAGTACGGAGCTCACGAAGCTTAAAGATCCTGTGTCTGTTGCTAGGTTCTTTCACGAAATATCTAAGAATGCTATGAAGCTTTACGGACTCTCTATTGATTGGAGGAGGGAATTCACTACTATAGATCCGGAGTTCAAGGCTTTTATTAGGTGGCAATTCAAGAAGCTCCTCGACTTAGGCTACTTAACTAGGGGTTCCCATCCTGTTGGTTGGTGTCCTAGGCATAACATGCCTGTAGGTATGCATGATACTAAGGACGACGTAGAGCCTGAGATAGATGAGATCTATTTAATAAGGTTTGTTGGTCTTGACGGGTTGAATTACGTTGTAGCTACTCTAAGACCTGAGACGGTTCTAGGAGTAACTAATATTTGGGTTAACCCGAGCGTGAAGTACTGTATTGCTAAGATCGAGACTAGTCAAAGCTCAGATACTTGGGTTCTCTCATGTGAGGCTGCTAGGAAGTTAAGTTTTCAGAGAAACGTGGAAATACTGCGTGAGATAAGTGGTAGTGATCTAGTAGGTAGGAAAGTCGTAAATCCAGTTACTGGGCGCGTGATCCAGGTTATTGAGGCTTCATTCGTTGATCCTAAGTTTGGTACTGGTGTAGTGATGAGTGTGCCGGCACACGCACCCTACGATTACGTAGCTTTACGTGACTACGTAATTAGTAAGAGAGGTGGTTCTTGGGAAGGGTTAGAACCTATACCACTCATAAAAGTTGAGGGGTATAGTGAGATCCCAGCCAAGGACTCTGTTGAGAGGTTGGGTATTAAGTCGCAGGAAAAGCACGAGCTACTGGATAACGCTACTAAGGAGGTCTATAGAGTGGAGCTGGAGTCAGGTGTTATGCGTTCTGACCTAGCTAACCTGGTTGAGCAGGAGGTCATTAAGGGGGTTCGAGACTTCATAGAGAAAGAGGTTTCTAATGTTTCGGTTAGGGAAGCGCGGGAGAAGATCAAGAACTTTTTGAGGAGCAGTGGGTTCGGGGACTCGATGTATGACGTGATGAACGCGCCGGTATATTGTAGGTGTGGTACGGAGATAGTAGTCAAGGTAGTTAAGGATCAGTGGTTTATCAACTACGGTGATGCTGGCTGGAAGAAGCTAGCGCTTGAAGCGTTATCTAGGATTAGGTTAGTACCTGAGGAAGCAAGAACTCAGTTCGTGAATACTATTCATTGGTTGAGAGAGAAGGCGTGTACTAGGAGTAGGGGTTTAGGGACGGAGTTGCCTTGGGTTCCTGGCTGGATTATCGAATCTTTGAGTGACTCCACAATATACATGGCTTTCTACACAGTAATACACAAAATAAGGAAGTACGGGATACCCCCAGAGAAACTAACTTACGAGTTCTGGGATTATGTTATGCTTGGTTCTGGGGAGCCGAACAAGATAGGTATTGATCAGAAAGTATTGGAAGAGTTGAGGAAAGAATTCCTCTACTGGTATCCTCTTGATTCGAGGCACAGCGGTAAAGACTTAATACCGAACCACCTAACTTTCTTCATATTTAATCACGTAGCTATATTTCCCGAGAATCTATGGCCTAAACAAGTAGTTGCTAATGGTTGGGTACTCATACAGGGGGAGAAGATGGCTAAGTCTAGAGGTAATATCTTCCCACTACACTGGCTAGTTTCCACGTACTCGCCCGACGTAGTGAGGCTCGCTATAGCGTCAGGAGCTGAGGTAGAGAGTGATCTGAATCTCGATATTGATGTGCTTGATTCTACTAAAGCGAAACTTAGATCTATATATGACTTGATAGTGTCTTTCTCTAAAGCTAGTGATTTGAGTGATGTTGTAGGACTTCCTGAGAAGTGGCTTCTTTCGAGGTTTGCTAGGAATGTGTTGGGGGCTTACGAAGACTTATCTAGGGTTAGGGTTAGAGCTGCGTGCCTAAAGATCTTCTACAACATACATCAAGATATTCTCAGATATTTGAAGATGGTTGAGAAACCGTCGAAGGTCTTGAGGGACTTACTAGTAATGTGGCTTAAAGTAATGCATCCTGTAACACCATTCATTACTGAAGAATTGTGGCATGAGGTGGGGGCAAGCAAATTACTGACTACCGAGAGATTACCTTCGAAAGAAGAGCTAGAGAAGATGATTAATGAGTCTGTGGAGTTAGGTTATCTGTTTCTAGAAAGATTTATTGATGACTTAAGGAGCTTATCTAAAATAGTGAGAGGGAATAAAGCTGTAGTGTACGTCTCTACAGAACCTGAGTACAAGCATTTTATTGAGAGTATCAAGATATTACGGAGTGGCGGTAGGATAGGTGACGTAATAAAGTACTTAATAGCTAGTGGGTTTACTGATCAGAAGCAAGCACCTAAGATAGCTAAGACTTTAGTAGATCTGGTTATGTCGCTACCCCCAGAGATACTAGAAACAATTATTAGTGTAGGTTACGTGAATGAGTACGAGATTCTTCTTAGATTCAGGAAGTTTATAGAAGAGGAAACAGGGATTAGAATTAGGGAGGTTTATAAGGCGAGCGACGTGGGAGCACCCGACTACGGCGGTAAGAAGAAGAATGCGTTGCCTTTCAGACCAAGTATTGTGCTTGTGAACTCTACGTAAGACTAATCGTTAGACGGTGATATTACTAAATGAAGAGTTTCTTAGGGAATTTGAGAGCTCCCTTAATTCTGATGTTTTACGGTTTTTTCTTAGTAGTAATACAGGTAATCCTAATAAGGTTCTTAGTTTTCTTGGGTATAGAGTGTGGTCATTCAGTACTGGTTCAAGTACTTATGATTCTTTTTTACCTCAGCCTCAATACAGCGTTACTGTATTCGTGGTACAAATTAACTAAATATATCAGGAATAAGGAATTATTAAAGTAATGAACATCAGCTTCGGAGTGTTATTACTCTGCTTGAGAGATATTAATCCCGAGGAGATTCTGGATAGTATTTGCGGAGCTCAGAGCTGCAATGGTTCCTCATCTTTTCAGTCCGCCCGTCGTCAACCTCACAGCTCCTAGTACTTTATTTTTATGAGTATTTTAAAATTGAAGATTAGTTAAGTAGTTTCAAAAACTACCTCTAGTCAGATAGTCAGACAAATGCCTTTTCATCAATTCTCAGTGCCGGAGGCAGACATCATCTAAGATATATATGTTTTTAGTGAACTTAAATCTACTTACGAGGATTAGTTTGTTGTAAATAAGATAATTTACATTTAAGACTTAATGCTTTTTAATAATTAAATTAGATAATTAACGGCGAATATCATGAAAAGAATTAGGACTTCACTGATCATTAGTAGTGTGGTTTTGGCTACGTTAATATTAGTTTATTGGGTAGTGTATTTCGTGAATTCCGCAACTCATTACGAGAATATTAGTTTAGGTGTTGAATTTAACACGCACGCAACGCCTGTTTGGGTAGCGTTACATACTGATCTTTTTAAGAAGTATGGTCTTAACATCACTATGTTATTTAAGTTTAGGACAGGTGCTGATTTAGCAGCCGCTATAGCTAGGGGGGAGGTTGATGCTGGTTGGGCTTGTCTAGGACCTATACTAAACCTAATAGATAAGGGTGTGAACGTCAAGATAATTGGGAAGATACATAATTATGGCTACGCATTAGTAGTTAATCCTGATAAAGTATCAAGTATCTCTGACTTAAGCAACGTCACTGTATACTCGACAGGGCTCCAGAACCCAACTAACTTACTCTTAATTAAGATTCAGGATCTTTATGGTGTTAGGTTTAACGTAAAGCCTGTTGGTGATCCAAACACTATACTGTCTATGTTAATTAGTGGTAAAATAGATGCTGCTTCACTACCAGAGCACTACGCAAGTGTTGCTGAAGCTAGAGGCATGAAAGTTCTGTTGAGAGCGCAAGATGTGTGGTTCAGGATGCCTGGCAGCTACTTGATAGTCCGTGATGAATTGCTGAAAAATAGACCTGAAGTAGTTAGGAAGCTTATAGAAATAACTCGGGAAGCCCTCAAAATAGTTAAGAGTAATGAGAGTTTAGCTGTTCAGGCAAGCGTTGCTGAGCTAGGTATAGACAACGAAGTAGCTCTGAAATCATTCAATGAGCTTGAGTGGGTTGATGAGATTACGGAAATTAATGTGAGTGAAATTCAAGAATATATTGACTTCATGTATACTCATGGACTACTTCAGAACAAACTCAACGCGACGGAAATAATTGTTAAGAGTGTGGGTTGATTTGAACACTAAAAACATTGTTTCAATACTTGCGTTTTTTCTGATTTGGGAATTTTTTGCGAGATACTTAGTCCCAGTACCTAAGACTATATTCCCTACATTCACCGGAGTTATTTGGAATTTCTTAGATAAGTCCTTCCTAATCACTTTATTAAGTAATTATTCTCAGACTATGCTTAGGTCTCTACTAGGTTTTACTTTAGGTCTCTTAAGCGGTCTCCTCTCAGGTTTAGCTATTTCGTTTAAACATACCGTGAATGATTACATTAGTCCTATAGCAACACTCATGTTCTCCGTGCCTTCCGTAGCGTGGGTTCCTATACTGATAGTCTTGGTAGGAATTGATGAGTTCAGGTTACCTCTAGCTGCTACGTTTATGTGTTCTTACCCTCCAATACTTTACGGAGTAACCAATGCGCTGAGGACTTTTGACCGAGATCAGCTAGATATTGCTTCTATCTACTTCCTAAGACATAAAACTAAGTATTGGTTCGTAATATTGCCGCAATTAATGATCCGCATACTTCCCTTAGTAAAGATTGAGGCTGTCATGGTTTGGAAGACCGTCTTCGTGGCTGAGATGCTTGTTCTGCCTAACGGGGTAGGTTACCTTGCTTTGTTATATGCTTCAACTCTGAACATGGATAAGTTGATTGCTGTGGTTTTGGTGTTGGCTCTAACACTTATCTTAATCAACACTTTAATGGATTATTTCGAGAAGAGCTTCTCTAAAATCGTGGGTGGTCTTTATGAGCGGCGTTTCTCTTAGGAATATCAGCGTTAGTTACTCAGGCAGGAAAGCATTAAAGAACATTAACGCGGATTTCCCGGCAGGTAGTTTATCTATGGTTATCGGACCCAACGGCAGCGGTAAAACCACACTACTAAAAACCATTGCTGGCTTAGTTAACTATAGCGGTAACGTATACATCGGGGGAAGGCTAGTAGATAATGTTCCCCCAAATTCTAGAGGAGTTACGTACGTCCCTCAAAATAACGCGTTAGTACCTACCTTGAGAGTCCGGTGGAACGTAGCTTTAGGACTTATTGATCGCGTACGTGACGCGCGAATCATTGAGAAGAAGATTGAGGAGGTTACGCAGCTCTTAGGTATACGGAACCTCCTCGATAGGTATCCGAAAGAGTTGAGTGGTGGTGAGGCTAGGAGAGTTGCTATAGCTCGAGCTCTTGCTATGGACAGCAACATTGTTTTGATGGACGAGCCTGAGTTAAGTGTAGATATCTGGACATGGCAGATAATCCTTAACACCATACTGAGGATGAGGAAGAGCGGTAAAACTATCATTCTATCCACCCATAATTTTGAGGAATTAATGCCTTACACAGATGCTGTATGTCTACTACATGAAGGTAACGCAATATTCGTGGGGGACCCCAAAAATCTAGAAACAGAAAACATGCCTCTAGATGTTAGGGCTTGGTTAGGATCCGTGATAAAAGTGGATAACGTAGAATGTGATGATGGTAATTTCTGTGTAGCTCTGCTTAACGGCTACAGAATCTACGCAGGATCATATGAGAGAAGACCTAAAAAACCTTCAAAAGCTCTCATACTACCTAAGCACGCTACGATAAATCATGATGGAGTACTTAAGGGTAAGATAACTAGAAAAATCGGGTATTACGCAGGATACCTGACATTTTTAGTTGATGTTAATGGATATGAACTCACAGTCACCTCAAATGAAGACTTGCCGGAAGGTGCTGTAGTAAGCCTGAAGATAGAGAAAACAATACTACTAGGTTAACCTACCAAACACTCTGAAAGAAACATTAATTGAGTATGTGGAGAACAAGTACAGGACTGTATTGACTCCCTCACTACTTTTCGTTGCTGTTCTGGTTTTGATTAAGGTTTATTAAATCTGTTTAATAAACATATTTGATGATTTAGGTCTATAAGCGCTGAAGACCTGGTGATGAGAAACCCACGCTATGACAGCAAGACTGTCTCGTTCTTTTGTGATGTGTTCTGTGTCTTAGCTCCGCAATCACTAAGGAATTCTAAGGTCGGTTACTTAAGGTATTAAATTAAGTATTGTGGTTTTGAGGGTCTCTGATACTTTCTTTTCATCCATTAAGACTATAGTTAGTGCTGCTACGTATTTTAGGTTATGAGTATCTGCTAGGTACCTGAAGTACTCTGCTATTTCTTTATTAAGTATTGCGTGTACTGAACTCACGTAATCTCCTTTCTGTAGTAGTGCTGGAGGTCTGCTTTTGGTTTCTAACCCTATTATCATGTCTTCTTCTGTAGTCATTACTAGGGGGATGTCAAGAGATGTTGATAGGTGTGAAGCTATGCTTAGTGAGTAATCAGGTAGTGTTATGAATTTATCTACGAAAAAACCGGGCAACTTATTAAGTAGTTTGTACTTGAAGTAGGTAGTTACGTAGTTAATGAAGTGTGGGTCCACGCAAGCTCTCCTTAAGTCCCAGCCAACCTTATTCATGAATCTCCCAACATACTTCCTAGCAAATTCCTCGCTGAGGAAGTTCTTGAGTAGTTGCTCAGCCATAGGGTAAGCTGGAATGGTCGTGCCGTGGTAGTACTTACTTAAGGTTGCTTCACTAACACCTAAAATATGTGAGAGCTCAACATTCTTGTAAACCCTCCTGACGGAAGAAAGAACAACTACGGAATCTACTCTGGCAACCAACTCACGAATTTTCTTATTCACATACCATCTCAAAGTGAATCACTAGAAACACATTACTTTAAAATTATTATTGTTTGTAGCTAGGGTTAGCTAGTAGCAATCTCCAGCGAAGCACTGTTACTGGTTCAGGTAACGAAGTAAGAAAATATTTAGTGTTTGTGGCGGGCCCGCCGGGATTTGAACCCGGGACCTACGGGTTAAAAGCCCGCCGCTCTACCTGGCTGAGCTACGGGCCCAACCCACACATTTATACTTATTAACTCCTTTAAAATCTTATTGATTTGGTCGAGGTTAAAAGCTTAAAATGCGTGTTCTGGTTTTCTTGTTTAGCAGAACGATTGGTGGGGTATGGAATGAGTGAGAAACCCAAGTTTAAGATATTAGAACACGAGTTAGTTCCTGAGCATGAAGTTTTGAGTCTTGAAGAAGCTATTAAAGTTTTGAGGACTCTTGGTGTGAGGCCTGAGCAGCTACCATACATTAGGGCGTCAGATCCTGTTGCTAGAGCTATAGGTGCTAAACCAGGTGATATTGTTAGAATAACTCGGAAATCTCCTACGGCAGGTAAGATAATAGTTTATAGATTCGTTATAGCGGGGTGAGGAAATCTGGATGATCCAGTCAAGTTAGATAAGGAGGTTCGTTGGTTACTCATAGAGTCTTTTCTGAAGGAGAAAGGTCTCGTGAAACAACATCTAGACTCATACAACACGTTCGTAACTTCAGGAATTAAAAAAATAGTTAAGGAATTAGGGAGGATAGAAATAGCACACCAGAAGATATACCTGGAAGTTCTTGATGTTAAGATAGGCGAGCCTGAGATCAGGGAGATAGAAGGTGCTGTTGTGAGAGGTTTAGAGAACCTTAACCCAACCGTAGCTAGGATCCGTAATCTAACCTACAGCGCGCCCATGTATCTGAAGATAACTATACATGAGGGCGGGTTTGATTACGTTGAGGATAATGTTCCTTTAGGGTTTATGCCAGTAATGATTAGGTCTGTGTTAGATCCTACAAGCAAGCTCAGTAAAGAAGAACTTATTAAGTATGAGGAGGATTGGAGAGATCCTGGCGGTTACTTCATAATAAACGGGTCTGAGAGGGTTATAGTTGGGCAGGAGGATCTGGCTCCTAATAGGGTGTTAGTTGATTATGGTAGAGAAGCATCATCAATAACTCACACAGCTAAGGTAATCTCGGCTTCAGCCGGGTATAGAGTCCCGATAATACTTGACCGCTTAAAAGACGGAACACTCACGATTAATTTCCCCTCAATACCTCAAAAAGTTCCTTTCGTTATTATGATGAGGGCGTTAGGCCTAGTAACCGATATGGAGATAGCTTTAGCTGTTTCTCCAGACCCAGAAATACAGAAGGAGTTGATTCCGTCTCTCTACGCGGCTAGGGAAATTAAGACACAGACTGAGGCGCTAGATTATCTGGCATCAAGAGTTACTATAGGGATTACTGATCCTGAGGCTAGGCGTAACAGGGTTCTTCAGATACTTGACATGTACTTTATGCCTCACCTTGGTAGTACCCCCAATACTAGGATTCTTAAAGCTCTCTATCTAGGGCAGATGGCGTGCAAGCTGATAGAACTAGTGATAGGTAGGAGAAAACCTGATGATAAAGACCACTACGCTAACAGGAGATTGAGGTTAGCCGGTGACTTAATGGCTCAGCTCTTTAGAGTTGCTTTTAAAGCTTACATGAAGGATCTGAGGTATCAGGTAGAGAGATACAGACTCACTAAGGGTAGGAAACTATCTCTGAAAGCTCTTGCAAGACCAGACATAGTTACGGAAAGACTCAACTATGCTTTAGCTACCGGTAATTGGGTAGGCAACAGAACTGGTGTTAGCCAGATACTCGATAGAACTAACTGGATTTCTATGTTAAGTCATTTGAGGAGGACTGTAGCACCCCTAAGTAGGGGTCAGCCACACTTCGAGGCTAGGGATCTACACCCAACACAGTGGGGCAGGATATGTCCTTTCGAGACTCCCGAAGGACCTAACTGTGGTTTAGTTAAGAACCTAGCTCTCTCAGCTTACGTTACGGCCGGAATAGAAGAATCTTCAGTCATACCTTATCTTCAAGAACTAGGTGTGGTGAGTTTGCTTGAAATTTACGAGAGACTCAAGAAAGGTGATGTGGAGTTACTAGAGAAGATCACTAGCTACGCTAAGGTTTTCTTAAACGGCACACTAATAGGGTACTACCCAGAAGAAGATGCTTCCGAGCTAGTAAATAGTTTACGAAAATTAAGGAGGTCCGGGAAACTACATCACGAGGTAAACGTATCTTACGTGAGGACGGAGTACATTAATGAGGTACACATAAACTGTGATAGTGGTAGGGTTAGGAGACCTTTACTAGTTGTTGAGAAAGGAAAGATAAAAATAACCAGCGATGTAGTGGAGAAGCTTAGGTCCGGTAGCATCACATTCAGTGATTTAGTTAGTATGGGTATCGTGGAATATCTTGATTCTGAGGAAGAAGACAATGCTTTAATAGCTTTAGAGCCTGAGGAGGTTACTCCAGAACACACGCATTTAGAGCTTTACCCACCCTCTATCTTAGGAGTAGCAGCTGTTTTAATTCCTTACGCTAACCATAACCAATCGCCTCGTAACGCGTATGAGGCAGCTATGGCTAAACAAGCAGTAGGTATGAACGCTGCTAACTTCCATTTAAGGTTTGATAGTAGAGCTCACTTCCTACACTATCCTCAGAAACCTGTTGTGCAGACTAGATTCTTAGACCTGATAGGATTTAATTCTAGACCTGCTGGACAAAACTTTGTTGTAGCGGTGCTTTCGTTCACAGGCTACAACATGGAAGACGCTGTCATAATGAATAAGTCTTCAGTTGAGAGGGGGCTTGCTAGATCGACATTCTTCAGAGACTACAGTACTGAGGAACTCAGATATCCTGGTGGCCAAAGAGACATAATAGGAATCCCAGACATTAAAGTGAAAGGTTATAGAGGTAAAGAAAACTATGAGTCCCTAGACGAGGACGGTATAGTGCCTCCTGAAGCTGATGTAGTTTCAGGTAAGGTTCTTGTAGGTAAGACATCACCCCCGAGATTCCTAGAGGAGTATAAGGAGTTCGGGTTAGTTGGTGAGGCTAGAAGAGACTCTTCAGTTAGTTTGAGGCATGGTGATAAAGGAATCGTTGATACTGTAGTAATAACAGTTGATGGTGAAGGGAACAAATTCATAAGAGTTAAGGTGAGGGATCTAAGAATTCCGGAAATAGGTGATAAGTTCGCGTCTAGGCACGGACAGAAGGGTGTGATAGGTTTGTTAGTACCTCAGTACGATATGCCTTACACGTTTGAAGGAGTAACTCCCGACTTGATAATTAACCCACACGCACTGCCTTCTAGAATGACTGTCGGTCAGTTGATTGAGTCCATAGCTGGTAAGGTAGGCTCGCTTAGAGGCAGAACAGTTGATGGCACGCTCTTCTTCGGAGAGAAACCTGAAGACTTAAAGAAAGAACTCTTGCTGTTCGGTTATCCTCATGACGGAACTGAACCCATGTATGACGGGAGAACAGGTGAATTAATATCAACACCCGTATTCATAGGTGTTGTGTATTATCAGAGACTACATCATATGGTGTCAGACAAGCTACACTCAAGATCCAGAGGTCCTGTACAGCTACTAACTAGACAGCCTACAGAGGGTAGGGCTAGAGAAGGAGGCTTACGTTTTGGTGAGATGGAGAGAGACGCAATAATAGGTCATGGCGCTACCATACTACTTAAGGAGAGGCTTTTAGACAGCTCAGATAAGTACACGATATACGTGTGTGAGAAGTGTGGACTACTAGGATGGTTCGACAGGAATAAAGGTAAGTATGTGTGTCCGGTGCATGGGGAGGAAGGTAGCTTAGTTTCTGTTGAGGTTTCGTATGCTTTCAAGCTATTACTACAAGAGATGATGAGCATGCTTATATACCCCAAGATAATACTTAAGGATAAGTTCTCGGGTGAGTAATCATGCTTACAGAAAAAGAAATAAAGAGTATTAAGTTCGGTATACTGTCGCCAGACCTAATAAGAAAGATGTCAACGACTGCTATAGTGACTCCAGATGTTTATGACGAGAACGGCATGCCGGTTAAAGGAGGGGTTATGGATCCTAAGTTAGGTGTTATAGAGCCAGACCAGAGGTGTGAGACCTGCGGTAATAAGCTTGCTCTTTGTCCCGGGCATTTTGGCAGTCTAGAATTAGCTAGGCCAGTCATACATATAGGGTTTGTCAAGCACATACACGAGATACTCAGAGCTACGTGCAGGAAGTGCGGGAAGCTTAAAATTTCTGAAGACGAGATAGGGAGATACTTAGAATTACTGAATAGGTTGAAGGATAGGTGGCCTCAGTTAGCTGAGTCTCTTTCGGAGCATGTGAAGAGGAGAGCTATGAAAGTTTATGTGTGTCCTCACTGTGGTGAGAGGCAGTACAGAATACGTTACGAGAAACCCACAACCTTCATAGAGGAAGGTCCTTTAGGGAAACTAACACCTACATTCATTAGAGACTGGCTTAGCAGGATTCCTGACAGGCATTTGAGGGTTATGGGTTACGATCCCGAGATTTCTCATCCGGCGTGGGCCGTAATAACTGTCTTGCCTGTACCACCTATAGCTGTTAGGCCTTCAATCCTTCTTGAGACAGGTATAAGAGCTGAGGACGACTTAACTCATAAGTTGGTTGACATAATAAGGACTAACGAGAGACTTAAAGAAGCTATAAACGTGGGGTCGCCTGAGATCATAATAGATGATTTATGGGATTTACTTCAATACCACATAACAACGTACATAGATAACGAGGTTCCCGGAGTTCCACCAGCTAAGAGGAGATCTGGCTCCCCATTAAGGACTCTAGCGCAGAGACTTAAAGGGAAGGAAGGTCGTTTCAGGAATAATTTGTCAGGTAAGCGTGTGGATTTCTCTGCTAGGACAGTTATATCTCCAGATCCTTACTTAAGCATTAATGAGGTCGGGGTTCCTGTTGAGGTAGCTATGAATTTAACAGTACCTGTTAAGGTGACGTCGTGGAACATAGATGAGTTGAGGGGGTACGTGCTGAACGGGCCTTTCAAGTATCCTGGAGCTAACTACATCATAGAGCCTAACGGACGTAGGCTTGATCTCAGGTATAATAAGGACTTAAAAGCTGTTGCTGAAGCTCTGAAGCCGGGCTTCATAGTTGAGCGACACTTAATAGATGGTGATGTAGTTCTCTTCAATAGACAACCATCCCTCCACAGAATGTCGATAATGGCTCACATAGTGAAGGTGCTTCCTGGTAGAACGTTCAGACTCCACTTAGCTGTTTGCCCGCCATATAACGCTGACTTCGACGGTGATGAGATGAACCTGCATGTGCCTCAAACGCCTGAAGCGCAGGCTGAGGCTCGTATGCTTCTCTTGGTTCAGGATCATATCCTCTCGCCGAGGTACGGCGGCCCTATAATAGGTGGTATTCAAGACTACATAAGTGGTGGATATCTACTCTCATCTAAAGCTACTTACTTAACTAAAGATAGGGTTTCAGATCTGCTTGCTAGTATAAATTATGAAGGTGAGATACCTGAGCCAGCAATACTAGCTCCGAAACAGGCTTGGCTCGGTAAGCAGATAATTAGTTTACTTCTCCCAGAAGACTTTAACTTCGCTAAGGAGGCTAAGATATCTAGTGGTACGCTCAAGTGTCGTGATGTGGAATGCTTCTGGGATTCCTACGTATTAGTCAAGAAAGGTAAGTTCTTGATGGGTGTGATAGATAAGAATGCCATAGGTGCTCAGCAGCCTGAGTCTATGTTGCATTACATAGTTATGGAGTACGGACCTAACTTTGGGAGGCAATTTATGGACAGGCTCTTTAAGCTCTTCTTAAGGTTTATTGAGATGAGAGGATTTACGATGACTTTAGACGATATATCAATACCTAATCAGGCTTACGAGGAGATTAGGGAAGTGTTTAAGCGTGCTTTAGAAGACGTCAATAAAGCTATTAAGCTTTATGAGGAGGGTAAGCTGGAAGTTACTCCTGGCCGAACTCTTGAGGAATCATTAGAGCTTAAGATACTTGAGATACTCTCAAGAGCTAGAGATGAGGCTGGCGAGATAGCTGTTAAGTATCTTGATCCATTCAATAATGTATTCATTATGGCTAAGACCGGTGCTAGGGGTAGTGCTCTAAACATAACTCAGATGGCCGCTATGTTGGGGCAGCAGTCAGTGAGGGGTGAGAGAATACATAGAGGCTACACTAACAGAACGCTGCCTTTCTTCAAGAAAGGGGATATAGGTCCTGAAGCGAGGGGATTCATTGTAAACTCGTTTGTTAAGGGTCTCACACCGATAGAGATGTTCTTCCATGCTGCTGGTGGTAGGGAGGGTCTAGTAGATACTGCTGTCAGGACCTCACAAAGCGGTTACATGCAACGTAGACTCATAAACTCATTGCTGGACGTGGTTGTTGAGTATGACGGGACCGTCAGAACAGCGTATGGGGACCTAATACAGTTCAGGTATGGTGAGGATGGTGTTGATCCTAAGAATACTTCTTTCGGTAAGGCAGTCAATATTGATAGGATAATTAAGAAGCATATGGGGTGGAAGATAGAATGAAGAAATCTAAGCAGAAGAAGGTTTCACGTGAGAAGCCTAAGGTTAAGCCAAAAGTAACTAAAGCGAAGGAGATCTTAGAGAAGGTTGCTGAGCCTTATCACGTCGTAAGTGAGTTAATGAGTAGGGTTGGGGTAGTTCAGGAACTCGCTGATGAGATACGAAAGAATCTCCTAAACCTATATGTTCTTCGTGGTGTAACTCAGGAGGAAGTTCTTATTAAGGAGTTAACCAGGTATAATGAGGCTGCTCTCAAAATCAGAGAGTTCTTGGAGCCTGTCAAGGAATACGTTCCTGAATCTATTTATAATGAGATGATGCTGACTCTCTTTAAGTATTACGTTAAGCACGAGTTAAGTGATCAAGAGCTGGCTACCATAGTAGATGACTGTGTCAGGACATACCTACGCTCGTTAGTTGATCCTGGGGAGCCCGTAGGTACCGTAGCTGCGCAATCTATCGGTGAGCCAGGCACGCAAATGACTCTAAGAACCTTCCACTTTGCGGGTGTTAGGGAACTGAACGTTACGTTAGGACTGCCGAGACTTATCGAGCTAGTAGATGCTAAGAGAGTTCCTGAAACTCCAATGATGGAGATACATCTAAGTGGGGAATACAAGTATGATGAAGCTAAGGCTAGGGAGGTAGCTAGGAGGATAGAATTAACGACTCTAGAAACCATAACTAAATCAGCAGATATTGATCTTTCTGAGATGAAGCTCTTTATAGAGTTAGATCCTGAGATGGTATATGATAAGGGAGTCACGCCAGATGAGGTGGCTAAGATTTTGTCTAGGGGTAAGTTACTTGCTGGTAAGGTCAGTGTTTCTGAGGAGAATCCTTACCTAATCGTTATTGAGATTCCTAAGAGTTATAGTGATATCATTAAAGCTCAGAAGTTTAGAGACAGGTTATTAAGGCTTAAGATTAAGGGTGTGAAGGATATTAAGAAAGTAATACTCCAGAAAAGGAAAGATCAAGATACTGGGAAGGAGTACTACGTCCTCATAACTTCTGGTTCTAATTTAGAGGCTGTGCTGAAGATTGATGGGGTTGATCCTAGGAAGGTAAGGACCAATAGTATTCACGAGATAGAGAGTGTTTTAGGGATTGAAGCTGCTAGGGAAGCCCTCATAAGAGAAATTAAGAATACTTTGAATGAGCAAGGCCTAGATGTTGACTTGAGACACGTCATGCTAGTAGCTGATATGATGACTAGGTCAGGTACCGTAAGACCTATAGGTAGGCACGGAGTCGTTGGTGAGAAACCCAGCATCCTTGCTAGAGCAGCTTTCGAAGTTACGGTGAAGAATTTGTTTGATGCGAGTATTAGGGGAGAGACAGACCAGATAGTAGGAGTTACTGAGAACGTTATTATAGGGCAGCTAGCTCCCATCGGAACTGCATTAGTAGAGCTTAAAATGAATCCAACAAAAATTAAAACATTGGTGAGAGGAGAAGAAAGGTGATGCAGGTGTCTCAGGGAACGTCCCTAGAAAACCCTATAAAGTTACTCTACAAAACCGGGAAGGTTGTTTTAGGTTCTAGGAAAGCAATTAAGTTGGTTAGGTTAGGTAAGGCTGTAGGTGTTGTCTTAGCTAGTAATATCCCTAAGCACGTGCTCGAGGACTTCACGTACTATGCTAGGTTAGGTAACGTTAAAGTTATTCGTTATCCTGGTAGTAGCTACGAGCTCGGGGCACTACTAGGTAAGCCTTTCCCAGTTTCGGTGATTGCTATCATAGAGCCTGGTGAATCAAATATTTTAGAGGTGGGTGAACAGTAGGTTGCCTGTGAAACTAACAGGTGATGAATTAAAGTACATAGCTCTTTTAGGGGATATTACGGGAGTTACGGCTAAGGATTGTGTTGTTGATGAGGAAACCAACACTATCATATTTATAGTTCCTCCAGGAACTGCAGGTATCGTGGTAGGGTTTAAGGGCAGGAATGTGAAGCAATTAGCTAAGATACTCGGGAGACGTGTAGAGATTGTAGAGTGGGCTGATACTCTGGAGGACTTCGTTAAGAATTTGTTTCTGCCTGCGAGGGTGATAGGTGTTAGACTTAATAAACTTAAGGATGGTAAGAAGGTGTTGTTGATTAGGGTCTCACCCGAGGATAAAGGCATAGCTATAGGGAAGAACGGCAAAAACGTCAATAAAGCAAGGAAAATTCTTAAACGATACTACGACATTGACTCGATCTCAGTGTCTTGAAAGCTTCTCAGTATTTACTGAATGCTTATAAGTATCCTTCAGTTATGTAAATCAGGTGGTATGTGAGTGCCGGGTAGTAAAGCCCCAAAAGGTCTTTATTCTGCTAGGAAGTTGCGGCTAAAGAGACTTAAGTTTCGTTGGAGTCAAAGAGAGTTCAGAATACGTATGCTTAAGTTAAAGAAGCACGATCCTCTTGAAGGAGCTCCTATGGCTAGAGGGATAGTTCTAGAGAAGGTTGGTATAGAGTCGCGCCAGCCTAACTCAGCTCTGAGGAAGTGTGTCAGGGTTCAGCTAGTTAAGAATGGTAAGGTAGTTACTGCGTTCGTGCCTCAGGACGGTGGAATTACTTTTATTGATGAGCATGACGAAGTAATAATTGCTGGTATAGGTGGTACTTTAGGTAAGTCTATGGGTGACTTGCCTGGAGTTAGGTATAAGGTAATAATGGTTAACGGGGTCTCGCTGGACGCTCTACTTAAAGGGAAGAAGCAGAAGCCTCTTAGGTAGGGAATTTCTTTATTCTTCTTCGTGGAAGTACTCATCACTTAACGGGTTTAGCATCTTAGATATCTCTAGTACTTCTCTGGTCACGTAAATAGGTTTGTTGAATAAGAGGGAAATAAATATTGCGTGACTCGGTATCATTTTCTTCCTTAATGAAATACCGTTTATTTTTATGTGGATTGACGCGTTATAGACTCCTCTGTTTGTGTCGTAAGAATCTATAACTACTCTCTTGATAGAGTTCTTTAGTTCTCTAAGCTTAGGAGCTAGTAGTAAGAGAACATCATACAGGGATTCCCTACTATCGTTTAGTGGGCTGAGCTGCTCCTCACTTACTGGATTGTTTAATTTCTCTATAGCTCTAGCTATCTCGAGAGGCACGTTATAGAGCGTGAATACCTCGTTGTTTTCTAGGTAGCAGTGTAGAGCAGCAATCTCAATAAATTCTTCTAAATCACTCATCATCACAGACTCTACCCCAACAACCCTCAGTAGCTTGCTTTCATCGTTTTCTGCCACTACCTTACCACCTACTATTATAACGTACCACTATGTTCCGAGCTTTCTTGTTTCTGGAGATTATAAACCTTAGTTTCAATGTTTGATTCATGGCTTAAGAAGTCCTAATGTTTTAGTTAATTTGTTGTATCTAGGTTTAGAGCGTTGCTTGTATCTTAGGGAAATCTTTATAAATCTTAAGATACTTTTTTAGGTTAGGTTAAGGAGGATGGAGGAACTCGGGAAGGTAAGCATAAGGTCTGTTGAAGTGAAGTTGTTTAGTAGGTGGGGTTACGAAAACATAGTTGTTAGAGATCCTAGCTTGAAGAAATACATATCTTTGAGACCTGTTTACGTCCCTCATACTAGTGGTAGGCACGAACACCAGAGATTTGGTAAAGCTAACGTACCTATTGTTGAGAGACTGATTAATCAGTTAATGAAGCACGGGAGAAATACTGGTAAGAAGCACTTAGCTTACAACATAGTTAAGAGGGCTTTCGAGCTCATAGAACTTAAGACTGGAGAGAATCCTCTGCAGGTTCTCGTGAGAGCTATAGAGAATGCAGGACCTCGTGAGGAGACTACTAGAATCATGTATGGTGGTATCGTATATCATGTCGCGGTAGATGTTTCTCCTTTGAGGAGGGTGGACTTAGCTCTTAGGTTCATGAGTGACGGGGCTAGGGAATCTGCCTTCAAATCTACTAAATCTATTGCTGAGTGTCTTGCTGAAGAGATTATAGCTGCGGCGAGCAACGACCCTAAGAGTTACGCAATATCTAAGAAAGAAGAGATAGAGAGGATAGCACTAAGTTCTAGATGAAAACGCATTTTTAAGTATATTCATAAATTTTATAAGGTATGTGAAACTATCTATGTGATGTAAGGTGTGGAGTATGAGTAGGCCGAAAAAAGAACACATGAACTTGGTGGTAATAGGTCACGTAGATCACGGTAAGAGCACGTTAGTAGGACATACCCTACTTAAGCTAGGAGCTCTCGATCCTAAGATGGTTAAGGAGGTTGAGGAAACTGCTAAGAAGTCTGGTAAGGAGTCAGAGAAGTTTGCGTGGTTCCTTGATAGACTGAAAGAAGAGAGGGAGAGAGGCCTCACAATAGCTCTCAGCTTCATGAAATTCGAGACTCCCAAGTACTACTGGACAATCATTGATGCTCCAGGACATAGAGACTTCGTTAAAAACATGATTACTGGTGCTAGTCAGGCTGATGCAGCACTCCTGGTAGTGTCTGCTAAGACAGGTGAGTTTGAGGCTGGGATGAGTAGGGAAGGACAAACTATGGAGCACATAGTGTTAGCTAGGACTATGGGTATTGATCAGGTCGTGGTAGCGATAACTAAGATGGACATAACTGAGCCTCCCTTCAGTAAAGACAGGTATCTCAAGATAGTTGATACCTTGAAGAAGTTCATGAGAGGGTTGGGCTATAAGGTAGAGACAATACCGTTCGTCCCAGTATCGGGATGGTTAGGTGAGAATTTAGTAGAGAGATCACCTAACATGCCATGGTATAACGGACCTACCTTAGTTGAGGCTCTCGATTTTATGCAGCCACCGCCTAAACCCGTCGACAAGCCACTCAGAATACCTGTTCAGGAGGTATACTCAATAACTGGTGTGGGTACCGTTCCTGTTGGCAGAGTTGAGACAGGGAAGTTGAAGGTAGGTGACACAGTAGTCTTCATGCCAGCAAGTGTTTCAGGAGAGGTCAGATCTATAGAGATGCATCACGAGAAGATGGAGGAAGCATTACCTGGTGACAACATAGGATTTAACGTTAAGGGCATATCAAAGACAGACATAAAGAGAGGTGACGTAGCAGGCCACCCGCAGAACCCACCAACAGTAATTAAAGAGTTCACTGCTAGAGTTTACGTAGTTTACCACCCGACAGCTATTCACGTAGGGTATACGCCAGTAATTCACGCACACACAGCATCAGTAGCTGCTAAAATAACGGAGATTGTTGGTAAGTTAGATCCTAAGACAGGCCAGATAGCTGAGAAGAACCCGCAGTTCATTAAGGTCGGTGAGTCAGCAATAATGAAGTTCCAGCCAATAAAGCCAATGGTGATAGAGAAATACAGCGAGATACCGCAGTTAGGAAGATTCGCTATGAGAGATATGGGTAAGACTGTAGGGATCGGAGTAGTAATAGACGTAGTACCAGCCGAGGTAAAGAAGTAAACTACTAGATCTGTAGGGTAACGTTAATGACATCAAAAGTAAGAATAAGACTTTGGAGCACCAACATAGAACACTTAAACGAAGTAACTACTAGCTTAGTCGACATAGCTAAGAAAGCTGGAGTAAGGATTAAGGGTCCGGTACCACTACCAACTAAACGCTTAGTAGTGCCTATCCTGCGATTACCTCACGGCGAAGGAACGAAAGTGTATGAAAAGTGGGAAATGAGAATACATAAAAGACTAGTCGATATAGACGCAGACGAAAGAGTAATGAGGCAAATAATGAGGATAAGAATACCTGACGACGTATACATCGAGGTAGAACTACTCAGATAACACAAAACAAAGAACTAAAAGAAATAAGCGTTTTCATAGGAAATAATTCTTAACTTTTAAAATTTCTGATATAAGTAATTAGTTAGCCGGGGTGCCCGAGCGGTCTAAGGGGCTGGCCTTGAGAGCCAGTGGGCTTCACGCCCGCGCGGGTTCAAATCCCGCCCCCGGCGCCACTAAAAGTTTACTCGTAATAACACACTTTTAACTAAGTATTGTAGCTTGGTTTTCATCCTATTATTAAATCCTCAGAAAACAATCTAAACATCGTAAAACAACTCTCTTAGCTTATTAATACTTAATCTGTTAAAGGTCTTATGTCCTTACGTGATATACGTCTCCAGCTTCTATGTGGTATCTAGTTCCGGAGATCTCAACCACTAATCTGCCGTGTTTGTCAATAGTTATGGCGCGTCCTATGATTTCCCTACCGTCAATAGTCACGACTCGCACTATCTTACCTATAGTTGCGGAGAACTTTATCCATGAGTCAATGATTTTTCTAGAGTTTTCTGTGGAGAGGTACTCGTAATATTTCTTAAGTCGGGAAAGCACTACTGCCAAGATAGTTGCTCTCGGTACCTTAGCACCTACAATCTCTCGTAATGACGTGGCAGTTTCTTTAATCTCTGCGGGAGTCTCGTTATTGGCGTTTATACCTATCCCTAGGTAGAGGATCTTCACTCTGTCTGCCTCAGCTTCACCCTCTACTAGTATACCGCAGACTTTCTTCTCATTTACTAGGACGTCGTTAGGCCATTTAAGGCGTGCGTTAAGTCCTAGTAGAGTTGTGAGAGCCTCAGCGACTGAGATGCTAGCTGCTAAACTTAGGAGGTGGAGAGGACCTGAGAAACCTGGTCTTATTATGATGGTGAATGCTAGACTTCCTTTTGGAGCATACCATACGCGTCCGAGTCTTCCTCTCCCTAAAGCCATTTCCTCACACACAATAGTCGTCCAGCTCTCAGCTTCTGAAGTAGCTATGTCTCTGGCTATGTCTTGAGAAGATTTAACACACTTCTCAAGGTAAATGATTAATGCTTTAACACCGGTTGTAACTAGTAACTCTCCCGTCTTTGATAAGTCATCTTCAAGTGGTACGTAGTAACCTAAACTTGGTACTGCAGTCACTGGAATACCCCATTTCCTTAGTCTGTCAACAACCTTATGTACGTACGCTCTCGTTACACCAAGCTCCATCGCTAGAGACTCCCCACTAACTAAGCCGCGTTTCAGTAGTATTGATAGTATGGACATATCAGCTTTACTCAACATTAGATACACCAAGTATACTGTCAACCAAAATCAATTAAAGCTTATGAATTTTTCTAGTATATGGTTAATCAAGAATGAGGTACGAAAGATACATGCTTGCGTCATTTACTGCGTCAACTATGGTTATTGGCGCTTGGATTAAGTTTAATGTAGGTCCTATCCCTTATACTCTCCAGAATTTCGGAGTAGTACTTGCGTCTCTCTTGATGGATCCTTTAGGAGCTACTTTTTCGGTTTTGTTGTATGTGGCGATGATAGCTGTGGGTTTACCGGTTGCGGCAGGATTTAAAGGAGGACCTCACATACTCTTCGGCTATACTGCTGGCTATATATGGGGTTTCGTACTTTCTGCTCCCTTAGTCTCGATTCTATATAGGACTTACTTAAAAACCGTGAGAAAATACTCACACGAATTACGAAGCGTAGATATTGCTGTTCTCACAGCTCTCGCAAGTCTTGGGATGCTCCCTACCTACATACTTGGGTATTTAGTATTTAGGTTCTACGCCCTATCTTCTGCAGGTCTACTTAGTTGGGCTGAAGCTGCCTCAGGATTCTTCGGTCTACATAATGGTGTGGAACTAACTATATTCTCAGCATCTATTCTCATATTCCTTCCTCAGGACGTATTAATTGATCATCTCATGGCAGTTATTACTTTCACGAGATTATGTTCACTCTTATCGAGTAGAGGTATAGTGATTGAGAGCTGTCTATGTAAATAACCTGATAGTTAGAGTTGGCGGAAAGAAAATCTTAGGACCTCTCAGCTTCCATATAGGAGCTGGGGAGTTGTGGTTAGTATGTGGGGATTGCGGTACTGGTAAAACTACTCTAGCTAAGGTATTAGCAGGTCTTATTCCTGAACTCTATAAAGGATATAAGATTGAAGGTGAGATAGATGTTTTCGGATATAATTCTTCGAAGGCCTTAAGACTTGGTATAACTACTTACGTTCCTCAAGACATCTCACTAGCAACCCTAACTACGAGTGCTGCTGAAGAACTTTTCGTGTATGGTCTGGAGCACAAAATACCTGAATTAAAGCAAATAGTAGGAGGACTCACTTTCAGAGAACTCTCAACTCTTTCTGCCGGGGAGAAGTATAGAGTATTTGTTGGACTCTCAACTCTACTCGGTAAGAAGCTCTTAATTATTGACGAGCCATCAGGATATTTGGACCCAGATTCTCTACATAAATCTCTCGAGATCCTGAAGAAATATGCGTTAGAGACCAGTTCCACGGTCATAGTGATCGCTCACAGGCAAAGTTACTACGCAGAAGCTATCGACGGCGTTATAAATCTAGGACACAAAACAGAATGCAGAAGCGTCGAGATTAAAGAAGGGATTCAGGAAGGTACACTCTTAGAAGCGCAAAACCTGGCCTTCAACTACGCAGATAGGAAACTCTTCGAGGGAATTAGTTTTAGATTAGAGAGGGGGGACGTGATGGCTGTTCTAGGTCCTAACGGTTCCGGCAAGACTACGTTGCTAAAGATACTTCTTGGTTTGCTAAAGCCTAAAGGTGGTTCAGTCAAGAGATACTTCAGAAAAGCTTTCTACGTTCCTCAGCTATCAAGCTACTGGTTTGGTGATAAGATCGACTCCCTACTAAAAGCTCAGAACTGCTTTAGAGATGTTGTAAGTCTAGCTAATGTAAGCAGCGTACATCCAACGACTATAAGTCTAGGTGAAGCGAGGAGGTTATCTATGTATGTAGGTATCTACGGCTCAAGCGACTTCGTAGTCGTAGATGAGGTTTCTTTAGGCCTTGATGAAACCTCTCTCAGATGCTTTAAAGAGTTATTAAGGATAGCTAAAGCGTCTGGTAAGTCTGTTGTGTTCTCTACACATGACGCTGTTATTGCGGAGTTTCTAGAACCTGACATGGTGGTTGAGGTTTCTTGATTACTAAAGCTATTCTGAAAGCAATCCTCTTAATCTCTATTTCCGTAGCTCTTGCTATAGTCGGGGATACATACCTAATCTTATTTCTCTCAACACTTCTCTGGTGCTTACTCTTGCTGATTTCTAGGAGAGTTATGGTTAATTCTTTCAAAGCAGTGCTGCTTTTCAACTCCGTATATCTTATCTCTTCACTACTAATCCAGACCCTAATAATAGGGTTTGTAGAACTGTTACCAGCTGCGTTAATCTACATGAAGTTTACTTCCTTATCTATGAGTTCTATTGCTGCGGCTACTACTATCTATCCACTCGTAATCAGGAGGGCTCGCCATAGTTGGTCGTTCTTGACTCTCCTAATAGCTACTAGGTCTGTTACTGAAAGCTATGTCGCGCTCCGCGATACTCTAGATGCTATAAGACTGAATTACTGTTCTCGCAGAAGTAGTCTTAGCCTGGGAGCTGTGAGGATAATTACTGAGAGCTTGCCAGTGTTAATGCTTGATACGGTCATGCGTAGGTTTGAGTGGGCTATCACTATGATCCCAAGAACCAAGTACTTGAGTGTGGAAAAACGATGTTAGTAGATCTTTCTGTAGCCCTCAGTTACTACCAATATGCCTATGTCGCTTCCTGCTGTGTATTTTCCTCTAGCAACCGAACCAAACACATATACTTTAGCTTCTGGCCAGTAATTCTTGGCAAGCTTTTTATTTCTCTAGCTACTGTGAGGGTCTTCAGCAACTCTTAAGAATTTCTTAGCTCTCTCTACATATATGCTAACCGCGTTCGACAATAGGTTTGAACACCTTCTTCACGAATCTTAACAGAATTCTTGCTTCCACGTCTTCGTATCTGCGAGGAAAATATCTCGCGCTTATGTATGTGTCTTCAAGCTTGGTGAGCAGTATTACGTATTCTTCCTTAGTGAGGAGCTCACTAACTTCTTGATGCATCGTTGATAAGTCTTTCAGGAGTATAACTAAAGAATATGTTCTGTGGGATAAATGCCGGTCTTAATAAGTAATTTGTACTTCAGTATGAGTTGATAAAATTGTTCTAGGTTAAACACGCATAGATCGTAAAATCTCTCACTAAATAGTTTCTCAGCGTTGAGTAGGAACTCTTCAGCTCTTATTCGTAGGATCTCAGCTTCCTCACTAGACATATAACTTCACTACTAGAGTATTGTGTTTTAATACTAATATTTAGAGCTAAAATAACGTAACTTAGACAAATAATTTGGTTTGGGTTGAGGGTGTGTGGCGTGAATACGTGGTTTTATGTAGTGATTGGTTTTCTGCAGGGGGTTTTCGAGTGGTTGCCGGTTTCGAGTAAGACTGTGTTAATGCTGTTTGCGAGTTTTATTGGTGGTGTTTCCTTACTGGAGTCTTATCTTTTGGCTTTAGCTCTTCAGGGAGGTACCATTATTGCTGCGGTAGTGTTTTTTAGAGGAGTTTTTGTTCGTGTATTCCGATACAGTCATTTGCTTGAGTTTCTTCTCGTATCTACTTTTGTGACGGGTATTTTAGGTCTTCCAATATACTTTATCACCTACATACTTTTACCAAATCTTGACCTCTCGATTACTACATTGCTAGTTGGCTTGATTTTGTTGTTTCAGTATTTTATGAGGAGGAAGCGAGGTGAAGGTGTTAAGACTATAAATAATATCAACTTAGTAGATTCTGTGTTGTTTGGTGTGGCGCAGTCTTTTGCTGTATTGCCTGGGGTGAGTAGGTCAGGTTCTACGATTATAGCGCTGATTTTCATGAACTATAAGTTAGAGGACGCTATGAAGTTAAGTTTCTTAGCGTCTATTCCGGCTAATCTCGGAGGAACTTTGTTGGTGCTATATACTTCTAGGACTGTAGTAGAACCTACGAGTAATTTATTAGTTGCTTTCTTGGTCTCGGCTGTAGTAGGACTCCTGACGATCAAGTATTTACTGAGGGTTTCCTTAAAACACTCGCAAGAACTAATTCTATTTATGTCTTTAATCACGTTGGCTGCTGGATTGTCTGGAATTATCCTGAACATCTGGTAGTGAGGGCTTACAAATAACTTAAGTCTTTTTAAGCCTGTATTTTAGTGGAGTGGAGTCGTTGGCGCGTGAGGAAGTAAGAATCAAGAAGATGACTAGAGTTCTTTCTGGAGTTGCTACTGTAGCTGTTATGGCTAAGCCTTATAGGTGTCCGCACGGTAAATGTATTTACTGTCCTGGCGGGCTTGAATACAACACACCACAGTCATATATTGGGGATGAGCCAGCATTAATGAGGGCTAGGAGAGTTAATTATGACCCATATCTTCAGGTGCATGTGAGGCTGAAGCAATATAGAGACTACATAGGCTGGTATCCTTCTAAGGTTGAGGTAATTATTATGGGTGGTACTTTCCTTGCTTATCCTCAAGATTATCAGGAAGTCTTTATTACTGAGGTTTATAGAGCTATGAATGACTTCCCAAACATGCATCCACTAACAGAAACTACTCTTGAAGCAGAGCAAGAAAGAAATGAGAGAGCTTCAGTAAGGTGTGTGGGTTTAACTATAGAGACTCGGCCAGACTGGGGTCTAGAAAAACACGCAGACTTAATGCTTAGGTTCGGAGCTACTAAGGTAGAGCTAGGTGTTCAGAGTATCTATGACGAAGTATTAACACTTATTAAGAGAGGTCACAGCGTGTCCGATGTTATTAGATCTACACGTATCTTGAAAGACGCAGGGTTTAAGGTAGCGTACCATATAATGCCAGGTCTCCCGGGTAGTGATTTAAACAAAGATATTGAGGTCATCAAAACAATATTTAGTGACCCGAACTTCAGGCCAGACTACCTCAAAATATACCCCACTCTAGTTATTGAGGGAACAGAACTTTACGAGATGTGGAAGAAGAGAGAGTATGAAGCATTAAGTGATGAGGAAGCAGTAGAACTAATTTCTGAGATGTATAGGTATATTCCTGAGTACGTCAGGGTTCAAAGAGTTCAGAGAGATGTTCCTGTACAAATAATAATTGATGGTCCCCGGAAAGGAAATCTGAGAGAACTGGTTGAGGAAGAGTGCGTGAGGAAAGGAATCAAGATTAGAGAAATTAGGTGGAGAGAAGCTGGCAGGGCCTTAATGAAGAGAAGAGTTACTCTCAGGCTTGATGCTCTACGACTTCGTAGGATGAGGTATGAAGCTAGTGGCGGTATAGAAGAATTCCTTTCTATAGAAGACCCTGAAGAAGATGTTTTAGTAGGAATACTTAGACTGAGAATACCGTCACAACATGCTCACAGACCTGAAGTAGCTGGTGGGGGGAAAGCTCTAATTCGCGAGTTACACGTGTATGGGGTACCTGTTGCTCCAGGAAGTGAACCACTTAGTACTCTGGAGTTACAGCATAGGGGTTTCGGTAGGAAGCTTCTTCTCGAAGTTGAGAAGATAGCTGCTGAAGAGTACGATGCTAAAGAAATACTAGTTTTGTCTGGTGTTGGTGTGCGTGATTATTATAGGTCCCTAGGCTATAGGAAACCTCAGAATTCTCCGTACATGCATAAAAGTCTTAAGTCTTGATTGCTAAGCAATAATAGTTCTTGTTAGGTGTTTTCTTACTCTCTCCGGGAACGTAAACACCTTTCTCAAGTATTTCGAACCCAGCAATTCTTAATTCCTTCTCTAACTCACTAATGCTGTAGAGATGGTATATCCTGCAAGTAGCTTTAGAACACCTAACTACATCCCATAAACTCTCCTTCCTCCGTAAAACGTAAGATAGCAGATCCTTCACTACATCTATGAGTAAGGATTTCTGCCACCTAGCCCACACAACAACTAGTAATAACCCACTACTCTTCAAGACCCTGTAACACTCACGTAAAGTTCTTAAGCGATCAGCACGAGGCACTACATGATGGAGTGCAGATATCAGGAGTAATGAATCCATAGAATCTGCTCTTATAGGTAATTCTCTCATATCAGCTAGTACTGGATATAGCCTGTGCTGGAGAGACTCAGGAGTTTCTCTGAGAGATCTATAAATCATGTTGATAGAAATATCTACTAGGACCCCCCTTACTAAATCATTAATGGTGGCTAAGTACCTAGAATTCTGTCCTGGACCTGAACCTAAGTCAGCAAACCATCTCGTGCTACTATTCACTGCTTTACTTACTATTCCCCATGGTCTTCTTCTGTAGCTTTCAGCTATTGCGTCATACTCCATTAGGTTCTGTGCCTCCAGGATCTCGCTATTAATACTTCCTTAAGTTTTATTGTGTGAGAAGTATATTAATGGGGGAATAGCATTAATTAATGACGTGATGAGAAGAGGGTCTAGTGAGTTAAGATGAGCGATGCCGGAAATGCTGAATCATCATATCTGCTACGAATGGATCTTACCTATCTAATAATTTTTGCTTTGTTATTCGTGAGTTTCTTCACATTAATTAACTTAATGAGTCCAGTGTTGAGATTTCAGGAAAACTCGCTACAGAAGTTCTTCACAGTATTGAATATTACTTCTTTTATTACATTAATAGCTGCTCTAATCTTACACACAGTATATCTAAGCAAAAACACCACTAAAATACTCTTAATTAGTTGCGGGATTTTCATAGTGTCCTACTATAGCGACATAGCTATTAAAGCATTTAGCAGAAGCTTAACAATAATACTTTACCCACTACTAATCGAACTCAGAGGAAGCAGTAACTCAGCTTACGTAATAGACTTACCGCAAATCATTATTATTTCTCTACTTACCTACTACACCTACAAAAAATACAAAAACCGAGGAATCCTAAAGAAGTAGGAACCAAAATCACTATCTCAAGTCAGGAATGAATATCGTGAAATCTTCTGGTTCATGAGAGTATATCACTATTTTCAAATACTTATAAGCTTTTGTTTTACTTTTTGTTTTGGTGCCGCGGTAGTATAGCCCGGTCAAGTATGCGGGCCTCTCGAGCCGCGTTAGCGTGGAAAGCCCGTGACCCGGGTTCAAATCCCGGCCGCGGCACCAGTACCTAACTTCTAATAATTTTTCCTCTATTTAGGCTAATACTGCTTCATTATTCTGGATTTCCACTACTTAAGTGTTGTGAGATCCTGTATGGAGACTAACGTGTGTTCTTCTCACTTCTTACGTTTTAGTGTGAAGGTATGTCCTCTCACGTCTATTATTTCAGCGTTGAGTTTTCTTGAAACTTCAGTTGCTACTTCCTCGACTTCGAGTTCTTTGAGTGCTGTTTTCAATATCTTAACCTTGACTATTCCTTCTTTTTCTAAGAGTCTGTGAATTTCGTTTATAGCTCCCTCACTTAATCCTTTCTTTCCTATCCTTACTCTAGCTGGCTCACTCAAGATTTTCTTTATATTTCTTGTTTCTTTTTCGTGCAAGGTTTTCTCGCCACCCAACCACATTGTAAGCATGTCAGAGTTATTATAACTTGTTTTCTATTACTTCTTATTCTAACTCTAGCAGTTAATCCAGGGATTAGGGGTACTAAGCAATTCTTGCATACGTACCTCCTGTAGAGTAGGGGTTTCCTTGCTCTAGCTTTACGGAGTAGTTTAAGACCTAATTCTATTTCTTTCCTAGCTACTTCTATTAAGCCTAGCTTAAGCATCTTAACTGATGTGTTATAGAGTATTAGGGCTCTCTGAATAGCTAAGTCTTTGATTATGCTACGTCTCCTCACTTAAGCTACACCTCGTTAGAGTTTACTACTTTAGTTTCTCTTATCCTACCTAGACTACTATCATCAATGATATTAGCTCGTTAATTCTTATTAACTTGGTTTAGTTATGTCTTTGTGGTGGTATGTTGGAGTTAAGAGAATTTAGTTCTAGAATATCAGACTTAATCACTAAGGCTTCCAGAAGTGTTGTGACTGTCTTTACTTTAGTGCCTAGCATAGACATATTCTTCAGGTATAGGGAGGTTAGAGGTGCTGGGTCAGGATTCTTCGTAGAACCCGGCTTAATAGTTACTAACGCTCACGTAGTAATGAATGCGAGAGAGGTTATGGTTCTGATACCTAAGCATGGGAAAGAAAAAGCCAGGGTGCTTGTTGCTGATCCCTACAGAGACTTAGCTCTGCTTAGGGTTGGGGTAAGTGGCACGGAACCTCTGCTGTTAGGAGACTCAGATAAGCTTAAAGTAGGTGATTTAGTTTTCGCGATAGGCTCTCCCCTAGGCTTGCCCGGTCCCTCAGTATCGATGGGTGTTGTGAGTGCTCTTGGTAGAACCATAACTGGAGAAAACATAATCTTGGAAGACTTGGTTCAGACAGACGCAGCCATAAACCCAGGCAATAGTGGTGGTCCACTAGTAAACGTTGATGGTGAAGCTGTGGGAGTAGCTACAGCTATAATACCGTACGCGCAAGGAATAGGTTTCGCGATACCGATAAATACGGTAAGGAGGTTTATTCAGATGATCAGAGAATACGGTACTGTTGTTAAAGCTTGGTTAGGTGTTTACGTAACACCCCTAACAGAAGAAGCAGTTAAGCTATACGAACTACCCGTCAGTGAGGGTGTTGTGATTGTTAACATAGTTCCTGGGTCACCAGCAGACAAGCATGGATTAGCAATAGGCGACATAATAATTGAAGCGAATAATAAGCCAGTAAGGAAAGTAAGTGATTTGAGAGCCGCGGTAGAAGAAAGCATAAGTTCCGAATGTGTTGAGCTGAAAATCGTTAGGGGTCATAAAGTAATAAGTAGGTGTATACCCCCAGTCGTAGAAAGACTTTAATAACACCTACTCAACCCACCAAGACTCATTTTCTTAGAACGCGTGAAAGCTTTAATAATCCCTAGAAAATTTATTATTGGGCCGCCGTAGCTCAGCCCGGGAGAGCACCCGGCTGAAGTTTTCTTGGAAACCGGGGTGTCCGGGGTTCAAATCCCCGCGGCGGCATAACCTAAAATCAAAGAATTATTTTAAGTAGCTCCTCACACGCGTGAACAATTATTGATGCGACAGTCCAAGCATCTAGTGGTTTATGATATATAGAGTACGTGGCTACGGAGTTAGCTACTACCTCATTAGAGAATTCCCCGTGCGGGAACCCTCCAATAACTATCGGTAAGCCCCTCCTCAAAGCTTCTTCACATATCTTCTTAGGACTTGTTGGAACTCCTTTCTCGTCTAGTAGTATCAGACCCGAAACCCCTAACATCTTAAGTAAGCTTGTTATAGTTGATGGGTACATCCTGAGGAGAGGTTTTTTAGCTTTCGGAGGAACTACTCCCTCCTTAAATAACTGTTCTATTAAGCTAACAAACCTGTTGTAGTTTCTTGGTATGCGTGTTTCTGGATTAACCTCAATAACGTAGTCACCATACGTATGCACAAAAACTTGGAGTTTTCCCTCTATGTTGAGGGGTGAAGACATTATCTCAAGTAATGTTACGTGTACTATGTCTGGTCTACCTCTCTTCACGGAATCAGGGAGATTTTTCATAGCGTGGTAGTGAACAGACTTATCTAGTAGGATCTCAGTCGGTTTCTTATTCCTTAGCTTAGCACTCTTAATTACTGCTGCATGATTACAGATTTCTCGAGGGACTAGTTCTAGGGGCGCCTCAGCAATCACCATCTTTACTAAACTCATAAACAACCCTGAGTTACTTAATGTAGGTACGAATAAAAAGAGTCATGTGTCCTCACAAAAATATCCTAAATCTCAGCGACATCACTGCAGATATGGTTTGCGGTGTCTTACAGGTCTAGTACGGTGCTCACGTACCAGCAATCATTTTCTTTAGTTATCTTCATGAGTGAGTAGGTGACTGCCTTCACCTCATTCCTGATTTCATGTTTTTCTTGGTTCACGTACTCCCCGCAGACCTCCCCCAGAAATCTGAGTGGTTTGTTCAGTTCTGACAAATTCTGCACACTTTTCTCGAACACGATACTGAATTGCGTGAAAGCTAGTTTCTCAACATTAAATATTATTAGTAGGTCTTCTAGCCACCTATAGAGTGCGTTATAAGCATCTATACCGCTATCAACTACGAGTTTTCGTGTTTTACACTCTACTTTGGAGGTGTTTAGCATGACCTCAAAGAGAGCTTTACCAGCATTCTCGAAAGCTTCCTCAAGTGTTTTTCCTGAAGCCTCGAAGTACGCGTCTGTAGTATGTTCTAGGAATCTGTAACCACCGCAGGAAGACCTCCTCATCTCTTACCCCTACTATGGGACAGCATTATTTCTAATAAGTGAATTTGAGGTGGTGGTTCCTTAAAAATTTAAATTGTGGACTCACTTCTATTACTTTGGCGGCGGTCGTCTAGCCTGGTCTAGGACGCCGGCCTTCCAAGGTACCTCGTGGAACGCCGGAGATCCCGGGTTCGAATCCCGGCCGCCGCACCACTTCCTCGACTTATGCGAGGAAGTTAAAATAATTCTGTGTTGCTCTCTCGTTTTCTAGTATATGTAGTGTTCCTGAGACTTGACTGCTTGTTGTTTAGGGGGTGAAGAAACTTTTCGTCTTCTTGGAATGAAGTAAAGCTTAATAAAACCTAACACTTTAATTTGTTAGGAGGTGGGGTGCTAGCTTGGTGAATGTTAAGGAAGTGCCGGCCGACGTCTTTATTGAGGAGTTAGCTAAATATTTAAAAGATAATGTTAGTGTTGTGAAGCCCCCTACCTGGGCATTATTTGTTAAGACCAGTCCTAGTAAGGAGAGAGTACCTGATTATACTGATTGGTGGTATGTGAGAACTGCGAGTATTTTGAGAAAACTTTATGTGAGTAGGAAGCCTGTAGGCGTGGGTACTCTCAGGACTGTTTATGGGGGGCTCAAGAGAAGGGGTTCAGCACCACCACATTTTAGGAGGAGTGGAAGTTCTATAATTAGACATATACTTCATCAGCTGGAAACCGCCGGGCTTGTGATGAAAGTGGGTAAGGAAGGCAGGACCTTAACCCCTAAAGGAATGTCTTTAATGGATTACATAGCTAGTGAAGCCTTCAAGAAATTAGTGGAGTTAAGACCTGAATTAAGTAAGTACGGGTGATTATGGCGTGAGTGAGGAGTATTATGATGCTGAGTTAGAAGAAATCAAGAGGAGGCAGATGGAAGCCTTACTAAGAAAGCAGGAGGAAGCTAGGAGGAGGGAGGAAGAAGCTGCTAGGGAGGCTCAGAGGCAGGAGATACTGCGTAGGGTCATGACTCCGGAAGCTAGGGCTAGACTAGCTAACGTAAAATTAGTTAAGCCTGAGCTAGCTAGAGCTGTTGAGGATTACATAATAAACTTAGCTCTCTCAGGTCAGTTGAAAGGCATTATTGATGATGATACATTAAAAGAGATTCTTTACACTATAGATACTAGAACCAGGCGTGAGTACAAGATTACGTTTAAGGAGAAGAGGTGAGGGTGATGGCTAGAGCTAAACACGTAGCTAGGAAGTTACGTTTAGCTAGTGAAGCAAAAAGTAATCGAGCAATACCTGTGTGGGTCGTAGTAAAAACTCTGAGGAAGGTCTCGTGGAGACCTAGGTTAAGGCATTGGAGAAGAAGTAAGTTAAAGAATGTGTGAGGTGTTGGTGTTGGTTGAGGGCTCAATATATGTGGTGAATCTTAATAGACTTAAGTGGACCGGCTTAACCAGAAGGAATTTCAGGGCGTTGAAGTATATTCGTGAGTTCATTAAGAAGCATAGTAAGGCAGAGAGAGTAATCTTGGATGCTTCAATCAATGAATATATCCTTTCAAGGAGTTCAGACAACCTTCCTGCAAGGATTGCTGTATGTGTTACTAAGCTTGATGATGAGGGTAAAGTAGTTAAGGCGTCGTTAACTGTTCAGGCGGAGTAGGGAGTCAAGGAAGAGAGTAAGTAGAGGTATTTTCATGCCTTTAGAGAAGCTCAAAGTTTTCGGTAACCCTAATATAGGGGTTTACATATTCACGAATAACAAAGTCACGTTGGTTCCTGAAGGAGTTGAAGATGATGTTAAGAAGGTTTTGAGGAATGTCTTAGAGACGGACATAATAGAAGCTAGGGTTGCTGACTCAACACTACTGGGTGTTTTCGTGGCAGGCAACGATAAAGCGATACTCTTACCTAAAATAGCTAAGGATGAGGAACTAGATAAGTTAAGGAGTGCTGGCTTACCTGTTAAGACTGTTCAGATAACGTTTACGGCGTTAGGTAACGTCATATTAACGAATAATAAGTTCGCATTACTTCATCCAGAATTAAGTGAGAAGGAAGCTGATTTAATAAAAAGTGAGTTAGGAGTTTCCTCGGCTAGGAAGGGAGCTCTAGCTAGGATACCTACGGTAGGCTCGTTAGGAGTACTTAATGATTTCAGCGGGGTTTTCCACCCAGAACTCAATACTGCGGAATTAAGGTCTCTTGAGTTTTTATTTGGGGTAAGGATTGGTACAGCTACAGTGAATTTTGGTGTAGGGTTTGTTAAGGTTGGTTTAGTCATGAATAATAATGGAGCAGTAGTAGGTGAATTAACTACAGGTCCGGAAATAATGAGGATCATGGAGATCCTTAACTTCTCAAAAACTTAAGTCTCTGTTAGTTAATCCTGATTCTAGTTATGCCAGGATGATTTTATAAGCTTCATCTCCATTAATGTTTGGTGTGAGTGGTGGGTAGTGAGGTCAAGACTTACAGAGTTAATGGTGTTGCGTTGTTTAGTCCTGATAAGCTCAAGTTCTGGCAGAAATTTTCTTTGGAAGTAAGAGCTCTCACTAAGGAGGAAGCTTTAGAGAAGGTTTATTCGTTGATGGGTAGTAAGCATAAGCTGAAGAGGAAACACATAAAAATACTTGATGTAGTCGAGATAAGACCGGAGGAAGCTAAGAAGAGGATTGTTAAGGAGTTAGCTAAGCTTAAGGGTTGGTTTAGTTGAGTTCAGACAAGAGTGTTGAGAGAAAGCAGGTTGTGAGTTTTGAGGTTCTTCTTGCTCAGTTAACTGAGTTAAAGAAGTATATTGATGCTTTACAGAATCAACTTAATCAAGTTCAGGAAGAATTAAATGAGATTAAATCTAGTATTAACGCCTTAACAGAGTTTAGGGATGAGGGCGTGAGTGAGTTTTTAGCACCTGCTGATAGGAGAGGATATGTTTTGATTAAGGCTTCACCACATTACGTTGACAGAGTTATAACGCATGTTGGTTTGGAGTATTATGCTGAGCTTTCTCTAGATAAGGCTTTCGAGGTATTAACTAGTAAAGAGAAGGAGTATAGAGGTATTGCTGAGGAACTCCAGAAAGAACTAGTTAGAGCTCTCAATCATTACGAGAAACTAGAAAACCTAGTTAATTCTATCTTGGTTCAGGCGCAGCAAGCAAGAACTCAGCAAGCAAGAGGTACTAGTTCTTAGTTAAAGAGTGATTGTTGTGTTTCGTAAGATTAAGGAAGCGCTGAGTAGTTTTGTTAACACTCTAGAAGAGACTGTAAGTAAGAAAGAATTAAGTGAGAAGGAATTTAATGAGATATTTGATGAGTTTCAGTGGCTTCTTTTAGAAGGTGATGTAGCTCTCGAGGCTGTTGAGGTTCTTCGTTCTAGACTAGCTAGTAAGTTGGTTAGTGCTAAAGTACCTCGACTTGGTAGTTCTAGAGAGTATGTTTTGAGGGTTGTTAGGGAAACACTTAAGGAGTTGCTTGGTGGTAGCACCTTCAGCAACGACTTAAGCACCTTAATCAGGGAATCACAAAAACCTTACGTTATTGTTTTCTTAGGTGTTAATGGGGTAGGGAAAACAACCACGATAGCTAAGGTTGCGTATAAGTTACTGAATAACGGATTAAAACCTCTAATCGTTGCGGCAGATACTTTCAGAGCTGGCGCACTAGAACAGCTAGAAATACATGCGAGTAGGGTTGGGGTCCCGATAATTAAGGGTAAGTATGGTGCTGATCCTGCAGCGGTAGCTAAAGACGGACTAATACACGCTACTAAGAACAAGTATGATGCTGTATTGATAGATACTGCTGGGCGAATGCATACTGATAGAGACCTAATGGAGGAACTCAGGAAGGTAGTTAGGGTTGTGAGACCTAATCTAAAGGTCTTGGTTTTAGATGCTCTAGTAGGTAATGATGCTGTTTCACAAGCTAGATGGTTTGATGAAGCAGTAGGTGTTGATGCGGTAATACTCACTAAGGTAGACGCTGATGTTAAGGGAGGATCAGCACTAAGCATAATACTAACTTTAGGGAAGAAGATACTGTACGTGGGTGTCGGGCAGAGTTATGGCGACTTACTAGAGTTTAATCCCGACTTAATACTTAATAATCTTCTCAGTATTAACACTTAGAAAGGTGAGGCCATGAAGATAGAGGAGATAGTAGCTATGTGGAGAAAAATAATAACTATCTCGGAGAAGCCTGAGAGTGACGAGTACAGAACATTACTCAAGATAACTTTAGGAGGAATGATATTAGTAGGTCTTATAGGTTTTGTTGTTCACTTAATACTTTCCTACGTTCAGGGATACTTGTGAGGGGTATGTATTGAGTGAGGGAGGAAGCGTAACACAGAGTGATAAGCAACATAAGTACGTCATACTAAGAACTACTGCTGGGCAGGAACTTAATGTTGCGTTAATGCTTGAGTCCTTAATAAGGAATACCGAGACTAAAGGTATTTACTCCATAATAATACCTCCTAAGGTTAAGGGCTACATAATAATAGAGACTAAGGGACACCACATAGTTCACAAGATAGCTAAAGACATAAAGCACGTGAAGGGGCAGGCTATGGGTTCTCTTACGGAGGAGGAGGTTGAGAGATTACTTAAGGTTGTGTCACCTCTTGAGGAGCTCCGCCCAGGAGATATTGTGGAGGTTGTTTCAGGACCTTTTAAAGGCTTAAAGGCCCAAATTATAAGTGTTAACGTGAGTAAGAGAACAGTCACGCTAAACATACTGGAGGCCTCCTTCAAGATGGAGGTCACGTTACCAGCAGATGATGTGAAGCCTGTTAAGAGGTGATGTGGTGTGGTGTGGCGTACCGTAAGGCTTAAAGTTAAGGGGGCGTCAGCAACGCCCCAACCACCTGTAGGGCCTACTATAACTCAGTTAGGTCTAGACGTTAATGAAGTAATCAATAAGATAAATGAGTTGACCAAACACCTCAAAGATTTTGAGGTTACTGTGTTACTTCACGTTGACACGGATACCAAGAATTACAGGATTGAGGTTAAGTCACCCTCAACTTCATCACTTCTTCTTAAGATGGCGGGGGTTTCCGAGCCTTCAGGAGATCCAGCACATAAGAAGGTAGGTAATATAAGTATTGAGGACGTGATTAAGGTTGCTTTAATGAAGAAAAACGAAATGAATTCCAGGAACTTGAAAGCTGCTGTGAAGAGTTTGGTTTCTACCGCATCAACTATAGGTTTGAGTGTTGAGGGTAAGAATGCTAAGGAAGTTATTAAGTTGATTGATGAGGGATTCTACGATTCACTCTTTCTTAAATACGAGGATGAGTGGAGAAAGTAGGTGAGGGTAGTGGTAAGTGAAGATAAGTTAGCTGAAGCTCTTAGAACGGCTCTAGAGCTAGGTAAGAGACGTAATTTTAAGCAGTCTGTTGAGTTAGTAGTGGTTTTTAAGGGGGCTGACCCAAAGAGTTCTGAAGTCAAGTTCAGGGATTTCGTGCTCCTTCCTAGGGGTTCTGGGAAAGAAACTAAAGTCTTAGTTATAGCTTCAGGTAATCTTCAACTGCAAGCTAAAGAGTTAGGGATTGATGTCTTAACGCCTGAAGACTTAAAGAATCTATCTAAGCGTGATGCGAAGAAACTTAGTAGGAAGTATGATGTCTTCTTGGTTCAGCCGGACCTAATGACTCAAGTAGGTAGGGTTTTAGGACCAGCTCTAGGTCCTAGAGGTAAATTCCCCATACCTATCCCGGCAACAGCCAACCTGAAAGCACTAGTTAGTAAGTACGCTAATTCCACGAAGATCCGAAATAAAGAGCAGGCATGGGTTGGTTGCAGGATAGGTAGTGAGGACATGCCGCTAGAACACCTGGTAGAGAACGCTGTAGCGGTACTCAACTTCATCAAGTCTAAGTATACTAAGCCGTTAGAAACTACAGCTAAGATATACTTCAAGACGACTATGGGACCTGCTGTCGAGGTGAGTATGTGATGAAGAGTTCAACCAAGAATAAGTTACTCAAAATAATAGAAGATATTCAGGCAGCTAAAAAGAGTTATAGAGTAGCTACGAGAAAATCCATAATTGAGAAAGGAGCCGTAGTTAACGAAATTAAGAAGTTGCTAACCACATACAAGACTTTAGGTGTGGTGAGTCTTGAAGGAGTTTCAGCGAGGGAGCTTGCGGAGATTAAGAAGAGCTTAAGTAGTTACGGTGTTGTTAAGGTACTTAAAAACACTATCGTTACGAGAGCTTTGAGGGAGTTAGGTCTACCAAGTCTTGAGGAGTTCCTCAACTACCTTACAGGACCTAACTTATTCATATTTACCAACCTCAACGCGTTCATGCTTGCTAACCTAGTAGATAGGATTGTAGTTTTGAGGTATGTTAAGCCTGGGGAGAAAGCACCTGCTGATATATATGTTCCGGAAGGTCCTACGGGAATACCTCCGGGTCCTATGATGTCTGTTTTCGGTAAGTTGAAGATCAGAACTATGGTGAGGGAGGGAATCATATGGATTGCTAAGGAGTCTAAAGTTGCTTCGGCTGGTGACGTAATTTCGCCTGAACTAGCGTCTCTACTTAGAAAGCTGGAAATAAAAGCTTACCCGGTTAAGCTCTCTATAAAGGCAGTATTAGATAAGGGAGTAGTTATTCCTGCTGATAAGCTGAAGCTAGATATTGAGAGCTTCAAGAAGGAACTCCTAGCAGCTCTTCAGACCTCACGAATATTAGCTGTTGAGACCGCATTACCTCTTCCTGAAGTAATGCCTGAAATAATTATTAGGGCTTATACAAAAGCCATTAACCTAGCTTGCGAAATCGCTTACGTTACTCCTGAAAACACCCACCTAATACTCGGGAGAGCTATTAACAAAGCACAAGCACTAGCGATAGCTCTAATGCAGAAACACCCAGAACTCAACATACCTGTAACTGCTCAACCAGTAACAACTACCCAACCACCTCAAGAAGTTAAGAAACCTACTGAGAAAGAAGAAGAAACTGAAGAAGAGAAAGAAAAAGAAGTAAGTGAAGAAGAAATAGCTGAAGGAATTTCTTCACTTTTCGGTTAGGAAGCAGAAGTTAAACACGTAGATTTCTTCCTCATAATTATGGATCCTGACTAGGTTTTCTTATCTATTCTCATACACGTATTTTGTGTTGAGGTATATCGGTCTCTCAACATACCTGAGAGTTGAGTAGTTTCACCCGATATACTACTAAGTTAGTTTTTCCTAGCATTTAATCTACGTCATATTCAGCAGCGTCCAGCACACCTAGCGGAAGCTCTACACGATAGAAATTACGTAATAGTAAGGTTAATTTCTTTGGGAGTATTTCACGTGTTCTAACATACTTGATTATTTTGACGTAAGCAATTATGATGAAGTATTCTGTACTAAATAAAATGTGTGTGATCTTTACTGATTTTTGATAAGACTTTATTACCTTGACATTATTTTCTAATTTAGATTGGTGAGTTGGTTGCCTGTGGTGAGGCCAGATATTTATAGGGTTAAGATGTTTGAGAAAGAAAACTATGTTAGGCTGAAATGTAGTGTGTGTGGGGCTGATTTCTGGTCTAGGGTTTATAGAAGTAACTGTAATGATGCTCCGTGTGCTGACTACACATTCTTTGACTTAAGGATTGGTTCAGGACCGCTAACGGTTAGGGAGGTTCGTGATAAGTTTCTTGATTTTTTTGAGAGGCTTGGGCATGAAGTTATTAAGCCTTACCCGGTCGTGGCTAGGTGGAGGGACGACCTATACTTAACTATAGCTTCGATCGTTGTTTTCCAGCCTCACGTAACTTCGGGTTTGGTTCCGCCGCCAGCTAATCCTCTAGTGATAGCTCAGCCAAGTATAAGACTTGAAGATATTGATAGTGTTGGGTATACTTTCGGTAGGCACTTAACTAACTTTATAATGGGTGGTCACCACGCTTTCAACTATCCTGATAAGTACGTGTACTTCACTCACGAGACTGTGGAGTACGCTAAAGAATTCTTTACGAGAGTCATCGGTGTTCCTGAGGAGGAGCTGGTTTTTAAGGAGTCTTGGTGGGAGGGTGGGGGTAACGCAGGTCCTTGTTTTGAAGTAGCTGTAGGGGGTTTAGAAGTAGCTACTCTAGTCTTCATGATGTATGAGACTCTGCAGGACGGTACCTATAGGGAAATACCTCTCAAGATAGTTGATACGGGGTACGGGATAGAGAGGATAGCGTGGCTTACTCAGAAGACTCCTACGGCTTTCCACGCTATTTACGGTAATCTAGTAAGTGATTACCACAAGATACTCGGGGTTGAGGAACCTCCTGAGGAAGTCTTGAGAGTGAGTGTTAAGTATGTTGGTAGGTTGAATCCGAAGAATGAGGTACTCTATACTAAGTTGAAGAATGAGGTCTCAAGAGAGCTTGGGTTAGGTGTTGATGAGCTAGGGTTTACTCTTGATAGGGTGATAAAAGTTTATGCTTTGCTAGATCACGTTAAGACAGCTTCTCTGATGCTTGCTGACGGGGTTGTCCCGTCAAATAGTGGTGAGGGGTATTTAGCGAGGCTTGTATTAAGGAGAATTTTCAGACTCTTAACGCATTTAGGTTTTGACTTAAGTGAGGCTTACGTGCTTTTTGATAAGCAGATTAAGTTTTGGGAGGACATGTATGAGCAGCTGAGGGGTAAGGAAGGTTATGTTGAGGATGTTTTGAGGTATGAGGTAAGTAAGTATCTTGATGTTTTAGGTAGAGCGCCTTCGTTAGTCAGGAAATATTTGAGGAGGAGTGCTCAGGGACTTAGTTTGGATGAGTTAATAGAACTCTACGATAGTCACGGGGTCCCGCCGGAAGTGGTTGCTGAGATAGGTAGGAGGGAGGGGGTAGAGGTTATTGTTCCTGGTGATTTCTATAATAAGTTAGCTGCTAAGCATTCGAGAGCTCCAATACTTAAGGAAGAGAAAGTGAAAGTTCCTGCTGAGGTTGCTGAAGCTGTGAGGGGTTTGAAGCCTACTAAGCAGTTATTCCACGAGAATCCCTACCTGAGGGAATTCACTTCACGCGTGGTTAAGGTTGTGGGTGAGTATGTGGTGCTGGAGGAGACAGTGTTTTATCCTGAGGGTGGTGGTCAGGAACCCGATACGGGTTACTTGTTCTTGGGTGAGGACACGTATAGAGTCGTTGATACGCAGAAAGTAGATGGGGTTATCCTGCATAAGCTTGAGAAGCTCATGCCTGAGCACGTAGTTGGTAGTGTGGTTAGGGGAGTTATTGATTGGGAGAGAAGGTATAAGTTAATGAGGCATCACACAGCGACGCACGTGATTCTTGGTGCTGCTAGGAAGATCTTTGGGTCTCACGTGTGGCAGGCTGGTGCTGAGAAGACTGAGGATAGAGCTAGGCTAGACATAACTCACTACAAGGCTCTCACAGACGATGAGGTGAGAGCTATTGAGGACCTAGCTAATAAGGTCGTGCTTGAGGGTAGGGAGGTCAGGACTTACTTCATGCCTAAGTATGAGGCTGAAGGGAAGTATGGGTTCGTCCTGTATGAGGGTGGTGTAGTTCTAGAACCTATCATAAGAGTTGTTGAGATTGACGGCTTAGATGCTGAGGCTTGTTTCGGGACGCACCTAAGTAATACTAGAGAGATAGGTGCTCTAAAGATAGTGAAGACCGAGAAGATAGCTGACGGCGTGGTTAGGCTTGAGTACGTTGCTGGTACTCAAGTCAGCATGTATGCTAGGGAGTTAGAAAGCAAGATAAAGAGTGCTGAGAAGCTGATAGGTGGCGACCTCACCTTAAGACTTCAGACAGTAGTTAAGGAGCTGCAGGACTTGAGATCCAGAATAGCTATGTTCAGGAAGTACTATGTTAGGGATTTAGTTAAGCTTATTGAGTCATCAATTAAGCAAGTCAAGGATTTGAAGGTATCGATTATCTACTTAGACCTAGTAGATAATGATGCATTGAGAGATGTTCTAAAGGATTTCAGCCAGCAATACACAGACCTAATACTGGTTGTCTTAACTCCTAGGAGTGCTGGAGGACTTGATATCGAGATCTCTGAAGGACTTAAAGCATCCACCATACTAACAGCAAGCAAGTTATTGATTGAGCTTACATCACTTACTGGAGGACGTGGTGGAGGCGGGAATCAACACGCTACCGGTTACCTAGAAACCAGTAACGTGGAGGAAGTAAGAAAACTTATTTTCAAGATAATTGATGAATTTCAGGGCAGATAAATTGTTTTCTGTTAGGAAAGAAGTTGTTGAAGCATCCAAAGATTACAAATACTTACTGAGTAGGGGTTATAGGCAGAAGGTAGTGTTAGATCTAGTCACTTCTAGGTATGGTTTAAGCATTATTGAGAGAATTCTGCTCCTTAGATGTGTTCATAGTTCTCAAGACGTTGAGGTAATAAGGAGTAAGTGTGTTAAGGATGTTAAACAATACCCACTCATCATAGACGGATACAACGTTTTGCTGACTCTCCATACAGTTATGGAAGGTATGGAGGTTTTCTTATGTGATGACGGGTTTATCAGAGATTTAAGAAAATCTTATAGGAAGGGAATAGACTTAAAGACGCTTGAAGACACCATAGAACTTCTTAAGAAAGAGCTACTTGACCTAACCCCTAGTTCAGTAACGATAGTTCTTGATAAGAACGTTAGTTATTCGGCGCATCACGCAGACAAAATAAAGAACTTTATGAGAGACTTGGCAGAAGTTGTATTAGCGGATAAAGCTGACATGAGAGTTATTGGTGGGGATGGAATAATAGCTTCAAGCGATTACGTAGTAATAAGCAGAGCAAGAAAAATATATGACTTAGCTGGAGAAATAATAAAGAAGAACTTTAAAGACAAAATAATTGACTTAACCACCCTAATTCCGTTTCAAACAACGTATTCGTGAACTACAGACTCAAGCATTCATAACTACTTCGACACACTTTCTTAGTATAGCCCTGATATGAGAAAAGTCGTGGTTTGCTGTTTGTTTAGATATTAATTCTAATCTTTTCGTGTTAGCATCTCAGGGATTAGTTCCCAGCTAAGTACTTGATGTTCTCCTAATCTCCATCTGAGTTTCAAAATACTATTTACTCCCTAACTTGATAGGAAAAGTTTTTAAGAAGATTCTAGATTTACTTTAAAACTAGTGAGAGTTCGTGACTCACATATACCATCATGCTCATCACGTAGAAGAATTTAAAAGAAGATTGTGGGTTTCTCTCCTCCTAACAATACCGGTTTTGTTGTTTTCGGAAATGATTCAGGAGTGGTTTAATCTTCAATAGTTGCAGATTCTGCATCAAAAATTAGTTGTGTCTTTCTTGTCGGTTATTATTTACTTTTATGGTGGATGGCCATTCCTGAAAGGTTTAAGTCAAGAGGTTAAAGTTAGAAGACCTGGAATGATGACTCTTGTTGGTACTGCTATATCTATAGTGTTCCTCTATTCTTTAGGAACGGTTTTTATGATAAGTGGGAGGAACTTCTTCTAGGAACTTGTGACTCTTATTGATGTTATGCTTCTCGGTCACTGGATGGAAGCTAAAAGTGTGTTAGGCGCTTCAAGAGCTTTAGAAGAGCTCGTAAGGATAGATAATGATTAAGGAAGATAGAGAGATTTAAGAATCAGTTAGGTGATTTGATGAGTGTTTTTATGTCTCACGCTATGGCGGGTGTTCTAATAATCGATGCTCTTAGGAGGACTGCTGAGTTTGTTCTCTGGCTTCCGAGTATCTTGAGACTTACGCGTACCTAGTATCTAACGGTGAAGATCCTCTGAGAACTGAAGCTATAGTGACTCCGGACTGCCTAAGGAGGCTAGGTTAGTCTTCACTTTAATCTCACAAGCTATGAAGTCTGGTGGCAGGTACTTAGAGGTTTTGAGTCAGGATGAGAAGTATTTGAGGGAGCTAACTAAGTTAGGTGGACTTAGGAAGAGTAAGCTGTATGAGTATAAGCTGGTTTTAGTTCTCTCAGTAATAGCGTATGCTTTCTCAGCGGTAGTGACTCTAAAACTTATTGCTTTTATGGGGGGTAGTGCTGGAGGCGTACCTATCTTTGCTGGTCAGGTAAGCATGGACTTGCTTAAGTCAGCCTACTACGTCTCAGTACTCTTCCTGATAGGGATTACTTCAGTAATAATGAGTAAAGCCATAGAAGGATGTGCCATAAAATCACTGAAGTACATATCTATACTCACGTTAGTCGTGACAACCATGTTCGTAGTGTCGGAACTCATATAAGATAGCTGAGTCAGCCAAGCACCTAAAATAATTAAGTCCACACAAAGTATGAGTCAACGAACACAATAAGCAATTAAGTCGAGAATCATAAGTCAACATTAAGAGACTTCAGGAATTCCTTAAACTCTTCAGGATTCTCAATAGCAAGCATAATAGCTTTATCTGTTAAGTCTAGTCTCCCAAGTCTTATCAGTATAGGCTTGATTAATAAGTAACTTATTATGAGAGTAACAGTATCTTCACTACCGTATAAGCTAAGCAAAGCCTCATAAACCTTCCTCGGATCATCAAAAATAAGAGCACTACATCACTATTATATCGCGTAATAAAAATCTGTTTAAGATGTTGAGAAGTCCTGGCATGATTCTAGAAGAATAAGACTTAATATATGAAACTAGCTCATCCTTATTCACTCTCGAAGATTGTGGAGTCACGGAAATCACTTCTTTTAATATTGCAGTCGTAGGTTAAAATAGTTGAAAGTAATGGAATAAACGCTGTATTTGATATATCTACGTGAATAAACTAAGTAATAAGTCATACAGATCAATAACTTTTTAATAAAGTAAAGTTCATGAGTCACGACTAACACTCCACGATTGCTTTATTGTCAACACCTTCCCTAACACTAACTAAAATTCTTAGATCTTTCTCCTTGTAGGTTTTTCTTAACTCACTACATAAGTAGTTACCTAAGCACTCAGCAGTAACCATAACGCAGTTAAGGAGCTTCTGCTTACACTTAAAAGGAGCCTCAAAACGAATACTAGCAGCATCTCCTGCAGGAACTAGGAAAGAGTAATTAAGATCCTTAACAATCTCCTCAACAATCTTCCTTAACTCAATAAAATCCACAACCCAAGAACCCCTCAAAAAACCCTCAACACACACCTCAACAACGAATGTATGCCCATGCAATAGTAACTCTCCCTCAACCAAACTATAATGAGCAGCATCAAAACTAAACCCAGAAACACAATCCCTAACTCGTCTCTCCGAAACCACTGAAAAACCTCCTCAACTCATCAATATTCCAAGACATCTTAGGAACATACTCCTCCCACCGCTTATAAGGCAAAGTAAACCTCCTACTAAATTCAATATTAGCAAGCCATAACATATCCCTAGAAACCTCAAAACCATACTCTAAACCAACCTTCTCAAGAAACTCAACAACAAACTGAACCATAGAGAAAGGAATAACAAATTGAACCATACCTAAACCAACATCATTCCTGTGAGCACAAGAAACCACCGTAGGATGAGTTACTAAAGCCTCACACAAACTTCTGACAATATTTGGACTACTAGACTTGATCAATACAAATAATGAGGTCTCTAAAGCTTCAGGGTATAGAGGCATGTCCATCAACCTGATACCCTTAATTAAATAAGGCACATGCAGCTTAGCGTGCCTCCTAAGCTTACCTATAGAAATCCCTAAAGCTCTAGCTATATCAACCTGCTTAACAAACGCATTCTTCTCTAATTCCTTAATAATACCCAAATCTATCGCATCAAACGTAATCTTTTCTTCATCTTCAATATAAACCTTCCTTCTATCTAGATTACTAATTGCATTTTTTATAGTTCCTTCTAACTTGTTAAAAGATTCCTTGCTAAATCCCTTTTCAGGAGAAAATACCGATTCTATACTGTAAGTCGTGAAGGAGGTCTTATTTCTTAATCTTTCATGAAGTTCTATTACTACAGTTTCGTTATCAATCTTTAGTGGTTGTGGTAATTCCTGCATATTTAAGGGCATGTAGAGAGAGTAGAAATGTTTATTAGGAAAAACATAAGCTATTGCTTTAACGAACTTCATAAACTTAGTTGTGGACTCCTCCCTTATAAGATTCTTATTAGTTATTATGACTAATAGTTTAAGACCTAACTCACTTAACGAGTAATCGATTGAGAACTTAAAATACTTACCTTTCAGTAATATGTTTATTTTATAAAGTACTGATCTAACGTCTTCACCTAATATCTTAGCTAGTTCTTTAACTATCTGATACTTACCAACAGTTCTTATTTTGTAGAGTGTTTCAAGGAATTCAGGTTCTATCAACTTCATATACTCTTACCTTTCACTACCTCAATACTTTATATGTCGGGATTTCTAATAATATGTATACTACATAATCTGTTTTGTATAACAAACAGTAAAATTGATATTCCTTATTTAGGAAATAAACTTGGTGAATAATATATGAAGCCTGAAACAGCTGTTAAATTGGTTGAAGTTCTTGAGACTTTTAACAGGAATAGGGGGTTGCTGGTAGCAGCTATACTATTAACTGTAGCTTTAGCTGGAGCTGATTTCGGAGTTCTTGGCGACGAGAATCCGGACGACTGGTCTCTCTTGTAAATCTTTAAGTTAGTTTTTAATTATATTTAATATTAGTTTTGGTGTTTCTTCGTTTTGGAAGATCTTAAATAAGAGAGATGTTATTATTTCTTCTGCTGTTCCGTTGTTTGTTTCTGTGATTATTGTTTCTAGGTCTTTGCCGTATGTCATTCTTGACATTATGTTGAGTACTGGTAGCAGTCCGGGAGCTATTCTTTTTAATTCTTTCAGGTTTATTTTGTGTCCTACCACTACCTAACCCCCAACATAATTTTGTTTTTGTTGTATTGTAGGTTGCTGTAATTGGGTTTATTTAGTGTTTGGTAGTAAGGTTTATAAAGGTTTTTGTGTTTATCTTTGGTATATTTGTTTACTCTTCATCAGGGACTTTCCTTAACACCATGAAAGTTTCTGTTGATTCTATTTCTTCGATTGATGGTAGGTATTTTAGTAGGTATCTTGATAGTTCTTCCCAGTTTCTTATCCATACTCTAAGTATTATGTCGTATGCTCCAGTAACTATTGCTGCTTCTTCTATCATGGGGAGTTCGTTTTTGTTTCTTGATTCACTAACTAGTTTTTTAGCTAGTTCGTACTGGTCTAGCTTGCCTGTGAGGCCTTTCCTAACTTTTATAGCTATGTATGCGTAGTAGTTGTAGCCTAGAACGTCAGGTTTTACTGAAACTGTGTAGGATCTTATGATGCCTTCTTTCTCTAGTTTCTTGATTCTCTGAACTATCGTGGTTCTAGGTCTTCCGAGTTTCTTAGCTATCTCACTAGATTTTAGTCTTGCGTTTTTTCTTAAGAGATTTATTATTTGTATGTCTAGGTAGTCTAGACTTACTTTATTTTTCTTACCTCTCATGGTGCGTTAACTACCCCGGGGGGTTTAGGGAACGGTGCTGCCTCCCATATGTATTTTAGGTTAAGTAAATATATAGTGTATCTCTCAATACCTAAACCAAACCCTGCTGTGGGTGCTATCCCTGATTTCAGGGCTTCCAGGAACCATGAATACTTGCTTAGGTCCTCACCTAATTCTTTAAGTCTACGTACTATGCGTTCATGCCTGTATTCTCTCACACCACCATCAATTAATTCCCCGTAACCTTCAGGCATTATTAAGTTGAAGTCTTGGTTCTTGTCTGGTTCTTCCTCGTCAGGCATGTAGTAGAAGCCTCTACCGGCTGTGGGGAACTTAATTAGCCAGAATGGCTTCCCTATCTTAACGCTAAGTACTTCTTCAGCTTCTTGAGGTAATTCTCTAGAATCACTTACTCTTATCCCAGCCTCCCTAACAATATTTAGTGCTTCACTAAAAGTTATTTTCTCGTAGGGTGGCTTAAAACACTTGAGTCTTGGGTTGAATTCCTCAATTAATTCTCTAGCTTTCTCAGTGATTTCTAAGCAAGACTCATAAACTAGTTTCTCACCGAGACTCATGACTTCATTCATTGAAGCACCAGCCCATTCTAGGTCTAGCTGAGTAAACTCTATCAGATGCCTACCAGTCTTAATGTTCTCTACTGGTTCCTCCCTAACGTTCCTAGCTACGAAATATATCTTGCCTAGAGCTGTCGCGGCTAACTGCTTATACATTATGGTGCTCGAGCATAATTCGTAGGTAGACCCGTAAACACTAACCGGAACCTTCCTAGCACCTCTTAACCCAGGATCACTCGCTAAGTTCAGGACAGGAGGTAGTAACTCAATAAAACCCTCAGAATCTAGTATCTCTCTCAAGGTTTTCAGGAGTAAGTGCTGAAACCTAATAATCTTAGAGTATCTAGGAAACCTTAACCAAAACCAGGAATACCTAGCAAAAACCTCAGGTTTTGAAGCATCTACGTAGAAGTTCTTAAGTGGTACCTCACCAACGCCAGCAACTCCTAAAACCTTAGTAGTAGCTTCATCTATAAACAACTTAAGAAAAACCTCACGACCAGACTTAATAACACTTAATAAACCATCACTACATAAAGAATCCCCTAACTCAACATCTACTAAGAAACCACCAACACTAACCCTAACTAAACAACCACTCACAAAACCAACAACTCTACCAACCACAACACTCAAGCAATACACCAAGCCTTGAAGAAGACTAGAAAATATAAGTATTAAAGTTGAAATAACTACAAATCATTAACATGTAAAGATGAAACAACCAAAACAAAAAAAGAAATAAAGATAAAGTAGTAGAAATCGTAAATTAAGAAAAATCATAAAGACTTACATCCACATTTCGTATAACAAAGAAAAACAATACGTGACTACGAAGACTAGAGAACATGGAGGAACGTCATCAAAAATTTAAATATCTAGACAGAATAATAGTTTAAGGTGCCGCCGTAGCTCAGCCTGGTGGAGCGCTGCCCTGGTAAGGCAGAGGTCCCGGGTTCAAATCCCGGCGGCGGCTCTTTCATCATGATGTTGTTTTAAGCTCAAGTTACATATAATAAAGTTATTTATTTATGCCAGCAATATTATGTGGGGTGGTATGGTGGAGGAGGTCCGTGTTGAGAAGAAAGGCAGTGTTTACATGATTAGATTTAATGATGGTTCTAAAGCATGGCTTTCTTTTAAGGAAGAAAACAATAAATTGTACCTCCTCGAGACTTACACTCCAGAACAACACAGGGGGAAGGGTTACGGCGCTAAATTAGTTGAAGCAGCGATTAGAGATGCTGGGAAGAGAAACCTCAAAATAATTCCTGTGTGTAGCTACGCAATCTATTATTTCCTGAAAAACAAAGATGCTAGGAAAGTACTTGCTGAGGAATACTCCGAAATGAGTGACTCAGAACTAGAAGAATACTTTAGGAAACGAGTTAATGAGGAACGAATGAAGCAGAAATAAACTACTTAGGACTCCAACGACCTCTCAAGTCGTAAAACGTGTGTTGAGTTATCTCTACATAACCACTAACACCTAATTCTCTTAAACCACTAATTACTACTGGTTTGTAGTTTATTGTTCTGCCTATTGGTGTTCCTCTGAAGGATCTTCTCGATACGATAACCCAAGCTCTAGTACCTACGTACGCGGAATTCAGGATAGAGCCTATCTTCTCTACAACCTTACCTAATTCAGTGCTTCGGTATTTCTTGATTGAGTCTGAGATTTGCTTCATTGACGCAGCTTCTGTTCTAGGGCGTATTGTGTACTGAGCTATGTGTACTTTGTCGGGAAGCAACTCCTCAAGAGCTTTAATTGTTAACTCAAAATCTTCCTCGTCCTCGCCGGGATGCCCGACTATTATGTCTGTAGCTAGCTGAACCTCAGGTATTTTTCTTCTTATTTCTTTCGTTAAAGACTTGTAATCATCGTATGTGTATCTTCTCTTCATAAGCTTCAAGACCTTATCACTACCTGATTGTAGAGGTATGTGTACGTACTTGAATATGTTTGGGTGTTTCAGAATCTCTAGAAACTCATCAAGTATTGGGAGTAGGTTATCTGGGTTAGCCATCCCGATCCTCAGCATGTAGTTACCTCTCACCTCCTCTACTACTGTTCTGACGAGGTTGTGGAGCCTGATATTACCTAAGTCAACACCGTACGCGGCCGTATCCTGGGCTGTGAGGTCTATCTCAATAGCTCCCTTACTGACAGCTTCTTTAACAGCTCTAACCACTAAGTCAGGTTTGTAAGATCTTAACTTACGTCTAGCTATCTTGGTTATGCAGAATGAGCAATTACCTAAACAGCCCTCAGCTATAGGTATTGCTGCCGTGAAACCCTCTACTAGCGGACACAGGAACGCAGTATCTCTCTCACCACCAATCATGAAGGTTTTTCCAGGACTTTCAACAACTTCATGTATCCTGGTAACGTTCTGCGGAGATATGAGTGAGACCTCAGGGACTGTCTTAGTTACCGTGTATGGTTGCGCAGCAGCCATACACCCAGCAACAACTAACTTAACGTTGTTGTTATTCAGGGATTTCTTTAGTTGACTTAATCTTTTCAGGATTCTTTGTTCTGTGTCTAGCCTCACAGTGCAGGTATTAATTATGATTACTTCAGCGTGATCTACGGAAGACACTATCTCGTGCCCCCTACTAACTAAGATGCTCTTCATTAAGGCAGTGTCAGCGTTATTCAGTGCGCACCCGTATGTTTCTATATATACCTTCATCTCAGTATATCAGCCTTCCGTTACTGTTTAGTTTTAGTGAGTCTTTATATGTGTTGGTGTTGTGAGGCTTAAATATTTTCTACGAGTTAGCTTAAGATTTATTGAGTCTCTTAACGTGTTGTGTAAGGCTTGCAAACTAGTTCCGAATATTCTTTGTTTGAATGTGAATGTAGGTAGGAACTGAGTCTTAATAATTTGTGGTTTAATCAACTTAAAAGTTTTTTGTTGGTTTATTAAGTAGAGGTGGTGCTGAGTGAGTGGGTTACCGCCTTACGAGGAATTACTTAAGGAGCTGTACGAGAAGCTTCCTGAGAAGAGGAGTCAAGCAGTAACTCTAGATATACCTGCGTTAGAGATAGTTCATGTAGGGCTTCAGACACAAATCAAGAATTTCAAGACTGTCTGTGATGTTATTTTGAGGGAACCTAAGATCTGTGCTAGGTACCTACTTAAGGAGTTAGCTGCTAGAGGAACTATTGATGAGTCCGGGGTATTCACTATTTACTCACGTGTTTCTTCACAAACTATTAACGCGTTGTTTAAGAGGTTTCTAGACAGCTATGTTATCTGCAAGACTTGCGGTTCTTACCAGACTGAGTTGAGGAGGCAGGGTAAAATATGGGTAATAAGGTGCTTGGCTTGCGGTGCTGAGGCTCCGGTGAAGCCTGTGTGAGGGGTGTAGGACTTCTGGATTCCTCGAGAGCGAGACTGAGGTTTGAGTGGTTTGGGTAGGAGCGAGTCACCAGGTCTTGAAGGAGGTTCTGAGTCTCAAATCATGGTGTATGTGAAGATACACGTAGCTACAGAGATTTCTCAAGATTTTAGGGAAGTAGTAGCTATATGTGATGAGGAGCTTCTTGGTAGGAAGTTTCAGGAAGGAGATGTTGTTCTGCACTTGAATGAGGAGTTCTTTAAGGGGTTCTTAGCTACTCTGGATGAAGCCATGCATCACGCTAGGAACGCTTCCATAATTGTTTTAGCTGGTGAGGCGTCTGTAGATAGAGCTGTTAAGGAGGGGTTGGTGCATCCTGACGCCATACTTAGGGTGTGTGGCGTGCCTTACGCACAGGTGGTTAGGTTGTGAGTTTCACCGGAAGGTTTTGCTTGAGGTGTGGGAAGAAAGAAAGTAGTGACGAACCACTAATTGATGGTTTATGTGTAGACTGCTTTGTTAAGGAGAAACCTATAGTGAGTATTCCTGACAAGATAGCTCTAGTTAGGTGTCCTGTCTGCGGCTCACTCCACATGAGTAGTTCTTGGATACCTGTGTTAGGAGACGAGAAAGAACTACTACTATACTATATCGAGGAAACAGTGTTGAGGAAAGGGAAAACACACCCAGCACTCAAGAACACTCAGGTAGTAGTCTTGAGTACTGGTAATAATCGTGCGGAGTTACTGGTGAGGTCTTTATTCATGAATAAGCCTGCAGAACAGGTATTCGTAATTAATTACAAGATAAGCACTAAGTTATGTCCTAAGTGCTTAAGTATTAAGACCAGAGATTATGAAGCGATACTACAGATAAGGTTCGTAGGAATGCCTGCAGAAGGAGTAAAGAAAAGAATAACTAAGCTGATAGGTAGTATGAGGAGTATTAGTAGCAACATAACAGATTTTGAGGAGTTACGTGAGGGGATAGACATAAAGTTTAGTAGTGTTTCAGTAGCTCGGCAGGCTGCTAGCTACTTGCAGGGAGTACTTGGTGGTTATGTTATGGAGTCATGGAAACTTCACGGGATAGTGGGAGGTAAGAGGCGCGGCAAGCTATCTATAGTGTTAAGAATCCCTCAATTAGTTCCTGGAGATCTAATATATTTTAAAGATACAGTAATGGAGGTACTCAACATACAGAAAGATAAACTACTCTTAAGGGATTTAGCTAGGGATGAAGTCCTAAAGATAGATGTGAGGTCCCTAACTAGGGGTGAGTTCAGACTATTAAGTCCTAACGACTACTTAATTAGTGAGTGTGAGGTACTAGACTTCAGAAACGGTGAAGTTACTGCTAAATGTGTTGAGGGATCCATAATTAAGACTAGTTTCCCTAAATACTTGAGTATCGGGGAGGTAATTCAAGTAATAACTTACAGAGACTCGAAATACGTTAGGCGGCAAGCCGGGAGAGGATAAGCTTTATCAGGTTCTGTTCTTCTTAAATAGTTTTTACGTCTATTAATATAGAGGTGGTGTGTTGGCCAAGAAGAAAAGTGAGGTGGTTTCGGAAACTCCTTACCCTGACCCTGACGCGGGCACGGTAATTTGCGTGGTTACTGAGCCTATGGGAGGTAACTACGTGAAAGCTATATGTATGGATGGGAAGGAACGGAAGCTGAGAATACCTGGGAAGCTAAGGCATAAGGTCTGGATAAACGTTAAGGACGTGGTTTTGGTTGGTAAGTGGGAGTTTGATGAGGGTAGGGGGGACATCCTGTATAAGTATGGGAGAGACGAGAAAAAGAAACTTATTGAGGCAGGATTCTTAGATCCTTCACTAGCTGAGAGTGCGGGTGAGTTTTAATATCGCGTGACGGATCTGAAGACTCAGTGATTGATTCGTTTTTCAGGATTAGAGATAAGGAACGCAGAATAATAGATAAAGATTTATTCGAAAGTGTGGAGGAGGTCTTTGATAAAGCGACTGTTCAAGCAGTTCTTAAGCTGATGAGGAGGGGAGTAGTGTATAGTCTTAAGGGGGTAGTTAGTTCTGGCAAGGAATCTAGAATTTATTGGGGGAGGGGGCGTGGTGGGCAGGACCTAGCACTCAAGATATACCTAACATCATCAGCAGAGTTCAGGAAGGGGATGATGAAGTACATATTAGGTGATCACAGATTCGATAAAAGCGTCCCTAAAACGACTAGGAAGCTAATCATACTTTGGGCTAAGAAAGAATTCAATAACCTAACGGAACTCCACAATGCAGGGGTTTCTGTCCCGAAACCCATAAACCAGTACGAGAACGTCTTAGTCATGGAATTCATAGGGCGTGACGGCGTTAGAGCTCCGTTACTGAGGGAGACAGACCTAACCACGGAAGAATACGTTACTATCTTTCAGCAAATAATTGAGGATGTGAAGAGAGCATACACTAAAGCTGGGATAGTTCACGGGGACTTAAGCGAGTACAACATAATGATATGGAACAATAAACACTACATAATAGACGTTAGCCAAGCAGTACCAATCACACACCCCAACGCTGCGGACCTCCTGCAGAGAGACCTAAAAAACATAGTTAGGTTCTTCAGGAATGTGGGTGTCAGCACCCCACCACAAAACAATATTCTTGAGTACGTCACAGGAAAAACAAACAAGCTAGAGTACTAGGTGGTTGCCCGTATTCCTCAGTAGTAGTTTTGAGGTTTTATGGGTTTGACGAGATATAATATTTGAGGTACTTAGTGGTGGACTGGTGGTTTAGTGGGTGAGTAGTGTGAGTAGGGTTCCTCAAGGCATGACTAGAGTGTATTTGAATGTGAGACCTGAGAGACTCGGTGTATTGATTGGTGAAGGTGGTAAGACGCTGAGGGATCTTGAGAACAAGACTAAAACAATCGTGAGTGTTGATAGCGTGAACAGTAGCGTAGTCATTGAGGCAGCAACTCCTGAAACACCTATTGATGGGTTATTAAGAGCTTCAGACTTTATTAGAGCTATTGACGCGGGCTTCAGCCCTGAGAAAGCTTATAGGTTACTGGATGAGGATGCAGTATTGCTGATCATAAACCTGAAGGAAATTGTTAGTTCTTCTCAAAACCACCTATACAGGGTTAAGGCTAGAATCATAGGTGAGGAGGGGAGAGTTAAATCAAATATAGAGCAACTCACGGGAACCTACATAAGTGTTTACGACGATCTAGTAGCTGTGATAGGAGATTATGAGGGGGCTTACCTAGCTAGAGAAGCCTTAGAAATGCTTATTCAGGGGAGAGAACACTCAACAGTCTACAGATTCCTCAACAAGAAAGCACGGGAACTAAAACGTAAGAGACTCACAGAATATTGGAGGAGAAACCCTTAACGCTAAAGAAAGCCTGAGAAGAAAAGTTTAACTTGTTAGGAGCCCTGCCTCCTCTATGTGGTGGGCCCGGGGGGACTTGAACCCCCGACCTACGGGTCTCACCCTGGAGTTCTTCTATCATCCCTTTCGGTCCGTAGACCCGTAGAGGACTGGAGCCCGCCGCTCTGCCTAGCTGAGCTACGGGCCCACCTTAGCTCATCACTTACAGAATAATACCAGGGCTTTTAAATACTTTCCCGTATCCTCCTTAAGGGGTGAGTAGTGAGTCCTTGGAGAATTAGGTGTAGGGAGTGCGGTAACGTGTGGATTCTTAACGTGAGTTATGACTTAAGCGAGTTTACTCAACTCTATCATTACTGCAGGGTATGTGGTAAGAATACGTATCATGAAATCATAGAGCCTTTGAATAATGCGTAACACGCATAAACTCAGTGGAGGTTCATCCGCATCATTTAGTCAGTTGGGCGACACTCATCACTAATAATTTGAGGTTTTTGGTAGTTATAAATTTCCCTACTGCCTCAACAATATTTCTCTTCACGAAATACTTATTTTTAGGAATTCTATGAACTCATCAATTTTCATTGATTTCTGTAAGCCAGTGCTGCGTATCCTCACATTGACTGTCTCACTTTCTTTTTCTCTATCACCAACTACTACTACGTAAGGTATCCAACTAATCCCTGCATCACGTATTTTTCTACCTAACCCTACCTCCCTATGATCTACATCTACGCTAATCCCGGTAGCACGCAGCTTACTTGCGATAAACTCCGCATACTCCGCATGATTCTTACTCACAGGTATTATTCTAACTTGCGTGGGGGCCAGAAACGCAGGTATGTAAGGTGTTTTACCAGCTAGCTCTGTTTTGTAAGCTTTATCTATTAAGGCGTAAGCAAGAACTTCAAGAGGTCCTAGCAACTCTGATGATAGGGTGATTACGTGTTCGTGTCTAGGTGTTGTGGTGGTGTGAGTCTGAATTCTTAAGGAAGTCTTGGTAAGCAATGTTGGTGTTTCGGTTGAGTCTACGTAGTAAAGCTCAACTGTTAATTCCCAGGAAGACTTATTTTTCTTAACTACTAGTAGTAGTTCCTCATAAAATTTGTTTAAAACTTCATTGATTGGGGTCGGAAGACCTTCCTCAAATACTTTCTGACTAACTACTAGGACAGGTATTAAGTGGTTTAATAACTCAGTTTTTTCTAGTTTTTTCAGTATGTGGTTTAGGAGATCCTTCAACAGATTAAGGGCTTCCTTCTCACTACTCAACAATACCGTTAGTTGTGGTTTTCTCAAACACGTTAAGTAGTTTCTGAAGTCGCTTGGTTTAGCCTCTTTTAAGACGCTAGCTACTTCGTAGAGGTAGTAGTTACTCCTTTCTTTAAGGACTTCTAACTCCATCAGAACCTTAACGTGGTTTGAAGTTGCTTCACTACTAACACAATGTTTAAAATCTTCAGTCGTGGTAAAACACAGGAACTCTTCATTTCTTTCCGTGTTTTCTGAGTAGCCTTGAGTTATTATTTTCTCTCCTTGGAGGTCGTGTGGTTCCCTAAGCTCATTAATGATTGATTCACTTAACTCAAGTAGTTTGTCTTCAATAATTATTGCTGGTCCTAATCTATGAAGTCTTAACCCAGCATCCTCTACTAGTTTAAACTTGAACTTACTTAATAGTTCGTTGATTCTCTCACTAGGTTTCCATCGTGTTGTAGCTACGTCTACGCATCTGTGCTTGCTCAGAACCCACTTCATTGTTTTCACGTGTTTTGAGTCTGGTATTAGTTTTTGTGTGCCGGAGGTTCTGCTATATACGAAGCATTCATTAAGTTCTGCGGTCTTTATTTCTTCTTTAGCCTTATACTCTCTTGAGAGTTCTGAGAGTGGGTGTCCGTAACAATTAATAGTGAATTGTTTGTACCACCCGAATGGTGTTCGGTACGTAGGTATTTCTTTGATTTCTTCTCGCAGGGCTTTCTCGAGGGTCTTAAATACTTCTAGAGCTTCGTAGGGTTTTGCTAGGTTTCTTGATAGGTGTGCGTATGGGTATAGAACGATTGCTGTAGGTTTCAGCTTAATTACTAGGTCTTTAAGATCCTTCACGAGATCTGTCGCTAGCTTGATTGAGTTTCTTGAGTCTCCTTCCTCAATAGTGGTGAAAACCACTAAAACATTCTTGAGTTCGATAGAGTACTCACTAGGTATTTCCTCAGCTTCTTTAAGTGCTTTCTCTACTGTTTTAGTTGTGAATAATTCAGCATGTATTAGTAATATCCTCAATTACTTACCCCAAGTATTCTAGTATGAGGGCTTAAAATCAGGTAGTGGATCTATCTAAGGATTTCGTGTTTTGATGTGTGGTTGTATTTAATAGGTAGTTAATAACTTATGAAAATGGTGGGTTAGGTTGGGAGAATTTAAATCTTCAAGTAAGAAGATAGCTTCGATAGAGGATCTAGAGCTTACACCAACAGTTCTTTCTAAGCTGATTGAAGCGGGTTTCAAGACTCTTGAATCTATAGCTGCTGCTAACTCAGCAGAGCTTGCTAGCATAGCTGGCATACCGTTGCCGACAGCTCAGAGGATAATTATTAAAGCGAGGGATCTGCTCGGGCTTAAGTTCAAGACCGCTCTCGAGTTAAGGATTGAGAGAGCTAAGATAGGAAGGATTACTACTGGTTCAAAAAGCTTAGATGCTTTGCTCGGGGGAGGTATTGAGACTAAGTCTATTACTGAGCTCTTCGGGGAGTACGGGACCGGCAAAACAAACATATGTCACCAGCTAGCAGTTAATGTTCAGTTGCCTGAGGAGCGTGGTGGGTTGAACGGGAAGGCTCTCTACATAGATACTGAGGGCACGTTCCGGTGGGAAAGGATAGAAGCTATGGCTAAGGGTGTTGGGTTAGATCCTGAAGTTGCTATGAGGAACATTATATGGGCTAGAGCAATAAACAGTGATCACCAGATATCTCTAGTTGATGAAGCTACTAACGAGTTACTACCTAACGAGAACATAAAGCTACTCATAATAGACTCAGTCATCAGTCACTTCAGAGCAGAATACACTGGTAGAGAGACTCTGGCTGTCAGGCAACAGAAACTCAATAAGCACCTACACGACTTAGCTAGGATAGCTGAAGCCTTTGACATAGCTGTAGTTGTGACTAATCAAGTCATGGCTAGACCAGATCTCTATTACGGAGATCCAACGCAGGCCGTAGGAGGTCACGTGCTAGCGCACGCGCCTGGTGTGAGAATACAGTTAAGGAAAGGAAGAGGTAATAAGAGGATAGCTAGAGTTGTTGACGCTCCTCACTTACCGGAGGGTGAAGCAGTCTTCATAATTGCTGAGGAAGGCATTAGGGATGCGGAGGAGTAAGAATGTATCTTGTGGAGCTAGTGCTGACTGCTGCTGTCTTACTTACTCTCCTGTACGCGTCCATACTAGATCTTAGAACTAGAGAAGTAGGAGTACGTGTATGGCTTCCTGCAGGCTTACTTTCAGTGATACTGAATTTATGGTTCGGTAATTACAACCCACTACAGCTATTAATAACTTCAATACCTGCTCTCTTAGTTCTGGTTTTCGCCGTACTTGATATGATGGGTGGGGCTGACTTCCTAGCTTTGCTAGTAATAACTCTAGCACATCCAAAAATATTTCCTAAACCACTAACTTACTTAACTCTCATATATTCGTTAATTATTCCTGCAGTGCTGATACTACGTAACTTAATTTATGGTTTAAGACATCTTAATGATTATAAGAAGCTTAAGTGTATTAAGGGTAGTAAGAAAATACTGTTACTGTTAGGGCGCCCAGCAAATATAGACTCATTCTTCTACTCGAAATTCACGTATCTCCTCACAATCCCTGTGGATCCACAGAAAGCCTTATTCGAGTGTCGTGCGTCGTTTTCTCTGGATGATGCTTATGAGGGGAAGATAAAGAGTAACGTTGAGGAATTGCTGGATAAAGGAAGCCTCAAAGCTGATGATATTGTATGGGTTACTCCCGGACTACCTCAGATAACGTTTTATTTGTTTGGGTATGTGTTGGCGTTAATAACTCCTGAATCTCTCCTTCACCTCATAATTCCTTAAAGTAAGTTATTACTGATAGTGAGAGTATTATGTGTGGGCGAAATTTAAGGGTTTTGTGGGCTCCTTGGAGAATGAGTTACATAGTTAAGGGTTCTTCGGAGGAGTGTATATTCTGTAAAGCTGTTAGAGGCAGTGATGACGAGAATTACGTCGTGGTGAGGTCTAGACACAGCATCGCTATGCTTAATATATTCCCGTACAACACCGCGCACGTAATGATTGCGCCAGTCAGGCATGTTGCTAGGGTTGAGCAACTAACGAATGAGGAGGTTCTAGATTTGTTTGATGTTCTTTTCAGAGTTATTAAGGCTATTGATCAAGAGTACGGCCCGCAGGGCTACAACATAGGAATAAATATGGGTAGGGTTGCTGGAGCAGGGATTGAGTCACATATTCACGTGCACGTGGTTCCTAGATGGTTAGGAGATACTAACTTCATGCCTGTAATTGCTGGAACTAAGGTAATGCCTGAAGATCTACGCAGTACGTACATAAGACTAAAAAACAGGGTGTTATCTCAGGGATCTACGCGTTAACGATTAATTTACTTGGTATTACACCCCTAGTTAGGTTTTCTGAGTAAGTATTTTCAGTAGTAACATCAATTCAATGAAATAATTGTTTTTAATGTTTGTGTTAGGTGCGTATATGAGGTACCCAACTTGAGGAACCTGGTTTATGAGTTAACAGGTAAAGACTTAATAACAACTCAGGAGTGGAGTATTGATGAGTTAAGGATAGCGTTAAATCTCGCTAAGGAGTTTAAGTGGGTTGCTCATTATTACGGTGTGAGCAAAATACCACCTATTCTAGAAAGAAAAACTTTCTTTATGTTGTTCTTTGCTGGTTCAACAAGAACTAGAGCAGCTTTCGAGGCTGGTATGACTTACTTAGGTGGTCACGCACAGTATATAGGAGCTCAGGAAACACGTATTGGTGAGGGTGAGGCAGTTAAAGACGTTGCTACGATGTATGAGAGGTACGGTCACGGCTTAGGTATAAGAATACTTGATAAAGCTATAGATTACAAGCATGGTGCGGGGAATCAGTTAATACGTGAGGTAGCTAAACACGTTAAAATACCTGTGATTAACATGGCCGATGATCAATTCCACCCAACACAGGCTTTAGCAGACTACATGACTTTCGAGGAATTATTCCCTAATCCTCGAGGTAAGAAGTACGTTATAATGTGGGCTTACTCTCCTGTTGTTAGGGGTCCTTGCAGTATTAACGAGGATCTCATAATGTTTACTAGGATGGGTGTTGACGTCACAGTAGTGTATCCGCCTGGCTACGATTTATTCCCTGACATCGTTGATCAGGCTAAGGAGAACGCCAAGAACTCAGGTTCAGTTCTTGAGTTCAGTAATGATTACAGGGAGGCTTTGAGGGGGGCTCACGCAGTATTCCCGAGGAACTGGGCTTCAAGAACTCTTCAGGAGTTAGGTTATAGTAAGTATGGTCAAGAAGAACTAAAGAATTACGAGAAATTCAAGGACTGGAGAGTCACTAAAGAATTGATGAGTCTCATGGATAAGTCCGGGGTTTTAATGCATGTTATGCCTATCTTCAGGAATGCTGAAGCTGATGACGAAGTAGTTGATAGTCCGAGGTCTGTTCTCTACGAGCAAGCAGAAAACGGTTTATGGACTAAGATGGCAGTCTTAGCTCTCACGATGGCTGGGCTCAAATAACGTTTAATTAAGACTCGTATAAAACCACATTAATTTTATTTACTTAATGAAAATAACGTTTTATTAGAATAAATGGAGCTAAGTTTAAAAAGATAATATTACTAATGAGTCATGTGGTGATGTACGTGGGTAAGCCCTGGTATGTGGGTATTTGGGAGGGTCAGGACTATCTTTCTAATCTAGAGAGGACTCAAGAAGACATAAAGTTGATTATTGAGGCTGCGAAAGATTTGGAGAGGAAGTTTAAGGCTAAGGTCCCGACACCTTACCTGCAGGGTCAGACACTCTTCATGTTATTCTATAATAGGTCTTTAAGAACTAGGAATAGTTTTGAGGCGGGTATGTCTCAGTTGGGTGGTCACGCTCATTTCCTGAGCCCTCAAGACGTCTACACACCAACACTTCCTGAGGACATGGAGCCTTACAAGACTGAAGCAATAAGTGATGTTGCTAGGGTTTTGAGTAGGTACGGGAACGGTATAGCTATAAGAATTTACGCTGATGCTGCTAAGTGGATTATTGGTAGGGGGCACAGAGTTATTGAGGAGTTTGCTAAGTGGGCTACCATACCTGTTCTTAACATGGAGGACGACATATTCCACCCGTTCCAGTCTCTAGCCGATATTAAGGCTGCTTTAGACGTAGTACCTAATTTAAGAGGTAAGAAGTTTGTTGTCTCTTACGCGTATTCCGGCGGTCTTAAGCCTTTGGCTGTTCCTCAAGACGTTGCTATTATGGCTGCTATGATGGGTGCTGAGGTCTGGATTGCTCACCCACCAGGATTTGAGTTAATGGATAACATAATGCAGAAGGTTAGGGAGTTGGCTGACCGTTACGGAGGTTCTGTTAAGGTAACTTACGACATGAAGGAGGCTTTCGAGGGTGCTACGTTCGTGTATCCGAAGGCTTGGAGTCCTAAAGGATTCTTCCCACCATACAGTCCTGACGGCAAAGTACGTAAGGAGGAAGCTATGGAGTATCAAAACAAATTCAAGAACTGGATAGTAACGATGGATCTTCTAGAAGAGTCAGGAAAACCGTACTACATGCACTGCGGGCCGGCAGACAGAGGACAAGAAGTAACTGATGAGGTACTAGACACTTACGAGAAATCACTTTACTTTGAGGAAGCAGAGAATAGGCTTCATGTACAAAAAGCAGTAATGGCTATGGTTATGGGAAGCAGGTACGAATGAGGTGTTATGAGTAGTTGGCTAGAGACGAGAAATACATACTGATTGCGTTAGGTGGTAACGCGTTCCAGTCTAAAGGAGATAAAGGAACTCCTGAAGACTACTGGAAAAACGCTTACAGAGCTGCAGAAATTATCGTGAGGATAGTTAAGGAAGGATATAAGGTTGTCGTTACTCACGGGAACGGGCCTCAAGTAGGTATTATATTGGAGTGGATGGAGAGATCTAAGGATAGGATACCTCCCTTAACTATGGATATAGCTGGCGCTATGACTCAAGGATGGTTAGGTTACCTACTAGTTCAATCAATAAATAACGTGTTAGTGAGGGAAGGTATTAGAGACTCTGTTAAGGGGGCTGTAGCCATAGTTAATCAGGTTGAGGTACGGCGAGATGATCCAGCGTGGAGTAATCCTACTAAGTATGTGGGGAGTTGGTATACTGAGGAGGAAGCTAAGAAGTTAGCTGCTGAGAAAGGCTGGATCTTCAAACCTGACCCTAGAGGTGGGTACAGGAGAGTAGTTCCATCACCTAACCCATTTAGCAACGTAGAGGTAGCTGCTATAAAAAGACTAGTTGATGATGGATGGATAGTTGTAGCTTCCGGTGGTGGCGGGATACCTATAGTTAGAAATGACGACAACACTTTACAAGGTGTTGAGGCAGTAATTGATAAAGATTTAGCTGGTGAGGTCCTAGCTACTTCCCTCGGTGTAGGGACCTTCGTGATTCTGACAGATGTTGATGGAGTATACTTAAACTTCGGTAAGCCGAATCAGAAGAAGCTAGATGTAGTAATGGTGTCTGAATTAGAGGAGTACTATAAGGAAGGACACTTCGCACCAGGTTCTATGGGACCTAAAGTATTAGCAGCAGTAAGATTCATAAAGAACGGCGGTAAGAAAGCTATGATAGGCCACCTATATAATGGTTACGAGGTAATTAAGGGTTTCTCAGGAACTACAGTATTGCCTATATAGTAGTTTAAATTATTTTCGTAAGTAATCTAAATATTTAAGCTAAGCATTTACTAAAGTTCTTGAGAGTTTTCTTTGAAACATATAAACACTTATTTAAAACTACCTTAGGGAGTTATTCTGATGGTGTGTTTTACTTGGAGAAGGTAGATTTACTAGTAAATAACGCTTTGATAGTTACAATGAATCCCAAGAGAGACGTTATTCCGCGGGGTTTTGTTGCTGTTAGGGATGGTAAGATCATTGATGCTGGTTTCGGTGATGGTAGGAGTAAGTATGTTGCTGAGGAATATGTAGAGTTAAGGAGGAGTGTCGTGACTCCGGGTTTCGTGTGTACGCATACACATTTTTACGGGCTCCTCTTAACAGGTTCGCCGTGGTTTGGCGTGATTGAGGCACCGTCAGATTTCCAGCAAAATTTGCAGAGGATTTGGTGGGCACTTGATGAATCCCTCACATACGATGACGTGTATGTTAGTGCTTTGCTAGGATCCATGCTTTTCGCTAGAACCGGAACTACTTTCTTTAAGGACTTACTAGATGCTCCTAACATAACTCAGAATTCACTAGATTATGTGGAGAAGGGAGTTACTGAAGTTGGTTTGAGAGGTTTCGCAGGTTTCTCAGTAACTCAAAGGAGGAGCTTGAGTGAGGGTTATGAAGGTATAGCTGAGAACGAAAGGTTTGTTAGGAAGACTCACAGTAATCCTGATAGTAACGTTAAGGGTGTTTTCACTCTACACGCTTCCTTCACCGTTACTGATGATGTCTTGATTAAAACAAAGGAATTAGCTGATAAGTACGGGACTATATACGCTATGCACTTGGAGGAAGGTCTTATTGATGTTTACCATAATATCGAGCGTTACGGTAAGAGGCCCGTAGAGAGGTTGAGAGATATAGGGTTCTTATCACCTAGGTTTCTAGCTATTCACGGTGTTCAGGTTACTGAGGATGAATTAATGATACTGAAGCAGTATGATGTCAAGATAGCGCATAATGCTATGAGTAACATGATAAACGGGGTTGGAGTTCCTCCAATACCTAAGATGTTGTCGTTAGGGATGACTGTAGGTATAGGTAATGATGGGTACGTGATGGATGTTTTCGAGAATATGAGGTCAACATACTTAGTGCATAAGGTAGTGAATAAGGACCCGAGATTAATGAGTCCCCTTAAGGTTGTTGAGATGGCTACTATCGACGCTGCTAAAGCCCTCAACGTTGATGATAAGGTAGGTTCTATAGAGGTAGGTAAGGATGCTGACATAACTATATTGGTGTCTGAGTTCACGCATACACCGCTTGACGAGAGGACCGTGTACGGGCATTTAGTCAATACGTTCAGTGGTAAGGACGTGTGGGGAGTCTTAGTTAGGGGTAAGTGGATCACTAAAGAGAAGCGCTTAGTGAATGTTGATCTAGATAAGGTTATTGATTATGCGGAGAAAGTCATAAACAGGTTATGGGATAGGATGCTCTCGATGGAGGTTAAGTATAAGGTTGAGTGGCTTAAGCCCTAATTTATTAGGTGGTGTCGTATGAGTGTAGAAATATCTGTTGAGATAGCTGGTCTGAAGTTCAGAAACCCAATATTAAACTCCGCATGCCCGATATCAAGAGACGGTAAGGCTATGGAGTTGCTTGCTGAGGGTGGTGCGGGGGGTTTAGTAGCTAAGACTATAGGTATTAAAGCAGCTAAAGTTCCGAGACCTCATATGGGTGTCATTAATAGGGGGTATATAGGGTTAATATCGCCTAAGTATGAGAACGAGAAACTAGTAACAAAAATAGTGAACGTTAGGGGAGCGTATTACGGGTTCTTGAATGCTGAGCTCTGGTCTGATCTACCACCTGAACAGTGGTTCAATGTTGAATTACCTTACGCTAGAAGAGTTGCTGAGAAGCACGGGATACCGCTCATAGCTAGCTTAGGGTACTGGGCTCATGAACTAAGAGAGTTAGGTCCTAAGGCTGTGAAGGCTGGTGCTCAAGGAATTGAGTTCTCAACTCACTACGTAGGCTTCGATTACAAACCCGTTGTTGAGTCAGCTAAAGCACTGAAGGAGGTTGTGGATGTTCCAGTATTCCCTAAGTTGAGTCCCCACCTAACAGGTCTCAAAGAAATGATAAGAGAACTTGAGAAGGTAGGTGTTGACGGCGTAGTAGCGATAAACACGATAGGTCCTACACTACACATAGACATAGAAAGTGGGAAGCCTATTATGGGAGGACCTAACGGACACGGATGGCTCTCAGGACCAGCTATAAAACCACTTGGAGTTGCTGTAGTGGCTGAGATAGCGAAGATAAGTAAGTTACCAATAATTGGTGTAGGAGGTATTTCCCAGCCTGAGGATGTAATCGAGTACGTTATGGCTGGTGCTACGGCTGTTCAGGTCTGTACTCAAGCCATACTAGAAGGCCCTCAAGTATTTAGGAGGTTAGTTGATGGCGTTGCTAAATGGTTGAGAGAACACGACTACTCAAGCATAGAAGATATTAAAGGTATTGCGTTAAAGCACCTCAAGCCTGAGTTAGCTGGCTGGTATGAGGTGAAGAACCCGGTAGTTTCAGAAGATAAGTGCATTGCTTGCGGGCTTTGCGAGCAATCATGCACTTACGATGCTGTTCACGTACTTCCTAAAGGTAACACCAGAGTAGCTGTTGTGGATACTAGTAAGTGTTATGGTTGCGGTGTTTGCACTACAGTATGTCCTACGAGAGCTATTCACTTCCCAGCAAGCTACTGGTTATAGCGAGGACAATACTACTTAATTTAAATTAAGTAAGTCTTTTTCTAGCAAAATATGGAGGATGGTGTTAAGTATTATATAGCTTAGTTTAAGTCATACTAAAATTACTCTAAGTTCTTATTTGTGTGGGGTTAAAGTAATATGTCGAAATACATAAGAAATCTTACGTGTTCTCGTTGCGGCACCGTCTATAAGTATGAGGATAAGCCCTCTCTATGTTTAAGGGATGATTTAGGTCGTTTAGACATAAATTACGATTATGAGGCACTCAAGAATTTCTATACTAGGGATTATGTTGATAGGAAGCCCCTAACTAGTCAGTGGAAGTATTTTGATTTATTACCTCCTCAAAACAGCGAGAACATAGTTACACTTAATGAGGGAGCTACCCCCCTAATCAAGGCTCGGAGGCTTGCTGAGAAGCTTGGTGTTAAGTCTTTATGGATTAAAGACGAGACCAGAAACCCGACAGCTTCCTACAAAGATCGTGGTATGTCGGTTGCGGTTAGTGTTGCTAAGGAATTCGGTTACAGAAAGTTAGTTACTGCTTCATCAGGTAATGCGGCGGTCGCGTTATCAGCTTATGCTGCGAGGACTGGGATGGAGGTTTATGCTTTCGTTATAGAGCAAGCTAGTTATAGTAAGATAGCTCAGCTACTCTTTTATGGAGCTAAGGTAGTTAGGGTGAGGGGTCTCGGTAGGGAAGACCCTACAGTCAAGATGATGAGGCTAGCTTACGAGAAATTCGGGTTCTTCCCGTCACCTAGTTTCGGTCCTTTCAATCCATACCAGATTGAGGGCTCTAAAACAATCTCTTACGAGATAGTTGAGCAAATGAGCTGGAGAACACCGGATTGGGTGTTTGTTCCTGTAGGTGCTGCATCATTACTGACCGGTGTTTGGAAAGGGTTTAGAGACTACCTGGAGTTAGGCTTGATTAACGAGTACCCGAGATTATTTGCTGTGCAATCAACAGGTAATCCACCGTTCGTCAGAGCTTTTAAAGAGAAGCAAGACCCATTCAATATACGTCCTTGGGACCGCCCACACACAATAGCTTGGGGTCTTGAGGACCCATACCCCTGGGATGGTGATGCAGGACTCACAGCTCTTCAAGTTACTAAAGGTAATGCGGAGGAAGTTGAGGATTCTTTAATTGTTGAGGCTATGAAGGCTCTAGCTAGTACTGAGGGAATATTTGCTGAGCCTTCAGGAGCTGCATCTCTAGCAGGACTAATGAAAGCTCTCCAAGAAAAGCTTATAGATAGAGATGAAGAAATAGTAGTATTAATAACTGGGCACGGACTAAAAGATCCGGACGTAGTGAGGGAAGTAGTTGGTGATGCTCCAACAATAAACCCAGATATTGAGGAGTTAAGGAAAGTTCTACTCACTCATTATAAAACACTAATCTAGGACACGCGAAGACCGACGAATTACTCTAATCAGGAACTCGTAGTGGGTTTGTTTTTATTAATTCTGCTGTTAATTAATAATTTTGGCAGGGGTTTACTCATTGAGTGTTGAGTCGACTCTGCAGAGAGCTTTGATTAGGGTGAACGAGCACGGCGGTATATCAGTTAATGAGTCTATAGTTATTGATGGGCATGAAGATTTTCAAGATAGGATAGTGACTCACGTCCATAGTGATCATGTAGTGAGGCTTGCTGAGTCTGTGAGACGTAGGCAGAAGATAGTTGGAACACCACTCACTCTTGAGTGGCTTTCTGTAATGACTGGATTTAATGACTCATCATTGTTTCTTCCGCTTGATTACGACCAATCTTACAAGGTGGGGGGTCTTAAAATCCTTTTTAAGAAAGCTGTACACATACCTGGGACAGCTCAAGTATTGGTTGAGTATGAGGATAACACAACCGTCGGCTACACTAGTGATTTCAAGAAGGTGGGTAGGGGTACTGACGTTATTCAGCCAGACATATTAGTCATGGATGCTGTGTACGGGCATCCATCATACGTTAGGGAATTTGATGAATTTATTGAGACGGTCTTGGCTGACTTAATTAATGAGTTACTTAGTAAGGGTCCTGTCCATCTTTATGCTTACTACGGCAAGGTTCAGGAAGTAATGCAGATTCTGCGTGAACGCGGCGTCATAGCTCCTTTTGTCCTTAGTCATAAACAGTACACACTCTCAAGAATCGCTGAAAAATATGGCATGAGGTTTGGTGAGTATTTCCACATAAACTCTAGTGAAGGCTTAGACATTATAAGGAGTGGTTGGTACGTCTACTTAACCCACTCAGTAAGTTATCCTAGACTAAAAGAAAATAGTAGAGCAAGTCACGTAACACTTAGTGGTTGGGAATTCACGAAACCTTACAGACAGATCGGGAATAATAGCTACCTAGTAGCTTTCAGCGATCACTCTGATTTTAAAGGTTTAATGGAGTACGTAGAACGTTCAAGACCTAGGTTACTCGTAGTTAATAACGCGAGGAGTTCTCAGGGCAGGGTATTCGCGGATTATGTATCAAGTAAGCTAAACATAAAAACTGTTGTGCTCTGATTTAAAGCCACTGTTGAGGTAGTGTTATTCTTCCCAAGATATCGTAGTACTTGCCTCCACACTTCTTAAATCAGCACCGTAGTCTTCAATTAGTATTAGTAGTGCGGCTTGAGGAGGTATTACGCCTTTCTCAGTAATTATTGCGTCTACGTATTCTGGTGGTGTGACGTCGAAGACCGGGTTAAAAATCTTTACGTTTTTGTTTTCTTTTAGCCACTCATCATCAACTACTTCTCTAGGATCCCTAACTTCTATAGGAACTAGTTCTCCTAGTAACGTGTAAGGACTGAACTTAAAAGTTTCTGTAGCGACGTAGAAACGAACTCTTGCTTCTTTGGCTGCTAAAGCTACTAACGACGTCCCTATTTTATTGACTACCGCGCCATTAGCTGCTACGGTGTCAGCTCCTACCACAACCTTATCTACTTTCTTCATGAAGTACCTTACTGATGAGTCAGGTATTACGATTACATCAAGACCTTCTTCTGCTAAGGTTTTGGCAGTGATTAATCCTTGGAATGCTGGGCGTGTTTCCTTAACGTAAACAACGTTTATTTTTCCTCTTCTGTACGCGGTAGTTATTACTGAGACAGCTGCGGTGCTGTGGCAGTGAGTCATTATGATGTCGCCGTTCTCAATTCGTCTAGAACCGAGCTCACCTATTGTTTTAAGAGCTTCATCAGCTCTCTTCATGAATTCTTGAGCTAGGCTGATAACTGTTTGTTTACCTTCATCTACTGAAGTAATGCTTTGTTTCTTTAGTTTAGCTAGGACGTACGTTATGGCGTTAGGTAGGGAGACTGCTGTTGGTCTAGCACTCCTTAAGTATGAACCCACGTACTCCATGTATTTGAGGAAATCACGTGCTTTGTTTCCTTTAAAATCTTCCGCAGCTTTCATTAGCGCTAGGACTGCGTACTTAGCTATTCTTCCTGCACCCCTTATACTCATGTTTCTAATTCCTTCACGAATCTCTATTACTTCTTTAGGGAGCTTATATTCTGGATTCAATTCCTGCTCACCTCTTCCAGCAACTCTCTTAAGGATTTAATCTTGGGTGGCCATCCATAAAGACTAGCAACCAAAACAGGTATTGCTTGAGGTGCTAACACCCCCCTCTCAGTAATTATCGCGTCTATGTATTCTGGTGGTGTGACATCGAAGAGCGGTACACTAACTCTTACCTTACTTGGGAGTTCCTGAATTTTTTCTTTAGGTATGATTAGGTCTGCGTTATCAAGAAATACTTGCTCTATTAACTCACCGAAGATTGTTTCGAAAGATAGCTTATATATTCCAGCTAAAACAAATAAGCGTGACCTAGCTTCCTTAGCTGCCAGAGCTATTGCTGAAGTACCTACCTTATTTACTACTGCACCGTTCACTGCTATAGCATCAGCACCGACCAACACCTTATTCACGTGCTTCATTACGTACCTAACAGCTGAATCCACGATTAGGGTGGTTTCAATCCCTAACTTACTTAGAGTGCTGGCAGTTACTTTACCCTCACCTATAGGTCTAGACTCTGTTACGTATACTCTGAAAGTAACGCCTTTCTTAACAGCTTTCTCAAGAGTTTTTAGTACGGTAGTGCTGTAGGAGTGTGTTAAGATGGTGTCGCCGTTCTCGATGCGTCTAGAACCTATCTCCGCTATCATATCCCTAACTAACTCGAGTTCTTTAATTAATGAGTTTATAATACTTCGTGACTCATCTACAGCTCTATCAAACCCTTTCTCAGTTTTCAAATTAATGAATTCCTCGAGATACTTACGAAGTATATTCTCAGCTACCTGAGAAGGTGGTCTAGAAACAACCACCAAAGGAATAAAATTAGTTAGGAATTCCCTAAATTCGTTCTTACATAAGCTTGATGCATCTCTTATGAGTTCTAACGAGCCTATAGCAACCTCCGTAGGACCTAATACAGCACCATCACGAACATCACGAATAAATTTATGTACTCTTTGTTTAAGGCTTTCGCACTCAGTATGAGTCACTTCCTTGCACCACTTAATATTCACTATAGCTTAAGCGGATAATATATTTAGCCTGAGAAGTTTGTCAGTGCTTACTACTTGAGTTATTTTAGTTGCTTCCGGGCGTGAGCTTCCTCGAAACTTACTTACAGGTTGCGGGATTTGTCGAGACCTTCATTAAGGATGCGCTCTCAAGAGTGTCTCGCGAGTGCTGCAACGGAGTTCTACGTGTGGTAAATTATCTTGCTTCCTGTTATTAGCATCTAATTATCTTTTTCCTTAGAGTAGGTTTAGTTAGTTTGTTTTTGTCTTTTTATGCCTATCTTGACTTTCATACCTTCAATATCCCAATCTTCTATTAACATATCGCTTCTTACTTTATCGGAAATTTGTGTGGCTCTGACTTCTCTAGCTATGTAGTCTCTTAATGTGTTTAACGCGTCTTTGAGTTCTGTTTCTTCGGTTTCTACAGCTACTTCTATGAACTCATCTACGTATAGGTTTGCTTTATTACGCATTACTTGTATTCTCCTGATTAACTCACGTGAGAGTGCTTCGTTAAGTAGTGTTTTGTCGAGTTTCTTAGGCATGCATACCACGAACTTATCTGATGTTAGTGTAGAGTACTCGTTCTCCTCGCATATAGGGGGTAAACTCTCCGCGAGAACTACTTCTTTAGCGTTACTTAAGAACTTAAGTATCTCGTTAAGTTTCTCGAGTTTCTCGAGAGTTTCTCGTGTAGTGGATATGTAGACCGTCCTCACAGGCCATCTCAGCTTCAGACCTAGTGAGTTTCTTAGAGCAGCGATAGCGCTGAAGGCTCTGAAAACTTCCTCGAAAGCTTCCTCTAGCTCAGGATTTACGAACTCTTCATCTATTCCCTCAAGACTACTTAGATGTATGCTCTCCTCTAACGATTTATCGTAATATCTGAAGAACTTCTGCCAGAGTACCTCAGCTAGGTGTGGGGTTGCGGGTGCTAACATCTTAAGTGCTTTCTTCAAGACGTAGTAAAGAACATAATAAGCTACAAATCTGTCGCTGTTCTCCTCTTCCCATACTCTCCTCCTTACGAGTCTGAGGTACCTGTGGCTCAAGTCCTCAACAAAGAACGTGAGGAGGTTCTTGATAGTTATGTGTATGTTGTACGTTCTTAACTCATTCAGGTACTGACTCATCACCGTGTTCACTCTGGAAAGGATCCATCGATCCTCTATCCTCGCGTTCTGTAGTAACTCACTCAGTTTATGGGTTTCTGGGCTGAACTTATCCAGGGTCATGTAAGTGTGTGCGAACCTGAAGATATTCCATATTATGTTTAGTGAGGTTATGACGTTCTTGATCTCGTCTTCATTATATATGAATGGATCACCGGGCGGGTACGTGCTCAGTATGTAGAGTCTTAAAGTATCCGCGCCATGCTTCTTGAGAGCTTCTCCCGCGTAAATGACGTTGCCTAAGTGTTTAGACATTTTGCGGCCGTACTTATCTAGTATTAAGCCCTGAATCAGGATGTTTTTGTATGGTGCTTTTCCTGTCAGGATGACTGAAGTCACTAATAATGAGTAGAACCAACCCCTAGTTTGGTCTACCCCCTCAGTTATGAAGTCGTAGGGGAATAACTTACTGAATAGGTCTTTATTTCTGAGACCATTAATGCCGGCGTACCAAGCAATCCCGCTATCAATCCAGACATCAATCACGAAAGGTTCTCTAACCCATTCGTCGCAGTCGTTCGTGCGTATCTTGACTCTATCTATCCATGGCTTATGCGTTAATTCAAAATCATTAAATTGGTCTGCGTTAATTGCTAGTCTTTTTAGTTCTTCTAGACTACCTATGACTAATAATTTGTTTTGGTTGCTTCTGCATCTCCATATAGGTAAGGGTGTTCCCCAAATACGTGATCTGGAGAGGGTCCAGTCTTTGGCGTTAGCTACCCAATTAGTGAATCTTTCCTTAAGTTTTGGCGGGAATATGCTTACTTTTTCTAGTTGGTTCGTGAGGTTGCTTTTTATTTTGCTTATGTTTATGAACCACTGCTTGTCAGCTCTGTATATTAGTGGTGTGTGGCATCTCCAGCAGTGGGGGTATGTGTGGGTTATGGTGCCTGAGTAAATAAGTAGGCCCTTAGTTCTTAAGACCTGGATTACTTTCTTTGAAGCTTCATCGATGTAGAGTTCTTGGAAGATTCCGGCATCACTATTAAACACGCCGTTAATCTCTACGTTGCTGGTTATTGGTAGGTCTTCCTTAGAACCTAGCTCGAAGTCTTCCGGACCGTGTCCGGGAGCTATGTGTACTAATCCGGTACCCTCATCCAGCGAAACAAATTCTGCTGTGAGTACTTTGTGTGCGTTTCTGTGTGATTTATGTATTGGTACCTCCTCAGCTAGTGGGTGCTCGTACTCAAGCCCGGCAAGCTCCTCACCCAAGACTACCTCAACACACTCACCCTCAGCATTAACTAGATTCATGACTTCCTTCATTCTAGATTCCGCAACCCACCAGAACTCATTATTGATGTTGAGTCTGCAGTATCTGCCTTTAGGATTTGCAGCAACTGCTTCATTATCTATTAACGTCCACGGTGTTGTGGTCCATACTAGGAGGTAGGTGTTCTCACGGTTCCTGACCTTAAACTTCACTATTATGGAGGGGGATGTTTTTTCCTCGTAACCTAGATCTACTTCCGCATCGCTTAAGACAGTCTCGCACCTCGGGCAGAAGGGGAGTACTCTGAAGCCTTCATACAATAGGTCTTCTTGGTAAGCTTTCTTTATTAGGTGCCACACATGCTCTATATACTCTGGTTTTCTAGTCTCGTAAGCGTTCTCCAGATCTAACCACAGCGCTATGTCTGTGGTTGCTTGCGTTTCCCAGAACTTCAAGTAGTGATTTACTAACTCGTTACATCTCCTCACGAACTCCTCAGGTGATATTCTCTCTCCTATCTCTTTCTTATGTTTTATTCCTAACTTCTTCTCTGTTTCTACCTCGACGGGAAGTCCTTGCTCGTCCCACCCTCCCTGAGCCCACACGTTATAGCCTCGTAACCTCATTAATTTGAGGACAAAGTCTTTATATATCCTGCCTCTCAGATGCCCTATGTGGGGAACTCCGTTCGCTGTGGGTGGTCCCTCTAAGAACGAGAATACTGGTTTGCCTTCTTCCCAAGATCTCCATTTAGCGGGTATATTATTTTCTTCCCAGAATTTTTTTGCTTCTTTCTCTACCTCACCTAACCTCAAGCGCCCTAAATCAATACTGGACACCAATATCACCTCACTCCAAGTCTTAATAAGTCTTAGTATTTTAAGTAAAATAGCTGGTTTATGGTTTGATTAAGGAAAGAACGCTACATACCCTGTATTATCGTTATTTTCGTGGTGATGACTTGTTTTATGCATTTTCATGTTAATTACTGTTGAGGTGGGTGGGTTGTTAAGTTTTTAATGCTGTTTACTTAAGATATAGTATTGGGGTGTTCAATGCCTAAAATTAAGACTAAGTTAGTTTCATGGGAGGAGATAGTAGGCTGGGCGCGTGACTTATCGAGAAAGGTTGAAGAATCTGGTTACAGACCTGATGTTGTGGTAGCTATAGCTAGGGGTGGATTCGTTCCGGCAAGACTTGTTTGTGATTTCCTAATGATTGAGAACTTGATTTCTATCCAGTCACAGCACTGGACTGAGGCAGCTAAAGCTGAAGAGAAAGCAGTTATTAAGTATCCTTACAAGCTAAACCTAAGCAATAGTAAGGTTTTGATAGTTGATGATATCGTGGATACTGGTGACTCAGTATTACTAGCTAAGGAATTCATACGTAAGAACTGGAACATAAGTGATGTGAGGGTTGCTGTACTTCAGTGGATATCCCCCGTCGCTAAATTCAAGCCGGACTACTATAGTGTTGAGGTTCGTGAGTGGATATGGTTCCAATACCCGTGGACCAGGCTAGAAGACACGTACCAGTTTCTTAAGAGGATTCTGAGTGAGGAGGGGAGGTATAAAAAGTCTTGGACTTTCCAGGAGTTAGTGAGTAAGTTTAGGGAGTGGTACGAGATAGATGTTGGGGAGAATTACTACAGAGACGCTGTTGAGTGGCTTCTTAAGAACGGTGTTCTCAAGCTCGAGAGAGGTTACTACGTATTAACTACTTAATACGTAGTGAGTTCTTTTAGTTTCTCCTTAGCTATAACTTCTGCTTCCGAAATAATCTTCTTAGTTTCCTCCATGCTGGGGATGAGTACACCCTTTGATTCCGGGAACGTATCAAGGATATCGTTCGCCCTATCTACTAGATCCTCAAGAACTACTGAGAGATCCGGGATTTCTCTCACGTCTCCCGCTACCTTACTCAACACATCCTTAACTACCAAGATATCGTTAGTTGTGACGTTGACGAACCCGATAGTTTCTAACTTAATTATGAGAACCTCCAGCAACGACTCAACCATAACAAGTGATTTGTAAAGATTCTCGTAGATTTTTATGTTTCGTATTATTTCGTTCTTTAGTAAGGGTTCTTCGGTTTGAGCAAGCCTGTTTTGAAGTCTGTTTATACTCTCCTGTACCCTAGACCTATAGAAGAAAACCTTCTTATGTAGCTGCTTCAAATCAATTATAAACTTACCAACATTCCTTAAATTTAGCTTAGGCTCCCTAGATTTCCACCCAAATATAATAGTCCCCTAACAATAACTAAAACCCAGTAAGTATTTAAGAACATACCCCCATACCAAAACAACACGGAAAACGTTTTTAACCTCCCTAAGATCGTAAATATTGGATCCCCCGGTAGCTCAGCGGTAGAGCACCCGGCTGTAGTCAGCCCCGGAGGGTACAGAAACTTAATACGCCCTCCGGCAGGAACCGGGGGGTCGGGGGTTCGAATCCCTCCCGGGGGACCACAAATTATTCACTACAAAACATTTTCGTGACTCTACTACAACTACGTAGGGCTTTCTCGTTGTTCACTTAATGTGTTTTGAGTGAAACTTCAATTAATAAATACCTCAGTGATTCTATCACTCCTCTCGCCACATCTATTTTTCTCCTCGCACTAGGAAGTATTGCGTCGGGGTAGTCTAGGTGTTGGAGGTGCTCAAATATTACTTCCATCAATCTGAAGAACTCGTTGACTTCAGATAGTGGTTTCTTTGCTGAGAGTAGTGTTAAGACGAACCTCTTGAGTTCTCCGATGACGTCCAGCAATCCTAGTACGTAGGGCACGTAATCAATGCCTAGCTCTCCTGAAACAATTAGTTTCTTGTTTTTGACTAGATTATAGAAGATTTCTGCTTCAGCATACTCACTTAAGTAATCAATAACAATGTTAGAGAACTCATAGCAGGGATGCTTACTTAGTACTTCACGTAGCCTAACATAATCATTCCTCAACCTATGAAGACTCTCCTCAGCTTCTTCCCACCTACCAGAATGTATGTATGTTATCACGTAACCAGAATCTCTCACTATCTCGCGCCCAATCCTGAGTAGGCTTTCCCGTATCGAGTCCCGAGTACTTAATACCTCATCAATCCTAGAACTCTCTTCACTCAGCTTACTCTCAATTATTGAAACCCATGAACCCATCCAACCCACACCATCATTATTACAAACAAAGCCGTATTAAAATCAAGACTAACTACTAATCATTCTCATCCATACTTCTGCTAGCTCTTTTTACTAGTTTGTGCGTGTAAGTGTTGTAAGAATGTGGTCGCCGATGCCTAACTTCTTACTAGCTATTAAGGAATACTGGCTAATCCTTGAAGTTTCTTAGGGGGTCTCTACGTTAGTTTAACGAGTATGTGGGTGCTGTAGGTTTCTCCGAAGATGACTTTACTTCATACTTTCAATTATGATCTTAAAATCCTTCTCAGGTACGGGTTTCTTAAAGTTTGCTGGTGTGTCGATTAAAGATACGCCAGCTCTACTTTTATTTTTAACAAAGCTTAACTTATTGATGAGCTCCTTATAGAGGGTTATCCCGAGTTTTACGGGTTCTCTCCTGATTCTCCAGGGATACTTGACTAAGCCTTCTCTGACTTCGTCTGGTTATAGGGGCTTGTTTTCTCTGAACCGTGTTGAAACGACCTTATATACGCCTACGATCATGCTGCCAAGACTTTTAGAACTTTTCTTTATTACGTAGAAGATTATCAAGTCTTCAGGCTTAACGAGTTCTACAGCGATACGTCCGCTTTTTCAGGAACCCTGAATATGTTGGTATTCTTAACTTTGAGTCAATTTTCTTCTGTTAGGGGAAGATCCAATAATTCACTCTGCATACTTCTCGAAGTATAGGTTTACGTGTAACGTTATAAGGTTTTCGATATAGTGACTATGCTTATTAGTGGTATTCTGTAGTAATCCCGTAATTGCGGAGCTGGTGAGGCAGGCTTAAGTATGTTTGAGGAGTGCTAGAATCGGGGGTAGGTGTTGTGAGTTTTATTGTGGCGCCGGGGGGAGGATTTGAACCCCCGACCACCGGGTTAACAGCCCGGCGCTCTACCTGGCTGAGCTACCCCGGCACCTAATAATGTTTTAATTATGAGGTTTTTAAAATATTATGTGGTTTTGTTTCTTCAGGGACTCACGTGTTTTAGAAGCCGTATTTGCTGAGGATTTGTTGTGTTGCTTCTACGCCGCTGCCTAGCTTGATGGGGTAGTTTAGTTTGTTTAGGCTTCTTTCTAGTGCGGCTATTGTTGATATGGCGTCGTTGGGGTTTACTAGACCCATGTGTCCTATCCTGAATATCTTGCCTGTTAATTCTCCTAAGCCTCCTGCGATCACTATGTTGCGTCGTGTCATCTCGTTACTCAGGTCCTGAAACTTGATTCCTTCGGGTAGCCAGACTGCCGTGACTGTATCTGATCTGAATTCTTTGTCTGCAAGGATTTTTAGACCCATAGCTTCTAGTCCTCCCCTAATTGCTTCAGCGATTATTTTGTGTCTTAAGTACCTGTTTTCTAGTCCTTCTGACAAGATTCTCTTGAGTGATTCGTTCAGTGCGTAAATCATGTTGACAGGCATTGTTGAGAAGTAGTTTCTCACGTTCCTCATCATGGCAAGCCACCTACGTCCGTCGAAGAAGAATAAGTCTTTTTTCTTGTCTTCTATTAATTCTACTGCTCTCTTACTCAAACCTACTATAGCTAGTCCCGGAGGTATAGCTAGAGCTTTCTGTGAGCCTGTGAAGACTACGTCAATTCTCCATTCCCTCATATTTACTTCCATACCACCTAATGAAGCGACAGCATCAACTATGTAGATAGTTTCAGTCTTTTTTAGTTCCTCACCTATGCTCCTTACATGATTAGCTACTCCTGTTGATGTTTCTACGTGCTGTACTGTGAGTACCTTAGTTTTTTCTTTCTCTACTAATTCTGAAATACCGTCGCCTTTGAATCCCTGCCCTAACCGAGACCTAATCTCTACGGGTATTCCTCCCCTAGCTCTAGTTGCGTGAATGAAGTATTCGCCGAAGTACCCGCTAACTAGGTTGAGTACCTTGCTTCCAGGATCTACGAAGTTAGCTATAGAAAACTCCATAGCTGAAGTCCCGCTTCCAGGCATAATAACTACCTCACCATCCGTGTTTAGTATCTTCTTAAGCATCTCGAGAGATTCTTTCAAGATATTCTCGAATTCTTCTGAAACATGTGATCTCGTAATTCTTGCTAAGCTGAGTAAGACGCTCTGCTCAGAGAACGTGGGTCCAGGAATCATTAGGAGGAATCTCTCATCCATTTGAAACACCACCAATAAAACACACTAAAACATATTAAAGTATTTTTGGGCTCCATGTCTTGAATTCCAATAGGTTAATCTTTACTCAAGCATGTAAAACACATCAAGAAGATCAAGATCTCATGAAGCTATTAATAATTAATCATCTAAAGTATTACTTCAGAATAACTGAAGTACTGCCTCAGAAATGTAGCTAGGTTATTATGAAGATTTGAAGTTAAGCTTAAGTAGTAGTTAATTCATTAACTTATGAAGTGATAACCATGAGCAAGAAGCCTGTTAAGGTTAAGGACTCAACAACAGGGAAGGAAGTAGAGTTGGTTCCTGAGAAGGTATGGACTCTAGCACCTAAGGGCAGGAAGGGAGTCAAGATAGGACTCTTTAAGAGTCCGGAAACCGGAAAATACTTCAGAGCTAAGGTTCCTGAAGACTACCCAGCTTAATGAGTTTTGGTCTGTGTAAACAACTAAACACTCTTTTTTAATTTAAAGAATTTATGTGTTGTGTGAGTGGTAGTGATGAAGATATTAGTGATTTCAGATATTCATGATAACTTAGAAGCTCTTACGAAACTGAAGTCTATAGTTCTTAGTGAGAGTTACGATTTAGTAGTGGTTTTAGGTGATTTTACTTCACCCTTCACTCTGAGAGAACTACTTAGTTTTACGCCTAAGCTAGTTGGGGTTTTCGGTAATAATGATGGTGATAAAGCTTTGTTGAAGGGTCTTGCACCGCAATTAGTGGATCAGCCTCTCGAGGAGTTTTTCGAGGGTTGGAGAGTGTTCATTATGCATGGCTTTAAAGATCAAAAACTAACTGAAAAGATTGTTTATTCTTTATGTGTTTCCGGTCTCTATGACATAGTGCTTTACGGGCATACTCACGTACCTAAAGTAAGCACAGTAGGTAAGTGTCTTACAGTCAATCCCGGCACCCTCTCAGGCTACTTAGCTGAGTTTAAGAGTTATGCGGTATTAATTACTTCAGATCACGAAGCAACAGCTAAAATCATTGAGTTAGAGTCTAGTAAATACGTTGCTGAAGCATCAACAAGTAGGGAGTACTAAGACCCTGTAACTTTTAAAAGTACTTACGCCTTAAAGAACTTCTTTGGTGCGAGACTTGAACGAATCTAGGGAGAGACTGAAGAAGATATTAGAGGTGATGGTTGGTAGGATAGTGACTCCAGGTGATGTAGTAACGTTGTCCGGGCTACCTAGATACGAGGTTCTAGCAACTATCCACGTACTTGAAGCTCTCAACATGATTGAAGTAATAAATGAGAAAGGAAACTACAAAGTATACAAAGTAACTGACTTAGGTCTCAAACTACTTAAAGCTTTGGATGAGGTTGATAAAGCGTTTATAGAAGTAACGATTCTTCAAACACAAGAAACACATCAAGCTACTACGTAAGTAATTAAACCAGTAGTAACTATTAGTACGTCCATAAATAGTTTTAGTGTTTTTCTTAATAATAACGTAGTTAAGGAGGTTGAAGGGATGATCACAGGAGCTTGTGAATCCTCACCTGGTAGGAGATCATCACAGACTTTTTCTTACGTGCTTATTTTGTGGTGTGATGACGTGTTAGTAGAGCTTAGACGTAGTAAGGTACCCTTAAGTAAGGGTTACTATATTTACGTTGGTTCTGCTAATATTAAGCGTCCATACTTAAGAGTTATGAGGCATTTAATGAAGAGTAGTAAGAAGCTTAGGTGGCATGTAGATTACTTAACTCGTGTGTGTGATCCTATCAGTGCTTTACTGTGTGGTGGGGTCAGCGAGAAAACCCTCTACGAGATTCTTGTGAGTTCGGATTACGTAACACCGAGTATTGAGAGTTTCGGCTGTAGTGACTATAGAGGGACACACAAAACCCACTTATTTAAGTTTTGCGGGGGTATGGAATCACTGCATGAGGTTGTTGGTCGTCTTTCTTCAGTGCTTAGAATACTCTGTAGTGAGGTTGAGGTGTTCTTAAATCAAAAATGAAGTAAAGAGGATAAGATTCTTCCTTAATTATGGGAGAATCATTCCTCACTAAACTTAATTAGTTCGGCTTCGTGAAGCTGTCCCAGAATTAGTGTTAGGATATCTCTTAATTCGTTCTCGTTTATCTCCTGAGATGTTTCTTTTAGGTCATTCATGACGTGCCCGACTAATTGCTCCACGTTTCTGGTTCCGTCACATAATTGCCATACGTAGAACGCGCTTAGTGAGAGTGAATAAATCTTTTCTTCGCTAATCCCTACTAAGTAGTTATCTCCCTCAATCCCTAGCTCAACTCCTTGCCTCACTGGTCTCTTGTTTTTGATGTTTTCATACGTGAGTGTGGTACTCAATTCACTCCTCCTCGCTAAAGCTTGTAGACCTTTCTCTCCTGTAAGGTCTTCTAGGTCTCTGGAATCTTCTCGGAGCTCCCCCACGTTCCGGCATATAACCTTCTGGTGCTTGAGGGTATTTATCCGGTATTTCTCCGGGTTCTGGTAAAGCTTCCTCAGAACTTATTTTTATGTTTTCTTCTCCACCCACGTTGAGCTGGACTAAGCCTTTAAACACGGTTGTCCAGGCGTTTCTTATCTCTATTGAGTCTCCTTCCTTGAGCTTATCTGTTAGTGCTTTACCCCACATAGTCAGCTTGACTTTCCCGGTTTCGTCCCCTACTACTGCTTCAGTAATTGTTCTGAGTCCGGATCTCGTGTTTATGGTTCTTGAGGGTTCTACGCTAATTACGCGTACTACGAGATTAACTCTGTTCATTCCGGGTTTTAAATTACTTATTTTTGTTTTTGTTTCTCCCATTTTCTTCCTCTCCGATTTACGTTACGTATAATGCTATGTATCGAGACTTATAAACTAGTGTGTTTTAATCAAATAATGAAAAATGAAGTAAGGGTATGCGTGTGTTTCGTTGAAAACACTGTTTTAAGCTTTCTCAACGAATATGGCTCCTACGGGGCACGCTGTCTTAGCTTGCTCCACGCAATCAGATAGGTCGTCAGGTACTGTGCCCTCAGTAACGTCGCTACCTCTATACTCCTTCACTATTTGGGATTTGCCGTCAGGTCCTGCTTCAAACACTTGAGGACATAACGCGTAACACACGCCGTCAGCTATACAGAGGTTCCAGTCAACCTTTACTTTTAGAGGCATACTAATTCACCACAATAAAATAATCTCCTGAACCAAAATAAATATAACGTTGTGTTAGGTTAGCATAGCAAAAATTTAAAAACGGGAGAACAAGAATTAGTGTGGGTAGGGCCCGTAGCTCAGCCAGGTAGAGCGCCCGGCATAGGTTGTTGAGACCTACGGGATTCATAACCGGGCGGTCCGGGGTTCGAATCCCCGCGGGCCCACCACCTACTTCCTAGTTATGTTGTGCTACAACATAAGGGTGGTTATGAGTTAACATTAAAAACGCTATTTAATGAATAATTACTTAGACCAAGACATTATAGGCGATGATGGTGTGAGTGTGGGTAGTGTTTGGGACTACGTTAGGGGGGTCCTTGATTCTTTGCTGAGTGATTATTCTAGAGTGAGGGACTTCGTAAAGGATTCGTTGAGTAACGTAATCATTAATGAGTTGAGGAAGTATGGCGGGCCTATAGTGACTAAGGAGAGCGGCAAGATTTTCTTTATTGTGGGTGATATTCATGGTGATTTAGAGACTCTGAAGAAAATCTTAACTAAACTCAACATTAATTTGGTTAAGGAAGGCTCGGTAGAGTTGGTTTTCTTGGGTGATTACGTTGATAGGGGCTCACACCAGCTGGAGTGTTTGTTAGCGGCATTACTGCTCAAGAGGGACTTCCCAGATAACGTTACTCTTCTTAGAGGGAATCATGAACCCCCACCTCACCTAATACCGTCGCCACATGATTTTCCTCAGGTACTCAAGACTACTTACGGCTACGTTAAAGGTACTGAGTTGTATAGTGATTTCATGGAGTTATTTAGTAATATGCCGTTAGTTCTGTACGTGAGGAATTCCTTCATAGCTTTGCATGGTGGGTTACCTACACTAAACTATAACTCAGAAATCACTTTAGCAGAGTATTTTCTCGGGAGTAACGATTATGAGAGAACTAAGTTGATTGAGGAGATATTGTGGAATGACCCGGTAGACCTCAATATAGGGAGAATCCCGTCTCCTAGGGGTGCTGGCTACTTGTTCGGGGTGCCTGTTACTCAGTGGGTTCTGAAGAGGTTTAAGGTTAAGCTGATTGTTAGGGGGCATGAACCCTCGTACGAGGGGTTTAAACTAAATCATAGGAACAGAGTAGTTACTCTCTTTAGTCGTGTTGGTGAGCCGTACTACAACAGGTATGCTTCATACATGTCTCTCGACACAACTACGTCCATATGTTTTGAGGAACCAATACAATGCATTAATAGGGTGGGTCGTTAAGTCTTTGGGGTTTTCGTACTACCCCTTAACTACTCCGAGGGGTCGCATCCTAGCTACTAGGGCTGCTATCCCGACTTTATGGGATACTAGAGCGACTTTGTCGACGTCTTTGTATGCTTCCGGCATTTCCTCTACTACTGTTTCTTTAGAGGTTGCTTTCACGTAGATTCCTGAGCTGAGTAGTTTGTTTAGTACTGCGTCTGCTCTGCTTCTCCTTAGTGCTTCGTTTCTGGAGAGCCACCTACCTGCTCCGTGAGCTGCTGAGTAGAATGTTCTCTTGCCTTCCGGTATTCCCACCATTAAGTAGCTGGCTGACCCCATAGATCCAGGTATTAGGACTGGTTGCCCTATGTTTCTGTATGCTCTAGGTATTTCGGGGTGTCCTGACGGGAAAGCTCTCGTAGCGCCTTTCCTGTGCACTACTAACTTGACGTTCTTGCCTTCCACTTCATGTTCTTCTAGCTTGGCTATGTTGTGTGCTACGTCGTAGATTGCTCTTAAGTCGAGGTTTTCGGGCTTCGTTCCGAATACTTTAGCTACGGATTCTCTTACCCAGTGAGTTATTATTTGTCTGTTGGTGAATGCGTAGTTCGCGGCGGCCGCCATAGCCTTGAAGTAGTCTTGTCCTTCTCTGGAGTTGAAGGGTACTGAAGCTAGTTCTCTGTCTGGGGGTGTGAATTCATACCTACGCATGGCTTTCTCCATGACACCTAAATAATCACTCGCTACTTGGTGTCCTAATCCTCTAGAACCTGTGTGAACCATTATGGTTATTTGTCCTTCATGCTCTATTCCCATAGCCTTAGCTAGCCTCTCATCGTATATTTTATCGACTACCTGGATCTCTAGGAAGTGGTTTCCTGCTCCTAGAGTGCCTAGCTGGTCAGCACCTCTAGACTTAGCTGTGTTGCTAACCTTGGTAGCGTCGGCGTATTCTATCCTACCGTAACTCTCTATGTATTCTCTGTCTTCCTCCCAGCCAAACCCCCTACTAATAGCCCAATCAACTCCTTCGTTGAGAACCTTATCTAGTTCGGTGAAGCTTAGTTTTAGTTTGCCCGTACTACCAACGCCTGAAGGAACGTTCCTGAAGATCGTGTCGACGAGTTCCTTAATTTTGTCTCTCACGTCATTTAAGCTTAGGTTAGTTCTTAGTAGTCTGACGCCGCAGTTGATGTCGTAACCTACCCCGCCCGGTGATACGTACCCGTCCTCAGCTCTAATACCAGCGACTCCCCCGATAGGGAACCCGTATCCTTGGTGGCCGTCAGGCATCACGTACGATGCTTTCTCAATACCTGGTAAGCAACCGACGTTTGCTGCTTGCTCTAGCGTTAAGTCTTCAATCATTTTAGAGATTAGGAATTCGTCAGCGAATATTATTGCTGGTACTTTCATACAGTTCTTGTAGGTGGACGGTATCTCCCACTCATACTCGTTAACCTTCTTAAGAGGTATCTTCACGATTCTTCACCTACTATATAAAAACTTAGTTGGTTTTAAATAGCTACGCGTGTATTGTTTGTGGGGAGGATTACTACTGAGTGAACCTTAATTTAGCTTTTTAAGGTTATTATAGTTTAGATTAGGTAATCGCTGAGGATTTGGGGGGTAGGTGAGTGCCGGTCTGGAGATACTCTGTTAGGGTTGAGGATGAGGGGAAGGTAGCTAAAGCCGTAGTTAGGGATGTACCTATTTCTTTGAAGGAGAGTTACGAGATTCTTAAAGTTGTAAGAGGTATGAGGCTGAAGGATGCTAAGGCTTTCTTGGAGGAGGTTATTAGGAAGGAGACTCCTGTTCCTTACGTTAGGTATAAGTTAAGTATTGCTCATAAGAAGGGTTTACCGACTGTGTTTCCTAGGTGGAAGTCACCTGTAGGTAGGTATCCTGTCAAGGCCGCGAGAGAGATTCTTAAGCTTCTTAAGAATGTGGAGAATAATGCTGAGAACAAGAACTTGGATGTTGAGCGTCTATACATATACCACATAGCTGTTCATAAGGGTAGGTACCTCAAGAGGTGGATGCCTAGAGCTTTCGCTAGAGCCACACCTAAGATCAGGACTACTGCTAATGTTGAAGTGATAGTGGTGGAGAGGTGAGGTGCTTGGTTGATATTAAGGAGCACTTCATAGGCTTGAATCTTGTTAGGCTGAAGGTAGATGAGTTTCTCTCGAAGAATTTTGTTAGGGCTGGTTATTCTAGGGTTGAGTTGATAAAGACGCCTCTAGGTACTAGGGTTATTCTGTATGCTGACAGGCCTTCAATGATTATAGGTAGGAAGGGGCAGACGATTAAGCAGCTTACGGAGGTTCTGGAGAAGTACTTCAAGATTGAGAATCCTCAACTAGTAGTTACTCAGGTTGAGAATCCTGACTTGGATGCCAGGATAGTTGCTAGTAGGATTGCGCTAGCTATTGAGAAAGGCTATCATTTTCGTAGAGCTGCTTTCGTGGCTTTGAGGAGGGTCTTAGCTGCTGGTGCTCAGGGAGTAGAGATAGTGATTAGTGGTAAGATAGTTAGTGAGAGAGCTAGGTATGAGAAGCTGAGAGCCGGGAAAGTCTATAAGACCGGGCAGCACCTGGACAGACTCCTAGATAGAGCGGTCGTGCACCTACTTCTTAAGCCAGGTATCTACGGTATTGAGGTACTCATATTGAATCCTGGGGAGCCTGACGACGTGATTAGGACTGGTGCTGAGGTTCCTGTGCCTGAGGCTGCAGGAGCTCAAACCATGCCGGAGCATAAGGGTGGTGAGTTATCGTAGGGGTGATGTGTGTTGAGTCTTTCTGCTAAGGAATTAAGGAGTAAGAGTAGGGAGGAGCGAGACAAGCTATTAGCTGAGTTGAGGACAGAGCTGATTAAGTTGAGGACTCAGGCTCAGGTAGGTACTCTGAAGAATACTGCAAGGATAAGAATAGTGAGGAAGAACATAGCTAGGATACTCACGATAAATCGTGAGGAAGAGCTTAAGAAACTGTTAGGTAGGAGGGAGGCTGAGTGAGGAGGACTCCGAAGAACTTAGTATTTCATGAGTTAGTAGGGCTTGAGGTGTTTGTGAGTTCACACACTAGTTCTTCTTTGGTGGGTGTGAAGGGTTTAGTAGTTAGTGAGTCTAAGAATATGCTGGAGGTTTTGAGTAGTGGTAAGGTGATTAAGATCCCTAAGGTTGGCGGTCTTTTTACTTTTAAGCTTGATGACGGAACTAATGTTACGGTATATGGTGATGCTATAGTGGGTAGGCCTGAAGACCGTATGAAGAAGATTGCGGGTGGTTGATGGTGAGCGGGTCTGCAGTGCATGATATTGGGATTAAGTTTGAGGGTCTTGAGCCTCCTAGTAAGACTTGCGACGATCCTGAGTGTCCGTGGCACGGACATCTTAAGGTTAGGGGAGGACTTACTGTAGGTAAGGTAATTAAGTTAAGAGCTAAGAAGTTAGCTGTTGTTGAGAAGGAGTATTTGGTTTATGTGCGTAAGTATAGGAGGTATGAGAAGCGTAGGTCCAGGATTCATGTTAGGGTGCCTCCATGCGTTTCTTTGAGTCTCGGAGATGATGTCTTGATAGGGGAGACGAGACCTCTAGCTAAGTCTGTTAGTTGGGTTGTGTTGGGTGTTCTCAGGAAGGGTGGTTAGTGATGTCCGAGAAGAAGGGTGGTGCGGCTCTCAGCCGTTTCGGTAGGGTTGCTGGCGTGACTATTGGTACTGATCTTAAGGTAGCTGATAATAGTGGTGCTAAGGTAGTGATGGTGATAGGTATTCCGGGAGTTAAGACTAGGTTGCGTAGGCGTCCTTCAGCGACGGTTGGGGACTTAGTTGTTGTTGCTGTGAAGAAGGGTAGTACTGAGTTAGTTGGTCAGGTTCTTCAGGCAGTTGTTATAAGGCAGAAGAAGCCTTTCAGGAGGAGTGATGGTAGGTGGCTTAGCTTCGAGGATAATGCTTGCGTGATTATAGCGCCTGACGGCACTCCTAAAGGAACGGAAATCAGAGGTCCTATGGCTAGGGAAGCTGCGGAGAGGTGGCCTAGGATAGCTACTCTAGCTTCAATCATAGTTTAGGGTGGTGATGTATGGGTCCTTCTATTAAGCCAGGTAAGCAGAGACTGAGTATGCGTGAAGCACCTCCCCACGTAAGACATAAGTACTTAACTGCTCCCCTCTCCAGAGAGCTTAGGGAAGAACTAGGTATTAAGAGGATTTACGTGAGGGCTGGTGACACTGTTAAGATAGTGAGGGGGGACTGGAAAGGTCATGAGGGTAAGGTAGTTAAGGTGGATTACGAGGATATTGCTCTACATGTTGAGGGCGTAACCATAAAGAAAGCTGATGGAACACCTGTTTACTACCCTATCCACCCCTCCAAAGTAGTGATTATTAAGCTGGATCTCAGTGATAAGAAGCGTGCTAAGATAATAGAGAGGAGGGGTGGTAAGAGTAAGGTGAAGCCTGAAGAAGAGAAAGAAACTAGTAACGCTAATAAGGAATCAGAACCTAAGAAAGGAGGTGATGTGAGTGGGTAGGAAAGGAGGTAGTAGACACGTAAAGAGTTTTGGTGCGCCGGCTTTCTGGCCTATACTTAGGAAAGCTTATAAGTGGACTGTGAAGACTTCTCCAGGACCTCACCCAATTAGTAGGTCTGTTCCTTTATTGATTGTTGTGAGGGATTTTATGGGTTTGGCTGAGACTAGTAGTGAGGCTAGGAAGATTATTGCTGAGGGTAACATCAGAGTTGATGGTAGGGTTCGTAAAGACTACAAGTTCCCTGTCGGTATTATGGATGTTATTGAGGTGGTTAAGACTGGTGAGTACTTCAGGGTGTTGCCAGTACCGACGAAGGTTTTAGGTTTATTACCTATACATGAGGAAGAAGCTTCTTTCAAGTTGTGTAGGATTGAGGACAAGACCACGGTTAAGGGGGGCCACATACAGTTAAATCTCCATGACGGTAGGAACGTCCTAGTAAGGGTTTCTGATCCTAGGAATCCTGTTGAGGATGTTTACGAGACCTTAGGTACTGTCAAGTTGTTGTTGAAGGATGGTAGGGTGGAGGAGTACTACCCTATGAAGGAGGGTTCCGTAGCTATAATTATTGGTGGTAAGAACGTTGGTAGGGTAGCTAAGATACTTAAGATATATGAGGGTGTGAGGCATTACCGTAAGCAGGTTCAGTTGAGTGACTTTAAAGGTAGTGAGTTCTTCACGACCCTAGATAAGGTTTTTGTTTTGGGTTCTGAGAAACCCGTGATAAGGGTTCCTGAGGGAGCTATATGAGTGTTGTTCGCGGGGTTGAGGCCGGGGTAAGTGAGGAGGTTGTTAGGAGGGTTCTGGAGGTCTGGGAATCTAACCCGATGAGGAAGCCTAGACTAGCTAAAGTCACTGTCAACATCGGTGTTGGGGAGTCTGGTGAGAGGCTTAAGAAAGCTGCTAAGATTCTTGAGATGCTTACTGGTCAGAAACCCTCAGAAAGGAGAGCTAAGAAAACTATTAAGGAATTCAATATTAGGAAGGGTGAGCCCATAGCTGTCGCAGTGACTTTGAGAGGTGAGAAAGCCTTGAGTTTCCTTAATAAGGTTCTTGACGCGGTGGGTAGGCGAGTCAAGAGTTCGAGTTTTGATAACTACGGTAATGTCTCGATCGGTATTAAGGAACACATAATGCTTCCTGGCGTCAAGTACGATCCTGAGTTAGGGATTTTCGGTATGGACGTATGTGTTACTTTAGAGAAGCCTGGGTTGAGAGTGATGAGGAGGAGAGTTAAGAGATCTCGCGTACCTTACAGGCAGAGGGTTTCTCGTGCGGAAGCTATTGTTTTCTTTATTAAGGAACTCAATACTAAGGTGGTGTAGGATGGGGAAATTCAGACCTCCTAAGATTAGGAAGTATGGTAGGGGTGTGCAGGTTTGCCAGCGTTGCGGGTCTCGTGACGCGGTGATCCAGAAATATAACCTCTACTTATGTAGGCAGTGTTTCAGGGAGGTAGCTAGTGGGTTAGGTTTCAAGAAGTATATGTGAGGTGTTTCGTGTGGTAATGATGGATACTCTAGCTAATGCTTTGGTGACCTTGAAGAACTGTGAGTTGAGGGGTAAGAGAGAAGCTATCATAATACCTGCTTCTAAGCTCATAGCCATGACTTTAAGGACTCTCCAGAGGTACGGGTACATAGGAGAGTTTGAGTATATAGATGACGGAAGGTCAGGCAAGATTAAGGTTCAGTTGTTAGGCAGGATTAACAATGCTGGTGTGATAAAGCCTAGGACACCTATAAAGTACGCGGAGCTGCGTAGCATGCCTGACTGGTTAAGGAAGATACTGCCTTCCAGGGATATCGGGTTGCTAATACTTTCGACACCTCAGGGTGTTATGTCACATAAGGAAGCTCTGGAGAAGAGGATTGGAGGTATTCTGCTGGCTTACGTCTATTGAGGGGTGATGTGTGTGGTTAGGGCTGTTGTGGTTAGGGATTACGTGGATATTCCTGAGGGTGTTTTTGTGGTGGTTGATGGTCGTAGGGTGATTGTTAAGGGTCCTAAGGGGGAGGTAGCAAGAGATTTCAGTTATGCTGAGAATGTTAGGATTGTTGTTGAGGGTGGTAGGGTTGAGGTTTCTACGTTTTTTGCTAAGGGAAGAGACGTGGCTCAGGTGTATGCTGTCTCAGCACACATAAAGAACATGATTCTCGGGGTGACTAAGGGTTTCAGGTATTGGTTGAGGATAGTGTACTCGCACTTCCCAATAAGTGTTAAGGTTGAGGGTGATAAGGTACTCATAGAGAATTTCATAGGTGAGAGGAATCCTAGAGTAGCTAGGATTATTGGTGATGTGAAGGTTAAGGTGCAGAAAAACGACATAATCGTTGAGGGTATTGATTTGGAGGATGTTAGTCAGACTGCCGCTAATATAGAGCAAGCAACCAGGATTAGAGGGCTTGATAGGCGTGTGTTTTCTGACGGCATATACATATATAAGAAGGAATTCATGGAGGGTGGTGAGCTTTGAGTAGTGCTAGCAGGAAATTGAAGTTATTGAGAAGTAAGCGGAAGATCAGGTTCTTGAGGCATCAGTGGTGGAAGTTCTGGAAGTTCATTAATGATCTGAAGTGGAGGAGACCTAAAGGCATAGATAATCCTATGCGGTTAAGGCTTAAGGGGATGCCTCCAAGACCTTCGTCAGGTTTCGGTAGTCCTAGAGAGGTGAGAGGGCTTCATCCGTCGGGTTTGAGGCCTGTGGTAGTGCATAACGTTAAGGAGCTTGAGTCTCTGAATCCTTCGGAAGTGATAGTTTATGTTGGTAGGACTGTGGGTAGGCGTAAGAGAGCTGAGATAATCAATAAAGCTAAGGAGTTAGGTATGTTGGTTGCGAATGAGGGTGTGAAGCAATGAGTGATTTGAGTCTGCAGAAAAGACTAGCTGCTGAGATTCTTGGGGTTGGTGTGTCTAGGATTAGGATAGATCCTACTAGGGTGGAGGATGTGGAGTCAGCGCTGACTAAAGAAGATGTTAGGAGGTTGATTGAGAACGGTGTTATTTGGGTTGAGCAAGCTAAAGGAAATTCTAGGGGTAGGTGGAGAGAACTTCACGAGAAGAGGAAGAAGGGTCATAGGAGAGGTTACGGGAAGAGGAAGGGTAGCAGGAAGTCTAGGAGTGATGCGGAGGAAGCCTACGTCTATATTGCCAGGAAGCTTAGGAAGTACTTGAGATGGTTGAGGGATGAGGAAGTAATTGATAGAAAGACATACAGAGCTCTGTACTTACGGGTTAAGGGAGGTATGTTCAGGAACCTCTCAGATCTTAAGAGGTACTTAACTGAATTAGGTATTAAGGTGAGGTAGTGTTGGGTCGCGGACCAACATATAAGGTTCCTTTCAGAAGAAGGAGAGAAGGTAAGACGAACTACTACAAGCGTTACAGGATGGTGAAGTCAGGGAGGTTGTTAAGGGCAGTCATAAGAAAAACTAATACGCAGGTAATTGTTCAGATAGTGAAGTTTTCAGTGAATGGTGATGAGACTGTAGTTGGTGTTAGTAGTAAGTCTTTACGTAAGTACGGGTGGTTAGGTGATTTAAACAATACGTCAGCAGCTTACTTGACGGGACTCCTAGCAGGAGTCTTAGCAATCAAGAAGAACGTGAAGGAAGTAATCCCTGATATAGGACTTCATAAGGCGTCTAAGGGTGCTCGCGTGTTCGCTGCTATGAAGGGTTTGCTGGATGCTGGTGTTCAGATTCCTGTGTCTGAGGAGGTTATACCTTCTCAGGAGAGGATTGAGGGTCAGCATATAGCGGAGTATGCTAGGAAGCTTTCTTCCGAGAACGAAGACTTATTCAGGAGGTACTTCGGGGAATACTTGAAGAGAGGTCTTGATCCTCATAACCTACTTCAACACTTTAGGGAAGTACGTGAGAAGATACTTAACTTACTTTCTTCAGGTGAGGAAGCTTGAGTGATGTTTTGAGTGAGTGGGTTCCGAAGACTAAGTTAGGTAGGATGGTTAAGGAGGGCAGGATATCTAATATTAAGGAAATATTCGATCAGAACCTCATAATTAGGGAGCCTGAGATCGTTGATTATCTGCTACCTAATCTCAAGCACGAGGTTCTTGACGTAGCTATAGTTCAGAAACAGACTGATGCTGGCGAGGTAAGTAAGTTCAGGGTTGTTGTTGTGGTGGGTAATTTCGACGGGTACATAGGTCTAGGTATTGGTAAGGCTAGACAAATAAGGCAAGCAATAGATAAGGCGCTCAGGGAAGCTAAGCTGAACATAACGCCTGTGAGGAGGGGTTGCGGGAGTTGGGTGTGTTCATGTACAGACCCTCACAGCGTGCCGTTCAGGACGGAGGGTAAGAGCGGGTCTGTCAGGGTAACGCTGGCTCCCGCGCCGAAAGGCACAGGGCTTGTTGCTGGTGATGTAGGTAAGGTTGTTTTGAGGTATGCTGGAATAAAGGACGTGTGGACTTGGTCTAAGGGCGAGACAAGAACAACCATAAATTTTGCTTACGCGGTATTCGATGCTTTGAGAAGAACTTACAAATTCGTGACTTCGTATGACTGGATTAGGGGTAGTTCCTGATGAGCGTGCTTTACGCTATAATTAGGTTGCGGGGTCGTAGCGGTGTTCTCCCGGACGTTGCTGAGACCTTAAGGAAGCTTAGATTAACTAGGAAGTACATGGTTGTGATCTACCCTAAGAACCCCTCTATCGATGGTATGCTGGCTGTGGTGAAGGATTGGGTGACGTGGGGAGAGATAGATAAGGAAACCCTTAAAGAATTGCTGGTGAGGCGTGGTAGGCTAGTAGGGAATAAACCTATCACGGAGGAATTCATTAAGGAGAAGTACGGTATGAGTATTGATGATTTCGTGAAAGCGTTAATTGATGGTGAGCTACAGCTACATAAGCTTGACGACGTCATAAAGCCTGTGTTCAGACTTCACCCACCTAAGGGTGGCTTCAAGAAGAGTACTAGGAAGCCGATAGGTAGTGATGGGGAGTTAGGGTATAGGGGCACTGAAATAAATAAGCTCCTACAAAGAATGATGTAGTTAGGTGGTGTTGATGGTGGTGAGGAAAGATAAGAAGAGCAGGAAGTTGAGGGGTAGTAGAACACACGGCTACGGTAGGGTAGGACAACACAGGAAGGCTGGTAGTAGAGGAGGTAGAGGTGCTGCAGGCCTGCATAAGCATAAGTGGACGTGGGTCGTCAAGTACCACCCTGATTGGTTCGGTAAGCACGGATTCAAGAATCCTAACCCAACGATGGTGAAGGAGGAGATCAAGGCTATTAATCTTAAGGAACTTTCTGAGAAGGTGAAGGAATTACTTCAGGAGAATAAACTCAGAATAGAAAACAACTTAGTAATGATTAATTTAGAGGAGTTAGGCTATAATAAGCTCCTCGGTGGAGGGAACTTAACGAGACCTATGAAGATAGTAACTCCGAGAGCTACTAAGGCAGCTATAGAGAAGGTTAAGGAAGCTGGCGGAGAGGTAGTAGTTACTACTTCCCAGCAATAACGTGGGTGCGTCGGGATTCGCCAGTATTGGTTTCGTAACTATTCATCGTTCCTACTAGCTTGTTTTCCCGTGGTTTAGTAGGTTTTTCGGTTCGTTTAAGCTTTATAACTTCCTGGTTTTTACTCATTAGGGATAGATAGTGGGTATGTTGTCTTGGTTAGCTAGGATTGGTGAGTATGTGCCTTCAACTCCTAAGCCTGTTAGGAAGCCTGAGTTAGGTAAGAGACTATTATATACTTTCCTGGTTCTTCTGGTTTTCTACCTGATGTCTTCAACTTACGCGTTCCCTCTGTCTGCGTATCCTCATATTCAGGGTATTCAGTTGCCGACTTTAATAAACGTTATATTTGCTTCGCAGAGTGGTTCTTTAACGCAGTTGGGTATTGGTCCTTTAGTGACGGCTGGCTTAATTATTCAGATACTTGCTGGTGCTAAGCTTATTGATTTGGATTTGACGGATCCTGAGGATAGGAGGTTGTTTACTCAGAGTCAGAAGGGTTTGGCGCTCTTGATAGCTGTTGTTGAGGGTCTTGGTTTTGCTCTCTACTACAGACTCAACATGTTCTTGACTGCTGCTATCTTCCTTCAGTTCTTGGCTGGTGCTCTGATACTGATGGTTCTTGATGAGGCTATGCAGAAGGGGTACGGCATAGGTTCTGGTGTTAGCTTGTTTATTCTTGCTGGTATTGCTAGGACTGTCTTGTGGTCTATACTCGCTCCAGTCGAGATCTCTGGAACTAACCAGTACTACGGCATAGTGCCTTACTTAGTGAGTGTTTTTCAGAGGGGTGTTCCGGACATGAATAGGTTGGTTTTCGGTATAGTAGTGGCTGGTTCTGAGCATCTTACCGCGCCTTCTTTGGTGGGGTTCGTGGCTCTTTTTGTGTTGGTTGTTATTATTGTTTATTTGCAGGACATGAAAGTCAATATCCCGATAACCTCGCACAGGATGCCTGGTGTTAAGTCTGGGATGCCTCTTCAGTTTCTTTACGTGAGTAACATACCTATATTGCTGGTCGGTATTCTCTTTTCTGACTTAATACTTTTCTACAGGCTTGCTTCTTCTTACTTGGCTGGGGTTCCGTGGCTTACTGATGCTTTCGGTACTGCTGTGCATTATCTTAATCCTCCATCCTCACTACTTGAGGTGATTATTAATCCGGTCAGGGTTAGTGTGTATGCGGTTCTGCTTGTTGGTTTGGCTGTGCTTTTCGGTCTTATGTGGGTTGAGGTTGCTGGTCTTAATCCTTCTGCTCAGGCAGAGAATCTGGCTAGGTCTGGCTTACTAATACCTGGGCACAGGAGTAATCCTAAAGCTTTCGAGGTTGTTTTGTCGAAGTACATATATCCTTTAGCTATTCTTAGCTCAATAATAGTTGCTTTAGTGTCTCTGGTCGCCGATATTTTCGGTGTTTACGGTTCTGGTATGGGTATTTTGTTAGCTGTGGGTATTCTGCAGCAGTTCTATGCTCAGATAACTTACGAGAGAGCTCTTGAGGCATACCCGCTACTTAAGAAGCTGCTTGGTGAGTAGGGTGGGGAATAAATTAAGAGTAGTTGTTGTGGTTGGTGTAGCTGGGGTTGGTAAGTCTACGGTGTTATCACATGCTAGGAGGTTTCTTGAGGATGATGGGTACGTTGTTGAGACGCTGAATTACGGGGACTTCATGCTTAAGTATGTTGTTGAGAAAAGCATATGTAGGAGTAGGGACGAGATACGTAGTCTCCCGCTGAATGAGCAGAGGAGGGTTCAATCCTTAGTTGCTAGGGAGATGAGGAACTACATAGACTTACTTCCTGGGAAGTATCCTGGGAGTGATGTTGTGGTTTTCGTGGATACTCACGCAGTCATAAAAACAACTACTGGTTTCTGGCCAGGCTTACCGGAGTATGTTATTAAGGAATTAAGGCCTGACACCATAGTTGTTGTTGAGGCTGATCCTCAGTTAGTGGTGGAGAGGCAGAGTAGAGACTTAAGTAGGTATAGGAAGGACTACAGTGATGTTGGGTTGGTTAAGGAGGTTATGGAATTCATAAGAATGTTTTCTGTGGCTAGCGCTACGTTGGTTGGTGCGTCCGTGAGTATTGTGAGGAATGAGGAGGGTAGGGCTGAGGAGGCTGGTAGGTTTCTGGCTGAGTTGGTTAAGAGGTTGTGAGAATGATTACTTTGTTGTACGTGATGAGTGTTTTGGTGGCTATGCTTCCCTGGTCTTACTTAGTTGGTTGGTTAGGGTTGAGTAGGCTTAAGGTGGTTGAGGTTGCTAGGGAGTTGAGGAGTATTGAGAAGGAGTATAGGGGGTTGAGACCTCAGGAGAAGAAAGCTAAGATTCTTGAGGAGAGGGCTTCTAAGCTTAGGAGGAGGCTCAGTAACTTCTTCATAATTAACTTACTAGTTTTGTGGGGTGGTGTTTTCTTTTCTATGCTTATTTCGGAGTATATGTACTTGTTTTTTGTTCTGACGTACGGTGGTGGTAAGCCAATACCTTCGCCTCTCAGCCTGCCCGTGATCTCGAGTTCTGAGGGCTTCTTGAATGAGTTGTTTGTGTTCTTAGCTACTCTTGTTGGTTATCAGGTACTGCATAATAGGATTGCTGGCATAGACCTGATTAGGAGTGAGGGAGTTGCTTAGTTCTTGTGTGGTTAGTGCTTCGCTGTTTTGTGTGATGTTAGGCTATAAAGCTTTTTTAGCTAATCATGGTAACGTTTATGGTTGGAGCGTATGTCGGGTGCTTCAGTGAGGTCTAGGTCGCTTAGGAGGGTCTGGAGGCGTACGCCTGGTGGTAAGACCGTAATTCATTACAGGAGATCTAAGCCTCATGTTGCTGTGTGTGGGGTTTGTGGTAGTAGGTTAGGTGGGGTTCCTACATCTACTGGTTCCTTAAGGAAGGTTGCTAAGTCTTCTAAGAGGCCTGAAAGAATTTTCGGTGGTGTGTTCTGTCCTTCTTGCTTGTCAATCGCGTTGAAGTATTCTGTAAGAGGTTCTTAGGGGGATCTTATTGTGTGATTGTTTGTGTGGGTTAGTTGTAACGGTTAGCGGGATGCCGGGAAGTGGGAAGTCTACGTTAGCTAGGAAGATAGCTGAGTGGCTTGGTTTAAGAATGGTTTCAGCTGGTGGTTTGTTTAGGAGTTTAGCTGCTCAGAAAGGAGTTACGTTAAGTGAGTTGTCGAGGATTGCTGAGGAGGATCCCTCAATTGATAAGATAGTTGATGGGATGTCTTTGAGTGAAGCTAGTAAGGGGTGTGTAGTTATTGATGCACACATAGCTGGGTGGTTACTTAAGGATATGGCTCACGTCAGGATATACTTGGTAGCTCCTGAGGACGTGAGAGCTAGGAGAATAGCTGAGAGAGATAAGAAGAGTTATGAAGAAGCTTTAAGAGAGCTGAGGTTAAGGGAAGAGTCTGAGCAGAAGAGATTCAAAACATACTACAACATAGACATTAAAGACTTAAGTAGTTTTGATTTAGTGATAAATACGGCTAGCTTCAACGCGGAGGAAGCCTTCGAGATATCTAAGAAAGCGATTGAGTCGAAGCTGAAGATTCTGTGTAGGTAGTGAGTTAGTACGTGAGCATACCTAAACACTTCATCACACCATAATTTCTTGTTTTAAAGTGCTGGAGTACTGTTTTTGGTGCTGAATAAGCTTAAAAAGGACTCTCAATAATTCTACTAGAGTCTTAGATGTAGGTGTCTAGGTTGCCCGCTATCGAGATTGGTAGGGTTTGTGTGAAGTTGTGTGGGAGGGAAGCTGGGAGGAAGTGCGTCGTAGTCGATATAATTGACGAGAATTTTGTTTTGGTGACTGGACCTAAGAATCTTTCTGGAGTTAAGCGCAGGAAAGTCAACGTAAACCATATCGAGCCTACAGACAAGAAAATAGATATCAGGAAGGGAGCTACAGACGAAGAAGTTCTAGAAGCTATAAAAACAAGCGGCTTAGAATCATACATGACGGAGAAAGCTAAAGTAACTAGTAAAGAACTCCTCTACATCAAAACATTAAAGACAGTATCTAGGTAGCTTTTAATTCGTTTCTTAATTAATAAGCTTTGAGGCTTTAAATCCCTACTTAGCGTTTAATTCACCAGTTGTGGCAGCAACGCTTGTTCTGCTACTCGCGGTTCTCGCGAGTTCCTCATTAAATCTTAGGAATAGCAGAACTATTGTTGTTTCATGCTTTGATGGAGTTGAGGGTTGTGTGTAGTTATGATTGTCTTCATAAGGCCTTCAAGTATTTTCTGGCTTTTCTATTCTTATTTCTCTACACTCGATTATTGCTCTAGCTATTTTTTCTCTAGCGCTGTTTACGAGTCTCCAGATAGTAGATCTTGAGACACCCATTAATTGTTCGGCTTCCCTGAACGATAGTTTCTCGATGTCTATGAGTTTTAGAGCTTCTACTTCGGCTAGGTCGAGGTATATGGGTTCCCCACCACAATGACTAGGTTCTGGTTTTAGTGTGGTGGCTTGAGGGATGCTACGTACTACGACAGGCTTCGGGTTCCTTCCAAATCTCCCGCGTTTCCGCCTACGACAGCAACCCTTCACAGTCTCTCCCGCACTATATCGTCTCAGATTATTTTAATGGAAAAGTTTATAAAACCCCCATAACGTATATATTTTGAAACATGTCACAAAAAGATGAAAAGAATGCCATGGGGTCCATGGTGGTGTCCATGGTGGAGGTATAGACACTGGGCCGGAGCGAAGTATTGGTGGTATTACGGGGCGCCGCCTGCTTGGTGGTACTGGCGATACCCATCAAGCACTGAAGAAGAACGTAGGTTCCTAGAAGCACTGAAAGAAGATCTGGAAGCTGAACTAAACGAAATAAGGAAGAGGATAGAAGAACTCCAGAAGAAACCTAGTGCTACATAATCATTAAGTATCCCCCAAACTTAGGAGTTTTTAATAAAAATTCTAACAACTTAATTACTTCCCTATAACACAACTTCTTTTAGTTCTTTGTTATTTTGTGGCAACAACTTCATCTATTCTAATCACTAAAATACTAGTCAAGAAGGTTATGAGTTTTTGTCTTTTTAATTCATTCTTTACTGATGCTGTAACGCATACGCGTTCGTGGAAGTAAAAAATTCTCATTATTTACTTGATGATACGAAGGTAGTGAGTAGTATGGTGCTGAAATGTTGTTTATTCGTGTTGTTTTTCCTGAGTAGTTGTTCGAATTTGTATTATTGTGATTAATTTCTTACTAGTATGTTACTTTATGTGATGATATGCGTAATTTCTTTCAGATGTTATGAGCAGAAAATTTTTTAAGGTGATGCTCAATAATAATATTGAGGTGTTATATTTGGTTCATGTTGCGGGGGGAATCTCTAAAACTATTGTGTTGGTTCTCGTGGTTTTGTTAGTGGTTGTTGGTGTAGCAATCTACGCGATCTTGTCTTTAGCTCCGACTCAGGTTGTGTCTCGCCCTACTAAGGTCTGTATAGTGTACGATATTGGTGGGAGGGGGGACCTCAGCTTTAATGATATGGCGTATTTAGGTGGTAGTAAAGCAGCTGAAGATTTCGGTCTCACGCTTACTGAGTTGCAGAGCCGGACTGAAGCAGATTACTTACCTAATTTGAGGACGTTGGCTCGTTCGAAGGAGTGTGTTGTTATTGTGGGTGTTGGGTTCTTACTTACTGATGCTATAGCACAGGTAGCTGATGAGTTCCCGGATCAGCTCTTCGCGATAATTGATGGCTACGTAGATAAGCCTAACGTGTTGAGTGTTTTGTTTAAGGAGCATGAAGGGAGTGCTGTGGTTGGGGCTCTGGCTGCTATGATTGCTGGTTACTACAATAAGCCGGCGGTTGGTGTTGTGTTGGGGATGGAGATACCTGTCCTCTACAAGTTTGAGGCTGGTTACTACTGGGGCATAAGATATGGTCAGGAAATCTTTAGAGAGAAAACAGGGAAGGAAATCAGTATCAAGATACTCTACACATATACAGGTGCTTTCAACGACCCTGCGAGGGGTAAGACAGCTACTGAAGCTATGCTGGGTGAGGGTGCTATAGTAGTGTATAACGTGGCTGGAGCAACCGGCTTAGGGATTTTCGAAGCTGTTGCTGAGGCAGGAGCTAGGGAGAGTAGAACCATGGGTCCGCCATTCGCTATAGGTGTTGATGCTGATCAAGACTACATAAAGCCAGGATTCATAATAGCTTCAATGATGAAGAGGGTTGATATAGGTGTTTATACTGCGACTAAAAGAGCTCTGAATTACTTAATCCATAAGAACATAACGAAGTTCGGAGGGATTCTTGAGTTAGGTATTGCTGAGGGCGGTATAGCGATGAGTCGCATAGAAGATCTAGAAACTTTCCTTGAGTTAGGTATTCAGGCAGGTACTGTTAAGCCTGAGGATAAGGGAACCATACTTAATAAGGTCAGGAGTATGAGGGAGTCACTACCTTCGTGGATATGGGAAGAAGCATATAAGTTGCAGGATACTCTGAAAGTAAATAAAGACATTGCTGTCATGGGTATTAAATTCTCTGATATAGAAGCTAAGATACCTTTCACAGCAGAAACTATAGCTGACTTGAGGAGTGCTTTAGGTGTTGGGTAAGGAACCTAAAGCCTTATTCATATCTATTTTTAGTATTAATTTTTGTATTTTTCTCGTGCTTAGCGTAAAAACCTTATAAACACATAGTAAACCTTAAGGTTAGGTGGTAGGGTGGGAGTTGTTGGGTCTGATGAGTACTTAGTGATGATGAAGAGTATTGTGAAGATTTACTCAGACGGTACGGTTGCTTTGAGAGGTGTTGATTTTACTTTAAGGCGTGGTGAGGTTCACGGGCTTCTGGGGGAGAACGGTGCTGGGAAAACAACTTTAATGAAGATATTAGCAGGGATTCTCAAACCTACTTCAGGAAGCATATACGTTGGTGGTAAGAAAGTAAGTTTTTCAGCAGCTGCTGATGCTCTTAAGTTAGGTATAGGGATGGTTCACCAGAATCTCTCCTTAATTCCTACCTTCACGGTCTACGAGAATATTGTTTTGGGTTTGCCGGGGAGTCGGTTACGTGGTGCGAGGGAAGACATAAATAAGTTGATGGATTCAACAGGTTTGAGGGTACCTCTTGATGAGTATGTTGAGAGGCTTCCTTTCGGTGTTAGGCAGAAGGTGGAGATACTTAAGATGCTCTTCAGGAACGTTAATATCTTGATTCTTGATGAACCAACAACTAACCTCACGTTAGCTGAGACTAGGGAATTATTCAACATGATTAATGAATTAAGGAAGATAGGAAGGTCTGTTGTTTTCATTACTCATAAGTTGAGGGAGGTACTTGAGGTTGCTGATAGAGTAACTGTGTTGAGGAGGGGTAAGGTTGTTGGTGAGGTTCCTCGTGAGGAAGCGAATCTTAATTTGCTGGCTCGACTCATGGTTGGTAAGGACTTGATTCCCGCGATTCAGAGGAATTCCTCAGGAGTTGGTGAGGAGCTCCTTATCGTGAGGGATTTGTGGATTCTTAATGATTTAGGGACTTGGGCTGTTAAGGGTGTCTCACTAACAGTTAGGTCTGGAGAGATAGTAGGTATTGCTGGTGTTGAGGGGAATGGTCAGAAAGAATTAGTTGAGGGGTTAACTGGGTTGAGGAAGATTGAGAAGGGGGAAGTGATTTTTAGGGGGCAGAGAATCAATAATCTCCCGCCTTCGAAGCTGTATGAGCTTGGTATTGCTCACATACCTGAAGATAGGGTGTTAATGGGTTTGATTCCTGATTTCACGGTTAGTGAGAATAGCATACTAGGTATACAGCGCTCAACACTTTTCAAGAGATTCTTTGTTGTTCTTGCTAAGGAGAGAGTAGTTAAGCATGCCTCTGATCTAGTGGCTAGGTTTAACGTAGTTGTTCCTAGTTTATTCTCGCCAGCAAAGCACTTGAGTGGTGGTAATCAGCAGAGGTTGGTAGTGGCGCGTGAGATTTCTAAGGAGCCTCAACTCATAATAGCTGCTCAACCTACGAGAGGTCTTGATATCTCTGCGACTGAACATATAAGGTGTTTACTTCTTGATCTTAAGAAGAGTGGTAAGGCTGTCTTGCTTGTTTCTTCAGATCTTGAAGAGATTCTTCAGTTGAGTGATAGGGTTGCTGTCATGTATGAAGGTAGGTTTGTTGGTGTTAAGGATGTTAGTGAGTTGACTGAGGAGAAGTTAGGGCTTATGTTGGGGGGTGTGAGTGTTTGAGGGAGGAAGTCGTAAGAGATATTCTTGTTAAGACTGGTAACGTAGTGGTTGTTATGGCTGTAGGACTACTTATAGGTGGGCTCATAATGAACGCGTACGGATATAACGCTCTACACGCTTACTATAGCTTACTTAAGCACTCGATAGGTAATCCTTTCGTTGATGTGTATCCTCTAACGTCTACGTTGAGTTTCGCTACACCACTAATCTTTACTGGTCTTGCTTTCGCTGTTAGTGTTAGGTCTGGGCTCTTCAACATAGGTGTTGAGAATGCTGTGTATTTGGGTGCTTTAGGGATGATACTTGCTTCAGGGGTGATTAGGGATGATACTTTCTTGGTTTTGGTTGTTGGGTGTTTGTTGGGTTTGGGTTTAAGTATTTCTTTCTCGTTAGTAGCTGCTTCTCTGAAGGTGTTTAGGGGGGTTCATGAAGTCATAACAACTATAATGCTTAACTGGGTTGCGTTCTGGTTTGTTGAGTATGTTAGGGTGAATGTGTTTCCTGATCCTATAGATCCGTCAAAAACTGTTGTTGTTCCGCCGAGCGCGCGTATCCCTATACTCATTAAGTATACGGAGCTCTCTACTGCCTTCATAATAGCTTTGCTTGCTTCGTTCGTGACGTACTTTGTTTTGTGGCGTACGGTGATTGGGTATGAGTTGAGGGCTGTAGGGATTAGCTTAGTGGCTGCGAGGTATGCTGGGATGAAGACTTCTCACTTAATGATTTTTTCTTTTCTTTTTAGTGCTGTGTTGGGTGGTTTGGCTGGTGTGTGTGAGATTACTGGTAGGCCTCCGCACTACGCAATAACTACTGCGGCTTCTAATTTGGTGGGTTTGGGGTTTGATGGGATAGCTGTTTCGCTTATAGGGCTTAATCACCCTATAGCTGTGGTTCCTGCCGCGATACTTGTTGGTGCTTTGAATGCTGGGGTTAGGGGGATGCAGATAGAAGCTGGTGTTCCTTTTGAGTTGGTTAGGCTTGTTCAGGGTGTTATTGTTGTGTCTTTAGCTGTGCCTGGTGCTTTAAGTACTATTCAGAAGTACTTAAGTATTATGAGGGGTAGGAAGGAGGTGGTTTCATGAGTTACGTGCTTACTGCGTTAATTAATTTGCTTGTTCAGACTTCATACGCTATGACACCATTAACGTTGACGGCTACTGGTGAGATAACTTCCGAGAGGGCTGGTGTTGTGAATATAGGGCTTGAAGGGATGATTAGTGTTTCGGCGCTGGTTTCTGTTGCGGTTGCTACTTATACGCTGAATCCTTGGCTGGGGTTGTTAGCTGGTGTTTGTACTGGGGCTGTGATAGGGTTTATTCACGGGCTTATATCTGCTTACGGTAAGGGTGCGCAGATTATTTCTGGGGTAGGCATAAACATCTTTGCTTTGGGTTTCGTGCCTTACATGATTATTGCTTTATGGGGTGTTGCTGGTTATAAGCAGGTTCCTAGTGAGGGTAGGATACCTAGGATTGGTGGGTTGGTGAGTCCGCTCTTCATCTTATGTGTCTTAATAGCTTTAGTGACTCACTACGTACTGTTTAGGACTTCCTTAGGTCTTAAGATTAGAGCTCTTGGTGAGGAGCCTCAAGCTGCTGATGTGTTAGGGGTTCATGTTGAGAGGCTCCAGCTAATAGCTGCGACGTATGGGGGAGCTCTAGCAGGTGTTGCTGGTGCTTTCATGAGTCTTGATTGGCTCGGAACAATAACGAAGGAAATAGCTGCGGGGAGGGGGTTCATCGCGCTGGCTTTAGTAGTATTTAGTAACTGGAAACCGCTTCTGGCTTTCTTGGGTGGTGTTCTCTTCGGTTTTTCGTGGGCTTTGACGGAGTGGCTTAAGGTCTTGCCAGGAGTTAAGGTGGTTGTTCCGGTCACAATAATTAATACGTTGCCTTACGTAGTAACACTGGTGGTTGTTGCTGGAGTTATAGGGAGGGCGAAACCCCCGAGGAAAGTTGGGATACCTTACTTGAGGGAGTAGGGTTTACTTAATACTAAGTTCAGTAAGTACTTCACTCAACTTGATGCAGTCTTCACTATCTTCGCAACACTTACGAGCTCCTAACGCGTTAGCTATTCTTAAAATACTGTGTAGGTCTAGACTCATTAGTGAGCCGTAGATGAATCCAGCGTTAAATGCGTCGCCGGCTCCGGTACAGTTAATGACTTTGATTCTGTAGGGTTCTTGTTTTATGATTCCGCTGCTGGTGAATGCTATGGAGCCTTCCTCACTCAGCTTAACGATAGTTGTTTTTGGTTTGAGGAGTTCGTGGATTTTACTACCGCTCTCGAGAACTTCGTGCTTAATTAGTGTTTTTAGTTCTTCCTTATTAGTAAACACGTAGTCGGTGAGTCCTTTAATCTTAAGAACCTTATCTAACCCGCTGAAAGCTACTCCTTCTAGGTCTATGCTTCTCGTGATTCCTAGTTTGCTTGCTTCATTAAGGATTTTCAGGGTCGCTGCTCCTTCATCTGTGTTCAGGAGTGTGTAGCCTGAGACGTGTACGTGCTTCACGGAACTAAGTATTTTGAGGTCTTGCGTAGTGATTGTTGTGTGTTTGTTAGCTCCTCTAAAACTCGTCATGGCTTTGGTTCCGTTAGGTAAGACTAGTATGCTTACGAGGCCTGTCTCAACACCATTAACGAGTCTCACACTACTTACTTCCAGGCCTGCTTCCTCCATCTTCTTAATGATGTATTGACCGAAAACATCATTCCCTACACTCGCGATTAGGTATGGTGTTAATCCAAGCTCCTTCAAAGCAATACTCACGTTGTAGCCAACACCACCAGGACGAATCCTTAAATTAGTAGCTTGAATATCTTTATCAGGTTCAGGCAACTTACTCACATACATGACTACATCAATATTTAAGTCACCAAATACGAGTACGTCGTATCTAGTCATTGAGGTAACACCTGGAGACAGTACCTAATACTTAGTGTTTTTAAACATAAAATATAGGGTTCGTAATATAGTAGGTAGTGTTTCGCGGGTGAGGTTATGGGTAGGTCTTACTTAATTCCTGTCGTAGCTCCTTTGCATGATCCTAAATACGTAGCTGAGGTTGTGTCTCGTTATGTAAGTTCTGGATTACCTGTTGATGAAATTCTTAATATCGTGTCTAGCGAATCTATTGATACAGTCCCAATTACTAAAGATGACTTAGCTATTGTAGCTCCCGTGACTGGCGGAACTGAAGAATTAATTATTAAAATTGCTGATAAAGCTGGATACACGTTAATTCTTCCTCACGAAGAAATGAATAGCTTACCTGCTTCTTTAGAAGCGTATTCTTTCTTGAGATTTGCTAAGAAGTCAGTAACTCTGATTGTTGAGTGGCCTCCTTCACAGAAGACTTCAAAATTCATTAATTCTTGGAAAGCAGTTAGTAGGGTAAGTAATTACGTTATTGGGCTTGTGGGGGAGCCGTCTCCATGGCTAGTTTATAGTGCTGGTAAAGAAGTTGAGGAGTGTTTGAGGGAAATAATGCCTAACTTGAAGATCGTTAGAGTGAGTCTAGATGATTTGTATGAGTTAATTAGTAAGGTAAGTGATGATGAAGTAGGTGAGTTAGTAAGTAAAATTTACTCAGGAGCTGCTGAGGTAAGGATTCCTAGTCATGAAGTTGTGAAAGCTCTTAAAGTTTACGTAGCTCTTAAGAAACTTGTGGGTGAGTATGGCTTAAATACTTTCACGATAAGATGTTTTGATCTCATAAAGAATGTTAGAATGACTGCTTGTTTAGCAGTATCACTCCTAAATAGTGAAGGAATAGTTGCTGGTTGTGAAGGTGATCTCCCGGCCTTAATTACTATGATGATTCTTAAGGAGCTTTCAGGAGGGTCTGTCTTCATGGGTAATACTTCGTGGGTTAAAGAAGATGAAATCTTAATAACTCACTGCACTATAGCCTTAAAAATGACTAGTAAGTATGAACTAAATACGCATTTTGAATCTGGGATTGGGGTAGGTATAGCTGGGCATGTTCCAAACAACACAACAGTCACAATAGCTAGACTCGATCCCCAAACACACACGTTAAGAATAGCTAAAGGAAAAATAATTGAGGGAATACCAACAAGTCCAAAACAATGCAGAACACAACTCAAAATTAAAATAGACGGAAAAACTTCACAAATCCTAGAAAAACCAACAGGAAACCACTACGTACTAACTCTAGGAGACCTAGAAAAAGAACTACAATACGTAGCAGAAATCCTAAACCTAACACCCACCCACTTTTAGTTCTTTGTTATTTTGTGATGGACGGATTACACAAAATAACAATGCATCAACAAGTTGCGCGTTACTCTCAAGCTTCTTCAAACACAAAATAACAAAGAACTAAAAGTCGGGAGCGATAGTTATTTGGGGGTGTTTGGTGGAGGGTG
>JAVVFV010000020.1:0-19725 GCA_039889305.1 Candidatus Zestomicrobium tamdykulense | reverse complement strand
CTGTTCAGACTCACCATAATACTTACTCATAATCTCAGGACCATTAATAGCTATGAAGTAAGCGCCTATCTCGTTAGCAAGTGCTTTAGCTAGTAATGTCTTCCCAACACCTGGAGGACCGTAAAGCAAGACACCCTTAGGAGGCTCTATGCCAAGATGCTTGAAAAGTTCTGGATGCCTCATAGGTAACTCAACAATTTCTCTTATTCTCTCCTTCACTTCCTCTAGATCTCCTATGTCTTCCCAAGTGATTTTAGGTACTGCTCTTCTGACTACCTCTTCTTTGACAGGTTCTTCTCTCAAATCTACCAGGGTGTCAGAGTCTACGTAAACTACTTGTTGTGGGTGTGTAGTAATAACGACGAACTTTATGGGTTCTGGTAGGAAGTAATAGGCTATGAAAACAACTTCCCCTCTCTTCACCGGCTTATAAAGTAGTTGCTCCTTAACATACTCAACAAACCCCCTATCCCACCTCATGGGAATTGTAGGAGCTAACACCACCTTAGTACCCTTAACGACTTCTATTTTCCGAACACGTACCATGTCTCCAACACCTACTCCTAGGGCTTCACGCGTGTAGCCATCAATCCTTATAACGTAGTCGTCTTCTTCTCTCAAGGTAGGCAGTACTTGAAGTACTGTAGAACCTTTATCAGACTCTACCTCGATATAATCACCTGAGGAGATTTTGAGTAAATTCATTACTCTTCTAGGAAGCCTGCCTATCTTGCGTCCAACGTCTTTAGCGCCAGCTGTCTCAACCCTAACCTCAATGAAGTCCCTAGTACTCATTCTCCTGTACCCTCAATACCTAAAACTCTAGTGTTCTGAAGAATTATAAAGTTAATTATATTTTCTCCAGAATGTCTATCCCGCAAATCTCCATAAAATTGCGGAGTACGATTAAGACGCCGTGAGTTACTGCAATTTTTAGAGCTCTGAAACCTTCGTCAGGCTCCCTCAGTATGGGTTCGGACTCGTAGAATTTATTGAATATCGTGGCTAGGTTATTAGCGTAAGCTACTAAGTCTTCAGGCTGCTTACTACTGACTATGTCAGAGATAACTTCAGGAAACTTACTTAACTCTAGAATAAGTGTTCTTATAGGTTCTTTACTAGCTTTCCCGTAATCTATTATTTCTGGGGAGTAGTTCCTAACCTTCTCTATCACGGACCTAGCTCTAACATAGGTGTACTGTATGTAGGGTCCCGAATTCTGTTTCAGGTCAAGAATTCTTTTAAGATCTATGGTTAGGGTCTTAGAAGGAGATACTGATAAGACCATGTATTTGATGGCTGATCTAGCTATCTTCAAAGCTTGCTCGTCCGAGACTTCAGAACCTCTCTCCTTCATTAGGTTCTTCACCATCTCGCTAAGTCCTTCAAGAAGCTCATCAACAGTTACGTACCTGCCTCTCCTCCCAGACATTGAGGCTCCGGGCAAGTTAACCATCTCGTAAGAGTAATGAATCAGGTTCTCGGCTTCTTTCTCATAACCTAGTGCGTAGAGTGCTAGCCTGAGTTGGGCTTGACTAAGAGTTTGCTCTATAGCTATGACGTTTATTACTTCATCGGCTGAAAACTCTCTAAACTTCTTTAGTGTGTAAGCGATGTCCCTAGTAGTGTATAGTGTGGTTCCATCACTCCTCCTAAGTATGAGGGGAGGTACCTCAAGAACTTCAGGAATCCTTAAACGTTTCCTTAATTCCTCAATACTGAGTAAGTCTTTAAAGAAGAGTGCTGGCGCGCCTTTATGAAAACCGAAATAAGCACTATCTGCGGCTTTCTCAAGAATCTCATCAACCCTGCCTTCCCAAACTAAATCACTCTCCCAATCCCAAACATCTATGCCTGTATTTATTTTCTCGAGTGTTTCTTTGATCCCGTCAATAACCTTACTGCAGACTTTCCTGACGAAAAGGTACTCAGGCTCTCCCTTCTCATATCCCCTAAGAATCTTCAGTACCTCTAGTTCTGGATCCTCCTCACTAGCTATCTTCTCAGCCAACACGTTAACCTCATTAGGTATTACCTCAGCTAACCTAGCTAAATCACTCATTAATGAATCTATCTCGCTACGTAGCTCACTAGCTCTATTAAGATCTCCTGAAGCCTCAGCTTCTTTCAACGATTTCCTCAGCTTTAATATGTCGATTATTGTTGTTGTTGCTGCGTATATTAAGCCTAAGTAGTGATCAGGCTTCATACCAGGTGGTATGTCTGGGAAACCTAACTTATAGTAACCGTAAGCTAGGAAAGCTGCTTGCAGACCTACATCATTAACGTAATATCTTCTTTGAACCTCGTTACCTAAAAACTTGTTAAGCCTGTAAAGAAAATCACCTAAGATAGCGTTTCTGCCAGAACCTAGATGGAGTGGGTGTACAGGATTAGCAGACACGTACTCCACAATTACTCTCTTCTTCACGTAATCTTCGGTGAGGCCGTACCTGCTGTCATAACTAGTTATTGTTTTAAGTACCTGAGCACTGAAGACAGCATAGTTAATGAAGATGTTTACGTAATTACCAACAACCACAACTTTCTCAACTAAATTTAGTTTCTCTAGAGATGAAGACAGTAGGTTGGTTAGGTTCTCTAAAGGTATGTTGCACAACTTAGAAAGCCTGGCTAGGTGTATGCTTAAGTCACCGAATTCTCTCTTAGGAGGTTCCTCGATAATGTTCTCTAACTGAGTAAGTATGTTTGGGTCCTTACACACGTTACTGAGTGTCTTACTAAGTTCGTTAGATATAGAGCGCTTCAACCACCTATACGGGTTGCTTAGACTCAACCACGCTACCTCAGTAGATTAAGTAAGGTACTTACCTAAAAAATAGATGTGATATCTCTAAAATCAACAGGTAATAGAACCCCTGAAGAAACATACCACTCATATCTCTCCTCAAGATAACCCGTAAACACGACGCATCCGTCAAACTTCCCGTCACGATCACACTTAGATACCTTTATACTTTTTAATTGTTTTATGAAGCAATTAGCTGTCTTCTTATCATAGTAAGGACAGATCTTATGATACTTCTTAGCAGATTTAATCATTTTCTCAATCCACTTCCTCTTATCATCTTTAGCATACTCAAGATACTCTGAAGTCGTGCTTGGGTTTCCCCTAACATCATCTCTAGCCACGTTAATCAACCCCCTACAATACTAAATTAATTTCGATTAATTTATATAAAAACTTAAAAACTTACTATAAGTCTACAAGTAGGGTCCTGCCTGCTGAGTATGGGAGTAAGATTACTTAGGTTTATTCAGAAGTAAGTCTTGCGGTTTATTCCTGAGGTAGAACTCTTAGTGTTAGGGTTCTCGCGCTGTTGTCTTCATAAATGATTAGAATGATCATCTAAGGGACTAGGTACCGGCGACCGCAAACGAGAAGACTAGTCTTAACTTAGTTGATATCTGAGAACTGCTACAAGACCTTTGAAGGTTTTTTTGAGCCACTCATACTCAGGTATCTCGTTATTTACTACGTATACCTCGGTATTCTTTTCTTCAGCTGTTTTCAGTATGGTGTCTATTTTTTCGTAGTCTTCAGTTACTATTAAGTACTTGACTGCTCCAATGTTTAAGGCTTCAAGTACTTCTTTTTCTCCGTAGGTGATTAGTCCGTCATCTTTTGCTAGGTGTGTTTTGAATTCTTCTATGGCGTCGAAGACTCTTATGTATGAGTGTTGTTTTAGTAGGTCTTTAGCTCTAATCACTAATTCTTTTAGTCCTGGAACGCTTTGAGTACTAACATCTATTAATTCAGGTAGTATTAGTTGTTTTAATCTATAGTCTATCGCGTCTGATTTGATGAAGTCGTGCTTCATGTATCCGGGCCCACCAACTATTATTCCTTTGAGCTTGCCTTGTTGTAGGTAGGGTATGAAGTAGTTATTTATTTTCTCAGCCACACTCTTAAAGAATTCTTCAGTTAGTTCTTCTATTACTCTATCGAATCTTCTTTGTGACCAACCACCTTTAGAGTGTTTGCCAGGTATGTAGCCCTCCAACTCATCCAGGAGTATTATTCTGTCATTCTTTAGTAAGCCTATCGTAGCTTCATCTCTCTCTATTATGACTAGACCGTAAACATCAGATTCCTCAACCATATCCTCAAGAAACTCTGTATGAAAGTACTTGTCTGTGCGATAAAAGAACACATTTACTTCTTCTGGAGGTTCAATAACTAACGTTATAGATTCTCCGGTCTTCTCATTAACCCCAGAAAATATTACTAGTCCGTTAGACGGGGTTTTAGGTATTCGTAGTAACCTGTCTATGGCTGATTCTAGAGCGGTCTGAACCTTAGTCTTAGTAGTTTTGAGTTTAATATTCTCCGTTATTGAGAGTTCCTGACGCAGAACATTAACTACTTCCGAGATAGGTCTTCCGGGAGGTATGTAGAGACTGAGTAAGGTGGTTGCGTGAGCACTCCAAGTCTTCAAATTCTTGATTATTCTTTTTAGTTCTTCCCTACTTACTCTGTACTCACTAAATCTGAACACACCTCCAAGTAATTTAGTTTGTTCTTTTAATTAAGCTTGATAGGACTTTAAACTAAGCGTTGACAGCTACTTACTCTAGTCCTGCTATAACGAATCTGCCGTCATTCATTACGTAGGCCTTACCTTCATTCACGAGTTTTATGAGAGCTCTCCTTATTTTATCTTCGCTAGCTAGTCCTGAAAGATATCCGTGCAGCTCCTTCACAGTCATGGGTCGTTCTCTTAGTAGGTTCCTCAAAATCTCGAGTAATTGGTCTTCGTTAGGAGCTCTGAAAACAACTATATCTGAGTCTTCGTAAACAACTTTAAGACCTAGCTTCCTGTTTACATCATTCTTATCGTTTGCTGCGACCATAGCACTTCACATTTAAGACATTATTTCATAGCTTTTAAGTTTATTAGCTAAAAGAGCTACTGATTTAAGGTAATCTGAGTCATGGTGTGTCCGTGGTATAAGGACGGCATATGTACTTCATCTAAACTTGAACACCCGTCGAGCGACCCAGTAAGCTTAGCGTGTACTGGAGGAGCTGAACAGTATAGAGGGTGTAGGTATTACATAGAAAAAAAGGAGGTTTTCCAGCCAGCTAGTGCTGCTGCTACCGTGAGGTTCGGGAAAGCACTACTGATGATACATGCGTTAAACGAGAAACCAAGATCTGAGTGTGAGTTCTTCGAGTCTGAAGATCGTGAAGGGTATTTCCTGGCTGGATGCACGGTCCTTAAAAGATACCTAACTAAATTTGAGGTAGTAGACTGCGAGAAATACTGGATTAATTGTCCTTACAGAAAGATAGAGATGTCTCTATCGAGAGATTAAGTCTTTGATGCTGCTCATGAACTAATTCTTGTTAGAAACCCTACCGTTAGTAAGATAGCATAAAACTAAAGTTTTGCTTTTACATAATACTCTAATATGGTGATGACGTAGTGAAGTATAGAGAGTTACAGGAGAAGCTAAGAGAATTAATTAGTACCGCGGAGTACCGTCTATTCTTGAAGAATTTCTTAAACGATGTAGAGAAAGCATACGTCAGCAATGAAAGGAGATTAGTTGTTTTATGTGGTTCAGACCCTGTTAAGGTAGCTGGCTTAACGATAGACTTAATAAGACGCTACGTAAGGAAGTTAAGAAAACTTAGAAGAGCTACTAAGTTAAGCATTATTCACGTGTTCCACGATGAATTCCCTGACGCGCGTTTGAGAGCAACACTAATAAAAGACTTGATACTGAGCAGGAAACTAATAGATACTCGTGAAGTCTTGGTGGAGCAGACAGTGTATGAGGCTAGTAAGAAATACTTAGGGACTACTCAAGATGTCCTCATACTAGATCTAACAAACGACTTAAAACCAAACGATGTTGGGAGGCTTATCGGCGTGGTTAGGGGTGGTGGTCTAGTAGTTGTGTGGGGACCTACACTAGAGTCATGGGAAAACACTAGAACTATCTTTAAGAGCAACCTCGTAACGCCTAGACATCCCGAACCTAGGAACATATTCATAAGGTACTTCATAAGGAAGCTTATGAAGCATGAAGGCATATACATAATAAATGCAAATACGGGTGAACTAATTAAGTCTGGTCATGTTGTTGAGAGTCGTAAGGAAGAAGTAAGGAGTATCAAGATACCTGAAAATACTGTATTTCCGAGGAGTCTTTATGAGCTAGCACTAACGCAGGATCAAGTAAACGTAATTAAATTAATTGAAGATAACGTTGTTCCTAAGCCAGGTTCTAAGCATGTTGCGGTAGTAGTGACTTCCGATAGAGGGAGAGGCAAGTCTTCAGCTATAGGGATAGCTTTAGTAGGGCTAGTCAAGGAATTAATGAAGTTCAAGAATAAAGTAAGGGTAGCTGTAACAGCTAGCGACCCTTCCGCGGTCCAGTCATTGATGATGCTTGCTGAGAAAGGACTAAATACTCTTGGACTCACCTACAAGAAAGTAGTTAGGGAGGGAGACCTGATAGAGCTGAAAGGTGATAGGTTCAGCATAGAGTATTGGGAGCCCTACACAGTAACTAAACTTAAGGTAGATGTAGTTGTGGTTGATGAAGCTGCAGGGTTGCCTGTCCCCCTACTACACACCATATGGAGAAACTTCAACAGAACTATTTACGCTACCACCATACACGGATATGAGGGTGCTGGGAGAGGATTCTCAGTAAGGTTTCTTAAGAGGTTGAGGGAAGACCCCAAGACCTTAATGGTAACCTACGAGATGAGAGAACCAATCCGGTACTCAATTAATGACCCCATAGAGAAGTTCCAGTTTGACGCGCTCCTGCTAGACGCGGAACCAGATGAACTCACAGAAGAGGATATTGAGGAAATCAAGAAAGGTAATTTAGAGTACGTAGCTTACGAACCAGAATACTTGTTCTCGGAGGCCGGAGAAAAAGAACTCCGTAGTCTTTTCGGGATATACGTATTGGCTCACTACAGGAACGAGCCTGATGACCTAGGTAGGTTGGCGGACGCCCCACATCACAGTATGAGAGCTGTGAGAATAAAGTCTTCAGGTAAGGTAGTTGGGGCTGCTCAATTAGCTGAGGAAGGAGGTCTTAACGATGATTTAATAAATGAGTTGCTGGCTGGTGGGAAAATACCCGGCAACATAATACCGGATAGACTCTTAAAATACTTCAGACTTAGGGAACTCGGTAAAGGCGTTGGTTGGAGGATAGTTAGGATAGCTGTACACATAGACGTGCAGGGGATGGGTATTGGTTCTTTCTTGCTGAATAAGATAGTGAATGAAGCTGTAGAGAGAGGGTATTCTTGGGTTGGAGCGGGTTTTGGCTTAAGTAGAGAACTACTAAACTTCTGGTTAAGAAACGGCTTCAAACTACTTCACCTATCACCAGACAGGAATCCTGTTAGTGGGGAATATACCGCGTTGGTGGTTAAGCCGTTAAGTAGTGAGTGGGTATCTCTAATAGATTCCTGTGTTAAGGACTTCACAATTAGGTTGATTGGGAGTCTGCACTCTGTCTACAGAGATTTAGAGAGTGACGTGATTTACCTAGTACTTAAGTCAGGCATCAATTATCCTGAACTCTCAGAAAGATTTAGACTTACTGAAGCTCAAAGAGAACGTTTGAAACTCTACTTAGAGGGCTTAATGACTTACGAGTCCGTGGCTGATGCTGTTAACTTCAGTGTCTTGAAGTCTATGTTGGAGGGTGGTGCAAACATCTTAACACCGTTGGAGGGCCAGGTATGTATAGCTAGGTGTTTAAAGGGTTTAGATTGGGAAGAAATTTCACGAGAGCTAGAATATCCTCCCTCAAAAGCAGCGTTGATTTTAAGGAAAGCATTAGAGAAGCTAGTCAATTATAAGTTCCAAGCAAACTAATAGGGATAACCACGTAAAATCTATGTCTTAAATAGATCTCGAGCTTCATTAATACTAGGTAGTAAGGATGAGTGAAGAAACCAAGAAATTAAGATCCCCCATAGTAACAGTTCTAGGGCACGTAGATCACGGTAAGTGTTTACACCCGAGTGATAAGGTACTGCTTGCTAACAGGAGAGTTGTTGAGATTTCTTCCTTAATTAAGGATTCACTACCTAGTCTGAAGGTAGGTGATTATGAAGTATTCATGAAGAAGATTCCCGTATTATCTTTAAACTTGAAAGGATATGTGGATAGTGTTCTCGCAGAGAGTGTCTGGAGAATTAGGTATAGGGGGTCTCTCTTCAAGATCGTATTGAATGATGGGAGATTCGTTAGAGTAACGCCTGAGCACCCCTTCTTAACTTATTATGGGTGGGTGAGAGCAGATAAGATAGAGAAACACGATATGATAGCTGTTCCAGACTTAGTAGTTACTACTGATGATTTCTTATGTTCTGGGAGTTGTTTAAATAAGAAAGTAGTTCTTAGATCGCGCGAGATCCTCTTTAAGGAGGTGAGGAGTGTTGAGGTTGAGGATTATGATGGTTTCCTATATGATCTCTCAGTCCCTGGAACCCAGTCTTTTATAGCTAATGGGGTTGTGGTTCATAATACTACGTTACTGGATAAAATTAGGGGTACTACAGTCGTTAGTAAGGAACCTGGTGAGATGACTCAGCACGTTGGTGCTAGCTTAGTTCCTGCTTCAGTAATAGAGAAGATAGTAGCACCACTCAAGAACATATTCACGATAAAACTAACTATTCCCGGTTTACTCTTCATTGATACGCCAGGTCATGAAGCATTCTCTAACCTACGTAAGAGAGGAGGTAGTGTCGCTGATTTCGCTATATTAGTAATTGATATTATGGAGGGTGTTAAGAAGCAGACGTTAGAGTCTATAGAGATTTTATTGAGTAGGAGGGTTCCTTTCGTAGTAGCTGCTAATAAGATTGACAGAATTCATGGGTGGAGGAGTTTTCAAGACACACCATTCACTATAAGCGCGAAGAATCAGAGCAAGCAAGCGTTAGAAGAACTCGATAAACGAATATATGCTCTAGTAGGTCAGCTCTCGCAAGTCAACATACCCTCAGAAAGATATGATAGAGTAAAAGATTTCAGAAAAACTATAGCTATAGTGCCTATATCAGCTAAGAGTGGTGAGGGTCTTGCCGAGCTTTTAGCAGTACTTGCAGGAATTATTCAGAGGTTCTTAACGCATAGGATAATGTTTACGTGGGGTCCTGCTAAGGGGGTTGTTCTTGAGGTTAAGGAGATCCCTGGCTTAGGACACTGTGCTGACGTAATAATATATGATGGAATACTTAGGAAGGGAGACATCGTAGTTTTAGGAGGTTATGAGGGGCCCGTAACAACTAGAGTTAGAGCGTTACTGATGCCGAAACCTCTCGAGGAAATGCGTGTGGTTGGTGAGGTAGGCTTCACTAACGTGGATGAGGTTGTTGCTGCTGCTGGAGTTAGATTGAGTGCTCCGGAGATTGAGAAGGTTGTTGCGGGTGTGCCGCTTCAGGCTGTGGAGAACGAGAAAGAGATTGAGGAGGTGAGCAAGAAGATAGCTGAGGAGTTAATGCAGGTTAGGTTCTCCAAGAATATTATTGGTGTCGTAGTTAAGGCAGATACTTTAGGAACTCTTGAAGCAGTAGTCTCGATGCTTGAGAGTAGGGGGATACCGGTAAGATTAGCTGATGTTGGCCCCCTAACACGGAGGGAAGTTATTGAAGCCTCCATAGTAGCTAAAGAAAACAAGTACTTAGGTGTTATACTGCTCTTCAACGTGAAAGTCTCGCCCGACATTGAAGAGTTAGCTCTCAAGGAGGGAGTGAAGATCTTCAGAGAAAACATAATATACAAGCTTATAGAGAGTTACGAGAACTGGGTTACTGAAGAAAAGTCTAAAGAGATTCTTGAGAAAGCCTTACGAACAGTCTTCCCAGCTAAACTTCAAGTTATTCCGGGTTACGTGTTCAGGAGAAGCAACCCAGCGATAGTAGGAGTTAGGGTGTTAGGTGGTGTTATAAGACCAGGATACAGACTTATGAGGTATGATGGCAGGCCGTTAGGGAAAATCAATCAGATACAACTTAAGGGCAAGCCACTACAGGAAGCTCGATCAGGTTCTGAAGTAGCTATCTCTATAGAAGGGGACGTATTAGTTGGTAGGCATTTTGATGAGGGCGACATACTCTACACAGACCCAACAGAAAAAGACCTAGAAACCTTCATAAACGACTTCAAGAACGAGTTAAATAACGAAACAATACAACTAATGAAAGAAATCATAGAAATTAAGCAAAAGGAAGACAAAAAATTCGGTTTAGGTATTCTTGTGAAGTTAAGAAGCCTCACATAAAATACAAGTTCTAATTCTTCTAGTCTAGTTAAATTAAGAACATGCTTAGAAATCGCCGCAGGTATTCGAGAAAATTATTCTAATCTCGTACTCAGCTCTCTCAGCAGAGTCGGCTGCATGAACTATGTTCTCCCTTATAGAAAGAGCGTAGTCCCCACGTATGGTTCCTGGGAGTGCTTCCCTACCGTCCGTAGAACCTATTAGGTTTCTTACGACCTTAACGGCCTCATCCCCCTCCACAACCATAGCTACTATTGGTCCGGAAGACATGAACCTGACTAAGTCTTCGTAGAATGGCTTACCTTTATGAATGTCGTAGAGTTGCTCAATACATTCTATGGTGGGGTATATCATTCTTAAACGAGTTATTTTGAGGTCTTTATTCTCGATTCTCTTTATTACCTCACCTACTAGTTTTCTCTTAACTCCGTCAGGTTTTACTATTACTATGGTTCTCTCCAGCAAGTTTATGTCCTCGAACTCTTCCTACCTAGGAAATATTTAGACCATGGGATTCTTTTCGGGTCTCTGCCTAGCTTGTAGTTCTTGAAGCATTTGCTAGAACAGAAGTAGAGGAGTGTTCCGTCGTTCTTGACTAGCGTTAATCCTGTGCCGGGAGGTATGTCGCTGCCGCAGAAAGAACACTTATCTACTCGAACCACTGGTAATCACCTTACCTCCTAGTAGTAAGTTTCCTAGCTTCTCTCTCGGTTTCTCTCAAAATAATTATGTCTCCTACACGTACGGGGCCTTTCACGTTCCTCGTGAGTATTCTGCCCTTATCCCTACCCTCAAGAATTCTTACCCTAACTTGAGTGATTTCCCCGGTAACTCCTGTACGGCCTATTATTTGGAGCACCTCAGCCGGGAAACCGAACTCCTCAGTAACTTCAGTCTGTTGCTGAGTTATGTCAACTTTCTTGCTTTCCTCACTCACTCCTCAACACCTTAAAGATGATTTGAAACATACTTATAAGTATTTCGTAATTTGTGTTGCTACGTTATTTAAGCACTACTCAAAAGTCCGGCAATAATGTCTGTAGTATTAAAAACGTGGTAAGAGAAAAATAGATATTTTTGTTAAGCACCTTTAGTTTTGAGGCCTTGGTAAGCTTTAGTGAGTTCTTCTATTAATTCCTTAGCTTGGCCTGGCTCGACTATTGCTACTGCTGCAGCACCTACTTGGAGTCCTGCTTCCTCACCTAATCTTTTCTTGCTTGGGACGTAGATGTATGGTATTTTCTTCTCCTCACATAGTAGTGGGAGATGCATAACTACCTCGGGAGGCTCCACGTCCTCAGCTATTACTATTATCTTAGCTAAGCCTCTCTCAACAGCTTTAGTGGTTTCATTAGCTCCTCTCTTAACTTTCCCGCCGCTTTCTCTGGCTTTCTTGACTGCCTCATAAGCTTTCTCAGCTATTTCTGGTGGTGTCTTAAACTTTATGTGGACGGGTTTACTCATTCTCATCCCCTCCAGGTCGTCGTACTAGGAATTATAGATAGCTCGGAACTTATAAGCTTTTCATTACTCGTGCATGAATAATGCTTCCACGAAGTCTTCCTTACTTAGTGCTTTTTTACGTATCTTAACGAATCCATACCTAACTAATTGTGCTTTATCTCCTTGCTCTAATTCTCTTAGTGCTGGCTCGCCTAACCCATCTATTCTTCGGAGCTTAAGATCTTCGGGAACCAATATCTTTAGCTTAACGTTATTTCTTGCAGGAACCCACTGGATTATGGGCATCCTAGCTTCTTTTGCTTGCTTTAAGTCTCTACCTAAGTATTCACCGATTATAGTGTCTTCTCTTACGTCAGTAGCTTTCACATTACATAGTTCCATTAACCTAAACATTCCTGTCTTCCTAATTTCTTCTAGGTCTCTACGATCTATGAGTACCTGTAACTCACCTGTTGAAATATCAAGCGAAACCTCCCTACTACCTAGAGATGAGTTCTCTGGGTGATTAGCTAAAACTACTTTATCAGGGCCTGAGTAGTTAGGTATTCGGAGTTCTATGGGAGTGAAGACAGCCATTAATCTCTTCGTATTCTTGTCTATGAGTTTCCTGTTTAAAGCAGCTATGTTATCCCAGCTTATAGAAGCATCACTCTGCTTAATCCCTACATCCATGATTACCTCACGTATCGTCTGCGCCTCAATACCTCTATTTCTTAACGAAGCTATCGTACCGAACCTAATATCTGAAGGTCCGTCGAATTCGCCAGGTCTGCTTGAAATTAGTTCTTTTATCTTAGACTTACTTAGAATAAGACCTTCTAGATTGAGTCTACCTAGGTTTAGTACGACCGGGTAGATCCAGCCTAAGTGCTGGTACACGAATCTCTGCTTAATAGTATTGAGTGAGTGTTCCCTGCCTCTAAGTATATGGGTAATACCCATTAAGTGGTCGTCAACCCCTGCAGCAAAGTTGTATGTAGGCCACACGACATACTTAGAACCTAATATCGGGTGTGGATGCTTACCAGTATCTATGATCCTGAAAGCAACCCAGTCAACTACTGAGAAGTCAGGGTAGTTCAGGTCTGTCTTTATTCTGAGTACCGCCTCGCCCTCACTAAAGTAGCCGGACCTCATTTTATCGAAAAACTCTAGGTTTTTCTGGGGATCGACGTTCCTGTGAGGACACGCTACACGCCTCAACCTAAGCTCTCTAAAAACTTTCTGTGAACATAAATCAACGTAGGCCGCACCCCTCCTCAAGAGTTCTTCAGCGATCTCGTAATACAGTTTCATTCTCAGGGACTGAATATACTCCTCATCCCATTCAATACCTAACCACTTCAGGTCTTCCTTGATTTGCTTATAAGCTTCTGGGACTGGCGTCTTTATTCTGGGGTCCGTATCCTCGAAACGTAGAATCATTACCCCGCCATACATTCTTGCGTATTCGTAACTCAGTATAGCTGGTCTAGCGTTCCCTAGATGTATGTAGAAATCTGGGTTTGGAGCGAATCTAGTTCTAATTACTCTGTACTGGTCTGCTTGAGGGAGTGGCGGTAACCTCTTCTTCTCTTCTTTCTCTTTCTTTTCTTCCAGTAATTCAGGGAATTCATTCATTAAGAGTTTCTTCTGATCCTCAATACTTAGTGAGTTGACTTCCTTAACTACTTGAGCCACGTACTTAGCTATGTCTCTAGCCAGGGGCTTCAGCTCTGGGTGCTCTCCTAAAACAGCACTTATAATAGGTCCTTCTACGGCTCTTCCACCATGCTCGTAAGCGTTCTTAAGAGTTAGTCCCTTAATCAGTTTCCTAATCTCTGGAGGTATAGTTTCCTCACTCACTAACACCACCCTCCTTAATAAAAATTAAGAGTTTGGAAGGTCTTGAAGCAGGTACTTCATGAACTAGCACTACTAACCCCTCGGAGTTGGATCTCAGGCTACGTACTTCTTTCTTGCCAGTTATGATGTAAGCTAACTTACTACTACGCTTGACGTAATCACCTTCCCTAACATTCGCGAAAACCTCGTTACCACTAACTTCAGTGACGACGAGCTTATCGCTTGAGCGAACTTCAACACATTTACCAGTAGATTCACTACATACCTGAACATCGGGTCTCTGCGGGGAAAGTAGTATCTTAACTAGCTCGTGACACTGAATATTCTTGACTTGATTATTGGTCTTAATATAGCATTTGGGCTGACTATACGCTTCAGGAGGGTCTAGGAAGTCCTTACGTGTTCTTCCGGAACTCGCTGGATCCATTTTAGTAATTCCTCGCAGTAACGAAGAATGCTAAGTCTCGTAGCATGTTCTTAGCTTCTTGATCGACTGGTCTCACCCTATCTAGTGCTTCAAGACCTTGCTTGAGGTACTTATTAGCTAAGTCATCAGCGAATTCGATAGCTCCTGTAGATTTAATGAGTTCAGCTAGATCCTTAAGTTCCTCAGTACTAGCGTCTCTCCTACCTAGGGTATTTATAAGTTTCTTCTTCTCAGCCGTGCCTAACTTACTTAAAGCATAAATAACTAAGACTGTTTTCTTCCCTTCTCTTAAGTCGCTGTAGACGGGTTTTCCTAGGACAGACTCATCAGCAACTAAACCAAGCACGTCATCCCTTATCTGGAAAGCTATGCCGACACCTTCAGCAAACTTCTCTAAATTAGTAATCTCATCTTCAGGAGCACCTGCTAGGAGAGCCCCTATAACTAAGCTCGACTTAAAGAGTGCTGCAGTTTTCTTGTAAATCATGCTCAAGTACTCGTCGAGAGTAACGTCCCACCTGTGTTCGAATTCCATATCTAGTGCCTGCCCTTCCGCAACCGTGACAGCAGCCCAAGTAAGCTCCTTAAACGCTTTAACCAACCTATCAGCAGGTACTAACTCGGAAAGCCTCCCTAAAGCTTCAAAAGCTTTAGCGAAAAGTAAGTCGCCAGCAAGTATCGCCATATCCTCGCCGTAAACAGTATGGACTGTTGGGACCCCCCTACGGAACGCGTCCTTATCCATTATATCGTCGTGAATCAACGTAAAGTTATGTAGGATCTCGACGGAAGCACCCGCGTGAATCCCTACACGTTCGTTAAGCCCGTACATCCGGCCACTCAAAACGAGTACTAGTGGTCTTAACCTCTTACCACCCGCCTTGATCAGATGGTTTGATGCCTCGTAGAGTTTCTGAGGCCTTCCCTTAACAATCTCATTAATTACCTTATCTACCTCGGAAGCCACGTACTTAGCGTAATTCATTAATTTGGTGAAGTCCTCACTCATTCAGTACACCTAATCATAGAGTAAGAACCTAGAATTTAAAGAGAGAATCCTCTACTCAGTAACCATTCCCTCAGAATCGACGTGATTATGACTGGCTTACGTCTTAACTCATTAAGGTTTTTACTTCCGGTTAACGCCGTAAGTGCTCTAATACCGTGGATGAATGCTTGCAGGAACTCTTCCAGGTATCCACCATAATAAGCTCTGAGTACGGGGGTTGCTAACCCTACTAAGTCAGCACCTATCCTTAACGCCTTGACAGCATCAACAGAAGATCTGATGCCTCCAGAACCCACGATTATGGAGTCAGGAGCTGCTTTCCTAGCTTCTATTATTGATGCTGCTGTAGGGATTCCCCACTCAGCTATGTTTACTGCAATCAATTCTTTGAGTTTGTCGTTCATTCTCTGAGCTCTGTACTTCTCTACGAGAACCCAGTTAGTTCCGCCAGCACCAGCTACATCAAATAATTTGATTCCAGCACCACTTAACTCTCTAACGACCTCGTACGAGAGTCCTTGACCTACCTCCTTAATCATTATCGGTGTAGAGAGTTCTTTAGTAACGAGCCTTACCTTAGTTATTAAGCCTCTGAAATCTGGTGTTCCTTCAGGCTGAGCAACCTCCTGAGTCAAGTTTAGGTGAACAGCTAGTGCGTCCGCATTAATCATGTCTACTAACCTACTTATTTGGTTTAAGTCGTACTTCACGAACTCATGCCCCCCGATATTACCTACTACAGGTACGTTCCTAGCGTACTCCCTAACTATTCTGAAGGTCTGCTCAAGTCTTGGGTCCTCTATAGCGGCTCTCTGACTACCCACACCTAAAGCAATCCCGAATTTCTCAGCTACTTGAGCGAGCTTACTGTTTATTTCTTCAGTACCTAGCGCTCCTCCAGTCATACCGGTAATCATTACTGGAGCTTTCAGAGTTTTCTTAAGAAACGAGACTTCTAGATTAACACTACTTGGGTGGACCTCTGACGACGCTTGGTGAACTAAAAACACGTACTCAAGCCAGGTAGTGTTAGGTCCTTCTACTTTCTCCCTCAAAACAACATCCACGTGTTCTAGCTTCCTCAACTGAGCCCCACTACCTAAACCCATAGAATAGACCCTACTACATTCTTTTCTTCAAGAGCGTTTAATAAGTTACCGGGCACGAAACCATTAATTACGTAAATCTTCACGTCCCTAATATCGAGGGATAGAGATTTCCTCAACTTATTTAGCATCCCCCCAGTAACGTCAGGAACTTCCCAAAAACTAGCTTCCTTCAGCACCTCACTTACGTGTATGTTGCTTAAGACCCGTGCGTCCTTATGATGCTTCGGGTCTTTATCGTAAACCCCGTTAACGTCTGTAACGAAAATAACTTTCTTCAGACCTAAAGACTTAGTTAGGTACCACACTATATCATCTCCTGAAAGAACCTTTGATTCACTACTTGAGAGTATGACGTCACCGTAAAGAACAGGCACTATACCTGAACTCATGAGCTTCCCAACCACACTAAAATCACATCTCCCGTAGTCTACCCCCCAACATATAGACCTGGGTGTTATCCTGACTGCCGGGATCTCTGAAGCTAGTAAGGCTTCAATTATTAAGTGGTTCAGGAGATCCATGTAGAAAGCTACCCTAGCAAAGCATTGAGTATTTATGTATCCTATCTTCTTAAGACACTCCCTCACTAACAGGTGTCCAAAAGAACCTCCCCCGTGAACCAACACGAGACTGTGTTTCTTGTTTTTGTGTAGGAAGTTAGATATTTCTTCAGCAAGTCTAGATATCGTGTCTGATCGTGCTGATAAAGGCTCGCTCTTTCTTGTTATGACGGAGCCCCCGAGCTTAACTACAGTACTCACTTAATCACCGCCTCAACACTAAAAGCCTTATCGATGTCTGGAAATATTAGTGCTAATCCTTTCTCACTCTTAGGTGGCTGGACGCCGTAAAGGATATACCATAACGCGTTATACAACCTCAAAAAACTACTCAAGTTCTTTTCTTCTCTCAGGCAGCTGAAGATACTGATAATCACGTTGCCTGCTAGGTGAGTTACATAATCAATGAATGGTTGGTCAGTAATAGGTTGAAGCACTACTTCAGAAATATTCGTTATTTCAGCGATTAGGGGTTTATCAAGTTCTACGTATTCCTCACCAAGCCTCCATATGTAGGGCTTCCCGACCAAGTCAGTGAATCTTAAACCAAAAATGCTATGTGGCAGGCCTATCTTGGAGTCTATCCTCCACGCGGCTTCAATCACGTCACTATCTAGTTTCCCACCCAGTAACTCAAGAACTGTGTTGGTGGCATGGACGTACGTATGTTCCCTTAACGATTTGCTTGAGGTCCTTACTCTCAGCCTCAGAGAAAACGCCATGCCTAACTCAGAAGAAAGAAGCTTGAGAAACTCCCTAATTTTGTTCTCGATGAATTGCGAATCCACTGACCCGGAAACAGAAATTCTTGAGGTTTCCTCCGTTACTTCAGCTTCCGTGAGTATTTCGTATGTTGTTGGAAAAAACATTATAGGATTGTGTTTGTTAGGTATAGGTATATGGAATAAAGGGACCCATACGTAACCACTCCTAGTAAGCTTCACTCACGGCAGCACCTCTCTTAATCCTCCTTAAGTAGGGTTATGTACGGCTTACTTAAGAATCCTGATGGCTGAGTAACCCACAACTAATGACTTATCGCCTGATATGTCTCCTGAGGTCGCGTATTTCAGGATTTCTACTCCGGAAGAGTTCTTCAGTATAGCGTAGTATAGGAGAGTCATGACTGGTGCTACACCACACATCGATATGTTTCTCCTCAAGACTACGTCGAATAATCCCTTAGGGTCTAGTGATTTTATTTTGTCTAGGACTGTCTTGTCTTTCTCAACAGCTCTGTCATGCGGTTCGTAGTGGGTTAAGTCTGTTGAGGCTATGACTACCAGGTCTCTCCCAAGTTTTGAGGAAGCTTTGAGGATTGATTTAGCTAGGTCTTCCGAGATCTCAGGTACTTGATACATGATGGATATGGGGACTATGCTTACGTCCTTGAAAAGGTACTGCAGGAAAGGTATTTGAACCTCGATTGAGTGTTCTTCGTAGTGAGCTAGCTTGTCTGGTCTAGCGTACCGTGAGTTACTTATTATTTCCTTAGCTAATTCCGCATCAACAATAGCGCGTCCTAGCGGGGTTTCCCACACGCCTTCATCCCAAACCGAAACTATTTCTCCAGCACCTACGTGATTAGGTCCTAACAAGACAAAGACGTCTGGCTTCCCTTCAGAAGCTAGTTTTGCGTAGGAATGTGCTGCTACGGGACCGCTGTAAATGTATCCTGCGTGAGGCACTACGAACCCTATACTCTCCCTACTCCTTACTTCAGAAACCTCGGGGATTGAGCCCGGACCGTGTTTATGTGTGAAAGCCCACTTAATTTGATTGATTAGTGATTCTTTCCTGCTCTCATAGAAGTAACCTGCTACTACAGGCTTCCTCACACTCATTTACTTAACACCTTAGTCTCGAAAGCGTCAGGTCCTACGCTTAACTCTCCTGTCGGTGGTAAAACCCCTCTCTCTCTAAGTACCTGTCTAGCAAGTAACCAGTAAATAACTGCTAGAGATTTTCTGCCTTTATTGTTGCCTGGAATTACTAAGTCTATGTTGCTTGTCTTGGAATCAGTACTAACTATAGCTACTACGGGTATCCCTATCCTGGAAGCCTCTAGGAGTGCTTGCTGATCTACTCTTGGGTCAGTCACGATGAGTACTTCAGGCTCTATATAGATGCTCAGGTTAGGGTTCGTGAGTGTTCCGGGTATGAACCTGCCCACGATAGCTTTACCGCCAGTCAACTCAGCAAACTTCTGGATTGGCTGGAAACCGTAGGGTCTTGCCGAGACTGCTAGAACAGCGTCTGGTCTAAAACTAGCTATGAATTTCCCAGCTATACGTATCCTCTCATCAATTCTTTTCACATCTATTATGTATGGTCCGTCAGGTCTTTGCCTGTAAACGAATTTCTCCATATGCTTGGTACACATGTACGTACCTATGTGGACACCGGCTTCTAGGTATATGTTTAGCGGGACTAGAAGCTCGCTGCCTGCTAGCTTCTCACGATCAACGTCCTCACTCATGTGATCACACCTTCCTAGTATACATAACTAACTCCTCAATTAAGTCTAGGTGCGAAATAAACATTCTCCTGCAGCAGTACCTCCTAATACCTAACTCATCAAGTACTTTCCCCGGATCCTTACCAGACTTAACACCTTCTACGAAAGCTTCCCACTTATCACCTATTACTGCGCCACACGTGAAGCATCTTACTGGTATAATAACCATAACGCATCACCTGTAAGACTTCTGTCTGAATCTCCTTGCTGAGTACCTCATCCACTTCTCAGGCTCTGTTCTTCTAGGGTCTCCAGCAATCATTGCTCTAGAATACTCACTGAATATCTTCTTTAGTTCCTCACTACCTGTGAAGCTTAGTAAAGCACGTGATATTGCTGCCCTCACAGCATCTGCCTGAGCCATGACGCCTCCTCCCTTCACGTAAACACGTATGTCAACCTTATCCCAGACATCCTTGCCAGCTAGTAGTAAGGGCTCCATCATCTTCATTCTAGCCATCTCAACAGGCCATATCTCGATAGGTGTTCCGTTGATC
>JAVVFV010000040.1:0-1541 GCA_039889305.1 Candidatus Zestomicrobium tamdykulense | reverse complement strand
TTCCTTCACTTCCTCGCTCCCCACCGAACTCACGTAGTATTTCTCTCGCGTACCTCAGAGTAGATAGGCGTATTAGGTGACCGATACTCATGCCTAACGCTGCTGCCGCTTTCTTCACTACCTCGGCTTCTTCATCACTGAAGCGTATGGTGTACTTATGTAGGCGCTTAATCCTCTCACTCATTCTTCCTCCCCACCCCTCAACAACTTAATAACAGAAGTGAGGAATTAAGTCGCTTAATGGCTTAGTACCTTGTTGCTTCTTATTCTTAACGATGAGGACGAGTGTTTTGTTTTTGTCGTCTTCAGTACTTATTTGTATTACTTGATGATGTAGCGCTATCCTACCCAGCACTTCCTCCTCATTAGCGAAAATGGGTGTGAAGCTGTATATGTCGTAGCCGAAGTTTGCTCTCACTCCTGCTAACCTCGTTAATTCCTCAGCTAACGAACGCAACTTACTAAGATTATCGTTAGGAGGATAAAGTATTGTTGCGTTCTTGTTTGTACGAACATACACTACGTAATTACTATCAGCATCCTCAAGCAACTCCGCAAACTTCCTCAGACCCAGTAAACCTAGTTTGAACGGCAACGCAATACTCACTACGTGTTTGGGTTTCTCCCCCTCTCCCACCCCACTCTGGTGGGGTGAGGGTGCTGGGGAAAAAGCACCCTCCTGAACTTGAGCTTGAGTTTCCGGGGGTTGGGGTTTGGTTTCCTCCTGAAACATGGGGTTGCCCTCCTGTCTTCCCTCCCCACTCACAACTACGCAAAATTTAGAATTCTTGCATAGTGAAGTACTTAAAGAAGGCTTGATGATGTAGTTCGCGTACCTAAGCCTAACTAATTTTTTCAAAAATACATCGGTGTAATGAGTGGTTATAATACCACATGTTCAAGAATTTCCTGATAAAGTATAAACGAGCTGAAGCAGATTTACGTGAGATAGGTATTAATCTTGAAGATGACTCGACTCTTGTGAAGTTTCTTGAAGAGCATTGTGTTGAGAGGGCTTATGATGAATGTTTCAAGGATATAAGGAGATATTATCATGAAGTGTTTGTGCCTGAAGAACCAGAAGTTTTGAAAGCTCTTCTGGAAGACCTTAATAAACATTTTGGTACGGTTATCGAAAATGAAGCTTTCAAGAAAGCCTTCAAAATGATTCCTCATTTCAGCATACGTTACGTCTTACAGGATTGGGAGAATACACCACTGACTCCAGTCTTTAATTATCTTAAATATAGGTTTGGCTGTAGGAATTTCGTCATAGAGCCGCTGTACGGGTGAGTAACTAAACCGAAAACCTTAAAAACACTGAAAACAACTCAAACAGGGAAGGGAAGACAAATTAAATAACAAAGAACTAAATTGTTTACTTGTGTTCTTTTTCTTACAACGTAATGTAAGAAGTGAGTTGTGCGTGTTTTACGCATGTATTAGCAGTATTTTAAGCCTAGCTACGTTTAGTGTTTTTCTTTTCTTTTTTGAACTCTCGAAAGCTAGAGAGGAACTAGCTAGTTTCTCTCCACACATTT
>JAVVFV010000039.1:0-1592 GCA_039889305.1 Candidatus Zestomicrobium tamdykulense | reverse complement strand
TGTAGACTTCGTGATATTCAGTAATAATACTTCGGTTCTTCATGACGAGATAATAGCTCATAGGCTAGGCCTAATACCCCTGAATTCCGAGGAAGCTTTAAGAAGGTATGAAAGTCCTGAGGAGTGTGTTGGTGCGAGCCCTGAAGAATCTCCTGGGTGTTACGCGGTTCTGTCTCTTCAAGCCTCAGCAAAGGAAGACGAAACTAAAACAGTGTATTCAGGAGACCTTAAGCCAGTTACAGACCCTGACGTGAGGCCTGTCTACGATAAGATACCTATAATGGTTCTCGGACCAAACCAGGAAATCTCATTAGAAGCTTACGCAAGACTCGGGAGAGGTGTAGAACATATTAAGTGGTCTCCAGTAACTACATCTACGGTCACCTACTCCGCAAGACTCACTATTAAGGAGGAATTATGCACACTCTGCGGTAAGTGTGTGGAGGTCTGCCCACGAAACGCGCTAGTCATGGAAAGCAGTAAGGTGAGGACATATGAAGAGAGATGCATTCTCTGCAGGCAATGCATCAGGCAATGCCCAACCGACGCTATAGAGCTAGGATTCAAAGACGATGAGTTCTACTTAACTATAGAGTCTTCCGGATCTCTGAAACCAGAGACTATCGTGACCGAAGCTCTAAAGATAATCATATCAAAACTTGATAAGTTTTTAAGCATCCTGAATTCTATTAAAGCTCAGAGTGGTGTGTGAAGATGCGTCGCACAAGACCTACAAACATCACTTTAAGAGTATTAATCAGGGAGTTAAGGAAAGCAGCTAATCAGTATAAAGCACCCATATGGGACTACGTAGCCGATATTCTGGAAAGACCTTCCAGGAATAGAGTAGTAGTTAATGTTTCCAAGCTAGAGAGAGTAGCATCACCTAATGAGATAGTAGTAGTTCCTGGGAAGCTACTTGGTGCCGGCACTATAAGCAAGAAAGTAGTAATAGCAGCTTTTAGTTTCTCACCAAAAGCCGCAGAAAAAATTAAGAGTGTTGGCGGCCAAGTAATGAGTATTAAAGACTTAATCAGTATTAATCCTAGTGGGAGCGGTGTCAGGGTGGTAGTATGAGCTCACAAAACACTGAAGCAAGGAAGGAAATCATAATAGATGCTGAGGGAGCTATCCTGGGGAGGTTAGCTTCTAAAATAGCTCAACTCCTTAAGGAAGGATATGATGTCTACGTCGTTAATGCTGAGAAAGCAGTAGTTAGTGGTGAGAAGCGAAGAGTTATTGAGGGTTACAAGATCTGGCTTTCTTTAAGAACCTTAAGAAACCCTGAGAAAAGCTCTCCTAAAAGACCTAGAAACCCGATCTCTATAGTTAAGTATACTGTACGAGGCATGCTACCGAAGAGCTTCAATAAGGGTAGAGCCAGGTTAAGCAAGTTGAAAGTGTTTGTGGGGGTACCTAAAGAGTTGGAGAGTAAGGAAATGATTAGGTTAGTCACTCGGAGATCCAGGAAAGTAGTAACGGTAGCTGAGATAGCTACGGCTCTCGGGTGGAGGGGCAAAAAATGAGCAAAACACAGCTTCAGGGATCAAAAGTAGTTATTGCTGTAGGTAAACGTAAGACAGCAATAGCTA
>JAVVFV010000019.1:0-21147 GCA_039889305.1 Candidatus Zestomicrobium tamdykulense | reverse complement strand
CGCATCGATGACAACATAGTAATCATAAAAACTGACGTAGGAACTATCAAAGCAGACGTATCAGCTATAAAGCCTGTTGTGACGAACATTGATGGTAATGTAGCTATTGTTAAGACTGATGTAGGAGAAATTAAAGGCACAGTAATGGGTATTCAGGACGGTGTAGCTATTGTTAAGACTGATGTAGGAACTATCAAAGCAGACGTATCAGCTACAAAGTCTGCAGCTGAAGGTCTCCCCATAGTCTCTACTGCTGTCTGGCTAGCCGTAGCATTCTCACTCGTATCTGTCTTAATAACAGCCTACACAGTGATAGTAATACGTAAGAAAATAGCAGGTTAAACCAAAAATAAAACATGAAAATAAGTTTTTCTTCTCTAATAATCACTCCCTCAATATTTGTTTAAAGCTTTTTAATATGTGATGCTTAAAACAAGGGTTTTAGTGATTATGAATTCGTTATTAGTTATTCAGAAGTATTCCTTGAGTAAGAAACAGTATGCAACGTATTTTAGAAAAGGTAGTGAGTCACATGACCTCATATCACGTTCTGATCCTAATTTTTGTTATGTAGGTCTCTTTTTGTAGCTTTCTGAGTAAAATGATCTGCCTTCCCCACGACTTACTTCTTAATTAGGGCTAAGAGTATCCCGACTATGAAGCCTACTGCTACAGGTCCTACTATGATTAAACTAAGGATCTCAAGTGTTCTTGATATGTAGGGTAAGACGCTTCCCACACCCTCAGGGAACAACTTACGTAGTAGATCTCCTAAAACATCACCTAAACTCCAGATAGATAAGTATGAGCCTACTGCAAGAACTATTATTAGAGCTATGATATACTTAATTATCTTGAAGAATATGTACCCTAACATGAGTCCAAGTATGAATTGGATGAATAACGACACATAGAACTTAGGATTCGTTATCAACGTCGAGATTATGTCTGACGTCACGTCCTGAGTGTTCTGAGGCTGCGTCTGTAAGTAAGTGATTTGAGAAGCGATTAACAAGAACGTTAAGAATGAGATCACTACAAACCTAATTAAACGAGAATACATACCCAACATCCCCTAACATAATATCGCTAGAATTATTAAAAATCTTACTTCACAAACAGAAAGAGTAATGATGAGTAGAGGAAAATACCCACCACTACGGAAAACACAATAAAGGAATTTCTGCTCAACCACCATCAAACACTAAAACCTTCAGTAATTTGAAGTACTAACCAACAAACCCTAACCCAACCAAATAATAAGGAACGAAAAATAATTAAGTTTTCTGCTGGTACCTAATCACCTGCTCTATATTCATGTTTAAAACTATCTCAGCAATATCGCTCGCGTACTCAACCATCCTCCGAATACTCTCTACCACCATCCTCATAGCAGGAATATCTGTTTGTTTAGTTTTAGTCTGAATCTCCCTCACAGCCTCACCCTCAAGAAATCTCACAGCTCTAGCTCTCGAAATCACTCGATCAGCCAGAACATAGTCTCTCTTAAACAAAGACTTTATCACGTCATCAAACACAGACCTAGCAAGAACATTTATCTCGTAGATTTTCTGGAAAACCGACTCACTAGGCTTCTCCTCCAGCTCCAAAACATGCTCCGCAATCTTAGCAGCATGATCAGCAATCCTCTCAACAAACTTAACAATAACCCTATACCCCAAACAATCCTGAGGACTGGAAAGCCCCATATCCTTAAGAATCTTCTCGTTCTGGACAGCAGCTTTCAGCTGACGTATTACGTAGAAACTAAAACGATCAACCTCATCATCAAGCAGTATCACCTCCCTAGCTAACTCCTTATCCAGATTCTTCAAAGCCTGAACAGCATCCTCACGCATAGATGCAGTAATGACACACATACGCCTCAAAGCATTCTCAACAGATAATTCCGGATAATTCAGTAATGACTGCAACCTAATCTCGTTCAAGGTTTCAGAAATGATTTCAGTCCCAACAAGCTTCTTCCTCACCAACTCCTTCACAGCAGTCCTCTGCAGAGAACTTATACGTTCATCCCTAGACCTAACCACAATGAAGTTATACCCCCTCAAATACAGAGAAATTATTTTCCTAACAACAGCATCAGGATCATCAGCACCAGAAATAACTATCGTTGCTTCAAAAGAAGGAATCGAAGGCTTAACCAACTCTTTAGGAGTCAGAATCAACGAATTATTTCGCTTAGAAATCACTACTTGACTCCCCTTCCTCAACCCCAACTCATACACCCACTTCTTCGGGAGAGAAACTATATAGGTAGACTTCCCAGTAAACTGAATCTTCCTTACTTCCTCACTCTCATTCTCCATACATCTAAACCCTCTATATAGATGCTTTTACCACTATATTATTTATTAGGAAAAAGAATATAAGTTTTTCCTCAACTATATAAAACGAAGGCGAACAAAAAATGAGAACCATATACAAGATCGCCGTACTCGTAATTGCGGTAGCAGTAATCCTGACTAGCGTGCTTGCTTACCAAAACTCACTAACAACACAAACAACACAACCAGTTACGTTGAACGGTGCTGGCGCGACATTCCCGTTCCCACTAATCGATAAGTGGGTTTCAGAATACAACAAAATCAAACCTAACGTCAAGATCAACTACCAAAGCATCGGGAGTGGTGGAGGAATTCGGCAACATATCGAGAAAACAGTTCACTTCGCAGCTAGTGACGTACCACTCTCAGAAGAACAAGCAGGGAAAGCTCCCAATACCCTACATATACCCATAACAATAGGTGGGGTCGTCCCAATCTACAATATACCCGGCATACAGGAAGGACTAAGATTTACTGGTGAGATATTAGCTGATATATACTTAGGGAAAATCAAGAAATGGAATGACCCAAGACTAGCCGAGGTAAATCCCGGCATCAACCTCCCAGACAAGGAAATCGTCGTGGTGCATAGGTCTGACGGGAGTGGAACAACCTTCATTTGGACAAGCTACCTCTCAGCTATTAGTCAAGAATGGAGAGAAAAAGTAGGGAAAGGAACCTCAGTAAACTGGCTCGTAGGTATCGGAGGAAAAGGGAATGAAGGAGTCGCAGCCCTAGTTAAGCAAACCCCCTACTCAATCGGGTACGTAGAATTCACTTACGCGAAGAAAAACAACCTAACATACGGTTACGTACGGAATGCAGCTGGTGAATTCATAGAACCAAGCATAGAATCCTTCGTTAAAGCAGCGGAATACGCTGCAATCACACTACCAAAAGGAGACGCGAGCTGGTCGAAAGTCTCAATAATTGATGCTATAGCTAATAACACGCAAGCTAAGGGAGCCTACCCAATAACGAGTTTCTCCTACATTCTAGTCTACAAGGAACTGAACGTCCTATCCGGCATGGATGAAGCAACAGCGAAAACACTAGTAGAGTTTCTATGGTGGATTATCCACGACGGACAGAACTACGCGCCAGGCCTATACTATGTCCCCCTACCACCGAACGTCATTAAACATAACGAGGAAACAATACGTATGATAACCTACAACGGACAACAACTACTTAAGTGATGAAACAATGAAAACAACAACTCCTTTTTCAAGACTTAAGTGGCGAATCACGAGTGACAGCTTCTTCAAATCCGTAACTGCTTTATTCGCTTCCATAACCCTCATACTTATTTGTTTAATGATTTACGAGTTAATTAATGGGTCCTGGCTCTCCATTAAAACCTTCGGGTTAGGTTTTATTCTAGGTACTACGTGGGATCCCGCAATATCCCAGGTTTTCGGGGCCCTACCCCTAATACTAGGAACACTAATTACTTCAGCGATCGCACTACTCATAGGCGTACCAATAAGTCTCGGGGTAGGTTTAGCACTCTCGGAATACATGCCTAAAAAATTCGGGTACGTGATTTCTTTCCTAGTAGAACTCCTGGCAGCAGTCCCGAGTGTTGTTTACGGTCTCTGGGGAATCTACGTCTTAATACCTTTTTTACGTGACCACGTATACAAACACATACAAGCACTCCTCGGATTCATCCCAGCGTTTTCAGGACCTATATACGGGGGCGGCGTCCTCACAGGCGGTATAGTTCTAGCAATAATGATTATACCAACAATCTCCGCAGTCACGCGCGACTTATTCTCATCAGTACCGAACTCACAAAAAGAAGCAATAATAGCTCTCGGCGCCACAAAATGGGAAACCACCAAAATAGTGATTAGTTACACACGATCAGGAGTTATAGGAGCTATAATCCTGGGTTTAGGGAGAGCCGTCGGGGAAACCATGGCGATAACCATGGTTATCGGGAATAAGTATAAGGTGTGGCCATCATCACTCTTCGACGCATGGTACACCATGTCAGCAATAATAGCTAACGAACTCCTCGAAGCAACATATGACCTCTACGTAAGCGCTTTAATGAATGTTGCCCTCCTCCTACTACTCGTAACTCTAGTAATCAACATAATCTCACGACTAATCGTCTGGCGAACACTCAGACTAACAAGGGGGATCGCGAGAGAATGAAGAAACTAAATCACCACAAGCTCAGAATGATTAAAGACCGCGCCGCACTCCTACTAGTGTATCTGTCCCTCGCGTTAGCACTAATCCCCCTCTTCAGCATTCTCTACGAGGTCCTCCGAAGAGGTGTTTTAGCTATTAACCCAGCATTCTTTACTAACCCCACACCAACGGTCGGGGAAGAAGGAGGAGGAATCGCGAACGCTATTCAAGGAACCCTAATAACTGTTGGTTTAGCTTCCCTAATAGGAGTACCGATAGGGGTAATATCCGGTGTTTTCCTAAGCGAGTACAGCGAACACAAACTATCAGTGATTATCAGGTTCTTCAACGACGTCTTGAGCGGCATACCATCCATAATTATCGGGGTTTTCGCGTATGCGTTAATCGTTCGCTCAATAGGGTTCTCAGTTATTGCTGCAGCCTTCGCGCTATCCATAATAATGATCCCCATCATAACCAGAACAACCGAGGAAGCACTTAAGCTAGTTCCCCTAAGCATACGTGAAGCAGCCATCGCTTTAGGCATCCCTAGATGGAGAACAGTTACATCAATAGTGTTAAGGAGTGCTAGGAAAACAATCATTACTGGGATACTACTATCCATAGCTAGAATCACCGGAGAATCAGCACCAGTACTCGTCACGATGGGGTACTGGAGATGGTGGTTCGCAGGCCTAAACAGACCAGCCGCGAACCTAGCCTTAAACGTGTTTATTTTCGCTACATCACCCTTCGAAAACTGGGTAATACTTGCTTGGGGGTCCGCACTCGTACTCATATTAATTGTTTTAGGAATAAACGTAGCTGTAAGAACCTTTACGAGGAGGGCATGAGTATGGCACCCAAATTTGTGGTAGAGGATTTGAACGCGTGGTTCGGAACAAAACAAGTATTGAGGAACGTCAACATAAAAATTGAGGAGAGAGCCGTGACAGCTGTTATAGGTCCCTCCGGAAGCGGGAAAACAACGTTTCTCCGCTGCCTCAACAGAATGCACGAAATAGTACCCGGCACCAGAGTTTCCGGGAAGGTACTGTTTAACGGCGTAAACATCTACGGTAACGGTATTGACCCAACCATAATAAGAAGGAAGATAGGCATGGTTTTCCAGAAACCAAACCCCTTCCCTATGATGTCCATATACGACAACGTAGCAATAGGTCTGAAACTAAACGGCGTAAGAGACAAGAAAGCTATAGATGCTGCCGTCAAAAGAAGTCTCGAACTAGCTAATCTCTGGGACGAGGTTAAAGACGACCTAAGCAGGTCTGGAGCAAGCCTCTCAGGCGGGCAGCAACAAAGACTCTGCATAGCGAGAGCCCTAGCTGTTGAGCCTGAAGTTCTATTAATGGATGAGCCCACCTCATCTCTCGACCCAATAGCCGCAGCAAAAATAGAAGTTCTCATCAGGAAACTAGCTGAGAAATACACCATCGTGATCGTGACACACAATATACAGCAAGCAGCAAGGATCTCAGACTACGTAGCGTTCTTCTACCTTGGTGAGTTAATAGAGTACGGACCAACCAAACAAATCTTCGAGAACCCGAAACACGAACTAACAGAAAAATACCTGATAGGTGAATTCGGTTGAGGTGAAAACATGGATAGACTAATAGCTTCCGGACTCGAAGAACTTTCAGCAATCCTTCATCAGATGGACAAACTAGCATATCGAGCAGTATCCACAGCACTAAGAGAATGTGTTGAAGGCAGAGATGCTTATAACGAGATCCGCAAAATGTCGGAAACCCTCTCCTTAATGGCTGATCAAGTAGAAGACAAAGTATTCGAACTAATCGCGAGATTCCAGCCAGTAGCTTCAGACCTAAGAACAATTAAATCATACATGAAAATCGCTTACGACTACGTCCGCTTCGGGAGATACGCTCTCGACATGTCATACATGAATCAGAAATTAGGCGGAATAAGAGACTGCGACGCAAGAATAACCACCCACATTAAGGAAATGGGTGAGAAAGCACTAAACATGATTAGAATAAGTAGTGACTCACTCAGAAACCGTAACCCACAACTCGCTGAGAAAATAATCCAAATAGAGAAGGAAACTGATAAAGAATTCCTTAACCTACTCGACAAACTAATTAAGGAAACAAACATATCGACCAGGTGCGCAATCTCCAGCGCTTCAGTAGCTATATACCTTGAGAGAATAGCTGACCACGCAACATACATCTACAAATCAATAATCTACATCACGACAGGCCGAAAAGAATCCTAAACTAAAACCCACAAACACGAAACAATCAGAGAAAACAAAACCAGTAAACTCACGTCCTAGGAACTAAGTAAGCCTGAAGACCATATTATCCCTAGATGATCATTCCTATTTTTATGTTTGTTTGGATTTTTCTTTTTACTTACCTACTCTAGGTAATATTGTTACTTCTGGAGTAGGTTCATAGAGTATTAGGGGTAACAGTACAACCTCCTCAAGAATTCCTATTCATACTCAATAAGCTCACAAATCATAACCTCACAAAACATAAAACCTTAAATACTTCCTCATTCAACAATAAAAAGAAAACAGCCCCCCGACTTTCCTGCTAAACATTAAATTGCTCCTCACGAAATATGGAGAATGGAATTAATGCGTTATATAAATACTGAGACAAAACATCTCATGAATGAATGAGTACTGTACCTGCATTAAGCCTCGTTCTTAAATTTTTAGGAGCTCCTATAGTCTTTTTATTGGGTAAATATGAAGATCTCTGTCGTGGTAGTCACGTACTGTAGAGCTTGATCCCTACAGTACTGTCTTGAGAGCTTAGCACGCCAGAAAAGACCACCTGATGAAGTCTTAGTTGTTTGAAGCATGAATTTGGCTATCTAAACGCGGTAGGAGACATAATACTGTTTAGATGATGATGCAGTAGCACACGAAGAATAAGTGTTAAGATATGAAAAACTCTTCAATGAGATGATAGGTGCAGCAGGCTTCACAGGCCTAGTTTATAAAGCTGTTCTAGAAAACAGGAGCCCATCACGACAGAGAAAGAATTTTATGTTGAGGAAATAACTAGAAGTGGGTCGCACAGACGCCTCAACCTGAGCTTAGAGAATATTACAGTCTGGACATCTACATCAGGTTTAACTGGTAAAAGATATGTAACAATCACGTAAGTCCCTCTGTATTGTTTGGTGGCGTAAATATGGGGTTCAGAGTTCAAGGATATACTACTATCATACCTCTACAAAAGAAGTAGAAAAGGCTTCTGGTTTGAGAACCTGCTAGCTTATTAGTGCGTAATGAAGGTATTCAAAACCTACAGCGTATTAGATAAGAAAATCTCACCAATAGTATAGCACATAGAACATAGCGATTCCCTAACCAGGAGAGTGAGTTTCTGGGATGAGTTCTGGATTCACTATTATTGAGTAGTGATGTTCTGGAGGTTAAGGAGACTTGATGTGAGTCTTTCATTCTTGAGATACGTGTTAGCACTCCTCGTAATCTTGAGGCGGAAACTCTGCCAAGACTGCTAGCCACGCTATACGGGCTATTGTATAGAATTTAATACTCATCATTACAAAACTAAGTTTTATATTTTAACTCTTCCCCTAATGAAACTTATTGGTGATGAGTTTGAGCAAATACGCGGCAATACTGCATTACTACTGGAACAGGGCTGGAGGGGCTGAGCTTGTATGTGCTTCAGTAGCTCGTGCCTTCGAAGCCGCGGGTTTAGATCCACTACTTACGTCGCCTGTCTCTATTCATGTTGAAAAATATCCTGAGTGGTTCGGTATTGACTTAAGTAAGTATGCTAAGTACTCAACAAAAATCGAGTTAAGAGCTTTCAGTCTATACCTGAGGTTATTGGTCGGGTATGTTGGTAAGAAAGTAATTCGTAAATACGAGCCAGAACTGATATTCACTGACGTGCCTTTCTACAAACCCCTAATTAAGGAAGTTGTTAAGAGAAGGATTAAACTTATTGAATATATTCACTTCCCGCTAGAGGTTTCGTACCTTATTAACGAAGACCCATACATCATGGACATCATGGAGAGGTACGGCAGATTCCCTCTAAACATTTATTGGAGACTTTTCAAGTGGTTATCCAAGCACTACGTCAGGAAGAACCCCTTCGATGTTGCTTCTGCAGTCTTAACAAACTCTTCGTGGACAGCTAACATCATTAAAGACGTCTATGGTGGTGTGCCTGAAGTTCTGAACCCTCCCCTATCTCCATCAGTAGAAATTATTGATCGTAGTAGTGTGACTTCCTTCGAACACAGAGAGAACTCTGTCGTGATGGTCGGTAGATTTAGTGAGGAGAAGAGGTATCACTGGGTAATCACTAGGTTAATGCCTGCTTTAAGGCGTGAATTAGGGGGAATCAAGTTATTTGTGTTTGGTTCTGCAGGCACTAGAACCTCAACAAATTATTTACGAAAACTAGTTAAGTTAGCTGAGTCTTTAGGGTTCAAAACTTCCATGTTTTTAGGCTCAAATGCCGATATCTACTTAGTGCCTGACGTCCCCAAAAGAGAAATAACTAAGACTATGGACACATCTAAGGTGTTCCTCCACGCAACCATAAACGAACAGTGGGGGGTGGCGGTTGCTGAGGCTATGGCTAGGGGTCTCCCAATAATAGTACATAAGTCCGGAGGTACGTGGAATGATTTAGCAAGACATGAGGAGAGCGGTCTAGGTTATGAAAACGTTGACGAAGCCGTTAAAAACTTAGCTGACGTAATGACTAACGAGAAAGTATGGAGGCATTACTCGAGCAAATCCTTAGAAAGAGTTAGGGAATTAACCCTAAATAAGTTTATAGCGCAACTCATCAACATCCTTAGGTTAACGTAATATAGCTATAGGTCCCGAGAAGCGCTTTAATAAAATCATAAACATATTCTTGCTGTAGTCTATCTAGAGTCTAAACTAATTAAGTCAACAAGGATTTTCCTGATTTCTAGCAAGTCTTTACTTAAGTAAAGTTTTACTTAGTCATTAGTTCTTCAAGCAACTCTTAATGATAGCAAGAAGTACTATCAAGTCACCAGATACTTTAGAAGCGAGGATCTACTGAACCTGAATTGTTTTGGGTGGCGCCGGGGGCGGGATTTGAACCCGCGCGGGCGTGAAGCCCACTGGCTCTCCAGGCCAGCCCCTTAACCGCTCGGGCACCCCGGCACGACAACCACACATTAAGTGTCTTAATCAAAAATATAAATGTTGTCGCACTTCAGTCCCGCACTCTTTTTATTATGTTGCAAAGCATTAATACTTAGTGGGGGCCGGGTTGACTAAGCTTATTGTTGTTGCTGTTGATTACGATGACGACATATCCTTAAGCGGGTTTGAAACCCCGATCATCGGTTACGAAAACATAGTTAATGCTTCAGTAAGGTTCGGTGTATTAAGACCTGATGACTCAGACCTTAATGTCTTGTTTCACGCACTCTCAGTCTACTCGAACCTAAAAGATAGGGGAGAGGATGTCGAGATAGCTGTGATTTCCGGGCACCCCGAGAGTCATGTGGAGGCTGGAAGGAAACTCAAAACACAAGCCGAGTACCTAGTGAGTACCTTAGGTAGCAGAGACTTCATCCTGGTTCTAGATAGTGCTGAAGACGAGTTAGTCATACCAGTCATTCAGAACATAGTTAACATCATAGCTCTCGAGAGAGTAGTTATAGAGCAGCTTAGAGGGGTGGAAGAAACATATATTTTGTTAGGTAGGTACTTAAGGAAAGCTGTTGAGGAACCACGCTTCTCAAAAATTATTTTGGGAATACCAGGCATCCTCCTACTAGTTTTCGCGATACTATCCATAACTCCTCTCTCAGTTTACGTGTGGGAAACGCTAGTAGGTCTGCTAGGCCTACTCCTCCTAATCAGGGGGTTCCAAATACATGAGGTAGTAGCGAGGAAGTGGAGACAATCATCAATATATAGAGTCTCAGGAATCCTAGCAATCTTCTCACTAGCAGTAGGTTCAGCACTCACACTAGTCTCAGCAGCCTCACGCAACTTCTCCTACGACCCACTATCAATCAGGACGTACGCTGAAGTAATAGTACCGTTCATAGCACTCTCAGCATCAATACTGTTCACGGGCAGACTAATCATCAGGATCCTGAGAAGAAGCATAAGAGTATGGAGAGACGTCGTAGCAATACTAACAATAATCCTACTAACAAGGTACGTCCTAAACATAGTAGAAGTACTCACAGCATACCCAACAGACAAAATAGTTGAAGCACTCTACACACACAACCTAATCCAGATCTTCACACTAATATCAGTCCTAATAGTAGCGATAGTCTTCCTAATGAACTTCATAGAACACCAAATAAGAATAACTCGCCCGACTTAAAAGAATCAATTAAGGAACCACCACATAAACAAACCAAAACAAGGATTTTTAGTTAAGTCCCTAATTAATTAAGGAAGGTGATGACATTACCGTGAATCCAGAAACACAACAGGTTTTCCCGGATGAGGTCAGGACTCACACAGCCATCCACGTTCTTAAGGGAGCCGTAGTTAGGGTTTTAGGTGAGGGTTCTTTATGGACTGCCTCAACCCATGTTTCAGGCAAGCACGGCAGGTTGACCGTGACTTGCTTAAGTAAGCCAAGCGACGAGCAAGTCAGGAAGATTGAGGAACTAGCGAATAAGAAGGTTTTAGAGGATCTACGCGTCGAAGTTAAAAACATACCTAGAACAGAAGCTGAGAAGACTTACGGCAACATAATATACGACCTATTCCCAGTACCACCTGATGTTGAGGAACTAACAATAATAGTGGTGCGCGATACGGACGGAAGTATATGGAACATAAACGCGTGCAATAAAGAACACCTACAATCAACAAGATTTATTGGTGAGATAGTATTAGAGAAGCCGAGATTCAGAGCATCCAAGAAACTCCTCGAAATACCGTTTAATGTGATCCCTTAAGAAACAAACCAAACGACTTTATCATTTAATTATTTAAAATTTTAAAATACAGTTACTCTTTTTTATTACGTATTAAGTATTATGTTTACGGTGGATGGTTTGGGTAGGGAAAGATTAATTAGTGAGGATTACGACTACCTCAGTTTTCTGCGTTCACGAATGCGTGAGGAAATGCTTGAGAGACTGCTAAGAATTCCTGACCCGGAACTACATAGGTGGGTAGCCGACATAGTAAGGATAGCTAAGCCATCCTCAATCTACGTTTCTATAGGGAGTGAGGAAGACCTCGAGTACGCCAGGCGTGCAGCACTCATTAATAAAGAAGAATTACCAACTAAATACCCTAAACACACAGTACATTTCGACGGTCCTAAAGACTTAGCTAGAGATAGAGGCAACACGAGAATACTGCTTAGTAGTGATGAGAGAATACCCCTCATAAATACTTACGAGAAGGTTGCTGGACTAAACGAAATCAGGAGTATTCTTGAGGGCATAATGAGTAATAAGGAAATGTTTATTTCTTTCTTCTGCTTCGGCCCGAGAAACTCCCCATTCACGATGTACGCTGTTCAAGTAACTGACTCCGCATACGTGACCCACAGCGAGAACATCCTCTACAGGACGTGTTACGAGGAATTCGTTAATCACGGACCAAACCTGAATTACTTGAGGTTCCTGCACTCAGCAGGAGAACGTGACGAAAACGGCTGGAGCAAAAACACGGACAAGAGGAGAATATACATAGACCTCGAAGACGACACAGTATACAGCACGAACACACAGTACGCAGGCAATACCGTAGGTCTGAAGAAGCTAGCACTCAGACTCTGCGTCAACAGAGGTTTTAAGGAAGGATGGTTATGCGAACACATGTTCATAACAGGTGTTAAGGGGCCTGGCGACAGAATAACATACTTCACTGGAGCTTTCCCAGCAGGATGCGGCAAAACATCAACAGCCCTAATGTCAGACACCGTAGTAGGTGATGACCTAGCAATCATAAAAGAATTCGACGGGGTAGTGAGGGCAGCAAACCCTGAGGTAGGGATGTTCGGGATAGTTGACGGGATAAACCCTAAAGATGACCCAGAAATCTACGAAATACTTAACACACCAGAAAACGAAGTCATATTCTCTAACGTCCTACTAACTGAAGACGGGGAAGTCTGGTGGACAGGCAAACCCAGCGAACCACGTAAAGGAATCAACTACGCTGGTGAGTGGTGGCCCGGCAAAGACAACACACCCTCACACCCCAACTCCAGATTCACTACATCGATAAGATACCTGAAGCATCTAGACCCAAGAATCGACGACCCTATGGGGGTCCCGGTAGGCGGCATGATATTCGGTGGGAGAGACTCCGACACACTACCACCAGTCGAGGAGTCCTTCGATTGGGTACACGGAATAATCACTAAGGGCGCGGCTCTAGAATCAGAAAGAACCACAGCAGTCCTAGGTAAAGCTGGTGAGAGAGAATTCAACCCCTACGCAATCCTAGACTTCCTATCCATCTCCGTAGGGAAATTCACGGAGCTCCACCTAAGATTCGCTGAAAAACTTAAGATCAAACCCAAAATCTACGGCGTCAACTACTTCCTGAAAGACGAGAAAGGAAACTACCTAGCCGAGAAAGTAGACAAGAAAGTATGGCTAAAATGGATGGAACTAAGAGTCCATGAGGACGTGGAAGCAATAGAAACACCCACAGGCCTCATACCAACATACGAAGACCTCAGGAAACTATTCGAGAAGTACTTAGGTAAGGAATACCCTGAAACCCTCTACGAGAAACAATTCACGCTAAGAATCCCGCAACAACTCTCAAAAATCGAGAGAATATGGACCATATACTCAGGAATACCTGACACCCCTAAAATCCTGTTTGACGTACTGAGAACCCAGAAAGAAAGACTCGAGAACGCTAGAAGAAAACACGGCGACTTCATATCACCCTACCTCTTCGCTAAGAAGTAACACCGTAGTTTAGAGAGAAATCCTTACGAGATTGTTCACTTAAGTAACGCTAATGAAGTATTAAGTGAAGAGATAAACACATTATCGCTCCCCTACATCAACATAAAGAAAGCCGTACACAACAGCCTCAAAATAGGCAGGAAAATGATTGAAAAGCTCTATACGATGAAGTAGGTGAAGAAACTTCTTAGTGTTACTACTTGGACTATTCAACAATAGGATAAGCAGCTATGCTGCTATTCTGCTAACGGAACTAATGCAGCTATGTCTGTAGCCAGAACAGCAGACTTAATCCACGTGAGTAGGAGAAAAGAGTTAACACGTATCTTGGTTAAGGTTTGTGAGCAGACTTAATTACTCTAATTACTTCCTCATGTCTTGGTACTTCATGCGAACCCAGCCGACTTACCTTAATCGACGCTACTACGACCGCATACCTCACAGCTTCCTCAAGATCGTAGTCACGCCTCAACGCAGAGTAGAATCCAGCCATAAAGGCGTCTCCAGCACCCGTAGTATCAACTATTTTCTCAGGCGGGAAAGCCGGCATATCTACGGTTACTGAATCACTCACTAGGTAAACCCCCTCACTACCCTTCTTAATTATGACTATCTTAGGACCTAAACGCCTTAATTCCTCGGCAGCCCTAACATAATCACTTTCTCCAGTAATGTAGAATGCTTCCCTCTTATTGACTGAGACAATATCTACTTGCGAGATTATTGGTTTCAGCTTACTTAATCCACTCAAAGCTAATACTCTGCCAGGATCCCAAGACACTACCGGTTTGTTCCCGTTCTCCAGCAACTTAAGAATACCTAACGTTGTGTCAGGTCTTAAGCTAGCTATGTGTACGTAGCGCGCACCAAGAAGAAGCTCCTTATCAACGTCTTTAATACCTAGGTCTTCTGAAGCACCCTTAAAACCATATATGAGTATCCTGCCCTCAGAATCCCTAACCACCACAGAAAAGCCTGTTGGGAGAGTTGTAGATATCTTCACGCCAGAAATATCAACACCCTCACTCATCAACTCATCAACAATCATTCGACCGAAGGAATCAAGACCTACCTTAGCTATCAAACCTGTCTGAAGACCTAGTCTCCTCGCACCTATAGCTACGTTAGCTGCTGAACCACCAACACTTCTCTTTTCATCAAGTATTCGTGCTTCCTCATCCGGTTGCGGGAACTTATCAACTAAGAACCTAATATCTACTAACGCGTGACCAACACAAAGCAGATCAATCATGAATCTCTACCCAACTACTTCACGTAATACAGAACATCCTCCAGACTCTTACCCTCATGAACAATCTCCTTAAGAGCTCTGATAACCCCGCCAGGATTTTTGTGCTGGAAGACGTTCCTGCCTACCACGACCCCCCTACCACCAGCACTCATCACGTTCTCAACCTGAGCCAGAAACTCCCTAACGTCCTGTGTTTTCGGGCCACCACTCATTAAGACAGGCACCCCAGCCGCGGCCTTAACAACCTCAGCGAAAGTTTCTCTACTCCCGGTGTAGTAAGTCTTAATAATGTCGGCACCACTCTCACTCGCTGCCCTAGCACCATACCTAACAATCTCGACATCATATATGTTCTTCATTTGTGGGTTCCTAGGATAAGCTAGCTGGAGGCAGGGCATACCATACTTCTCAGCAGCCTCCCTAATAACGAACCAGTTCCTCAGCATGATGTCCTCGTACTGACTACCCCAGTAAACAGTCGCGGCAACAGCTTCAGCCCCCATAGATATAGCGTCCTCCACACTACCGAAAACACTCTGAAGATACCTGTGTTCCTCAGGCCTCAACATAGTCTTGCCAGTAATCTTCAGTATTAAGGCTGCTTTATTACCCCACACATCGTAAGTCATTTTAGCGATGCCGTGCAGCAGCAACACAGCATCAACACCACCCTCAACAACCTTACTCAAAATACTCCTAGGATCTATAGACTCCTCAGTAAAGTCTTTTGGGCCATGCTCAACACCGTGATCGAAAGCAAAGATAACGCTCTTCCCGTCAGGCATTATTCTGCTCAACCTAACGTACTTACCTACGTAGTTACTCGTAGGTCTTACGTAGCTCAAACCACCCACCCACACGAAACCTTCTCTTTCTATGGTTAGAAGCAGACTTAAAAAGTTTTGGTAGTTCCCGCCATCCACACCCAGCGAGAACCTCAACAGATTTATATGTTACGGTAATCATTAGTGATGGGTCATGTGATGAGCACTTCTGATCCTGTTAATAGAGTGTTTGAGGGGGAGTGTGGGGTCTTAATTATTGGTTTAGGGTACGTGGGTCTCGCGCTAGCAGCCGCTTACTTAAGGAAAGGCTTAAGAGTTTACGGGGTTGATAAAAACCCAGACAAGATTAAAGCACTACAAACACGCACACACAAATTCCTGGAGAAGAAGGTGGAGGAAACCATATATGAGGGCCTAGAAAAAGGTGTTTTAAGCTTAAGCACGAACACTCTAGAATTCTCGGGTAGTGCGTGCGTCAAGGTAATCACAGTACCTGTTCACCTAGACTGGCTAACCAAAGAAATCGATTACTCCCCACTAGTAGAGGTTGGTGAGTCTATTGGTAACGGGTTAAGAAAAAAAGACCTAATTATTCTGGAGTCTAGTGTTCCTCCAGGCACAACAGAGAATGTCTTCAAGCCAGTGCTGGAAAAGGTTAGCGGGTTAGTCGCTGGAGAAGACTTCTACCTAGCATACAGTCCAGAAAGAATATACGTGGGTCACTCACTAGAAGACATAGAAGTTAATTACCCGAAGATAGTTTCAGGCATAAACGACGTATCGGCAGAACTAGCAACTAAGTTTTACTCAAGAATATCGAGTAAGGGCGTGATAAAACTAAGCTCTATTAAGGCTGCTGAGTTCACTAAGCTAGCTGAAGGAATTTACAGAGACGTCAACATAGCTTTATCAAACGAGCTAGCCACACTCTCCGAGATCCTTGGACTAAACTATTATGAGGTTAGGGAAGCAGCTAACTCACAACCCTACTGCCACCTACACCTACCAGGTCCTGGAGTCGGAGGACCCTGCATACCTGTCTACCCGTACTTCGTTATGAGTGTTTCCGTAAGTAAAGGCTACATACCAAGACTCACACACCTAGCCAGAAACATCAACGAGAACATGCCTTACGAAACACTCAAGAAATTCGAGAAATTCCTGAGAACACACGGCATGAAAATAAGTAATTCGAGAATAAGTGTTTTAGGAGTAGCCTTCAGAGGAGACACAGACGACACAAGACTCTCACCAACACACGACTTCATAGCACTACTAAGAGCTAGAGGATGCAAAGACATCGTAGCACACGACCCCCTAGTAACGAGAGATGAAACCCTTAACCAGCTAGGAGTCCCACTAACTCAAGACCTGCAAGCAGTCCTGGAAGGCAGAGACGCAGTTGCTGTCCTAACCAAACACACAGAATACAGAAAACTAACAACAGAAGACATAGTGAGGCTCTCCAAGAACCCCAACATACTGATATATGATGCAGTAAACGTAGTAACAAATAACAACGGATACACGAGAATAGAGAAGCTAGGAATCAAAACCTAAGCATTTCTTAAAGCCAAGAAATCAGGTCCTCACGACAAGTCTGTAATGCTCTAAAGGAATCCCAACCACCCTACCACACTTCCCACACTTATAAAGTACTACCTCACCCTCCCTAACCTTCTCCTCCTCCCTAAGGGGCTTACCACAAAAACACACAAAACCAACTAACCTAGCCGGATTACCTACAACGAGTCCGTGAGGCGGGACATCCCTAGTCACGACAGCTCCAGCACCAACCATCGCGTACTCCCCTATAGTAACCCCGCAAACAATCGTTGCGTTAGCACCTATAGACGCACCCCTCTTAACAACAGTGGGGATCACCTCCCAATCCACGCTGAAAGACCTAGGGTAGATGTCGTTAGTGAATGTTGCGTGAGGACCTACAAAAACATCATCTTCTAAAGTAACACCCCTATAAACAGAAACGAAGTTCTGGATCTTGACGTTATTACCTATCTTAACACCAGCATCGATGTAGACGTCCTTACCTATGTTGCAGTCCCGACCTATCCTAGCACCCCTCCTCACATGCACGAAGTGCCATATCCTAGTACCTTCACCAATCTCAACATCCTCCTCTATTATGGCTGTAGGATGCACGTAGTACTTCCTCACTGATTCACTCAAGGAGTACTAACCCCCACCTAAACAGAAAGCAACGTCTTTATTGAGTCACGCTCTATCTTGAGAACTTTTTGTTGTTGTATCGATTTACTGAATTTACTTAACCTCACGTAATAATCAACCAACGTTGATGAGGAAATCATGTTGAACCCATTACCCCAAACTCTATAGACTGAGTAGTAAGCTTTCCTCGCATCATCCAGTTCCTCATAACCTTTCACTAGTGAGGTGGTGTAGAGCCTTACGTCACTCCCTCCACAGTAGGTTAAGAGACCTGTTATTAGTGCGTTCCCCTTACGCGCGTACTCATTATAGAGCTTCTCATACGCAGTAGGCACACACTGATCTAAATCCTCACACGTAGCAACACAACCACTCAGATACTTAATTATTAGTGCAGCAGCTACGTGAGAATCTACGTGGAGGTGTGGATCCATACCTACCTCCCGAGAAGCACGCAGCTTGTCTATGCTGCCGTTATGGATAAACCACACCCTACCTAACTTGAAGTCTATCACATAGGGGTGAGCATTACTCGTGCCCAGAGGCTCCGCCACCGTACCGCGGGAGTGAAGCAGTAAGTAAAACTCATCATACCTACTCAGCTTATCAGTAAAGACCCTTAGCAACTCCCTTGACAAATCGCTGAATATAGGTAATACGGTCTTCTCATGAAAAATAGTGAGGACTCCGTTCCTAAAGCCTGCTACCGCTAAACCCCACCCATCATCGTGTGATTCCCTATGTGTTCCCGTAATTCCAGCTAAGTAAGGGTCATTACGTGATGACTCTATGAAGCCATCAACCAGATTACCTAACTCTGTCCTCGCGAATTCCTTGCTCACCCACCCAACCAAAACCCTACACACGTGCGCCACCACATACTATTAAGCAGTAAACTTAAAATAAGAGCCTCAATAAATTCATGAGGTGGCATTATGCGTAGGTTAAGAATAGGTATACTGCAGTTCTCCTCACTACCTAACAAGAACGAAACCTTAAGCAAGCTTAGTAAGTTGATTAAGAACGTAACAGCTGACGTGGTTGTCTTGCCTGAGTACGCTGCTTTCAATATAGTTAGGTTAAGACCTGAGGAAGCCTACGCTGCGGCAGACGGTCTTGAGGGAGACTTCATTAAGTTCTTCAGTAACCTAGCACGTGAGTTCTCCACCTACTTCGTCGTCACGACATTTGAGAAGAGTCCGGTACCTCCTAAAGTCTACAACACGGCAGTCATAATAAGACCTGACGGCGGAGTAGCTAGCACGTACAGAAAAACCCACTTATTTGATGCTTATGGGTATCGAGAATCAGACTACATAATGCGTGGAGAGGGAGTCTCACCAGTAGTAGACGTGGGGAAAGCAAAAATAGCTGTAGCTATATGCTTCGATATAAGGTTCCCGGAACTCTTCAGGATCTACGCACTCAACGGTGCTGAACTCGTGGTGGTTCCGTCAGCGTGGTTTGTAGGACCCCTAAAAGAAGAAACTCTTTCTTTCTTAGCTAGAGCTAGAGCACACGAAAACGTTATTTACGTAGCTGTTGCTGTGCAGTACGGGAACGAATACACGGGAAGATCCCTCATAGCTGACCCGTGGGGAACACAAATACTAGATTTAGGTATCGGGGAGAAATACTACGAAACAGACATAGACATAGAACTAGTGTATGAGGTCAGGAAGAAACTCCCAGTTCTTCAGCTGCGGAGAACAGACCTCTACTGTCTCGAACTATGCGGTAAGAAACCCCAATAGGGTAAGGAAACACCACGCTAGTTCTTCCTGAGAACACTCAGCCATTAACGCTTTAATCTGGAACAAGCAAGACTCGTGACGAGTGATTAAGTCCGTAATTTCGGAAAACTTATATACTGTTAATGATCTTTAATCTAGGTATGCGGTGAATAATAAGATGAGTGAGAGTAAGTTCAGACATATAGTGAGGATTGCTGGCGTTGATGTTGAGGGAGACTTACTTATTCCTTACGGTTTATCCAAGATAAAAGGAATTGGCTACCATACAGGACTAGCTATAGCGAGGATAGTTGGGTTAGATCCTCAGTCACGTATAGGTTACTTAAGTGATGCTGAGGTACGGAGGATAGAGGACGTGATAAGTAATCCGCTTAAGTACGGTATTCCTGTCTGGTATCTTAATAGGAGGAAAGATTATGTTTCAGGAATTGACAAACACCTCATATCAGCAGACCTAATCTTCGAGGCAAGAAGTGATATTGAGAGGGAAATAAAAACGAGGAGTTGGAGAGGTATAAGACACCAGCTAGGTCTTAAGGTAAGGGGACAGAGAACACACACTACAGGCAGGATAGGGCCTGTAGTCGGTGTTACTAAAGGTAAGGCAGCACAGCAGAAGCAAGAGTGATTAGTGGGTGATTCTTTAATGGGTGATCCAAGAAAATCTAGGAGGAAGTGGGAGAAGCCCGGGCATCCCTGGATCAAGGATAGATTAATTGAGGAGATGGAGTTAGTAGGTAAGTACGGACTAAGGAATAAGAGGGAGTTATGGCTTGCTCAAACGTACCTAAGGAACTTAAGGAATAAAGCTAAAGCACTCCTCTCACTAACCCCGGACGAGAGGTCTGTGAGGGAGAAAGAATTAATTAAGAAGCTCTATAACTTAGGACTCCTCCAGAAAGAACAAGGCACCATAGATGATATTCTTGGTTTAACTGTTGAGGACGTTCTTCAGAGAAGACTACAAACAATAGTGTTGAGGAAGGGACTAGCTAGGACGATTCACGAAGCTAGGCAACTAGTTGTGCACGGCCACATCTCTATTGGTGGTAGGAGAGTGGCGTCACCCGGCTACCTAGTAAATAGGGTGGAGGAACAATTAATCGGTTTTACTCCAGGCTCACCCATGGCTGCGAGAATAAAGAAGGAGGAAGTCTCTGAGGAAGTAATGAGTAGGTGAGGATCTTATGGCATTCACCTCAAGAGAACTTAAGTGGGGGATCGCACACATATATAGTTCCTTCAACAACACCATAGTCCACATAACAGACTTAAGCGGTGCCGAAACCGTAGCAACCATGTCTGGAGGGATGGTGGTAAGAGCTGATAGGGAGAAGCCATCTCCCTACGTAGCGATGCTCATAGCTTACAGAGCAGCTCAGAAAGCCATGGATAAAGGAATAAACGCAATACACATCAAGGTTAGGGGGCCAGGAGGTCACGGACCAAAAATACCTGGACCCGGCGCTCAAGCAGCTATCAGAGCTCTAGCTAGAACAGGATTTATTATTGGGCGTATAGAGGACGTAACCCCCATCCCACACGACACGACGCGGAGACCTGGTGGTAGGAGAGGCAGGAGGGTGTAAAGTGTCTTATTCTGTCGAAATAATTGAGAAGAGTGATAATAGACTCAAACTCCTCTTTAAGGGAGTTCCTCTAGCTCTCTTAAACGCCGTCAGGAGAGCTTCTATGGAGTACGTCCCCACAATGGCTATAGACTTCGT
>JAVVFV010000018.1:0-23406 GCA_039889305.1 Candidatus Zestomicrobium tamdykulense | reverse complement strand
AATTAGAACAGCGTTAATAATACTATTGCTTACAAATAGTTCAGTACATTGTAGCAAAAAATAATTAAAAACAATACTGGATCCGTAGGGGAGACTAATCAGTTAATCATTAAAGAATTTTTTAATTGTTTTATTTAAAATTATATGGTGACTACGTGTTATGAGGTTAGATCTCTCTAAAGAAGAAGTCTTCTCATTACTTAAGAAACTTTCTGATAGTATAGGTCCTTCAGGTAATGAAGGTAGTGTTAGGGAGTTAGTCGTGGATGAGATGAGGAAAGTAGCTGATGAGTTAAGGGTTGATACGTTAGGTAACGTAGTAGCTGTTAAGAAGGGGACTAAAGGCGGCGGTAAGTTAATGCTTGCTGCACACATGGATGAAATAGGTTTGTTCGTGTCACACATAGATGAGAGAGGATTCTTAAGAATACTGCCTATAGGTGGAGTTCCAGAAAGATCGCTAGTTTATCAGAGGGTCTTAATCAAGACTAGAGACGGGAGGGTCTACAGGGGTGTAATAGGTCTGAAACCTCCTCACGTGATAAAGCCTGAAGAGCTTCGCCAAGTACCTGAAATGAAGGAGTTCTTCGTAGATATAGGTGCTTCCTCAAGAGATGAGGTTCTTAACATGGGTGTGAGGGTAGGTGATATAGTAGTATTTGACAGAGAGTTAAATGGGTTGGCTGGAGATAGAGTTACTGGTAAAGCGATAGACGATAGAGTTGGTCTAACAGTCATGTTGAAATCTTTTGAAGTTATTGAGTCAGCAGAGCTTGACGTGTACGCAGTAGCGACGGTTCAGGAGGAAGTAGGACTTAAAGGTGCTGAGGTAGCAGCATATTCAATAACACCTGATGTAGCTCTAGCTCTAGACGTGACGGTAGCGAGTGACTTCCCAGGAGTCTCAGAACATGAATGGTGCACCCAACTAGGTAAAGGCCCCGCTATAAAAGTTGCTGACGGTAGGTCTGCCTCAGGACTTATAGCACACCCAGAAATAGTCAAGATGCTAGTAAAAATCGCTGAAGAATCGGGGATACCGTACCAAATGGAAGTTTTAGCAGGAGGAACAACAGATGCTTCAGTCATAGCTCTAAATAAGGAGGGAGTACCTGCAGGCGTGATCTCAATACCATCGCGATACATACACTCACCAGTCGAAGTTATAGATCTTAAAGACGTACTAAACGCTATCAAGCTAACCAAAGCATTCGCAGAGAAAACCACCCACGAATGGGTAAGCTCGCTCAAAGAACGCAGAATCAAGTAACAAATCAATAAGGAAGCTAAAGCTGCGGGCTTCCCCCACCTAGATACCGTGTTAGTTAGTGCTTCAGACAAGAATCTATAGAAAGCTACTCTACTAAAACCTTCTTCCTCTAATACCCTTAAACCCAAGTAAACGTAAGGAGTATTAAGCTCGTTTAAAGCAACTCTCAAAACAGAAGTCTTACCAATTCTCCTAATGCCGAGGAGGAGTGTTAAAGGTAGCTTAAGTATTGATTCTTTAAGCTCATTAATTTCTTCTTTTCTATCAAACAAATCACTCCTTATAGTTTTTTCGGTCTAGAATTAAATAGTATTAAGTAAACACCCCAATACTTAGTAACACTACCGATAATATTTAACAACACTAGAATATTGGATGAGAGGTTTATGTATTTCTTAACACTCGAGCTTTACTTGTAGATCTGTACTTGCTAGTATAACCCATTTCTCTATGTCTAGGTAAGTATTAATTGCTTTAAACGTAACTCCCTTCTCAGACGCATATTTTATGACATTAATTATTTCTGGGTCTCCTAAACAGTATGGTTTGAAACTCGTTACGTTAGGTAAGGAAGCTATAAGGATAACATATGGTTTAAAAACACTTGAGTAATCTGCTAATACCTTAATCTGTTTTCTCCCTCTAATCGTTGGACAGTCAGGATATGACGCATAATTACTGTCTACTCTCAGTACAGCACTTTTTAGTTCCGCGAGTCTCACACCATCAACGCATTCCAGCACGTAATCTATGACTACACCCACTAATCTAAAATTTCTACTACGTAGGGTACACTCAGCCAACCAAGGTATGAGTCTATGCTCAAGTAAATACTCAAATATCTTACTCTGAGTGAGTGTGTCTAGTATAGCGTAACCCTCAACATCCTTAACCGCTACTAATCTATACTTAAGTTTAGATCCTCCTATAATACTGCACAACCCCTCCCTACCACGAACAATATACTCACGCAACCTTCCAGTATTAGTTAAGTGAGCTAAATCAGCCTCACTACCCACCATTATCTTAACAGTAAAACGATTCAACCTCTCAATTAGCTCACACCTAATCAAATTATTCAGTTTAAAAAGCCTCACTACCATCACCTAACATGAAACACGTTAATCAGGAAATATTAACTATTCTCTTTGTTGATGATTTGTTTGTGAAGTTGTGTCGGTAATAAGCTTACCAGAGTCTGTATTGAGTTGCCTTGTATAGGTAAGAAGCTCAACTCTATGAATTTACACAATATTAATGTAGTTCTCGTCTTTGTATAGGGAGTTAAATGAGGTGTGAGTGCTTCCTTGAGACTGTTTTAAGTAGATCTAGCGTGAGATGGTTTAAGAGTGATCCTGTACCGGATGATGTCTTACTCAAAATTCTTGAGGCCGGGGTTAGAGCCCCTAACGCTGGTAATAGTGAGCAGTGGTTCTTCATAGTGGTTAGAGATACTGAAGTAAGGAAGAAGCTTCACAACTTACTCCTAGAAGCTCACGAGTTCTACGCTACACAAGCTCTTAAGACTCCATTACCTCCTGATAAAGTAGTTAAGTGGGTTCAGAGGATTCGTGAAGGCATGTATTTAGCACCTACTTATATAGCTGGTTACATTGACTTAAGAAAAACCACACATGTTGAGGGATTGATAGAAACCGAGAAGGTATTTGCTGTACAGTCTGTTGCTGCAGCTCTAGAGAATATGTTGTTGGTTGCTCATACTTTTGGATTAGGTGCTGTATGGATAGGTGTACCCTTACTACTTAAAGGTAAGTTCGATGAGCTTCTTAAACCACCAGAAAAATGTGATTTACAAGGGATTATAGCACTTGGCTATCCCGCGGAGTTTCCTAGAACTAGACCTAGAAAACCTTTGAGTGAAGTAGTCCGGTTTATTTAAATCTGGTTAAAATCACGAGAATCTTTCTCAAAGACCGGGAGCAACTTGAAAGCTTCCGCGTAAAGAATCAGGCTTTCCTGCCGTAGAATGCTACATTGAATAATATTAATGATTTATTGAATTCCTAGTCACGCTCAAAATAGCATTAAGCTCAGGTAATTCATTATATTTCTCTTAACATATTACGCAAATTAAACACCTAAAACGTAGATCAATAGTATAGTAAAAAGCTAATCTACTGATATTCATGGATAGAGAGAGTTGGCGCTGGCGACCACGTCATTGCAAGATTTACAATATCATTAGGAGTTAAGGTATTATTTTGCCATCTACTCTTACTTCTTTTAAACCATGTTTTTTGAGAACCTTATTTGCTTCAATTACTAGCTCATCAATTCTCTTCTTTAAGTCGTCGTAAGTCATTGACTCGCCATAGATCCTGATTTTAGGTTCTGTTCCGGATTTTCTTACGAGTAGCCAAGACTTATCTATATAATTAACTCTTAAGCCATCCATCGTCAGTATTTCGGAGTCTGGGGTTCGCCACTCCAATAACTTAGTTTTTAGGTTCTCGAATACTTCTTCTTTGAGTTCTTTAGGAACTTCAATAGAGATTCTTGCTTGAGGGTAGTCCGGAATATCTTTTAGTAAAGCATCAATATTAGAGTTTCTCTCAATCATTAACTTAGTTAAGAAAGCTGCTTGATAAACACCATCTACCCACGCTCCCCACCCCGCATCTACGAACTTCCACGGTTCAGCTGTCATGACTGTATCTGAGTATTTAAGTATGCCTGTATGAGTTGCTCCTAGCTTAGTTATAGCTAACTTACCACCAGCTGCCTCAACAACGTCTTTTACAGCATTGCCTACATCTATAGATACTACTACAGTTCCTCTCTTCTCACTCAGTATCTCCTTAGCTAGTAACGCGATTATTCTGTCTTGTTTTACGAATCCCTTAGTAGGACTCAAAACAGCTAGTCTGTCTCCATCCCCGTCGTGAGCTAAGAACGCGTCAACTCCTAACTCCCTAGCTACTGGTAACAGAGGCTCTAGGATATCAGGTCTTGGTTCAGGATGCCTTCCAGGAAACCTACCATCAATGTTGGAGTTGAGTGTGAATACCTGCGCACCTAACTCAGTCAGGACTCTAGGAGTTACTAAGGAAGCTGCACCGTTAGCTGTATCAATAAGAACTCGAATTCTACTTTTCTTGTTCCCAGTACTTAATCTACTCAGTAATTCTGCTACATAATCTTCTATTATGTGTATGGCGCTAGTGTAGGCCCCGACAGCGTCCCAATCAACAAGAAACCATTTCCTACTAAGATATAGTTCTTCAATTCTAAACTCATCTTCTTCTAGAAGCTCCATTCCAGTACCGTAGAAAGCTTTAAGACCGTTATCTTGAGGAGGGTTGTGTGAAGCAGTCACGTAAATACCTAAATCACATTTAAAATACTTGGTACTCCAAGCTAGGACTGGTAGTGGAACTAAACCCACATCAATAACGTCAGAACCAGAGGCTAGGAGTCCCGCTATCACAGAACTCTTCAGGAGCGGCGTGGTTAAGCGACCATCACCACCCACGACACTCTTACGTGCTTTGAGGTATGTTGCTATAGCTGCGCTGAGGTACAGAAAGGTTTCAGGACTTACTTCTCTTAAGTATCTTCCTCTTACACCAGCTGTCCCGAAGAGTCTCTTACTACTCACTGATCTCCTCACCCGACTCTCCTGATTGAATCAAGTCTCTCAAATTAATTAGTTCGTGCGGCTTAAGTAAGGACACAGCAGCAACTTTCTTGCCTCTCATAACCTTAACTATCTTAATGAAAACCACCCAATCAGGATTTTCTAGATTTACTGGTCTATCAATATATTTAGCTATCTCCTTAATAGAATCCATAGAATGCATTACAATCTTCCTTCCTTCAGAATCCACACTCATTAAACGTCCTTGAAGAGTTATTCTGAAACTTTCGTTTTGAGGGATCTTAGTAACCATATTCTTAACTATCTCAATAACCTCATCGAGATAGGGATCAACCACGTAATCTACAGGGATAATTCTAATTATTGGGGTGCCTCCACCACTCAAACTCTCTCTTAACTTACCAGCTACTTGATGAGGATTTCCCTCAACCAAGTACAGCATTACTGACTGGTAAGAAGTTAGGATTCTTCCCTCAACACCTAGTAACTGCCTTAATTGATTCCTAGCCCATCTCCAGTTATCAGGTCCTGGCTCATGAATAACTATTAAGTTAAACATTCAAACACCTCACTACTTGGTCCAACCTACTATACAGCTCAAGATTAATAAGGGAACTCCAGTATTTTCCTAGTAGAGAATGAATATTTACCTAAAATAATTGCAAAAGTTGTATATGTAGGCTATTGTTTAAACGAGTTTAACCTACGTGTATGTAGCAATGTATGACTGGCAGAACATCTCAAAGACGTTAAAAATGGTTACTGAAGTCAACATAGCTGAAATTTCTAAAGATTACGAGAGGATATACGTGATCTAGAGTTAAGAAGATACTTAACGATCTAGTTACAAAATTCTTATGAACTACATATCAGCGCTGAACCTAATTAACAACATGAAGTCTGAAAACAGTTTCTTTATTTATATCCTCATTGATCATATAGTACTAAGTACTTACTTACCTTACCCTTCTCTCTAATCGTGTCGAGAGCTTCTGCTGCCAGCATAAAGGCTTTTCTAGGTATTTTGGAGATCCCTACACCAACCTTGATGGAATTGACGCTTCCTAAGACTTCCAGTACTTTCTGCATATTTTCTTCATCACATATCGAGACTATGTTGTCGCCGCCTAGGTATTGTACTATAGCTACGTCTCTTAGTTCTTTCACGTAGTGTGCTATCACGTTCAGGATTTCTGAGTATGTTCTGTAAATTCCTAGAGACCTAGTTTTCTTAGTGAAGTCGTTGAGATCTGCGTGTGCAACTACTAATGATTCAGGTAAGCAACTCACGTCTTCTCGATAGTTCTCATTACTTAGGTCCATCTTAAGAAGGTCTTTGATTTTTCTGCAGGTAACTAAAGTGTTTATCGGTGTTGGTGAGTAGTTCAGCAGAACCTTCCTTAAACCTTCATTGAATTCCCTCACATTAATTTCGTAAGGCAATAATATTATCTGGTAGTCATATCTTAGTGGTAGTGCTATGCCTCCATAACTAGAAGCGAAAGACTGAATAACTTGGTAAACTTTAGACTGCGTGAGTTGAATAAACCACTCCCTATCCTTACCTAAAGACTCAGTCCACTCCCTATACTTGATAAATTCCACGAAAACAGCTAAGACCATCGTACCACACTATCAGTTACTCTATGAATGATGTTGTGCTAGATGATTCACTTTCTTTTAATTTCTTTAATCTCTCACACATTTTGACAGCAGCTTCAACAGCTCTTCTGGCGTAATCCTCAACTCTTTCGAGAGCTTGCATTCTAGTAGCTCCAGGACCTATGATACCTAGAGTAACTGGTTTCCCGTACTCAATACTTAAGTCTAAGATCTTCCTAGAAGACTGCTGAGCTACTACCTCATCATGCTTAGTTTCTCCCTGAATGATAGCGCCTAAAGTGACTACCGCATCTACCTCGTTTTTCTTCAGTAGTTCCTTTACTGCTAGCGGTATTTCAAAAGATCCGGGAACCTTAACCACGTAACTCACTTGAGCACCGAGAAACTCAGCGTGTTCGAGGGCTTTCTGAAGCATCAAGTACGTCACGTCGTAATTAAACTCAGCCACAACTATAGCTAGCCTCACCACCCTTGATACACCCTCTAAACAAAACGTGAAGCACCTTTATATTCTAATCAACTAGATCTAACACGAAATACAAATAAGCTCAGTAATACCTAGATTAGTGGGTGATGTAGTGACTCAACGCTTAATTACTTTAGCGCACGGTGCTGGAGCTGTAGAGACCTGGAAACTCATTAAGGAATTAATTGTTGATAGGGTGCCTGAGAAACTAAAGAAAATTGAAGGTGGTTACGGACTGGATGTTTTAGATGATTCAGCAACTCTCAAAGTAGGTGATGACCTACACGTAGTAATTACGATAGACTCCTACACAGTAAGTCCTTACAGATTTCCTGGAGGCGATATAGGTTCTCTAGTAGCGCACGGCGTCATCAACGATCTAGTAGTTTCTGGTGCTAGACCAGTTGCTTTCATGGACACCATAGTTGTTGAGGAGGGGTTTCCTGAAGCAGAGTTAAGCGTTATAATCGATTCCTTAATTTCGGCTTTAATCGAGGATAACGTATCCCTGATTGGCGGGGACTTCAAGGTCATGCCTAAAGGAACACTTGATAAGATACTGATAACCGGAGTTGGTATCGGACTTAGTAGGAGACCTATACCAGATAATGAATTAAGTGTTGGTGATAAAATAATAGTTACTGGGTACGTAGCAGAGCACGGCGCAACCATACTAGCTGCTCAACTAGGTTTACTAGACAAAGTTAAAGGACTTAGAAGTGATACTAAGTCTTTAGCTAAGACAGTCCTCAAAGTTGTAGAGGAGTTCAGAGATTACGTACATGCGGCAAGAGACCCCACGAGAGGAGGTCTAGCATCAGTACTTAATGAGTGGGCACGCTCAAACAACTTAACAATAAGGATACATAAGGACAAAATACCTGTGAGAGAAGAAGTAAGAGATTTTCTTGAAGCTATGGGTGTTGATTATCTTTCTATGGCATCAGAAGGTATAGCACTCCTAGCAGTAAACGGTAGCAGAGCTCCCGAGATTCTTGAGAGGTTAAAGGAGGTAGGTGAGAAAAATTCTGAGATAATAGGTGAAGTAATAGAACCTCCCAGCAATTTCCTCAGAGGTAGAGTTATTGGTGTGACGGAGGTTGGTGGTAAAGTATTAATAGAGCCTAAGTCTATTAACTTACCAAGAATATGTTAAGAGGGATTACCGATGTGTTTAGGGGTACCTGCTAAAGTTCTAAGGAAGTGGATTCGTGAAGCATTAACTTACGCTGAGGTAGATCTAGGAGGCATTACTCAGGAAATCATCATCGCTACTGACGACGAAATAAGAGAAGGAGACTATGTTATAGTTCATGCAGGCATCGCTATTTCTAAAATAAATGAAGACGAACTAGAAGAAACTCTTAGGCTGTACAGAGAGTTAAGACTAGAATATACTTAGTCTTGAAATAGATTCTTAACGCAATAAATTCTTATGGAATGCGTGGCTAGGAAGACTTCCTAGTTAGTATTCTTGGATGTTTAATAATGTTAGCTCCGATATTTAATTAGAACTAAACTGGGGATGAATATTAGTGAGGCTTAGTATAGGTTTCCCTATAGGCGGTACTCACTACATGAGGAAACCTAAAGCTACTATAGGTTTAATACTAGTTAACGTGTTAGTGTATTTACTCACATCATACGAGAACTTCTTCATAACGATTAATAATTATTGGGTTAATAGTGGTGGGTTTATTCCAGCACTTTTTGAAGATCCTACTCAAGTATACAGAATATTAACTTCTATGTTTTTGCATGGAGACATATTTCACATATTCTTTAATATGTATTTCCTCTACATATTTGGGAGAGCTGTTGAGGATGTTTTAGGGAGTCTCAGGTATTTAGTACTATACTTCATTTCAGGAATATCGGCGGTACTGTTTCATGTGACTTACAGTTTCTTGGGTGGTCTTCCGTCGTACGCTATACCAGCTATAGGGGCTTCAGGAGCTATAAGCGGGGTTTTAGGTGCCTACCTTATTTTCTATCCTGGGACTTCATTGACTGCTTGCTGGATTTTCTTCATGTTTCCGATGTGTTTCTCTCTGAGGGCTTCGTTTTACCTCATATTCTGGTTTATTACTCAAGTAATTTACGGTTATGCTAGAATTGCTGGTAGTGTAGCTGTGTTTGCTCACGCAGGAGGTTTCTTAGCAGGTATTGCTATTCTTCCTTTAGTAGTAAATCGCTCAAGACTTAGAGAACTAAAATTCATCGAATACATAAGATCGTTACCTTACTTAATATTCACGTACCCTAAGGCGCGAGGACTTAGTAAAACATCTAAAGCAGTCTTATCGCTAGTTATTGCCTCGATCATAGTTGGAGGCATCTTTATACTGACTGCACTCCCGGAAGTAGGTAATGTGAAGGTCGTGAACCTACAGTACACGTACGACGGGGTTCTGTATCGTGATTACGCCGTGATTCAGCTACCTAACGTGCAGAGCTACATAGCTGAGACCCCCCTAGATACCACTAGAATACTGCTCAGCAGGCTCAACGCAGTCAACTTAATATATAATGAAAACGCGCAAAACAAAGCTGTGAATCTAGAGAATCAGCACTACGTAATCACCTTAAGAGTTGGGAACTTACGCCGTAATATCAGCTTAATAATTAAGTATTTTAGTGGACATTACGATGTTGAGGGCTTCCTAGCGTACGGCTATGGTGAAATAATTACGCAAATCCTAGTAATAAGAGGTGTACAGGTCTCCATCATAGATAACGTAGTATATCAATTCGCGGTGAGTTCTAAAACAACAGACCTAAGTAAAGTTACTCAGAATGTGGGGCTCTCATCAATAATAATAGCTTCAGGAGCTCTCCTAGTAGTACTCAGTAAGGATAAAGAATTGGCTTTAGTAGGTGAGTGAAAATAGTGAAGATCCTTCTAATATCTGATATCCACGCAAACCACGACTCACTAAGATCAATCATGAATAATGCTAGGAACTACGACGAAATAATAGTGTTGGGTGATTTAATTGATTATGGACCCGATCCAGATCTAGTGATAGATGAGATAAGGCTTGCGGGCGCGAAAATAATAAAAGGAAATCATGACGAGGCAGTAGGCAAGAATGTAGACTGCAGGTGCGGGCACGAACTACATGACGTAAGCGAGTATACGAGGAATGAGATATCTATGAGGAAGCTATCAGACAATGATAGAAAATTCTTGAGTGATTTGCCGGAGGTTCTCAGGGTTAGTTATGCTGAGCCATCATTAGTACTAGTGCACGGAACTCTACAACAACCACTTTACGGATACCTATACCCGTGGCTAGGTAGTGAGGAAATATGCTGGTTACTCCAGGAGAAAAGAACTTATAGATTAAGCGTGAGCAAAAGAGAATGTGAGTTAGTTAAGTCTATGTTTGTTGTGGGGCATACTCACCACCAATTCCTACGTTGGGTTAAGGGAGCAGCCGTAATTAATCCGGGGAGTGCTGGTCAGCCGAGAGACGGAGACGCCAGAGCTTCATACGCTATTTATGACAGTACGGACAACAACGTAACATTCTATAGAGTTAAGTATGACGTCGAGAAAGTACTGAAAAAACTGCAAGAACTAATCAAGAATCAAAGCATCTACAGCAAGCTGGCTAATGTCTTAAAGAATGCCTCGTTATAGTCAGACCAGTATTTTCATAAATATGCTTAAAAGCCCGCATAAGGATTCTATACGCCTCGCAAAACATTCTGTTTAGTCTTAAAAAACTAGTTTTCAGTTGTAGGTGGGAGAGGGTTTGAGAAGTACTAGAGGATTACACTTCACTGATTTCATCTTAATGATGATTGCGTGGGTAAGCATATCGTCTGCTTCTGTTCTGGTAATTCTTTCAGGTGCTACTGCTCTGGTTTGTGCTTTCTGGAGGGTTTTTCTGAGTTCCGTTATTATACTATCTTATAAAGCTTTTGCGGAGTTAGTATGGCGTCCTAAGGTAAACCTGGCTAGTCCTCCAATGTATTTGAGGTCTGTCGTTGCAGGCGTTTTGTTAGGACTTCATTTCTTGACGTGGATGGAATCTCTTTTTCTGATACCGGTAGCACTTTCTACTACCGTAGTCGTTATGTATCCTTTAATAAACGCGTTCTTTGAGGGTATTGCTCACAAAACATTAAGGAGAGTTGAGATTTTAGGGCTTGTTCTGGCTTTCGCAGGAGTCGTTATAGCTACCCAACCTCAGCTGAGCAGCGAGTCTGGTGTATTAGGTGTTTTTCTGGCTTTCATAGGTTCATTATGTGCGGCTGGTTACTTCTACCTAGGTAGGTCTTCCAGAAAGTCTGGAATGTCTTTAATAAGTTACACCCTCATCACGTACACAACAGCTTCATTAACTCTCCTTATTTATGCTTTAGTAACTAAATCAACCCTACTACCAGCCTCTACTAATTCATGGATTTATGTATTCTTACTGGCAATTATACCTATGTTGGGAGGGCACACAATAATTAATTACTTGTTAAAGAGAATGAAGTCCTACGTAGTTACTTCAGTAGCTTTAGGAGAGCCTCCGGGAGCTACGTTACTAGCGGCATTAATACTGGGTCAGCAAGTATATGCAGAAACTCTAGGAGGCATGACATTAGCTTTAATAGGTATCTTAATAACTGTTTACGGATCCTTAGAAAACTCTAAAACATAAATTATGTTACCTGCTTAATTCTTATTCATGGCGGATACGTAGTAAAACTGGCAAGGATAAGGAGAAATGAAGAAGAACGTTGCGAAAATCTTGATGAGTATGGAGGCATTTTTCGGGGGTCTATACGTAGCTGTAACTAGAGGTCTTTTTGTGCCAATGCTTACTTACTCAGGCTATACTCTAAACACGTTATCACAAATTACTTTCTTTGCAGCTTTAATGAACGTCATTTTATCATACTTAATTTATAATTACCCGAGTCTCTTAGCTAAGAACGTAAAAATGAAGTTATTGATTGTTCACGGTCTTGAAAGGTTGTTATTTGCTTTGCTGCCTTTCCTTATAGGTATTCCGGACTTACTGATAATAGTTTACGGAATAGCTTTAACAGTAACTATACCTGTGGGTGTCTTACTTAACGTTGCTTTACTTAATGTTTTCGTGCAGGAGGAGTTCGTAGAAATAAGTATTTTGAGAGCTGCTTTAGGAGCTGCGTCCTCGCTCCTAGGATCTATTTACACAATATTCGTAACAGCGTTTATAGAAGCGCCCGCATCGTATTACGTAGCTTACATATCTTCTTCTGTCGTAGGGTTGTTTGCTACGGCTGCCCTAATCTACTATGACGTACCTAAAGAGTTTGGTGAGCCCGGAAGAACCGTAGAGATAGAAGAGGTTAAAATAAGAAAAGTAAATACGTTCTTAATGTTGATTCTGATGATGAGTGGAGGTAACCTAATAGGTCTTGCATGGCCTCAACTCCTTAAGACGATGAATTCACCCCTATATGTTACTATGGCTCTTAATCTAGCAGGGAATTTTGGAGGTATAGTAGGTCCCTACTTATGGAGAGGATACAGAGCATATGTCCTTGCAATAGCTATTAACATAGCTTTTACTTCAGTTATACCTTTCCTTGTTAATCCCCTAACCCACGTGCTTGTTTCCGCTGTTCTCTCAGCAACCTTCATAGGAGCTAACCTAATAGCTTCCGCGATATACTCTAAGTACGTCGAGTCTTTAGGGATAATTAAAGCATCTACTTTCCTGACTTCATCTAGTGCTGTTGGGTTACTCATAGCGTCGGTTCTTGGCAGATACTTGCCTGACGCACCATTGCTAGTGTTTGGCTTAGCTACGCTCCTTAAACTCCTCGCGTTATTTGTGTGTGTGCTGGCAATCCCGGAAACCGCAGTAGTGCCTCCAAGAACAGCGTACGGTTACGGCAAACTCATCTACCTTATAAGCATAATAGGTTACACCTTCACAGTAGAAACTTCTAAGAGAGTGTTTAAGCTTTTTATTCAGTTAGTAGCTCTGACACTTCTCCTAACTTTAATACTGTTGCTGTATGAATTAATCATGATGCTCTCAACTGTGTAGGTGAGTCGCTATGGAAATAATAGATATGCTGTACGAAGTCTTAAGAAGTACTGTGAGATTAATCCCTTACGTGGTAGTAGCTATAGGTATTATCTTACTTTCAATCTTCTTAACTAAGCTAATAAATAAAGTAATTAGGTGGATTGTGAGGGTAGGTAATCTTGAAGATCTTGTTAAGGGGATAGTGCCGGGTGGCTTAAGATTCTCCGTAGCAACATTAATCATCATGATAGCTGACATGAGCATAGCTTTACTAGCTATAACGATGGTAATCAGGGTATTTGCTCTAGCAACTTCTAATACGTACGTGGAGTTAGTAACGTACATTACTCGAGTAGTGAGTATTGCAATAATGCTGTTGATTCTGATGGTGGCTTTAGACATCCTCAGCAAGACCGTAATCTTCGAGAAGAAAGTTGAGAGTCTCTTATTCATACTCTTATTCTTCTTTGGTTTAGCAATGATAGTTGACTTAACGGGTTTGAGTCCAGAGATGAAGTCTTCGCTGGGTTGGGGTGTAGCTATAGGTGTGGGATTGTCTTTAGGGATATTTACGTTATGGCTTCTTTTCGGTGACATACTAGATAAGAAGTGTTCTTAAGAACGATAATACGTTGAACTATGATTAGGTTCTCAAGAACTCGAGGTAATTAATCCTCACTCCGCATTAATTCGTTAAGCAACGATGTTAGGTTGTCAGATTCTTTAAGTAATTTCTGAGTGATTAGTCCTTCTCTTAAAGCTAAGACTAAAATACTTAGTTTCAGTACTTTAACAAACCTATTATCATCAAGTCTTACGATACCTAGACTGTTTAGGAGGGAAGCTAAGGCTAGCGTGTGTTTACATATGATGTATCTGCTCGATATAGGTAATGGCTTTATATTACTGAAGTTAGCTTCCAGACTTCTAGCTATACTCACTAACACGTTATCAGCTTTAGCTGAAGTCATTAATGCGTCCTCACACGTGCATTTAATACCATAAGGCCCTACTTGAGTTAAGTAGAAATCTCTAAGATATACAGGTATCCTGATTAAGCCTGTTTGTGTTCTCACAGACACGAATTTCTTAATATCTTCGGTACTAGTAGTTATGAAGGCTGAAGCATGCTCGTTCTTGATTATTAAAGCTTTAAATCTTTCACTACCTAGAAGTTCTGACGCGCTCTTAATTCTCTTACTCAGGGAACTCGCTAATTCCTCTAATCTCATCTCATTCAACATACTTACTAGTACTTCTCCTAACTTCTCTAAGCTACTCCTCCACTCAATAATTGAGATTTCCGGGTTCTCGCTCAATTAATTACCCATAAATTATTCTTTAGTAACACAATATTAACTTTGGTATTAGAAATGGGTAGCGGAATACCTAGTAGGAGAAGATCCTTAGGTAACACAGGTGAAACAATATCAGCAATTGCTCTAGGGACTTGGGGTATAAGGAACAGAAATAACGCGTTCCTAACTCTAGTAAAGGGTGTTGAGTTAGGCCTAGACACCATAGATACTGCAGAAATGTATAACTCCGGCAAAGCTGAGGAGCTGGTGGGTAGAGTTATTAAGCATGTTGGTAGAGAATCTGTTTTCTTAATAACTAAGATGCTTCCAGAGAGACTCAAAAGCAGACACGACGTAATTAAATATGGCAGAGCAGCATTAAGGAGGCTAAACGTTAATGAAGTCGACTTATACTTGATTCACTGGCCTAACCCAGCATTAAGTATCCAGGAACAAATCAAAAACTTTGAGGCATTAATTGATGAGGGACTCACTAGATATATAGGGGTAAGTAACTTCAACGACATAGAGCTGATAGAAGCTATAAACTCAACTAAGAAGTCAGATATAGTGCTTAATCAAGTACACTACAGCGTGTTAAGAAAAGAAATAGAGGAATCACTACTTCCTACAGCACTTAAATATCAAGTAACTATTCAAGCCTACACACCTTTAGAAAGAGGTGAGGTTTTGAGTCATCCTAAATTAGCTGAAATCTCATCAAAAATAAACAAACCTATAATTCAGATAGCTCTGAATTACGTAATACGAGAACCCTACCTAGCTGCCGTCGTTAAAACAGAAAATACTAAACACCTAGAAGAAATAGCTCAAACACTAGAGTGGTGCCTAACTCCAGAACTAATAGAGATTCTTAAGAAACTATGAAAAATCTGCTTTAACTTTTTCAAGCTTTAGGATACTTAAAATACCTTCCTTATAAGATAGAGAAGTATCAAGTGTGCTGAAGTATGTTCTTAATATATTACTACGACATAATTTTGTTAACGGATGATCAAGATGTTAAGGCTAGTGATATTCGATGTGTGGGATACTTTACTGTCATTAGAGAAAATGCATGAATTACTAGCGTCTAAGTTGTCAGAACACTTAAATTTAGATTCACGTAAAGTTCTGGATTTATTAAAGGGAGTCCACTCAGAAGTTAAGAACTTAAGAATAAATAAAACCCCAGCTAATAAGGTCCTAGAAGAATCTAGAAGAATGCTCTGTGAGAGGCTGGGTTTAAGCATGAATCATTTCATGCTGGTCCACGAAGAATTAAGTAAAGAAGCTAAGGAAGGCAAGTTAGGGTATTTGATTATTGATGGTGTTAGAGAGGTTTTGTCTTACGTTAAGACTAAAGGACTTAAGACCGCGGTACTAGGTAATGTGCTCTTCTGGGATTCCTCAATAACTGTAAGTATTTTAGAGACTTCAGGCTTAAGTTCTTTCATAAACAAGTTCTTCTTCTCAGATACTCTCGGTTTCCAAAAACCCGAGTTTGAGGCATTTATGACGATACTAAAACACTTTAATCTTAAACCAAGTGAGGCTGTACATGTTGGTGATAACGTTCGCGAGGATTTCGGTGGAGCTCTAGTGGCTGGTCTTAAAGCAGTATTAATCAAGAACTTGGGAGGGAAAGTTATTAAAGCTGAGGAATTCGCTATTATACCTAGTATAAGGAACCTAATACCCCTAATAGATGAATGGAGCTCACCGTGATGACTCTGGTTTCTCAGACTCAACACTCATTAAAACAGGTCTTACAAGCTTTACTCCCTTAAGCTTAATAATCCTTGCTAAAAGACTCTTTACACGTTCTGAATTACCTTTCAGAGCTAGTACTAACATACAGTTTCTATGATCAATGTGAATATGTAGCGCAGATATTATCTCGTTTAAGTAGTCGTGCTGAATATCAGTAAGTTCGGAGTCTACCCCTCTCACTTCGTGATCATAGATAACGCTAATCACCCCTAATATGGAGTCTCCTGCACGCCACTTATGTTCACTTATGAAGAGACGTAAAGCTTCTCTTAATACTAGTGACTTATTCTTTATACCTAAAGACTTCATGCAATCTTCTAGTTCACGCATCAACTCATCCGGAACATAAATACCGAACTTCCCACACAAGAGTCTCACCGGCTGCAGGAGGGACTTAAGCCGGCTTCACATAACCCCACTTATCTAGTGCTTTCTTAAGTTCCCTATGTGTTTCAGCATATACGTCGAGAGGTATTCCCTTCAAGAACGCCTCAACAGCTTGCCTAACAGCCATAGCGCCTTCTCTAGGACCACCAGGATGCCCGAGCACACCACCACCGACCTGAATCACTAGATCAATACCTAAAGAGTTAATGACTTCAGGTAGCGTACCTGGGTGTAGACCGCCTGAAGATGTGGGAAGCACGGACTTAATATGGTGCCAGTTTTGTGCTAGCCTTAAATCACTTGCTTCAGGAACGTATGTGGGTTCTCTCAACACTCTACTTATGTTTATGACGTCTTTGGCTCTAGCTTCTAATTTACCTACCTCAGGGGTACCAACATGTAGCTGGTCTACACCAATTACCCGTAGGAGTTTAGCTAGAACAAACATTGAGAGACCGTGTGTTGGGTTTCTGGTGAAGGCTGCGTGAAAAGCTCTATGAGCATGTATCGCTAAGCCGTATTCTTCGGCCAGATCTCTGATAAATGTTAGGGATGACCAGCCAGCAATCACTACATCTACCATCACAAACGGATTACCGTAATCAGCCACTAGCTTAAGTCTCTTCTCCATCTCCTTAACGTCAGCCGTTATGTTAGCTAACCAAGCCTTCCTCTCACCACTCTCTTTCTCAGCTTTGTCAATAGCTCTCATAACTGCTTTGGCTCTCTCACTAAACCTACAGAAAGAGGGTGACGCAAGATTCTCATCATCCTTCACGAAATCCATACCTCCCGCCAGGATTTCGTAAGCCACTGCTTCTAGCTCTTTGGGCGAGAAGCCTACCTTAGGCTTAGGGACAGTACCGAGTAGTGGTCTATCATATACCCTATATATATCCCTAACACCTCTAAGTCCTTTCACAGGTCCTTTAAAATACTTCAAGAATTCCCAAGGCATCGTGATATCTTCGATTCTGAGACCCTTAACCCTCCTCATACCAAAGATATTGCCAGCAACTGAAGCTAGGAAAGCCGGCATATTACCTTCTTCAAATAGATCCGTAGGGTATGCTACCCTAACAAGCCAAGATCCATCACCAATACCTCTTATTTCGTATGCTTTACCCATTAATCTCCAAATCCTGTCAGGAAGTGATGTGAGGGTAGTCCAAGTACCAACACTACTTTCAGAGGCTATGCCACCAGCAACATCCTCAATACTAAAACCCTCTGCAGGAGTAACTCTGAAAGATACTATCACGTCTTTATCAGGATCTGGGGAATAATCCTTCTTAACAAAAACATTATACCACTCAAACTCTTCAGGCATACACAAAACACCTTACTATAATAAAAGAACCAAAACTAATAAGTCTTAAACACAAATTAATTAACGCTATGAACAACGCATTTAATAGAGAACAAGTTAATACGGGGCTTAAACTCATAAAAAGAAAGCAGCCCTTAGATCCTGAAGGTTCGGACTTCATATTTCATCATCTTTACTGTTTGTTCTTTCTTGCAGGGTCTCTATAAGCTTAAATATCGATATGTCACCAAAATATATGAGAGGTGCGTGTTAGTGGGTGAGTATGTTTGCAGAACTTAAGATCTATAATACCAGGACTAGGTCTCTAGAAGTATTCAAGCCTCTTAATAGTAACAGAGTGTTTATGTTTGTGTGTGGACCTACCGTCTACGACTATTCTCACATAGGTCATGCAAGAGTCTTCGTGTTCTTTGATGTTGTAGCACGTTGGTTGAGGAGATTAGGGTATTCACTGTTTTATATAGTCAACATAACCGACGTTGATGACAAGATAGTTGGTAGAGCGGTTGAGGAGGGGGTTCACCCACTAGATCTTGCTAGGAAGTACGAAAAGTTCTTCCTTGAAGATATGGTAACACTTAACGTAACGTCTCCTAACCTATATGCGAGAGCTTCTGATTATTTAAGAGAAATATTCGAGCAAATAGATAAGCTTCTGAGCAGGAATCACGCATACGTTACGCCGACAGGAGTATACTTTGATATAACTACCTTTAGTGATTACGGTAAACTATCGGGTAGGGATCCTAAGGAATTAATTGTTCATAGAATTGAACCAGACCCAACGAAGAGGAATCCGGGAGACTTCGCTTTATGGAGGGTCAGACCTAAGCATGAGTTTGGGTGGGACTCACCATGGGGTTATGGCAGGCCTGGATGGCATATAGAAGACACTGCAATAACTATTAGGCATTTCGGTCCTCAGTACGACATACATGGCGGTGCGGTAGAGTTAATATTTCCTCATCACGAGGCTGAAATAGCTCAAGCTGAGTCCTTTACTGGCATAAAACCCTTCGTTAATTTCTGGATTCACGTAGGCCTGCTTACGGTGGGTGGTGAGAAGATGAGTAAGTCTTTAGGTAATTACGTCACCATTAGAGAAGCTGTTAGTAAATACAGTGCTAACACCCTCAGACTATATTTACTGCAGACCCACTATAGATCACCAATAGACTTCACGTGGGACGCACTCGAGAGTACCCATAAGACATTCTCCAGAATCGAGGTAGCTCACTCAAGGTTAGAGCAGCTAGAGGTTAGGGGAGACAGTAGGGTCAGTGATGACGAGATAGAATTAAGAAGGAAGACCGAAAGAGCTAGAGAAAAATTTGATGCATCTATGAATAACGACCTAAACACTGCTGAGGCTGTAGCTAGCTACTTAGACCTAGTATCAGCTATTAACGAATACACTAATAAGAGAAGCGATATTGATAGGACCACGTATGAGTTAGTTATTAACACACTTAACTATATGAACAACATTTTAGGTTTCGTAGTAAGACCGAGCAGCACGGGAGAGTTAGTCGAGGCTTTAATCAGGTTATTGGTTGATGTTAGGTCAGAACTCAGGAAGAGGAAGATTTGGGAATTATCAGATAAGTTAAGAGAAGATCTGAGGGAGTTAGGTATAGAGCTTCAAGACACCTCCTCAGGTACCAAATGGGTTGTGAGGATGAGGAGGTAAAAACATGGATGTAGTTAAGTTACTTAAAGAGCTTGTGAAGATAAAGAGTCTGCCAGGAAGTGAGGGAGACTTAGCAAACACTGTCAAGGAGTTTCTGAGTTACGCAGGAGTTGATAAAGTCTTCATAGATAGTGTAGGGAACGTGATTGCTCCAGTAAAGGGTAGTGGTTTAGGAACTATAGTTGTGGAAGGTCACTTAGATACAGTAGATGCTGGCGATTTAAAACAGTGGGTTGTTGAGCCTTTTTCCGGTGCAGAGATCGAGGGTAAGGTGTACGGGAGAGGAACTGTTGATATGAAGGGCGCGATTGCTTCCCAAATAAAAGCACTTGAGGATCTGAAGACTCTGGAAAGTGATTTCTACGTAATATACACGGTACACGAGGAAATAATTGAGGGTGTTGCTTTAAGACACGCACTGAGAGATTCACTAAGAATACGTCCCGACGTAATAGTGACTGGAGAAGCTACTTCCCTTAAGCTTGGTTTAGGACATAGAGGCAGAGCAGTCATAAACCTTGAGATCTCCGGGGTTTCTGCTCATGCATCAATGCCTAGCGAAGGTATTAACTCTCTTGAGGGGGCTGCTCTAGCTATCCTGAAGATAGCAGACATATCTAGTAGTCTACCTAGTCACGATCTACTTGGTGGTGAATCAGCTGTAGCTACTCTTATTGACTGCCAACCTAAAATACAACCACAAATACCTGATAAATGCTTGGTCACAGTAGACCATAGGTTGTTACCAGGTAGAAGTGAATTAGACTTAATCATGATATACGAAGATTTATGTAATCATGTCAGGAATCTGAAGAAGACTGAGTGCAGACCTTCATTAAGGGAAGAGGAGATCAACTCTTGGATGGGTTACCATTTACGTATTAAGGAGTTGTTTCCTGGCTGGATAAACGAGGATGTAGGTCTGATTAAACCCTTAATAGGGTCTCTCAAAAAGATTTATAGTAATGTCTCAAGACATTACTGGAAATTCTCAACAGACTTAGTTATCGTGAATGAATTTAGTGCTGAGGGTCTTGGTTTAGGTCCTGGGGAAGAAACATTAGCGCATAAACCTAACGAGTATGTTGAGGTTGCTGAGTTGAGGAAAGCCGTAGATATGTATAGAGTGTTACTTCGAGAACTAAGTAGTTACTTATCAAGTAGAATAAAATAAGATGATAAACTTTCTGGGAAAACAAGACCTATATCTTAACTACGTACTTTCTAGGTAAGCTACTGCTTCAATCATTAAGTCAGCGTCTCTAGGTATTGAAGATACGGCTACTACGGCTCTAGCTGGTTTATGACCACCTAATAATTCACTATAAACCTCATTAAACTCACTGAACTTACTTATGTCTTTCAAGTATACAGTAGCCTTAACTATGTTCTTCGTGTCTCCTCCGGACGCACGAACTATTTCTATCACGTTAGTTAATGCTTGTCTAGTAGCTTCTCTAAAATTATTCTTTATTAACTCACCTGTTAGGGGGTTTATGGGTAATTGTCCTGAAATAAAGAGAAAGTTACCGACTAGGACTCCTTGAGAATAAGGCCCTATCGGTTTAGGTGCTTTCTCTGTATAAATATATTTCATTTAGGAGCACCATTAATTAATCTTATACTGATTTATATTTTATATTTTAATGGATTGTGTGATTCCGAAATATTTTTATGAATGCTACTCTATATAATTAATTGAGGCATAGTGGATGAGCTGTACACAACCCCCACACACAATACCTCTTTCAAATCCTGGGGGTGTGAGTAGTGCTTGTAAGGTATTGAGTGCTGTGATTATTTTAAGTAGAGAAGATGATTTTATACATCGTTATTTAACGTATGATCTCGTTAAAGAAAGCGTACGAGGTAAATACAAGAGGATAGAACTTTACGTCATAAGTCCTCTTCCTTCCCCACTATACCTTAAGCAAATCAGGGACTTGCTCTTATCGAATATTCATGTTGGCATAATTGTTAAGTATTCCGGTTACGGTGTTGATTCTCTGAAGAAATTGTTGGGAGAGTTAGTTAAGTCAGGTAATGATGTCAAGTTATATTCTTCACGTAGTTTAGGAGACGAGTACTTAGAGGTAATTAAGCAATTTGGTATTACCCCGATTTTAGTAGGTGAGAGCTCGTGAGTTTCGAGATAGTCATAACTACTGATAGAACTATGATGACAAATCATAGAGGTAAAGAATTCTTAGGTTTCATGACTACAGGACCTGCTATAGGTATTCCAGAGTTTTTATGGATGTGGATTGCTGCTCCTAAAATAAAGGTTGATGAGTTAGGCAGACCTACTGAAGCACCCTACGGTCTAAGAAAAATTGAAGCAAAACTTCAAGAGCTGGGTTATAAAGCAGCTATTATAGACCCGGACCATATAGGTAAGCACTTAAGCAGTATGAAAATCCTCATGATGGGTCATCACGACTACTTTGCTTACGGGCCTCCAAGTAGTGAGTGGTGGTTCATAACAGGTAAGGAACCCATAAACAGGAAATCCTTTATAAGATTCATGAGGAGTGAACCAGTACGTAAAGCTAAGGAGAAAGGAGTGAAAATAATTGTTGGTGGTCCGGCAGCGTGGCAGTGGTTGTGGGAAGTCGAACTAATGCGTGAGTTCGGCGTTGATACGGTGATTGATGGGGAGGCTGAGTTAGTGATTGGTGACATAATTGAGAAAGCTCTAAATAATGAGGAACTACCTCAGTACGTCTTTGTAGGACCTTATGAGGTGCCGCAAGTAGATGAAATACCGATAATTAGGGGAGCAAGTGTGAACGGTCTTGTTGAGATAATGAGAGGATGTCCTAGAGGCTGCAAATTCTGTTCTGTTACGCTGAGACCGCTCAGGTACATGCCTTTAGAGAAGATAAAAGCTGAGATAGAAATTAACGTACGTAACGGTGTTAAGAACACAATACTTCATAGTGAGGATGTTTTGCTGTACGGAGCTGACGGTATTAAACCTAAAGAAGAACCTTTAATTAAGTTGCATGAATTAGTTAAGAAACTAACCCCAAATAGCATAGCTTGGGCACACACCAGTTTCGCAGCAGTTAAGTTCGCTGAAGATAACTACAGGTTAGTGTCCAAGATAATGAATAACATACTACACGATAAACAAGACTACTTAGGAGTTGAGATAGGTCTCGAGACAGGTAGTCCAAACCTAGCTAAGAAGATAATGCCGGCTAAATCAACACCATACCCTCCTGAGAAGTGGCCTGAGGTAGTTGAGGAAGCTCTCAAGATACTCCACGAGAACAAGGTAGTGCCTGCCGTAACACTAATTCTAGGAATACCGGAGGAAACCCCAGACGACTTAATTAAAACATCCGAGCTCCTGGACAGGATACGCCAATACCGGAGCCTCATAGTACCTATGTTCTTCGTTCCTATGGGTGCTTTAAGAAATAGAGATTGGTTCAGAAAGAATGCAGTCAAGAGAGAACATATAGATGTGATGCTCAAAACACTACATCACTCCATATACTGGGCTGAAGACATAATGAACAAGTTTTACATGAAAGAAGCAAAATACTTACCTGCTAGAATACTTCTGCGGGTCTTCATGAGGTACGTAAAGCATAAAGTAGATAAACTCAGACCTCAACTTGAGGAGTTAATTCATAGTTAGGCTATAAGATGGGTTCTGTTAATGAGTAAGGCTTAGTGTTAAATAATATTCGGTTTTAGTTCCTCGTAAAGAGATAATTTAGTAAAACACCTATAAGTTACGATAGTACTGATTTATCCTCCAATCTCGCTAAGTATTTGCTGGTATCGTTGGGTTGCTGCTTGCGTCCACGCAAGTTTGTAGAGATCTAGCATCTGTGGTTCATTTCCTATAATACTGGTTACTCTTATAGCGTCTTCCTGAGTAAATATTGCTGTTTGACCTGTTTTAGGATC
>JAVVFV010000017.1:0-23619 GCA_039889305.1 Candidatus Zestomicrobium tamdykulense | reverse complement strand
GTAGTATACTTCAGGTTTGAGAACCAATAACAAGTGACAGTGCCTTAAGTAATAAAGAACTACTTTCTCTAAAGAAATCTTGTTTGTAGTTGCTTGCGAGCCAGCATAAGTATTAATTCTGGATGCAGGAGAAAATCAAAGAATAGTGGAGAATCTCTGGGAGCAACTGTTTTTAACTCTGTTGATTTGAGGGATGAAGCCGCCGGCGGGATTCGAACCCGCGACCCCCGGCTTACAAGGCCGGTGCTCTACCCGGCTGAGCTACGGCGGCTCTCCTTTATTGTTTTACTTAAGGGTTTTATAACGTTTATTTTTGGTGGTGTGTTTGAGAGTTAAGTTGATCGTTTCGTTAGGTCCTTCTTCTACTTCTCTCGATACTGTTGTGTCTATGTTGCGTGAAGGTGTTTCTGGTTTCAGGATTAACTTAGCTCACGGTGGGTTAAGTGATTGGGTCAGGATGATTAGGTTGGTTAGGGAGGCTGAGTCTCTGGTTGGTGGATATGTTTCAGTTATTGTTGATATTAAGGGTCCTTCCCTCAGGTTGGGTGAGTTCCCAGACGTAATTAGCGTTTCTGCTGGGTCTTTAGTTGAATTCTGTGTTTCCGGATACTCTAAAGAGGTTCCCAGAATTCCTTTTCCTCACGAGGAAGTCTTCAAGAGCGTTTCTGTTGGTGACTTCCTCGTAATGGATGACGGTAGGGCTAGGTTCAGAGTAGTTGATGTTTCTGGCGAGTGCTTCAGAGCTCAAGCACTAACGTCTTGTGAGTTAAAGCAAAAGAAGAACGTAGCTTTCCCGGATAAGGAGTTCAGAGTTAAGTACATGAGTGTTGAGGACCTAGAAGCTCTGAAGAATCTCTGTAGTGAGGGGATAGACTACGTTGACGCAAGCCTCGTAAGAAGTATTGATGACGTTAAGGAGTTACGGAACTACTTAGTGAGTATTGGGTGTGACGCTCTAGTAATAACTAAGATAGAAACTAGAGAAGCAGTAAAGAACCTGAGTGAGGTTGCTGAGGCATCAGATGCTGTCTTGGTGGCTAGAGGGGATCTAGGAATGAATTTCGGTCTTGAAGAGGTACCTATACTACAGAAAATTATTGTTGAGACGACCCACAGGGTTGGGAAGCCAGTCATAGTAGCTACTCAGCTCCTAGAATCAATGATTAATAATCCAGTACCCACGAGAGCTGAGGTATCAGACGTAACTAACGCTGTTTTAGAAGGTGTTGACGCATTAATGCTTACGGGAGAGACAGCAATAGGTAAGTATCCTGTTGAGGCAGTGAGGTGGTTAAGAAAGATAGCTGAGAGAGCTGAGTCCCTATACAAGCCGACAATACAGAGAACTACCGAGTGTGTCGGGAAGTCTTTGAAGAGGAGATACGCGAAGGGGGTAACTGAACTTGCTGAAGACCTAGGCGGGGTTCTAGCAATATACTCCATGAAAGGAACAACTGCTTTCACCATAGCATCATTACGCCCCAAAACACAGTACTACGTAGGAGTCCCTACGAAAGAAGTAGCTAGGAAACTCTCAATAGTTTGGGGAGTTAACGCTAAAGTAATTGAAGCAAATAACTATGCGGAAGGTCTTGAAAAACTATACTCAAGCTTAGTAAGTAGTGGGTACCTAAAGAAAGGAGACTTAGTAATCCTGACTTACGGCTTAAGAGATAAGGAGCAGGTAATTAAGGTTAGAGTAGTTGAGTAGTATTTAGTGAAACTTTAAAACTAATATTCACTACTAATTTAGCTCGTGAGTTGAGGTAAATGTCTAAAACACGGAAAAAGAAAGAAGTAGGTAAGGTAGTTAAGAAGAAGAAAGCTAGAGCAATAACACTCAAACTAAGAAGACTCGACATAATAGTAATCAGCGTCGTGATAGTCCTAATCATCGCAGGAATATACATGGCGTTCTACAGAGTCCCTACAGTAAGTACCCCGACAGCTAAGGAAATTCCGGATCCCTTCGAGCTACTCAAGAAAAACGCAGAATCTCTCTTTACCCAAAACCTAACTAACGCTACACTACTTATTAGGTATCGTGTGAGGGGTGCTTACACCCTAAACACCCCAGTAACTATATCAGACACTGTGTACGTGACGGTAGTACGTGATAGAAACACAAGTAGGTTGCACACATACTATGAAACAACACCTTATATGTCAGCTATTCTAAGTAAGCTAGGTATCCGGTTCTTCGAAGAGAACAATACTCTCTCACCACCCAGAATAAGCAACCCCGAAGAAATACTAATAAATATTGAGGGACTTAAGAGAGAAAATATTCCCTACACGTACTCCTACGTGGGTGAGGAAGAAATTACTGTAACACTATCAACTATAAACATGACTTCACCAACCCTAGAGAGACTCAAGACAGTTACTAACGTAAGGACTACTCAAGTATATAAGTACTTCATAAGTGATGTAGGCAACACAGCAACACTAACCTTATGGGTAGATAAGGAGACTAGAGTACCTCTGAAGGCGGTTCTTATGTCAAGTAGTGGTGAGCTAACTTTCGTGCTCACAGACGTAGCTTATATTTAGTTTCCGTACTTATATTAACGCTGTTAAAGAGTTGAGTAAGAGAGGTGTTGAGAGTGGAGAGAAAAACCCCAAGCATAAGAATGCCTCCCCTAGCTATGGATCAGCGTAAGCAAGCAGCACTAGAGAAACTCAAGAATGTGAGGTACGTGGTAGCGATTACTTCAGGCAAGGGTGGTGTAGGGAAATCATTCATTGCTTCAAACCTAGCACTAACTATGAGGATTCTAGGTTATGAGGTCGGTTTAATGGATATAGATTTCCACGGTCCTTCAGCTCCTAAGATGCTCGGTATTAGAGGTCAAAGACTCATAGCTCTGTCCAGCGGCATACAACCAGCTCAAGGACCTTTAAGACTTAAGGTGATGTCTCTAGATTTCCTTCTGGAGGACGATGACACCCCAGTCATCTGGAGAGGACCTATAAAGACTACAGCCATATTTCAGTTCATAACTGATGTGTCGTGGGGGAACCTAGACTTCCTAATCATTGATATGCCTCCCGGCACTGGAGACGAAGCCATAACTGTAGCTCAAGAAATACCTAAGATAGATGGTGTGGTGTTCGTTACGATACCTTCAGAGATCTCGGTCCTCGTTGTAGGTAGATCAATAACTTTCTATAAGCGTCTAGGTAAGAAACCTATAGGTATAGTAGAGAACATGTCGTCTTTCTACTGTCCGGATTCGGGGAAGACCTACAAAGTATTCGGTAAGGGTTCCGGCAAAACACTCTCAGAGAAGTATGGCATACCACTCCTAGCTGAAATACCTCTAGACCCTAGAATAGGTGAAGCAAACGATGAAGGGAGACCTTACGTGCTGACTTACCCCGAATCACCAGTTACTAAGTCATTCATGGAAGCAGCTAAGAAGATCGCAGATATTCTTGAGTCATCTAAAAATGCGGGTATCGAAGAAACTACTTAAAAGACTTATGGTTAACGATTACTTTATTCGTGAACATAACTTGATGTTGTTTCCCATCATAATACCTGTTTACTACGCCTCGATTCTTAAGAATCTTATCGATGTCATCTGGTGTTAGCTTTAGAGGGTCGTGAACGTCTGAAGCTACTACGTAGTTGCAGGCGTAACCGAAGGAGGGTATCCAGGTCCAGTACTCCCTAACTATCTTGAAAACACTCCTTAAGTTACTCACTATTTCTTTGTAGGTTTTCGGGAAGAAGAATGAGCTGCCTGCTTGAGTTACTAGTATCCCGTCACTCCTCATAAGCTTCTTCGTTTTAGCGTAGAATTCTGCTGAGTAAAGTAATCTGCTTATTTCCGGGCCGTAAGGGTCTGTTAAATCACTAACAATTACGTCGTAATAGTTTTGAGGTGCTTCTTCAACGTACTTAAGACCATCCATTATTAAGACCTTAGCTCTAGGATCGCTGAAAGACCCTCTATGCATTACTTCCAGGTACTTCTTAGCAAACTCTACTAACTCGCCATCAATATCAACCATAATCGCCTCAACGACAGTATTGTGTTTTAGAACTTCTCTGAGGGTAGCGCCCTCACCCCCACCAATCACCAGAACCCTAGCTGGGTTAGGATGTGTAGTCATTGCTGGTTGAACTAGGGACTCATGATAAAGAAACTCATCAGCTTCCGTAGACTGCACGTACCCGTCCAGAACCAAAGACCTACCGAATTCCTCTAAATCTACTATTTGGACTTCCTGATACTTAGTCCTAGCAGCTACGTAAACATTCTTAACCTTCATTACCATGAAAACAGAACTACCGACGCCCTGAATCACGTTCAGTCCTAACCTAACCTCACTCACTATACCACCCAAAAACATACTTAAGAAACACGTTTAAGCATTAACTCTATTCCCGCAAGTAAAAACAAGTAAGGAGAACCCATTACTCAAAACCAAGAAAACCTAGTCAGTAATTACGAGGAACTAGTGATTAAAAACAAGACCCCCTGTTTTAGGGATGTCGAGTGAATATATGGGATCTGCTTTCTTGGGGGTTGTGGATTTCCTGTGTTTTGTGTTTAGGTAGCCTCTTACTAGGTGTGGTTTCTTTCGTTTTAGGTGATTTTAGGAGAGGCAGGATACTGGCTGGCGGTGGTTTGCTCGGATTATTAGTCTTGGTTTTCGGTTGGGGTTTAGTTAGTGCTCTTTATCCAGTACCTCCACCAATACCTTACTCGTGGGCTTTGTACGTATTGAGTGGTGTTGCTTTGGTGTTGTCTGCCGCTTACTTGTCTTTAGGTAGGTTTGAGGAAGGATCGAAACACTTGATAGGTGCTTTCTTAATAGTTGGTTTAGGGTTCTTCACAGCTTCAGTTACTAGTGGTGTTGAGTTAGGTCCTACGGGATCATTAACAATTAGTCTATACCCCTCATCAACCTACCTACAGTCTGGAGAGACACTAGCTCTCGGAGTAAGTGTTTCTGGAACTACTGGAGACTCAGTAACGATAATTATTGATTGGGGTGATGGGATCATAGAACAACACACGATAACTCCCGACACAATCTATTCCTACAACCACACGTACATCATAAGCAACACCACCACGACATTCCCGCTCATAGTTAGAGCTACTGACCCTAATGGATTTGAAGGCTATAACGTAGTTTCGATATCTGTAGTGAACTTAGGAGCTACGTGTAGTATTCCCTGGCCTTTCGACTTCCTCTGCGGGTTAGTCTCGGCTGTGAAGATGGTGATTCCAGGCCTAGACTTAGGTAAACTAACCTCAGCCCCTATCTTCCCAACTAACCCAAACAGTGAGCTCTATCAGCTCTATCAGTGGATTTTAGGGGTCTCTGTAGGTCTCGTAGGTTTCTTTCTAGCGTTAAGGATTGCTTGGGGGTTCGTGTGGGGTGATTCAGGGAAGGAATTAATAGAGTCTTTCAAGGAAGCTACGATTGTAATCACGCTTTCTTTCCTTGTTCCACACGTATATAATGCCACGATACATGTCCTGAATTACGTATCATTCACGATGGTTTCAGGACTTGACATAGGTCCTGTGTTAGCGTTGGTGTTTACTTACCCTCTAATCGGCGTGATTCTCGGGTACTTCCTACCAACACTAGCTATGGTTGGTGCTTTCATAATAGTTGTCCTAATAGTTACCTCAGCAGTTGTTTATGTTAGGTACTGGCTAATACTCACCCTAATAACAACATCCCCCCTCATTGCTGTTTCCTGGATTCACCCAGCGCTAAGAAGATCCGCAACACACCTCCTAACACTACTTGCAGGATTTGTTCTAGCAGGACCTATAGCGGCAGTATTCGTGAGGATAATCTACATAATGACTCCAGTGAAGGAAGTAACGTTCTCTTTAGTATTCCCTATCCTAGTAGGCATAATACCTAGCGTGTTAGGAGTACTTGGTGCCGGAGCCTCAGCAAGTATTGGTCGCTCAATAACTAGTATTGTTTGGTACGCAGGTCTTAAACTCACACACAAGCTAGGATACCAAACCACCGCAACTCAAGCAGGTTTAAGCCCAACGCAAACTCCCTCTACTACTAGTGTGCCGGCGAGCCAGGTACTGAGGACCCGCATACCTCGACCTAAGCTGGCCTCCCTAGAGGAGAGGGACTTAAACAACTAAGCAGAACTACTGTTTTGGGGGTCTACTCGTCTTTACTCCGAAGATCTTTACTCTTCTTCTAGTATCGGCTGGTTGTTGCTGGGAGAGTGTTTGTATCTTCTCATAGCATTCTTCCCAAACCCAACTATGAACTTCTTTGAAGTCTCTAACACTTGACTTAATCCAGTTCCTTACTACTTGCTCCCTATGTGTTTCTAGTTCGTTACATGACTCAATCTCGACAGCTACTGCCTCAGCGTAGAGTGGTCTCCAAGAACTTTTATCGATAGGTATTGCTACTAAGTCAGGTTTCTCGAGACCTGGTTCGTTCTTCGTGGGGACTACGTAGTAACCTCTTGATAAGTACCTCAGCAGTACTTTCCTAGCTAGCCAAAAACCCTCATCACTCGGAGCTACTGTCCTCAACCCCCTAAAAAGCCCCTTAACGTACCTCACAACACGTTTATTACCTTCCCTCACAACACTAACGAAGTCTTGAGAAGCGAGCTCACTAATCACATCTTCAACGTCTTTTCTCGGTGCTCCGAGCTTAGTAGCTAAATCAATTACTGAGATTTCTCTAGCTCTATACGTTTCGTAGAGTGCTTGGAGGTTCAGTGGCTTAGGAACCTCAACGTACTTCAGTACCGGGTTAAGCAAACTCTTTAGGTTTGTCTTGGTGGGTTCCCCAGGATCGTAAGCGTTCGTGTATATGTCTTTTCTTTTTGGGATGTGCTGCAGGAAATCAACTAGTACCACAGTTGGTGGTGGTTGTTGCTCGCCGGGCTTAGCAGTCACCTTCACAACTGCCCTACCAACAGTTAAGCTAGTCAATACTTTCGAGAGAGAATCCGCGAACCCAGCATCTATTAAGGAAAGCTTCTTCACGTCGCTCCCTCCCACCATGAAGACTATCTTCACTGCGCAATTCGTTAGTACTGATTGAAGTAGGTTGCGAGGTAATTGGTTAGTGTGCTGGTGTGCTAGGATTAGGTGGAGTCCATACTTACGCGCTTCACTAAGTATGGTGTCTATCACGGGTAAGTCAGAAACAAACTGAAACTCATCTATGACGACAAAAACAGGAGTTCTCTTAATTCTGAGTCTCGCTCGAGCAAGAACCTCAAACCACAACTTCATGAGTATGGTTGAGGCGACCAGCCTAGCTAGACTCTCACCTAAGTCAGACTTAGGTACAGCAAATAAAGTTAGGTTTCCAGGACTCATGACTTCGTCAAACCTAATAGTTGTTTTTGAGGTGAGTTTCAGGAGTAGTTTGTCTTCAGCGTAGGGTTCCAGCCTACTCAAAGCACTTATGAATGTTTGGTCATGCATCTTCCTAAGAGCTGATAGCTGCCTACCCCACTCAGGATCACCAACATCCAGATCTAGCTCACCCTCATAGAGAGCTAGAATAACGTCGTAGAGGTTAGCCATAGTTGGTGAGTCTAACTTAGAGTAGAGTGTTCTAAGTATTACTTGAAGCAGATACTTAACATTAACAGCAGTCTCCATGAGCTTGAGAACCTCCCTAAAAACACCGAGTAAGACATCAATAGCTATAGTTACGGCATGATCCCTATCCTCAGCTTTAGGTAGGTCTAGCGGGTTAATAGCGAAGGGCGACTTAATAGGGTGTAGGTAAGTACTTTCAGGGATTTCCTCAGCTAATTCAGCAGCCATATCTCCGTGAGGATCAATAACTACTAAGGAAACACCCCCGAACTCAGCCAGCTTATGAGTAAGCAGCTTCAGTAGAGTAGTTTTCCCGGAGCCTGTCTGACCAACCACGTAAGCATGTCTGTAGAGATCATCAACACCAAGCCTAAACTCAGTCCCATCTTCCAAAACACCGATCCTGAAGGTGTTGGAGCCTTCCCGATTAGGCGTGATCGTAGGTAGTTTTTGTTCCGTACTAAAACCAACCTTATGTAGTGATGGGTTAGGCAACTTAACAATCTCACTAATCACTTCCTCATTAAGGAAGATCTTACCCCTAAAACCTAGGAACTTATCCCAGAAACACATGCGCGGAGGACTTAACAAAAACGATAATTCCTCAGGATCCGCAACCTTACGAGTAAACCACTTAAGCTCAAGAGTTGATGAAGCTCTAATCAAACCACATAAGCTTTTCAGGTCTTCCTTACTACTAGCGAGAGCGAGAATCCTACCCAAGATTAATTTAGGTATTTTCTTCTGCATCTCAGAAAGCTGCAACTTCAACACCATATTCTCCTGCTTTAAAGCTTTCTTGCTTAAGGTTGCTAGCTTCCTAAGTAGTACGGACCTCAACTCAGAACTCCTACTAACAGAAACACAGACACCACCAGGAAAACCTAGGGAGTTGATTAGTCCTGGCAAATCCGAAATAATTAGGTCTGAGAACCATAACTCATTACACCGCTTAAGCCTGAACTCAGCAACCCACGCAACCCCCTTAAATATCTTGAGGAGGTCCTCGTAACTCTTCTCACTAACACCGAAGTAACCTCTTAGTGTTGCTGGGTAAGCTAGAGTCTCAAGAAAAACCATGATTTTAGTCCCGTCACTCACTAAGCAGTAGGTGTAGGAATGCCCGAAAACACCTAAATCAAACTTCCGAGTACTAATCTTCGGTACTAACTCAACAAACATCCTGACCCCAACTGAAGGAAATAACTCCTTAAAAATGCTGAGAGGTCGGTAGGTCGTTAAAAAGAATTTACTGGTTATGTTGGTGATATAAACGTGAGTCAAGTACTTAGTGTGACCACTCTACAGACAATACCTGTCACAGTAACACCTACCCCACCACCAGGTTTGGGAGAAGCAATCACTAGGATGCTTTCATGGCTTTACTGGGTAGCCTGGGTTGCTGTTGTTGGGGCTGGACTCTTTGGAGGCTTTAAAATAGCTGCTGGAGACTACGAGAGCGGTAAGAAGTATTTGGGTAGTGCTATCGCTGGTGCTGCTATACTAGCTTTCTTGTGGGCCCTCATAGGAGGGATTCTCGGGGGCTAACGAGACAGTAGTTATTAATGGTCTCCTAATCCTGAAAGTCAAAACTAAAATACTTTTTTCGTCACGTAACTCATGAACCCAATTAACGAAGACTCTCAACCTACCCGTAAATCTTGGATTACTACCTATTGAGGTGTTTAGGGGTGTGTCTAGTAATGCACTCCTACCTACGAGGACTGCTTCCTCAGGCTTGAAGTGGTACTCGTATTCGTAGAAAGCTACTGAAGTTATGGAGTCTTTCGGGGGAACACTTATGTCTAGGTCTAGGGTAATCCTCCCAGTACTTAGGTCTAGAAAAGAAACCCTCACGACATCCTTAGAGGCTTCTAGCCTAAATAGAGTAGCTACTTTCTCAGCGTACGTTACAGCTTTCCTCCTAGCAATAAGTCTACTTACTTTCTCCACCTTACTAAACCTACCACCTCCTGAGTAGTGACTCATGTAAGTCCTGACTACTTCAGGTATGTAGAAAGACTGCATAGAAGGTTCCCATGTAGGGATTCTCGTGAAGTACCTCCCACAAGAAGAACACCTGAAGAGTTTCTTGCCTTTAGCAGAACCCCATCTAGCAATCTTCTCAGAGAAACAGAACGGACACAAAACATACGTAGTTAGTCCTGAGAGAGTGTCAGCACACTTAACATACTGCCTGAAAGCATTATGGAATCTCCCTAACGAGATTTTATCTTGGAAAACCTCCCTAACTAAATCGAGTGTTCTGTAACCCCTAATTAAGAGAACTGAGAGAGCAGATTCTTCACTCCTACCGAGAGAACATAAATCACACTCACCAACCACGAACCTAAGAATATTTGAAGCTCTGTAAATCCCGATCCTAGATAAGAGTCTCTCAACACCCTCAACATTACCTAAACCCACTAACTCATGATCTCTTAGCCAGTATCCGGGGTCATGCTCAGGCATTTTACGTCATACGTATATCGAAAAACGAAAATAAAAACACTAAACAAACACCCCAACGCAGAAACACTGAAAACTTATTTAGGTATGATTGAGAATCTCATGATACGTCTTTGGATATAAAAACACTTAACTCAATCACATAGAATAATTCAGTGATGCTACGAGAATCAGTAGCGTGAGTCCTGGGTAAGCAGTCGATATATTCCTGCCTAACACGATCTTCGAAACACTAAACCCTAAAGCAAGTACTGAGACATAGGACGTGAGTAGAATACTCGTTAATGGTGCTAACCCATAACCCAGAGATATTGTTGATGCAATGAGGAATGGAGCTAGAACAACAACAGAAGAAATTATCACGAGAGCACTAACATACTGCTTCAAAGTTCTCTTAATCTCGTAAACAAAATTAGCGAATAACTCAAATACTTCAGGATCACAATCCCCTAATCTTCTGAGAAAGTCTAGCGCCTCACTCAAGTATAGTGTTAGCCAAGATCTCACACACTTCTTAAGAGCTTCATCTAGCTCCTTATCTTCGTAGAGGTGGAAAGACCTGAAAACCCTCACGTGATTAGAAGCTCTGCTAACCACACTACCAGTAAGTGTGTTAAGCACAGCTCTCAGCTGGAGAATTGCGGGAGGCAGACCAAGAACCAAGGAAACTACTGAGACTTGCTGAATACACCTAGTAAAACTCGTTACGTCCCCGCTAACCAGGTATTGTAGTGGGAGGATAAGTAAGGAGGTTCCAGCAACGTACGAAACCTTAAAAACCTTAAGTAAGCTCTCATCAATCACTACCTGAAGACCTACAGGGTAATCAGGGAATAGCGTAGTTATTAGGAAGCCTGCCAAGACCAGGATAGGAACTACGAGACTAACTAGTTCCTCTCCAATCAGGAGGGTCATACTAAGTACTACTAGAGGTCCTATAGTTAGGGCAACACAAGTCGTTATTCCTGCGTTGATTCTGAAAGAAATAGACCTAGTGATTTGCGAAGATATTGTTTTAACGAAATCCGCAGCACTATCTCTAAGCTGGCTCAGCACAGTACCTGAATTAAGTGCTACTAAGTACTCAATCAAGAAGTACTTAGTCTTACCAGACGTAATTCTTGAGAGTATTGTGAGTGTCTCAGCAATACCGAGAATCTCAGCAAGCTTAACGAATCTCTCACCAAGGAGTCTGAAAGACTTGAAGATTTTTGATGTGCTCACGAACCTTAAGAACTCAACGAACTCAAGACCTGTCTTGCTTGCTGCAGTTGCGGCAAGCACTGCGAACGGCAACTCATCATCAAGTTTCTTAGTTGTGGTGCTCACTAACACGAAAATCTCTAGAACCTTAAGTGTTGATAGCGTTAATATTAGGGCGCTTAACGAAATTACTAGTACTGGGTCGGTCTCTAGTAAGCCGGCATAATGAAGTATTATTGGGGTTAGGGAGGTTGGGGCGAGCACTAAAGCTAGCTTAAGTTCTTTCTCTGCCTTAACATATCTCTTAATTCTTGGATCAATCAATGCTACGCGTTTCTGGTACCACCTAAGAATCTTTCCCGGAATATCCAAGCACCTCGAATCCTAACCTTAAATCAGACTTACTCCTTAATTCTCCTAGCCTTTTGATTCTTGTGAGGAGTTCTTGAGGAGTGATTTCGAGACCATCTCTGAACCTATCCCATACCCTATTAATTAGGACCTCATCTCTTGAGGGATCATATATTAGTTCGGCAAGCTCCCTCAAAACTCTCCTAGGTTTCTCAGAAAAACTCATGATTGCTACGAAGTTGAACATACCTATCTGTGAGTTACTCAGGTTTATTGGGTAGCTCCTCAACCTAGTAATGACTTCCTCAGGACTACCACCATGAAATGATGTTATTCCTCCTAAGCCAGCTAGTAGAGACTGAGTAAGGACTTGAGCTTCAGAACCTCTAGTCTCCCCAACAACTAGGAGTTTCGTGGTTGAGGATCTTAGAGCAGCTTTAGCTAGGTCGAAGAGATTTATCTTCACGGAACCAAGCTCGAACGCCACGTACCTACTCCAGCTACTGTTGGCGGGAGGATCTATCTCGCCAGTATCTTCAATTAGTACGACTTTCCAGTCTGTAGGGACGTACGAGTATAGTAGAGACTTAATAAGTGTTGTTTTGCCTGATCCCGGAGGACCAGCAACTATTAATGATCCTCTCGACAAGATTAAGAACCTAAATAATTCCGCTATAGCTTTAGGTAGAACCCCCTGCTCTACCAAAACATCTGTGTGTGGAGGTATTGAAGCTCTCTTCCTAATAACTATCTCGGGTCTCTTAATTGAGATTATGTGTGATACTAGGTGGACTCTGTGACCACCATCCTTCAAAGGCATTTGAGTATCTACTAGCGGGTTGCTTGTAGAGATGTATGAAGAACACCTGGAAGCTATCGTTTGCTGTAACTCAATGACTTCCTCCACAGATCTCAAGAAAATATTTGTTTGAATAAAATCTGCTTGAGGATTAAGAACCTCAACTAGTTTATGCCTAACCCACACAGGACCGGGACCCGCAACACTAATATCTATGACGTGCGGGTCATCCAGCAAAACCTGCAACTTCTTATAACTTGTTAATGTTTTGAAGACGTAAGCAATCGCAGGAACCTCCTTACGTGGGATACCGAGCACAGAAGAAAAAACATCACCTAAATCATTCCCTCTTCTCATAAGCAGAACTAATTCCTCAAGTCTAGACTCAACTAAGTCGTACAGGTTTTTAGGAACTCTATCCAGGCTAGCGTGATAAAAGAATCTTGAGTCATCATTAATTAACCTAACAGTATAAGCACCAACCCCATACTCCGCGATAACATCACCTGCAGGAACCTCAACACTACTCGAGAACTTAATTTCTTGTTTCTTTAGGTTAGGTTTCGTAAAAACCAACCTAAACTTCTCGAAAACCTTCATGTTTCTGTGAAGCATTACGTACCCCGTAGTAGTCTAAGAAAACTTTAAGAATTCTTCTCACGAAACACAAGCCATGACTAAGGATGTGTTGGTTTCAGGATCTAGTAGAAACACTAACACCTTACTTAATTCTCCAACACCTTCAAGCAGGAAGTACGTAGTGTTTTTAGGTCTTAATAATTGTGGGGAAATAATTCCTACTACCTTCTTGGGTGTTGTTTCTATACCTAGCACTACGAATAATTTATCATGCGTATTCTTCAGAACTACTACTACGTCTTCACCCCGAACTAAACACTCTAAAGACACAATACCTACTTGGTAGTAGGTATCTTGCTGCGTGATAGAGTAATTCATGAAGCTTACTGTGAAAGCTACTATAGAAAGTAGAATTAAAGTAATCATTAGATACTTACTCATAAAAAACACTCTCGTAACCTAGAATTCATTTATTCTTGGTGATTACCCGCCACTAGCTTTAATTATTTGTGTCGTGCTCGTAGCTAAGTCAGTAACTCTAACGTATACTGTGGCAGGAACTGACGCAGGTCTGTTTATTGTTAAGTATATCATTACTTCAGACTTTCCTGGAACAATTACGGAGAGTGCTGGGTTTAAAATCGCTGTTACTCCCCCAACACCAGTTACGGTACTTAGTGAGTTGGTAGTAGTTGCTACTCCAGCAATCCTAGCACCATCAGTTAGTGTTATGTCTATTCCTTCCAACCTAACATCTCTTGGTAGTAGGTTCTGTACGGTCAGGTATAAGACTAAGTTACTACCTGCAACAGAACTACTATACCTAGCAATAGCTATGTCTGTGGTAGGTATTTTAGCCATGGTACTATCTAGCCAAGCCTTAATACCGAAAGCAGCCACAACAGCAACTAGTATCAGTATCAAAGCAACAACAACTTCACTAACACCCCTAACCAAAAACTTACGAGACCTAATCATTTAGACACCTCACTAAGAAGGAAAAACACTTTATAAAGACTAATACAACACTAAAGAAACATGAATAAACACAGAGACTAAAAACTTTAAAAACCAAAAATTAATATCTCTTGATTTTCAGACCACGTAATACGAAGAACGTTGTTTAAACATATTTTATGTTAATTCTTAAGTAATCGATTAAGTATGTTTGCGTGTTGAGCAGCTATCTTAAGTATTTCTTCAGTGCTTAACCTTATCTCGTAACTCCAGTACTCACCCACGTCTATCATGATTAAGTATTTCTCACTGAATGAAGTATTAATACTTAATTCTCCGGGCTTGAGTTGTAGTGTTCTTACTTCTGAACCGCCTACCACTAAAGCTCTTCCGATAGTTCTGGACTTAAAGAATATTACTGTGTTCTTAGGCAGAATCTTAATTCTTAGGTCATGTATTGGTGGTATTTCCGGGAAGTCTGGAGACACGTAGGAAATTAAGAACCCCCCATCACCACACGTGATTAGCTCCCCTCTCAACACGAAGGATTTCTCTAAACACTCAAGAATCTTCGGCGTAGGTCTTACCTCAAAAACATGATTGAATATGAAGTTGTTTTTCTTGGTCTTGATCTCGATCCAGGCTGGTAAGCGACATTCCCTCACTACCTCGCTTAGGTCCTGACACTTAAGAGAACAACATATCTTTTTCTCTAGGAGTTCCGCGTTCGGCTCAACCATAACATAGACTTTACTGAAAGACTCACTATTCTTGGTCTCAACCAATACTTCAGGTCTAGGAACACGTACTATCTTGTAGTTAGGCAGGCTTAACAAGATCTCGTCACCTGCTACAGGATCTGAAACCCTCAGGCTGAGTTCTGGGTTGTAGCTACTTAAGCATGTGTTGAGTTCTTCATGAGGTCTTAACTCAGCACTACCTAAATAAACCTTAACTCTCTCAGGCTTAACTAACTCACCAACCCTCAACTCGAGATATGCTGGACCACCACACACGTGGGTCCCCTCACTCAAGTAGAGCTTAGCAGACTCAACCACCACACTAACTTGAGGCGATGTTGAGACCGCCTTAACTTCCGTAGTACTTAGTAGGTGCTCCAGAACTAGGTCGAACTCATGTTCTCTGAGTGTTGATGCTTTCTCGTCAGGAATCTCGCAACCAGTAGAACACTCGAAACTATCCTTACCATATCGCACCCTAAGTAGGGTGCTTGAGTGTATCCTTAACTTATGGATATTCTTGAATGTAGGTTCTATATCTATTGTTGTCTCTCCAACATCTACTAAGCCACACCAAAGCTCTCTACAACACATCACACCATCTTTAGTAGCCCAGCAAGTAACGCTTAAGTCTTTAGGTGTTTTCAAGACTTCCTTACGCCTCAAATCAATAATCCTCAGGAAATTTCCAACATCATCAACTACTAGATTCCACGCAGATACACTACCTACTACGTCCACGTAATCTACTAAGGCTCCAGCATCAAGAATCTTCAGCTTAATCTCATCCCTGAAAGCAGGTAGTTCGTGGATGAAGCCGGCGAAACTACCTCTAGACTTAACTAATGGTCTTAAATCCTCCTTGTCAGCGTAGAGAAGCCACTCACCAGACCTGAGTAGAGGTCCTTTAGGAGTGCTTGCTACAGCTTCGGTAGGGAACCCTACCTCGTAAGCTCTACCTTCATTAATGATTAGAGATCTCTCATCGCTGAAGACACACGTAGCCATTCTGAAACCTAGTGAACACTTAACAGGTTTTTTCTTGTAAGCATTACGGTAAATCATATAGTCGTCGTGACTAACTAAGACTACGTGAGTATTACTTCCGTCATGAATAGCTACTATGAGAGCTCCTGGTACCATCTCACTAACTAGGGACTCACCAACAAACACGTCGTCTCTAGTAATTACTTTATAACCATTAACGTCCCTCACAACAGCTACACCGTGTTCTAGGTGTGAGAATCCGGTTATTGCAGAACACACAATCATGTCTTTAGAAACATATACAGGATTCTCACACACCTCACCACCCCCAACAAACTCACTGAAGTTTGTTTGGTGAGCTATAGTTATTTTAGGCTGAACATTCAAACCCTCAATAATTAATGTTTCTAGGTCGTAGGGGGAGAGAACTACTCTACTACCACCCAACTTAGTAAGGTCTATAAAACGCTTCACGGTGTAGGGGATAGTAGCCCTCATCACTCAACAGACCTCGCCTTAAGTATTACTAACTCAATTAACGATAGTAGTGCAGCTAGTATTAGAGATTCTAGAGAGAGTGTTTTCTTCGGGTAGATAGCTGATGCTACTGCCAGAAAGATTGAGAGTACGGAAAACCCAAGTAGTTGCGGGTGTCCTAACCACAAAGCTCTCCAGAGAGTGAGGAATGAGAGGAAGAAGTATGTCAGGTGCTTGAGTCTGAGAGGACCAAAGACTTTCTCATTAATTAACGAGACATCACCTATCGTTACGAAGCTGTGATACCTTGATTCAAAACTCAAGAACTCACCTCACCGCAACAACTTCCAGGTCAAGCACTATGGTTGGGTTCTCGGGGTACCGCCCTGGCGGCAGAGTGATCGTGAACGCAAGCACTACTAAGGTTCCTGTAAGAATTACTGGTTCGTTGATAGAGAAACTCACCACATCAACTAGGACTGACTTCCTGAAATACTCCTTAATAACGACTTTCTTAAGAGGTTGTGTAGTGTGTGTTGAGTAATTTACGTGACACCTATACGTTATTAAGTCCTCAACACGGGAGTTAGGTGGTAATAGTAAGTAGTAGAAAGTAATGTTTACCGGGACGTTGAAGTTATTTTCAGCGAATATGATCTTTAAAGTGATGTTTACTGTCTTCCTAACCCACACATAAACACCAATTAAATCGGCGTATAGTGCTGGCGCATTTATGACTGTCTTACGTTCGTTAGGGAACGTCACATTCACAGTACCGACACACTCCGCGTCAGGACTCACACTACATAAGAGTTCGTTAGGGGGTGATGTGCTAGTTACTAAGCTCACGTAGCGCGGGTAACCATTCCTGAAGCTCTGGTACCTTACTGCAGGTAATAGGACTGCACTCAACAAATTACTTGCTTCCTGCTGGACCCAAGTTACTAGGTTTCCGTTCTCAGTAATTACTCCTAAGACATGATTATCTTCAGTGATTAGTTTAGCTAGACCTCCCTCAACTATCTTGACCCAGGAAGACGGATCTAGCTTAATATTCACTACACTACTATATACCACGTCCACAGAATCGTAAATTACTATAGTCTTGATTGTTGTTGTGATTGTGGAGGTAGCGTATATCGCGTTTTCTCCTGCAACGTACTTAAAGAGTATGTTCTCAGCTCTTCTGAGAGACTCTATTTGCTGATTTTCCGTAATGTATTGTTGTTGATAACTCATGTTGTGTAGTGAGTTCACGTAGAGTGAGACGTAAGTTACTAAGATCAAAGCCATAACTAAGGAAGCATACACACCTACCTCACCAAGCCTGAAGACAGGCATTAAGACACCCACTACCTCCATAAAGGTCTTTATAAGTAGTCTCATGAGACCCTCAAAACACTAACTAACTGACCACCAGCAATCACTGAGTACCAGTTCCTTACTGGAAGACTAACTTGATAGCATGTTTTAGGTTCTATAATGTTGAGTACCTGCATGCGGTTACCCGCACTATCTATGATGTAAATATTTTTGATTATTCTGCGTCCGTAATTACACAATATTAAGAGGTCTTGATTACTATCCCTGAGTATGTAGGCTGCTAGAGTTACGGGCTGAAGCACTCTTGCTTGATTCCTCACTACGTCAGCATACTCCCTAACCTTACTAACTAGGAGTACTGAAGCAGGTACTGTGATTATGAGTAGTAAGAGAACTATTACCAAGTTACTTAAACCCCTCATCGAATACCCCGATAACCATTAAGTCCTGCTTATAAGGATCTCAACATGATTCTCGGGAGATGCTTGAGGTGGTTTAAGCTCGAAGGAGTTAGCTTCACTATATTATCAGATGTTGAGAGAGATTCCGTGCTTAAGGAGTGGGAAGCACTCATCTCGTCAGTAAAGTCAGGAGTTGTGCTTGCTAGGAGGAGAGTTGAGAAGTTCAAGTACGGGAATTACGACTTCCTGGTCGGTTTTACGGACTTCTACTTAGGAATTGCCGAGCACCTGAGAGCCTCAGTACCCTACTTCAGAGCTACTGAAGCAGGACCTCCCTCAAGACCTAAGGTTAGGGGTCTCGCCGGCATCAAGACACTCTACTTAAGTAATAAATCATACGCTAGAGTGCTGGTTGCTTACCGTTACTCATCAATCCTCCCTGAGTCGTTTCTTTACTCACTCTTTAGTGATGTGTGGGAGATCGCACTAGTTTTTAAGTCTGTACCTAGATCCAGAGCTCTAAGCTTGGTTGAGTCAGCTATTAAGAGGAAATCAGCTATTGAGAGTCCTGTGGAGGTTGTTCACGAGATTAATGCTCTCAGAGAGCTTGGTGAGAGGGTTTTACGTGGTTCTGACCTAGTAGAGTTCTACTTGCTAGTGATTCTTAAAGCTCCTGAGTTAAGGATTCTGAATGAGGCGGAGGTAAGGGTTCGAACACTACTTAAGGGGTTTGGTGTAGAGACTGAAACACCACCTATTCAAAGAGAACTCTACGAGTTTAGGTTGTGTGGTATTCTAGCGTGTGTTGAGAAAACCTACACAGACACTACCAGCCTCAAACCACTATTTTTCCTAGTTGATGAGGAGATGCATGATGCAGGAGGAGTTTTTCTAGGGTTCTCAGGATCTAGTAGTCCAGTAATGCTGGATTTATGGAGTAAACCTAACCTGAATTTCGTTGTTTTAGGTGTTACGGGTTCCGGCAAATCCATGAGTGTTAAGCTCTATCTTAAGAGGTTGAAGGAACGTGTGGAGGAGGTTACGTACGTGGGGGTGGATCCTGAGTCAGAGTATACTAGAGTTGCTAGACATATTAAAGCAGCACCTCTAGAGATTAGTGAGAACCAGGAGTTAGGTCTCGACCCAATAAAACTACTCCAGTCTGGTTACCTCGATATAGGTCAGGTGTCCGATGTTTTGTCGGAGGTTTACGCTATACCTAAGAAGCTGCAGGGAATCTTAAGGAAGGAACTCTTCGTTAAGGGTGATGTAGTATCTGATATTGAGGAGTTCGTAGCTACTCTCAGAGACCCGGTCTTGAGGAGATTGCTTGAGGGTGCTGTCGCTCCCCCAGACATACACGTGTTTAGGGGTGCCCCACCAAAACTCTCCGGTAACGTAGTTTTTGGTTTGAAGAGTTTGAGGAGTAAGAGGCTGAAGATTCTTATCTCGACACTCATATCTACTTACGCGTACAACACACTCTTAACAAGAACTCCTGGGAAGAGTGTGTTTTTCGTGGATGAGGCTTGGTTATTTATGGAGACTCCAAGCATCTTAGGACTTTTCGAGAATCTTGCGAGGAGGGGTAGGAAACACGGGGTAGTCTTCATGTACGTTACTCAGAGAGCTGAGGACCTTGCTAGGAGTCCTCAAGGAAGAACAATACTTGAGCAATCAGCTACTGTCTTGCTTATGAGGCAGGAGCCTGAGGGGAGGGACGCGTGCAGAAAGATATATAAGCTCTCAGAAGCTGAGGCAGACTACCTAACTCAAGCACCAGTAGGTTCAGGAATTCTTAAAGCCGGAAGAAAAAGAATAACTATTCAGGTAGTTCCCACACCCGAGGAGCTAGAAGTTTTCTCCACGTCTACATGTTAATCCCTTAACTCTCGAGTAAGTTACTAAATACTGCATGTGTTTTTCTTCTTAACCCATCTTAAGCCCTTATTAGTAACTAAGTACTTAGTAGGTCTTCCATTATTACATCTCCTCAAGTAGCCTAACTCATCAAGTCTTGCAAGAATCTTACCTACTTCTGTTCTCGCTGCGTGGTTATCTAGTCCTAAAACATCAATGACTTTCTTGACAGTAATGATTACTACGTTTCCTGAGCTACTCTCTAGTTTGTTTAGGATTGCTTTCTTTATTGCTTGAACTATTTTATGTTTTGAAGTCTTTACATACTTCATAAGGTGCTAGCCCCTCTCTACAGAATTCTTTAACGTATTTCCTCACTGTTGCTGGACTAACTATGAATCCTGCTCTAGCTAGAGCTTTGCAGAATTTACTTACAGAGCTTATGTTTGTTTTTCTTGTTTTATGTCGTTTTACGTTATTCGTTTTACGATCACCGACATATACACTACTAAGAAGTTAATAAATGTTGTTTTTTGTTATACGTATTAGTGCCGGCAAGACTCTTATATTAGTTTCACTAATATTGTATTTGGTGGTTATATGCCTGAACTCGAGAAAGAACTCTTAACTACTACCGGGAGACTCCTATTATTCCTTGGTAGGAGTGGCGGGTTAGCCACGTTCACTGAAGCTAGGAAATTTATTGGTTCACAAATATATTATGCGTTAAAACAAGCTACTACTCTAGGTCTCGTCTTAGAGGAGGAAGAAAGAAAAATCAAGCTTACCGAGAAAGGAAAGATGTTAGCTGAGTGTCTCGCTAAGTGTTTCTAGTAGAAGTAGCTCTTAAGAAACTCAGATATAGTTTTATCCTCAACCCTCCTCATATACGCTCTTACTAACGAAGCAATTCTCTTGCATACTTCATTCTCCTCATACTCTAAACACACAGCCTCAACATCTCTCTCAAGAGCTTTAAGCAACATGTAGAGGTCTGAGTGAGGCATCATTAACCCCTAACAAACACCCACAAGACATACTACATAAGTTTGTGAGTAACTAAGTTACTCAGAGAGAGTACACCGAAACTAACGCTTACTCGAAAAAGATTACTTAGGTCTTAAGAAGTGAAGTATAGGTAGAACTCCTAAATAGTGTGTCTTGGGTTTCCTTGATAAAGAGAATAACTTACTTACTTTTAGTTCTTGGTTTTACCTTAATTAAGAATTCTGATTTCTTACCTTCAGATGTCACACCACTATAATAGTTGAAGATTCCTCCGCACTTAGGGCATTGAAGCTTCTTAACTGTATAGAACCTGAACTTCCATGGTTCTCTAAGTAATTTGAAGTTTTCTTCAGGTCCCTCATAACTACAGAACAGGCATTTCATAACATAAAACACCTCAAGCACTCGTTACTTACTAATCACAATAATTATTCTTAAGAAAAGGATTTAAGTCTTCAGGACTAATCAAAAAACAATATTATAGTGATTACGTCATGTTTTTGGTGGAATGTATGAATCCCTACGTAGTTCGATTTATTTCTGCTAGCAGGAAGCGTGGCAAGACTTTCGTAGCTACGCAAGTAGTTTCAGAGTTAGTTAGTAGGGGTTACGTTGTTGGTGTTGTGAAACACTCAAGACACGGTGTTGACGTAGCTAGTAAGGATAGTAGTAGGTATGTTGGTGCGGGTGCTAAAGAAGTTTTGGTGTCTTCTAGTAGTGTTGGTGTTGTCTTCTATAGTGGGTGGGTAGACGACCTAGAGTATTTGTTGGGGTACTTAAGCACCTCAGTAATTGTTGTAGAAGGTTTCAAAGAATCTAGTATTGGGGATGTCGTAGTGGTTGTTGATAACCTAAGAGAGTTTCAAGTACTAAGTAAGGCAACTCACAACATTATTGCTGTAGTAACTGAGAATGAGGAGGTAAGGCTTGAGTTAAGCAAATCTCTTAAAGTTTTTAGGAAGAACGAAGTAAGTATGATTACAGACCTCATTGAATCAAGACTGCTTGATTTCCTCGAAAACCAAACACCCAAAACAAACTGCGGATATTGTGGTTTCGAGACTTGCAGAGCCTTAGTTAAGGCTTACGCTACAGGCAAGACACGCTGGTGTCCCGTAAAATCTGGTGTGAGCCTACTAGTAAACGATAACCCAGTACCTATGAATCCGTTCGTCAAGAACGTACTAAGATCTATCATAGAAGGTTTCATATCCTCTCTTAAAGGAGTTAACGTAAGCAGAAAAAAGATAATTATCGAGATAAATTAGTACTTCATTAAACAACGGTATGTGTGAGTTGCGCACGGTATGAATGTATTAATTTATTAATTTTCTTTAAAAATAGTATTGTTGGTGATTTACGTGGTCAGGTTTCTAATCTTTTTTGTTGCTGTCTTTACGTTATTGCTTATTTCAGCTCCTCTCATGACTTCTCACGATATTAATGATACCTATAGGTACGAGGTCTACGCGAGGATTAACATGAGGCATAGTGGTGCCTTAGCCGGTTCTTTACTCCCTAGCAAGCTAGTCTTAGTAATTAACGGCTCAACAGAATTCTCTATAGTTGGATTGAGTAAGAGGAGTGTCTCTCTTAGGTTAAGGCCCAACCTCAACGTATCTGGTGATGCAGAACCTAGTAGTTTTCGACAGTACCTGCAAAGATTCTTTAACTTCTTCAATGCTAGTATGAACAGAATATACGAGGTTAATGTACCTCTGGATGTTTTAGGTTACTTACCTTATGGAGGTCTAGAAAATCTTACATACTTGGGAATAAGCATCTCAACACTACCAATTCCCTTAAATGTTACTACTGCTATTACCACAGCTGAATTTACTATCTGGAGAGGTGTTCCAGCACTACACCTGAGATTTACAGGGAACATGAATACCACCCAATACATGAACGTGAGCGCATACGTCGAGTGTGAGTCTTACTTAGATCCAACAACCTTCCTAATATTATACTTAGAGGGTAAAGCAACCTATAACTATAGCCACATAGACATAACTGCGAATTACGTGATAGAGGTTAAGAGTGAGTTAATCAATATTGACGTAATTAAGCACATAAACTCTCGAGCTTACAGAGTTAGGTTTGAGGAGGGAGAGTCAAGAATCTACGTAGCTAGCGAAAACCTAAGTATATTAGGTTTGAGCACTGCCGGAAACGAACTCATTATGAATATTGACGGCAAAGGAATTAGCGGCATAACAATATTTACGACTCAAGACGTTGTGATAAAGGAAATACTTGCGGATAACACACCAACAAAATACCGAACACTGAAATATGATAATGGAAACATAATCAGGATACCGCTAACACTCAGCAGTCATGAAGTAAGGGTAAGCTATGAAAAAACAATAAAATCTGTTGAGGAGATGCCTGTAGTACAGGCGGAAACCAACACGTTAACTATGGTTCTAGTAGTCATAGTAGTGCCTCTAGTAGCGTTAGTTGTGCTGCTAGCATACCTTCTAAAAAGAAAGAAATCTTACTGAACACGTTTTACTGTAATCATAAGTTTTCTTTATTTACGTACTGCATCTTTACGTTTCGTTAGTACGGCTTAAACAATATATAATCCCTTAGGAACTAAATTTCGTGCGTAACCAAAGAACTCAGGTCTTTATGCCGTACACATCTCACGTAGTGAGTTTCTGTTATTTTTGTTAGTTTTGGTTCTTCAGTCATGCATTCTTTTGTGCCTAAGACCCCGGACCCCGCGGGACCCGGTCTCAAGGAACTACTCAATGGAATCATTCTCAATAAAGAAGTTATTGGATTATAAAGAAGTTATTAGAATTCTATACATGGAGACGAAATGTGTGGAGAGAAACTAGCTAGTTCCTCTCTAGCTTTCGAGAGTTCAAAAAAGAAAA
>JAVVFV010000016.1:0-25485 GCA_039889305.1 Candidatus Zestomicrobium tamdykulense | reverse complement strand
GCTACTAAGAGAATTACCACAATAAAAACCACTAACAAACTTCTAGTTAAACGCATAAAGGTTCCCCCAGTAATAAAAACAACAAACTAGTTAATAAATCTTACTACTAGTTATACAAAATGTGAGGTATTGCTTAAGAAACTCTCACGTAGTATGGAGATTTAGTATTATTTTTAATTCAGCTGAGACAGCTATAAGGAGGGTGAGCCGATCTCTCTGCGGGGAATTTGAACGCTGGTGGTAACCAAGTTTTGTTTCGTAAATTAAGTTTAGAGAGAGGGAAGGAAAATTGCTAATCATGCGTGAAACACACGTAATTCATTCCCCGTATTACGTTGTAAGAAGAAAGTAAATGTAATGTAAACGATCCTGGAGAAAAATTGTGTGGGTTCGTAACTCGGTTTTTGAGGTTTGTTAATTGTTTTTAAGTAGTATAAGTGGTTTGGTTTCCTAATTTTTGTTTGTAAACAAAAGCATGATCTCCTGTAAACATTCACTAGTGAATAGTCTCTCTGGAGAGGTTGAGTGGAGTCTCTAACCACGCGTGTTGTAAACAAACAATCATGAGCTTGTTTACATTTGAGTTCTTGAATGGTTTGGGGGTTGGCTCTAGAGAGTTCCTGAAGAGTATCACTGAGCTGTTTCTGAACTCGAGAACGAGTACCCCCCGGGGGGAGTCAGACCCCGGGAGGACTAACTCAGTTAGTTTCTCTCCACACATTTCGTCTCCATGTATAGAATCCCGATATAGAGAACAATCACTCCATAGGGAATGATCTCTCCATAGAATTCTTAATATTGAGAACAATTTCTTTGTTGAGAATGTTCTCTTTCTTGATTATGTTCTTTGAGATCGGGTCTGGCCGGGGTCTTAAGTTCTAAGAGTCTTTTATGAATTCGGCCACACACGTGAATACTTACTTCAGCTCCTCAGCAACTGCTGCAATATTCTCTAAGATCTTTATAATCTCGTCATCACTATAGCTGAAGAGATTCTTCCTGGAACTAATCATGACTCCTAAGAAAGGCTCGTCCAAGAATACTATACTGAAACCTAGCGATGTCAAGTACTTCACAAACCTAGCCACGTAATCAGAAAGAAAATCCTTAACTAACTCTTTACTAGCTAAAACCGTTGAAGAAAGATCTGTAGATCCTGTTTTTAAGTAGAGTCTAGAAGCTAGTGTAAAAAACCCTGTTACTGGAGCTCTTAACCCACTAAATACTAAACCAGACTCCCTCATCAAACGAATCGAAAACTCAGCTTCAGGTACTCTTAAATTCTTGATGACTTGCGTGCTGAGTACCTCAAGATTTACTCTCATGAAGCCCTCCACATACATTACCGCACCTGCCTCAATCAAGAGACTCACATAAATATCTATGAACCCCCTTAATTGAGGATATGGGGGTACGTCAACTCCTAGAAAAGCCAAATCCTCTAATACCTTCTTAACATTCTGGAAACTATAGTCTAGCGGAAAACTACCAACATGACTACTTCTCACACTAATTCACCTCACTAACCTTAAGAAAAATCTCATACGGTACAATATTAAGATAGTGTGAGGAGATCTTAGAATATTCATACTACTCTTAGGAGTACTTTATAAGTGCTTGTGTGGTATTCTCAGGCTGCTACTGTTTCTTCACTGCTACGCATGATTATGAGATATATAGTTCTTACTGACTTACTTTATGGGACCGACATCTTCTCTACCTTGTCTTAAGCCTTTTCCAGCATATTTTCTTAGTCCTTCCCTACCTGAGGTTATTAGTGTGATTAGGTTTTTGCAGTGCTTGACTGTTCTATCTAAAGCTATCTTAGCTAGTTCTTCTTGTGTTGTTGCTTCATCTTCATGTACTGTTACGTCTATCACGTGTTTGTTAGTCATTAACTGAACTAGCTGGAGAGCTAAACTAGATACTACGTTGAGAGTTTATCGGTTAGTGTTGGTCCTACCCACCCTAAAGTTATAGCTCCATCACATTTTTCTTCCTCGATTAGTTTCTTAGCAGCTACTGGTATGTCTTTAATTCCAGGCACGGTATACCTAACTACCACAACACTCGGTAGTAAGTCTTTTAAGGTCTTCTCAGCAATAGACCCCATATCAACTCTTGCGAAGGTAGTATCTACGATTCCTACCTTCACAGTCATTTAAGTACCTCCATTAAGAACTTGCCGTTCTCGTAAATGAGTTCTCCGTCTGCGAAAACTTTCCCCTTCCTCATATCCTTTATGAGATCCCAATGAATTGAGGATTTGTTGGTTCCACCAGTCTTAATATATGAAGCTCCTAGAGCTAGGTGGATAGTCCCTCCAATCTTCTCGTCAAATAAGATCTCCTTAGTATATCTGGTTATGTCGTAGTTGAGCCCAAAAGCTACCTCACCAACTCTCCTAGCTCCTTCGTCAGTCTCAAGCATCTTCTTAAGGAACTCACTACCTACTTCAGCGTCAGCCTCCACTACCTCACCCTTACTGAAGACTAGCTTAACGTTCTTTACCTCGACCCCCCTCCACACTGCCGGGAAGTCGAATTTTATGATACCTTCTACAGAGTCTTCGTGAGGTCCTGTGAAGACTTCCCCACCAGGCATGTTGTTCTTCCCATCATCATTGATCCAGACCCTCCCATCAACTTTGAGTAGTAGATCCGTGTCCTGGCTCACTATCCTCAGCTCAGAAACTCTCCTGAGAACATCCACTATCTTTTGCTGGGTGTTTGCTTGATTAACCCAAGCACTAACGGGGTCGTCCTCATAAAGCTTCAGTGACTTGAAAACGAATTCCTCGTACTCGAGAGGCGACATGCCTGCTTCCTGAGCCATAGCTCTAGTAGGGTATGCGGTAACGACCCACCTCAACGTACCTTCAGAATCTCTCCTCATGAATATCTCGCTTAACTTACGTGTAGCTTGAGCTCTCAACTTAAGTCTCTCGGGATCCACACTTACTAAGTATTTTGAATGCGTTGATGACAACACCGAGATCCTCACATCCACGTTCTCGGCAATGAACTCATCTATCTTGGAGTAATATCTTAGTAATTCTTTAGTAGAATACTTATAGAATATCTCATTCAGTATCTCGTCATTAATACTCCACCTAGGGTAACCACCCCTCCTAACTACTTCTCCCCATAACTCACGTACGAGAGCATACGCCTCATGAGTTGAGTTTATTAGTACCTCGTCTCCCGACTTAACACTAGTGCAGTACTCCGTTATTAGTCTAGCGAACTTACTAAGCACGCAAACATCACCAAAAATAAGTTTAGGTCTTAGTAAATAAGCTCATTAGTTCACTACCTGAAGAGACTTAGTTTTGTAAGAGAAAAACTGAGGTTCTTATTAGCTTATAACCAACCACGTAACTTCATTGCTTTGTAGACCCTCTCAACAGATAGAACGAATGCGGCGTCACGCATCGTTACTATTCTGTCTTTCCTCTCGTCTTTTAATCTCTCCCACCTGTCAGCAGTTCTCTTGAAGTTCTTCTCCATTATTGACGCTAACCTAGTTCTAGTTTCTTCCTCGTCCCAGAAATACCACTGGAGATTCTCAACCCATTCCAGGTAAGACATTATAACTCCTCCAGCGTTAGCTAAGATATCGGGTACTGCAGCTATGAAGTCTTTCCTGCTATAGAGTATCTTTTCTGCTTCGGGAGTTGTAGGTCCGTTAGCACCCTCAACGATTAGTTTAGCTTTAACTTTGTTAGCGTTTGCTTCAGTTATGACGTTCTCAATCGCTGAAGGTATTAGTATGTCGGCGTCAACGTAGAGTGACGCGTCAGGCTCACTTATCTTTTCTCCTCCAGGATAGTTAATTACCTTACCTGTCTCGTTCTTAACTTTTATAGCTAGCTCAACGTCTAGGCCGTTAGGGTCATACACGGTTCCTGAAGTATCACTCACAGCAACTATCTTAGCACCGTATTTGGTCGCCCAGTATGCCGCGTACTGAGCCACGTTACCGAATCCGTGAATTGATACTACCTTATCTTCGAAGCCTCCCAACCACCTCTCAGCCGCTGCTTTAGCAGCTACTACGGTGCCGAAGCCTGTCGAGTATATTCTTACTGGATTACCCCAAAGCTCTGGCGGTTTAGCAGTGAATACTCCCGGCACGTTATAGCCTTTCAGCTTACTATACTCATCAACCATCCAAGCCATTATTTGAGGATTAGTGTTGATGTCTGGTGCTGGTATATCAATTTCAGGACCTATTATGGGGGCTATAGCTCTCGCATAGCCTCTGCTCAGCTGTTCCAACTCCCTCATACTCATTTTCTTAGGATCACACTTAACAGCGCCTTTCCCACCACCGTACGGTATTCCTGCTAGTGAATTCTTTAGAGTCATACCTAAAGCTAGCGCTATGTCAGTATCTAGAGTTACTTCAGGATGGTACCTAATACCGCCCTTGTAAGGACCTAAAGCATTATTATGCTGGACCCTATAACCCTCAAAGACTACTAACCTCCCGTCATCCATCCTAACAGGTATCTTAACCATTAATACCCTATCTGGTTTGCTTAAATAATCATAGGCTTCCTGAGGTAACCCAGCTAACTCAACTGAGTTTCTTAAAACCCTCAACATCCACTCCAGGTATGACATTATATCACCACATGATACAATATATTGAAACCTTTTTATACCTTTTTATATTATTAAGTCCCGTGTTTTAATCAGATAGACACACACCTAAAGAATATAAACCTAAACAAGTTGTTAGTTCATATGTAGTTAATGAGTCCTATCACTAGTAAGATTGCTATAGTAACTGAGGTTATCCCCTGAATAACGTAGTTGAGTTTCTTGCTATACCTACTTAGGATTTCCGTAATTATTCTCCCTCCATCACTCACGAAGATCGGTGCTGCGTTAATTATCGCTAAAGATAGATTAACTATGAAGACCCAGTTAGTGTAGAAGAGAGCCTCAATAACGTATTCTGGTGTGTCAGGCGTTACTAACTCACTCAAGTATACTCCTAATCTGGATCCTGCTGGTTTACGTACCACGTAAGTCTCTACAATCCCGGTCTCTACAATCCTATAACCTTCCCTAACACACCTCTGTGTTTTCAGAACTAGAACTACGCTCTGATTAATCAGACTCCTTAAGAGGGAAGTGAATTCCCCTAAGTTCTTTATCTTTGAGCCATTCACCTCAAGTATTATGGATGGTGTGGAAATATTGGCTTGAAGTGCTGGTAACTCTGGATTACTTCTATCCAGATCTATTATTACCGGAGCTAAACTCACTTGAGCTGAGAACAGACTTATGAGTCCTAAAGCAAGTAACGCGATTAGTGAATTACCTAATATGCCTGCACTAAGTATTGATGCTTTAGACTTTCTGGGCGCTTCGTTGAAGGAATTCTCAGAGAGCTTAACATACGCTGCTGGGAAAATAATAAATAATCCAATACCCCATGACTCGATCTCTACTTTCTCTAATAAAGCTACTAAAGCATGCATGAGTTCGTGGACAACCATAGCTATACCTATCGACAAGATTAGAGGGATGAGCATCTCCGGACTTATAGTGATACCTGGAATTACCGGAACAAAAGGCGATACCGGGACCTCACCAGCCGAGACAGCTCTAAACAAACCCTCAACAGCATTAATTAACGTCAGGTATAGGTAGGCTATCATCAAAGCCATATTCAACACACCAGCAATAAAGACAACATTCTTTAAGGATTTACTACCAGGTGGTACGACTCTGCGTAGTTTTGACGCAGTACCTATATCTATCAAGATCGTTAAGAAACCAACATCGACCCTATGCTTCTCTAACCTATCACGCAAGCTTCTTTGAGTCTTAACTAACGTAAATAAGAGTGCCTCAACTAAGATCAGCCCTAGCAGGTAAACATACACGTTACTCATGTGTATGACCTAATAACAATACTTAAAGAAAAATATAGGTTTTTTAAGAGCATACTCTACTAATAAGTTAGGTGACGAGTATGGAAATAAGAAGTGCTCGTACTGCTAAGCAGAAGATAATAAGTGGTTTGCTAGTGTTCACGTTACTAATAATTATTTCACTAGCTTTAGGCTTTTATGGATACTACATAGAGAGAACTCCGAAAACTACTATTAATACCACTCCAACAATAACCCCAACAACACCAATCAACACTACCCCAACAATCACAACTCCAACAAATACTACGGTAGAGGTCCCGTACACGCCTGAGTAACTTTAAAGTACTTACAAAGCATAACATTCGTTAGCTATCATTAGTGGGTATTCCTTAGTCTTCATTAAATCTACGTAGAATTCCAGGTTAACTAGAAAGTCTCTGAAAGTCCTTATAGGAACTACTAAAACACCTTCTAAGTTACCTTTTAAAACTTCCGTGAGCGTGACGATTACAGGAACAAACCACTTAGCTTTACTGACTATCCTATACTCGTTCCTAATCTGTTGGCACTGCTTAACTAGGTACAAACACTTTTGTTTGTGTTCGTTAACTACATACCTGAGTTTTCCTTTCTTGCTGTATCCAGGAGACCAGTGCTTGCAGTCAATAATCAACCCAATTCTAGACACAGGATCCACCGCCAAGACATCATACTCGTATTTTTTCAGCTTTGTTCTCAAGTTTTGAATACTTTCGTAGCCCGAGAGCCTTAAGTACTCAGAAACAAGTTCTTCAAAATCTTTCCAGCTCAGGAGACTCGAGACTTCATAGAGGTCAGCTCCCTCCTCAAGAGCCTTAAGAGCTAGAGGTAGTAAAGACTTGAAGCACAGTTCCTCCGCCGCACCCGCGTAAACCCCGTCAAGACTAGCTAAGTCTAGCATCTCAGCGTACCTAATTACTGACTCACGATCGATACATTTACCCTCGCTACTAAGTATCTTACGCATTAGCGAGAGCCAAGCAAGTGATTGCTGGGTACTCATGCTTTACTCCCTAACTAACTAGACCCTAATAATAGCTTAGTAAGACGTATATAATGCTTCAGTTGAGTTAAGCAATACTAATTAACGACACTAACGAGTTCTCGTGCATAAGAATTTTGTTCAGTTCTTTAGCCGCTCATCACTGTTCTGAGTTCACCTCCCTCATCATCATAGTAAAACCTGCTCCACGAAATATAACCTTTTATACCTCAATAACAAGATATTTGTAAGGGAGTAGTTGCAGGTATTCAAGGAGGCCTTTATGAGTATCTCGAAGTTTTTGAGTTACTCGTTTAACGAGCTTTCTTATGAGGAGATTGAGAAATTCATTAAAAAGCTGATAAGCATATACTACGATTCTAAGAAGATCTTAGTATTGGGTGCTGGTAGGTCAGGTCTTGTTGGTAGGGCCTTCGCTATGAGGTTATCACACCTAGGTTACAACGTCTACGTGTTTGGCGAAACAATAAATCCTCCGCTGAACCCGGGAGACATATTGGTAGCTATCTCTGGTTCTGGTAGAACAAAACTAGTTGTTACGGCGGCTGAAGTAGCTAAGAATTTAGGGGCTGTCGTAGTAAGCATAACCTCATATCCAGACTCACCTCTCGGGAGACTCTCAGACATCGTTGTTAAGGTTCCTGGTAGAACAAAAATTAGCGGTGAGGACGACTATAACGTTAGGCAGTTGATGGGTATTTACGAACCTCTAGCACCCCTAGGAACTCTATTCGAGATTGCCGCGTTAGTGATGTTAGACGCAGTTACTGCTGAGTTGATGGCTAGGCTTGGTAAGACGGAAGAAGACTTAAGGTCTAGACATGCAAACATTGAGTGAGGCATTATGTCGTCTACTTCCTGCTATTCTGAGGCGTTGCGTTTAGTTAAGGAGGCGGTAGATTCTTACGCTAAGTACAGGAAAGACAGCAAAGTTAATGACTTGAAGAACGCGCTAGCTTCTCTCCTGAGAAGCTACGTTATGCTTCTTAAGGGTCACTACCTGCCTGAACTAGACCTCACTAACCTAGCCTCAATAGCTCTAGATGAGGGTATAATAGATAAGGAACTCTACTCAGATATAGTCACTGCTAACCTAGTCCTCAACGGGTATCTCTCAAGAGACTTAAGCGTGGTTGAGGAAGTATTTAGTAAGTTGTTTGAGAAGCTCTCGAAACATGACCCATACGTCAGTCAGCAAATGTATTTATTTAGGTACTAAGGTGCATGAGTTGAGTAAGCAGTTCGTGGAAATTAGTGAGAAATGGACTTCCTTAGTAGCTATGTTCTACTACGTGGAGGGAGCTCTTTACGAATTAGTTGAGGATTACGAGTGCTTAAATCCGAAAGTAAGGATAGAGTACGGTACTAGAGCTCCTGTCATAGAGTATTGCTGCGAGAAAATAGTCGAGATACCTAACGAACTAGTTAGTTTAGAAGAAGGAAAAGAAAATAACGTGATGACCGAGTACAGATATAATAGTGAGGCGTGCGAGAGAGGGGAGGAACTCTACTCTATACTCAATAAGATAACTAATCATGTGTTAGTTAGATCTATAGAGTTGATGACCCCGTACACGTATGCTACAATTCATTCAGGGATAGAATACCTACTGATTGTCTTAAGCAACGGCAAGGGATTCTTAATTGAGGGTGAGGAAAACAAAGTTGCAGTACCTATGAGTAGAGCACTCTTTAGTTTACACACACATCCTAGTAATTGTCTGTTATCGCCGCATGACGTAAGGTCTTTAAGCAACACCCTAGTATATAGGGGAATCGGTGGGGGAGTTGTCTCGAAAGACTGTTACCTGATTCTAGTGAGGTCAGGTCCGTTCACTGAGGAAGATTTAATGGAATTGATGAGATTTAAGGACGCCTTAAGAAAGATAAGGATTAATGACTTGAATCGTTATCTTGAGAGAGGTTTCGTAAGTACTAATCTACGTATTCACACAAACTACCACCACATATATTCATTATAGTCTTAACTAACATCGCGAAGGACGCGTCAGAATTTGTTTTCTTATAAGAACTCAGTAGTTCTAGGAGTAGATCCTTCTGGGTTTGCTCTAAGTTACAGCACTTTATTATTCTGCGATCCCGCATGAAGAGAGCTGAGAAAGCTCTGCATACATTACAAGTGAATCCAGTAAATCCAGACTCAAAATCAATTATTCTGATCTTACCTTCCTCATCTATTATTACGTGTTTCTTCAGTATGTTTAGCTCTTTATGAGTCACGTTTTTTAAGTCTAAGTACCGTACGGCAGCCAATATTTTAAGATAAAGCTTAATGAGATCATCACACAAAGTTATACTTGAAGCCACATCACCTAATTTAACCCCCCTAATTAATTCCATAATTATGAGCTCATTATCACAGTAGTAGACCTTAGGAGCTACAGGGAAAGCCTTCCTCATCAAATCACATTCACCTATTAGTGAATCTCTCTTCGAGTCTGTTCTCAGAACCTTCACTGCTACGTATCCCAAATTCGTAAATTCAGCAGCTAAAACAACTGACGAATGACCCCTCCCCAAAACCTTAAAACCCCATAACTCGTAATCACCTAAATCAACACAATTCCTAAATCCTAAAGACCTCAACTTACTAAGTCTCCTACTAATCAGGTCCTCACTTAGCTCAGGATAACTCAGTAAGTGAGTACACTCCAAACCAAACACCTAATCAAAAACTAAAACACTCATTATAAGGGCGTGGCCCCCTCTATGGTGTGGAGGACCTCAACACCAGCTCCTGAGGCCGTCCTCTACCCGGTGACCCGTGAACGTCGGCGTCGGGGGTTAGGTTGCTCCCTTCCGGGCCTGGCCGGTTCCCCCCGTAAAGGCGGTTAACGCTCCCCCTCCGAGGAGCGCTCCGCCACCGTCGACCCCACGGGGCGGGCCTCATCGCAAACCCCAGGGTGGTTGTTGAGGTCCTCCACACCATAGAGGGTTACTGGCCCCGCTTTACGCCTTCAGCTAGAGGAGGCGGCGACCCTCCTGGCCCTACCCACGCCAGATTAAATAATTTATCGAAGTTTATATTTGTTCTTCCGTATTATAGCGCTAGTAGTAAGATTTTCAAATATCAATATTACTTGATGTGGTTGCTTCCATAATAAAGAAAAACAACTATGTTTTAGGTCGTAATGCTTCTGAGAGAATTTGTTTCAGGTCTTCGCTTAACCAGACATATTTTACACCATAGAGAACCATCCGATAACATAGTTACTTCTGAGTCTGGGTGTTGTGAGCACTTAAGAATCACTGCATTCTCTCTAAGTGCTTTGTCTAGCTCTATATAGATCTTCCCTAGTCTTTCCTGCGTTGTTTCTCTTAATTCCTCCCCTCCAAAGTTTTCAATCTTTCCTGAATTCCTGTTAGGGTGTCTAGTATCTTCTTTATAGTTGCGTCTTCTACACTCACGTATTTATGGATTCGCATCGTAGCAACCAATAAAGTGATTATACCTACCCACATCAAGACTAGAAGGCTGGCCAGTATAGAGTCTCTAAAAGTATAGTATGGGTCGTACGTACCGAGAATTGTTTTTAATCGCTAAAGGCATTAAAGATGAAAAGATACCACAATACTAATAACGCTACAACTATAACATGTAGTTCCTTACTTATCACGGTTATCTCCAAATAATACTGTACCATAAACTATATAACACGTAATTCAATGATACTTATATTGAAATCTTGAGTATAGTTATTGGTGTGTTTAATGTCTGAGAAACTGAAAATAGTTATTTATGGTGTAGGACCTATAGGATCTCTCATAGTTAAGCTCCTTAGTTCTAGGAAAGGTATTGAGTTAGTTGGTGGGATTGATGTAGATCCTTCCAAGGTTGGTGAAGACTTAGGTGTTGTGGCTGGGTTAGGGAGGAGTTTAGGTGTTAAGATAGTTCACGACTCAATATCTTGGAATTACTTGAGGTCTGTTAAGCCTGATGTAGTAATCATATCTACTGGTACTTACTTAGACCGCATATACCCTCAAATAGTTAGGGCTGTGTCTGCAGGAGCTAACGTGGTATCTACTTCCGAGACTTTAGCTTATCCTTGGTATAGGTACCCTGAACTCTCCATACTAATCGATGAGCTAGCTAAAAAGAATGGTGTTAGGGTTATTGGTACTGGTGTTAATCCTGGGTTCGTGTTTGACGCGTTACCAGCCTTCCTGACTTCTGTTTCTGCTGAAGTGCGCAGAATACACGTAGTTAGGTCCTTAGATGCTTCTAAAAGGAGGTACTCATTCCAGAAGAAGTACGGTATCTCCCTAACGCCTGAGGAGTTCATGCTTAAAATATCTGCAGGAGAGATAACTGCTCACGTAGGGTATGCGGAGTCTATAATGCTCTTAGGATGTATTCTTGGAGTAAACATAGATAAGGTTGAGGAAGGACAAGAACCAATAATAGCTGAGAAACCTATGGAAACCCAGTACTTTAAGATCGAACCAGGCAGGGTCTCAGGGATTCACGGGTGGGGTATTGGTTACGTTAGTGGTAGAGAATTCGTTAGGCTAGACCTACTAGCATCTGTAGGTAGGGAGGATTACGATGAGGTACTCATAGAGGGAGACCCAGCAATGCGTTGGAGATGTGAAACAGGAACTCCCGGTGACATCGCTACTGCATCAATGGTTGTTAACATAATACCTAAAGTTCTTCAAGCACCTCCAGGCCTCCTAACGATGAAAGACGTTATGCTTCCTTCGGTTTTCCTTGGTGATTATGGTTGGTACGCTGGGAAGACCTAAGAAAATCTAAGGAATTCTACGAGGAAGCACGAAAATATCTCCCGGGAGGAGTTTCGTATTCTTTAAGGTATTTTTCACCACACCCAATATACATCGCTAGAGCGAAAGGATCTAGAGTATGGGATGTTGACGGGAACGAGTACGTTGATTACTGGATGGGTCACGGCGCAGTAATTACTGGCTTCGGGTATGAACCCATACTTGAGGCAGTGAGAGAACAGCTATCTCTAGGAACTCACTTCGGGTTATGTAATGAGTGGGAAGTTAAGTGGGCTAAAGTAGTTACTCAATGGTTTGGTCTAGACATGGTTAGACCAACTAACTCAGGTACTGAGGCTAACATGTATGCTATCAGACTAGCTAGAGCATACACTAAGAAAACAAAAATAGGTAAGTTTGTTGGTGGGTGGCACGGCGGCTACCCGGAACTACACGTAGCAACGAGTTACCCGTACGAACGTCCATCCTCCCTCGACATACAGTACATTAATACGAGTCAGACAGTCTTACTTCCTTATAATGACTTAGACGGCGTGAGGAACGTGGTAAGGAAAGAAGATTTAGCAGCTATCATAGTCGAACCCTTAATGGGTGCGGCTGGGTGTATTCCGGCTGAGAGAGAATTTCTTAAAGGACTCAGAGAATTAGCTGATGAAGAAGGTTTCATCCTAATATTTGATGAGGTCATAACAGGTTTCAGGTTCTATAAAGGAGCTCAACACTACTATAACGTGAGGCCGGACATAATAACTGCTGGTAAGGCTGTTGGGGGGCAGTACTTCGCTGGTGCTGGAGCTATAGTAGGTTCCTCAGAATATTTAGAACTCTTAGATCAAGTAGCTAGGCCCAGATTTGATGAGAGAGTTTTTCATGGAGGAACATTTGTCGGTAACCCTCTAACGATGAGGGCGGGCTACGTACTAATTTCCGAGCTTCTTAGTAAAGGAGAATCATTTTATGAGAAACTTCACGACTTAGGAAGAAGACTTATTAAAGGTTTGGAAGATTCTATTGAGAGAACCAACACACAGTGCTATGTTACTGGTCTCGGATCAATGATAGGAATCCACTTCACTAAGGAAGTACCTAAGGATCCCTTAACAAGTGAGAGAACCAAGAACTTGAAAACTTGTGAGCTTTTATTTAAACACATGATAGAGAGAAATACTCTCTTCCTATCACCAACAAAACCGCATTTATTCCTCTCAGCGGCTCATACAATAGAAGAAGTAGACAAGTTCATTAGTGATTTTGAAGAGTTTCTGACTAGAAATACTGAATTAATCACGAGGAAGTGAAGTTTTCATAATGTGTGAGGATTAGGAGAATCAACCGATTATCGTTTCCTCATGATGGACTAAATATTTGTTTCTTAAGATTTTAATATTTTACGTGCTTGTTTAAGATTTTTGTAACTTCATGAATAAACACAGTTAAGAAGCTAGCTGAAGATTTTGTTGTCTTATATAGACTTACTAAAGCTTAATTATGTTTTCAGCTTCGTTATCCTCGGTCAGGAATAAAAATGGTAGAGTACCCGTTCACAGTGGGAGAAGTAAAAAGTCTTGAAGTAGGTCGTAGAGGCCTTCACGAACTCTTACTAAAAATGGGTGACACGGCTTTCCAGGGTAGAGCTCTAGGAGAAGCTTATCAAGTATTAGTCGATATGTTCAGTGGTAGTGACGTCACAATATTTCTTGGTTTAGCAGGCTCTATGAGTACTGCTGGAATGTGGAAAATCATTAAGTGGTTGGTTGAGAACAGGTACGTGGATGTAGTAGTATCTACGGGTGCTATAATAAGTGAAGACATTTACGAGGCAATGGGTTTCAAATACTTGAAGACTTACCCATGCGTAGATGATAACGAACTACTTAAGTATAAACTTGACAGATTCTATGACACAGTAGCTAGCGAATTAGATTACAGGAAGATGGAAGGACTCATTAGAGAGTTTGTCGAGAGTCTTCCTAGTGGGTCTATTTATTCCACGGCTGAATTCCTGTACTTATTTGGGGAATTTCTCAGTAAACGCGGGATAGACTCGATAGTGACTGCGGCTTACAGGTCTGGCGTGCCAGTATTTTCTCCTGCGCTAGTTGATAGCGGGTATGGTATGGCGACTTTATTACCGTATCGTAGGGGACACAAAATAGTTTTGGATATGGTAAAAGATTTCTACCAGATAGTAGAGATTGGGAGACGCTCGAGTAAGCTTGCAGCAATATATATTGGTGGTGGTGTTCCTAAAGACTACGTTAACCTAGTTACTGTAGCTCAAACCTTGATAGCTGAGGAGGAAGGACACCACAACTATTATAAGCCATTAGAGTACGTAGTACAGTTCACTACAGACGCGCCTCAGTGGGGTGGCTTAAGCGGCGCTACGCTCGAAGAAGCTATTAGTTGGGGTAAGGTTTCTCCTAAAGCCAAGAAGAAAGTAGTTTATGTAGACGCAACTATAGCGCTACCCATAATAACTCATGCTCTCGTTGACGGAGGAATTAAGAGATCATACAAGACCGACTTAACATGGTTGTTTAAAGAGGTGAGGAGGTGACTCAAGTGAGTGAAAATAAAGACTTCATAGTTGGGAAGCATTACTACGCTAATCTCTACGACATAGACGTAAAAGCCGCTACGAACGAGGAAGAACTCAGGAACGTGGTCGTGAGAGCTGCTAAAGAATCCAACATGAAGTTAGTAGAGGTTAAGTCTTGGAGTTTCGGTGGGAAGAAGGGAGGAGTTTCAGTCATAGCATTGGTTGAGGAATCACATATAGCTGTCCATACGTGGGTTGAGTACCAGTACGCCACAGTTGATGTCTATACATGTGGTGAGCAAAGCGATCCCTTGAAAGGTATAGAACTCATAATAGCCTACCTAAAACCAAGAAAGTACAGGTTAGCTTATGCTGACAGATCTCAGAAAATTGAGGAGACTTTAATAGTGCCAGCGTCTTAAAGTCATTACCTTAAGTCCCATACTCTTAGCTAAATCAAGCACGTTATCGGGAGAATCAATCGCTACAACCCCATATACGTGGATCCTGTTCTTACTTAATACTCCCACAACACTCTCTAACTTACTTTGTTCCTCAAGCAGAATGTCAACAAGTAAAGCAGTTGTTTTCTCTCTTAAGCAACTTTTCGGTAAAGCTATGAAGCTTGTCTTATTATTACTATTATAATATGCGATAACGTATCCCTTCCTATCGTGTGGTGGGTTCTCCGTGAATGGACAGATAAGTCCAGGTAAATCAGTAGCTACGTAACTACCTAAAATGATAGCATTTGTTGACATAGGTATTACTAAGTCTATCTTAGCACTACCTACGAAGTCTTCAGTAACGTAAGAAAATAGTTTGAGGAAGCCGGGCTTACTCAGAACAGCAACTGGGTTTTCTTTAAATTCTTTTATGGAATTCTCTATTAATCTATTAATTAATCTTAATTCACTCACCTTACTAATTATCTTAGCTACAGTCTTCTCTTCAGGTACAGCAACTAAGTTCACGTATTTCCATATAGTCTGTGCTGGTAAGTCAAGCATTTTTTCTATGTCTCTCAGGCTGTAGTAATGCCTCATTATATTTAGTATCTTAATAACGTATGCTTTACCCACATCTCTATGTACTTTCCTACTTCTACCTAAAGATTCATTCACTTCTCATCTAAGTAAAATTACTGAGTAGGGTATAATAAGCTAGTAACTACCGCACTCTTATGATTATTTATTTTTTATGGCTTAATGATGGTGTCTAGCTAGCAAACTGATGTTTAAAAAATATAAATACTTCGTTAACGAATAGTGTTTGGTGATTTAATATGGCATCTAAAGTAGGTGCTGGTTATAGGTTCTTGTTCTTCATAGCGTTAGGGTTCGTTTTAGGTATAATAATTGGCTGGATCATAAGCACGACAGCTCCCCCTGAAGTTAAGGGTGTTATGGGTGATTGGTTTAAGGCTTTCGGCGATATCTTCGTTAGGTTGATTAGGATAGTTATACCGCCACTCATATTCTTTACTATAGCGGCAGCCACCGCATCTATAGCTAATGCTAGAAAAGTTGGCAAAATACTTGCTTTAATGTTATTCCTATACATCATTACTACTATAATAGCTTCTGTATGGGGCATAATCGCAGCAACCACGATAGCGCCTGGTGTCGGCTTAAACCTCACTACACAGCAAAAGCCACCAACTCCCCCGTCAGGTATTGATATCTTGCTCTCATTCTTCAAGCCAGACTTTAGTGATCTCTTAATAGTTGGTGGTGCGATGACTATGATAATCTTCGCCATAATTTTAGGACTTTCCGTTACGTTCTTAGGTGATGAGGGTAGAAAAGTAGCTAATATACTCTCACTAGGTTCTAAAACAATGATAGGCTTCGTTAGAATTATAATGTATTACGCACCAGTAGCAGTGTTTATGTATGCTGCTTGGTTAATGATTAAGTACGGACCTCAAATGCTTGGTGCTTACGCTAAATTCCTGGGAGGACAGTACTTATTCACTTTGCTACACTTCTTCCTAATATACTCCATCATTGTGTGGTTAGGCGGGCTCAACCCAATCAAGTACTTCAAAGCTCAGATATACCCGTTCCTAATAGCTTTCACAACAAGGTCTTCAGCAGTCACACTACCAGCTAATATGGAGGCTGCTAAGAGGATGGGTATTTCCGAGGAAGTCTTCGGAGTTACTTTACCGATAGGTGCTACAGTCAATATGGATGGAACCGCATTATATCAAGTAATGAGTGCTATATTCGTTGCTCAGTTATTCAATATAAGCTTAACACCGTTCCATTACGGGTTACTGGTTTTCGCTGCCGTAGTAGGTTCTATAGCTACTGCAGCAATACCTGGCGGCGGCACCATAATGCTTGCTTACGTATTAGCTGTGATGGGACTGCCTCTCGAGGGAGTTGGTATAATGTTAGTGATAGATCCTCCATCAGACGCTATAAGAACAGCTATTAACGTTTCAGGAGATAACGCCTGCACAGTACTAATAAGTAAGTTCCTAGGGTATAAGTTAGGATCATGAGATCCTGAAATTAAGGTTTTTAAAAAACAAAATACTTTTTCCTTTCTCAGAATTTTCAATCTCTTTAGCATCACCTCTCACTAACAAAAATTACGCTATATTTCACGCAAAATCATTAAAGCACGCCACGAACCCCTGGATGACATCACGCGAAGCTTATATCATAATTAAATAAGTCTCTCTACATCAATGAAAATACTATGATTTTTGTTTTGTTCTTATATTACTTTTAACCTTATTCTAGTTGGGGGTTGATTTGAGCTTATCAGAACCTGAAGAACCGAAAGAACTTAAGCAAATGATTAAGGAACTTAACGCTGTTTTAGGGAGTGATAAAGTTAGGGGGAAGAGTAAGGGGGTACTAGTGTATAATAAGCTACCCCAATACATATGGGGTTCTTGGAGCAAGGAACTAAAGAAGTTAGGTATTGATTGGAGAGAATTTCTAAGCATAATTAGCAAAAACTCAGACCTAATAATTGAGTGGGCTGTAGAAGAAAAGATCAGCTGGAGAGAATTCCTCAGTAAATTAAGGAATGCACTTATAACCTACAGTAAGACCAAAACAGAGAAGAAGGTAAGTCTTGACTTCTTCACCAAGAAAAGTATTTAATGCACGTAACAAACTAAGGACTTAGTGATGAGAACCTCAAACCCTGATTGATGAGGTTGTGGCGGCTGTCTGATTAAGATTAACAGTAATCATTACCACCAAGAATCACAAATGAATACATAATCATAAACAAACCCATTTACGTTAGAGATTATTACGTGTTTAGAAGATTTAAGAAATTAGTAAGGTAATTCTTCAGTAATTTTTAAGTATTTTCTCCCTAAGTTCGTGAACCAGTATGTTTTTGAGCTCATATTTGTGAAGTCTAGTTAAATGTAGGTACATTCCTTTCTTGGTGAAGGGTCCTTTACCACAAATATTGCAGTAGAGTGACGCGCCTTCAAGCCTAGAAATCTCCCTAGCTACGGTTTCTATGACTTCGAGAGATATCTTAGCTATTGAAGAACCCACTACCACTCTTAACTTATCAACATTTATACTCTTGTTAGAGGCTTTTCTGGCTAGGAAGTCTATGAGACGCTCTGATAGTGGATCTAGCTTAGAAGTATTAAGACCCACCTAAACCACCTACACAGACAGCTAGCGCAGTAGCTATTAACTGAAGAACTAGTGGGGGTTCAGGATCCTTAAGTATGTTGATTACTACCTCCGTTTCTTGAGGGTTTAATCCTATCAGGTTAAGAAATCTAAGGAGTAATTCATGTGCTTCTTCCTTACTCGCAATCCCTAAGTCTACCTTCCTTCTTAAGCTCATAGCTTCATTAAGTATATCAACTATCTCAGAATCACTATAATCCACCTCCCACAACTTCTTCGCATGTTTCCCTAGCTCGCTAGCCAAGCCACGAACATACCTGTTAGTACTCAACCTAACTACCAGCTCACCAACTCCTAACTTAACCAGAGGAGCTATATCTTGAGCTAAATCTTCATAACCTAAACGTTTTACAACCAAGAAGGTCGATAACGTTAACGTGAAATACTCAACGATAGACTCATCCAAACTACTCACAAAATCCTCAGAAGCTTCAAGATCCTTAAGCAAAGGTTCCGACAAGTAAAGCCCCCACATAATAGTCTTACCCTTGAAGCAAGTGATTTAATTATAAACGCAAATAAAACGTGTGAAGCTCTAAACATTTTTACGTAATGTATTATTAGAAAATAACGTAATACTTAAGTGGTCCTCATTATACATGATAACGAAGACTCAAACACGTAGGTTATCCGCAAGACACGCATCAAGAACTCATGTCTTAATACTAAATTTGCAGAGTAAATAATTCATTAATCCTCGTATACATCATAGTCCCCGTACCAGAAATATCTAGCGTAGCTTCTCTCGTACTGGTAAGTAGGTATCATGAGATCAGCACAGAATTCCTCCACCACCGCAACTTTCTTTAATTCGCTTACATCTATTCTTAAGTCTTTAGGAGGAACAACAACTTCTTTCTCAACACTCACGTAGCCTTCTAGGTCTTCTTTAAGACCTACAAGCACTACAGGTTTTTCCAGAACCCATGCAAATACTTCAGCTTGCTTTCTCGCGTAATCGTTTATTGGGTAAAGCTTGAACTCGTAGTATGTTTTGGTGGATTCGTTGTAAAGGTCTGGTTGAGCAGCTATAAACAAATCATCAGTTAAATTCCTGAAGACTGTTCCAGGTTTCTCACCAATCACGCCAGCGTTAATGAGTGCTGCGTAAGCTCTATAAGCCTTGAGAACTAAGTCTCGCCTGTAAATACCCTCGGCCCTCAACCTAGCTGCAACCTTCCTAACAAACCACTTAGATACGCTCACGTACCAAGCCCGCTCGTAAATATGGTTAGCTAGAGCGTACTCCTCCTCAAAAATCTTACCAAACTTTACTGATACTTCGTCACCTTCCGGCGGCTTACTCAACAACTTAGCTACATCTGAAGCTCTAACAACCAAAACATTAATAATCCTGCTACACTCCTTTACTTCCTCCCCATCATGCAAACTACTCATCCTAAACGAAATTATGTTAGAGAAAATTAACCTTAAGCTTGATACTTGAGATATATTCTTTATTTTCAGAACATGGAAAAGAATTACTGAATTTAAGAAATGTTTTTAACCCCAACATATATCAATGTGGGATGTTGGTTGGATAACTACGTTACTAAGCTGCGTAAAGCCAAAAACGTAGTGGTTGTAGGGGCTGGTGGCGGGGGAGACGTAGTATCTGCTTTTGTTTTATGTAAGGTTCTCGAGGAGATCGTGGGTGTTCATGAGTGTTTTCCTCTCGGGGTCTTATGGGAGAGATGGGTTGTAGATCCTTATCCCGGACCAATACCCGTAGCTAGTGTTAGGAATGCCAGGCTAAGCAAGTGTGTTTGGGTTAGCGGGAATACCTACGTAGTGCGTGGTAGGTACTCATTCAAGCCTCATACTGCTTACGTAGCTGAGAAACTTGGGAGAGAAATCCCTGCAGTAACTCTTGAAGGAGGTGTCAGTGGGGTTTACGAGTGCTTTAAGGAGTTAGTAGGGAATGGAGAGAACGTTCTGATTGATCTAGACGTTGGTGGCGACATTCTTGCTGAAGGTTGGGAAGATAATTTGTGGTCTCCTCTAACAGACTCAATAACTCTAGCAGCTACGGCTAAGGTTGGAGGGTTTGTCGGCGTAACTGCATTAGGAGCTGATGGTGAGCTTTCTCAAGATTTTGTTTTACAGAAAATAAATAATGTAATTAGTATTGGAGGATACGTTGGTGTTATAGGTCTTTGGTCGCATCACGTGAGCTTTTACGAGGATTTAATAGATCGTGTTAAGACGGAAGCTAGTAGAGCGCCCTACCTAACACTTAAGGGCTTCGTAGGAGGTAAAAAGATAAGAGGAGGTAGCAGAACCATAGAAGTAAATGCTTTAACCCTTATTACCTTCTTTCTTAAGAGCGAGAGTCTCATGAAAATAAACAAGTTAGCTCAAGCTATATCAGATACAACCTCATTAGCTAAGGCATGGAGCATATCTAGGAAACTAGGCATACCGACTGAGCTGGATCTCGAGATTGTGGCGTCAAAAATATATGGTGTGGGTCCTGAAGCAAGTCCTGAATGGGGAGTAGTTAGATCTTACGTCAAGAAATTAATCAATACTTAAAAACCTCATAAATACTAATAATAGATGGGGGACAGAGTAGCGGGGTGGGGTAGCCAGGTTAGCCCGCGGGGCTCATATCGCCCTCAGCAGACCCGTCCCCCACCATTCTAGATTAAGTAAGATTCAAACAGCAGGAGTAGACTGACTCTCCTTAAGAGACTTTCTCACTACGTTAAGTGTTTTCAGCTCCTCGTAAATCTTTTGAGGTAAGTATTGCTTGTTTTCGCGTGTCTGTACTAATTAAGTCAGGTTTATATTATTTCACATAATTAAGAGTTAGGGTTAGGAAATGGCTTTCGGGCCACCAGCTCTCGGCTATGATAGAGCGATAACGGTATTCTCACCTGACGGTAAGCTTTATCAGGTTGAGTATGCTGCCGAGAATGTTAGGAAGGGTTGGACTACAGTAGCTCTTAGGACAGATGAGGTCGGTGTCTTAGTAGCTGAGAAGAGAAGGATATCAACTCTTATAGACCTGAATTCCATAAACAAGATATTCTTGGTTGACTCACACATGGGGGCTTCTTTCGCAGGTTTAGCTGCTGACGGCAGGATCCTAATAGATTACGCTAGGAGAGAAGCACTTAATTATAGGTTTGTGTATGATGAACCCGCAGACATAGAGTACGTGGTTAAGTCTGTTTGTGACGTGAAGCAACTCTACACACAGCACGCTGGTGTCAGACCATTCGGGGTCTCGTTAATTTTTGTGGGTAGAGATAAGAAAGGCATTCATGTTTTTAAGACTGAAATAAACGGGTACTATTTTGCTTACCTAGCTCTGGCTGTTGGGTCTGGAGAACAGCCCGCTATGGAGTATCTAGAGAAAAACTATGACAGGAAACTGAAGAAAGAAGACGCTATCAAGCTAGCTTTAAAAGCTCTCAGAGCTTCTACTGAGGAAGGCCTCTCTCCAGACTTAGTTGAGGTTGGTGTAGTTACTCTAGAAGAAGGGGTCTTCAAGAAGCTAACCTACGAAGAAACTATCGACTTCATACGTAAAACAGGTGTTGGTAGGTGAGTAGTAGAGAGTACGTGATAGCTAGGCTAGAGAAGAGTGGTTCTAGGTTTGAGATACTAGTAGATCCTGACAAAGCCCTTAAATACAGGGAAGGAGAATTAAAAGACGTTAGTGAGGTCTTAATAGGAGATATAGTATATAAAGACGTTAAGAAGGGAGATAAAGCATCTCCACAAGAACTCCAAAAAAACTTCGGTACAACAGACGTGAAAATAATTGCTGATACGATAATAAAGAAAGGAGAACTACAACTAACTACTGAGCAGAGGAGGAAGCTCCTAGAACAGAAGAAAAGACTAATAATAAATTACATTAGTAGGTCAGTCATAGATCCTAAAACTAAAGTTCCTATCCCGCCTCAACGCATAGAGAAAGCTATGGAGGAAGCAAGAATCTCGATAGATCTCTACAAGACGGTAGAGGAGCAAGCCTCCAAAATAATCAAAGAATTAGCTAAGGTTCTCCCAATAAAGGTTGCTAGAGCTTTAATAATTATTAAAGTGCCGCCAGCAACTGCTGGCAAAACATATAGTGAGTTGAGGAGGCTAGGTGATATTAAGATAGAGAAGTGGTTGAGTGATGGCTCACTATATATCGAGATAGAGATACCGGCCGGGATGCAGAATGACGTAATAGATTCTGTAAATAGGATAACTAAGGGTAACGTGGAGTTAAGTGTTAAGGTGATTTAATAATGAGTACTCAGACCGAGCAGAAAGTAGAGAGGGTTTTTGTAGCGCCCGGGGATAAGTTAGGTGAAGGAGATTACAAAATCTTAACACCAACAACTGCTTACAGGGTAGGGAATTCTTATTATTCTTCCGTGGTTGGTTTACTAGAACTTAATACTCTGGAGAAGAGTCTTAAGGTAATACCGCTTAAGGGTTCTTACTATCCTAAAGTAGGTGATGTTGTGGTAGGGATAGTGAGTGATGTAGGACTCACTAACTGGGAGTTAGACATAAGAGCGCCTTTCCCAGGAATCCTGTACGCGGTCGATTATCTTGGGAGAGCTGTTAATCCCTCTAAAGAAAACCTGAAGGACTTCTTAGACGTGGGTGATGTGGTAGTAGGTAAGATAGAAGTTTTTGATAGGACGAGAAACCCTGTAATCTCTACTAAGGGTAAGGAGTTTGGTAAAGTTGTTAATGGTGCTTTGGCTGAGATAAATCCTGTTAAAGTTCCGAGACTCATAGGTAAGAAAGGTTCTATGCAGTCATTAATCGAGTCAGAAACAAACTGTAAATTAGTTATCGGGAATAATGGTAGGGTGCTTATCTTATGTGAGGATAAGCAGTATGAAGACATAGTAGTCAGAGCGATTAGGAAGATTGAGGTAGAAGCACATATTTCTGGGTTGACAGATCGTGTGAAGGAATTTATTCTGGTTGAGAAAGTTAGGAAGGGTTTGGTAGGAAATGAGAGGAGAGAAACCTAAGTTAGTGAGTGAGGACGGGATACGTCACGACGGGAGGAAACTAGATGAGTTAAGACCTACCAAGATGGAGGTTAGTATTTTAAGTAATGCGAGTGGCTCAGCCTACGTAGAGTTTGGCAAAACCAGAGTTATAGCAGCAGTGTACGGCCCTAGAGAACCGCCTCAGCGCTACATGGTATTACCGCATCGAGCAGTACTCAGGTGTAGATACCATATGGCGCCATTCTCTACTGACGAGAGGAAAAATCCAGCACCTTCAAGAAGAGAGATGGAGATCTCTAAAGTGATTAGGGAGGCTTTAGAACCTGTGGTAGTGAGTGAAGCGTTTCCTAGGACATCAATAGATGTCTTCATAGAAGTTATTAGTGCGGATGGAGGAACCAGGACAGCAGCTCTTAACGCGGCTTCACTAGCTCTAGCAGATGCTGGCATACCTATGAAAGATCTGGTAGCGGCAGTCGCTGTAGGTAAGGTTGACGGGTATTTAGTTCTAGATGTAGATCAAGTTGAAGATAATTATGGTGAGGCAGACATGCCGGTAGCTATAGCACCCTCACTCAATATGGTCACGCTGCTGCAGTTGAACGGTGTTATGACCCCCCAAGAGTTTAGTCAGGCTTTAAACCTAGCGCTTAAGGGAATTAACGAAATATATAGACTCCAGAAAGAGACTCTCCGTAATAAGTATTTAGTTAAGGTGGAGTAAGATGTCTGTTACACCTACATCACCAGATTCAATAATACCTAGACTTAAAGCAGAGACTCTCTCAACTCTTATTAAGAAGGGTGTGAGAGCTGACGGAAGAGGTTTAGAAGACTTCAGAGAACTAAAAATAATTACTAACTACCTACCTAAAGCAGACGGTTCTGCGTTAGTGAAGCTCGGTGATACGCAAGTATTAGTTGGTGTGAAATTAGAGCTTGGCTCACCATACCCTGATACCCCGGAAGAAGGTGTTTTAGTTGTTTCAGCTGAGTTTGTTCCTACGGCATCGCCAGCTTTTGAACCAGGACCTCCTGACGAGAACGCTATCGAGTTAGCTAGAGTGATTGATAGGGTTTTAAGAGAGTATGGAGTTATAGACGTTAGTAAGCTAGTTATAGTGCCTGGAAGGAGGGTCTGGGTTGTCTGGATAGACATTTACGTATTAGATCATGGAGGGAATCTAATAGACGCCTCAGCCATAGCTACTTTAGCTGCTTTACTAACAACTAAAATCCCTAAGTATACAGTCACGGAGAATGAATTAATACAGGTGGATAAGTCGTCTCGCGTAGATTCATTACCTGTGGTTAAGAAAGCACTCACAGTAACTGTGGGGAAATTAGGCGATTCATTAATAGTTGACCCAACGATAGAGGAGGAGAAAGTAATGACTGCTAAGCTGGTTGTGGGGGTTGGTGAGGATGGTTCTATAGCTGGGTTACAGAAATCCGGTGATGGTTACTTAAAACTTCAGGAAGTTGAGAAAGCTATTGAGCTAGCTTTAAGAAAAGGTAGTGAGTTACTGTCGAAAGTTACGGAATTTCTTAAGACTCTTGAAGTAGTAAGTACGGAGTCTACGAGGACCCCCTCCGTCAGTGAGGAGAGGTCTTCTGGAAGTAATAGTAATGCTTAAAATCTTCAAATAATTTTGTGTGAGGGTGGAGTTGATGGGTAGGCTAAAGGTCACTGGTATCGCCGGAAGGTTTGGAGCTAGGTATGGTTCATCACTCAGGAAAAAGTGGAAAGAGATCATGGAGAAGAGATACTCAGACGTCACATGTCCTTTCTGTAAGGCTAGAGTAACCATGAAGAGACTGTCTGTGGGAATCTGGCAATGCCCTAAATGTGAAACTATTTTTGCTGGGGGCGCATACACCCCCACCACAGAGGTAGGTACTCCGAAAGCACAGAGCTGAGTGAAGCTCTTTTATGAGTAGCTTATTAATAACTACTTCTAGAGAGCCTTCAAGAAGAACTAGGAGTTTCGTTAACGACCTTATTAAGGTAATTCCTAATTCAATCAAGCTTAATAGGGGTAAAGCAACCTACGAGGATATTGCCGCGATTGCGAAGCGTTACTTCTCGTATGGCGTTTTAATAGTTTTAGAAAAGAAAGGTAATCCGTCAGCACTCGCGTACTTAGTTCCAGCAAGTACTGCAAGCTTAACTAGAAAATACCTAGTACTAATTTCTTCACTAAAGCTACTTAGGGAGATTAGAGATCATCAAATACCTTACAATATGAGAAAACTCGTGCTTAACTTTAACAGAGTTCCTCAAGGATTTCCTCAGAGAGTGTGTGAAGTACTTATAGAGATTTTCAGACCTGCGCTAGTGCAGGAATCTGTAGAGTTTCCTGAGATCGTAGAACTTAAAGTATCTGGAGATGAGAACAGCGTTTCCGTAGCTTTCTACTGCTTCAGTACGGGGAGAGCTTGCGGACCAGCTTTTAACGTAACGAAGATTTATAGTTATCCCTCATAGATAATACAGGAAAACACGCTCAGGTAGGTGCATTAATTAGTGTCCAGTAATTCTGGAGTAAGTGAGGTTCTTGTTGAGGTGTTACTTGAGC
>JAVVFV010000015.1:0-27827 GCA_039889305.1 Candidatus Zestomicrobium tamdykulense | reverse complement strand
AAAACAGCGAACAATCTAACCATGCACGTTAAATTACTAAATAGAAGAGACCATAATATTGCTGTAATTCCTATTCCTATCAATATCCACGCGATAAAGAAGAATAAGACACCTCCCCGCATCTTCTGAAGCGCGTTAATAACATTAACACTCGGCCCGGCACTTGGTTCTGTCACTACGTAAGACATAATTACCACATATTATTGTTTCGAAATTTCCTTATATATACTTGTTAGGGAAAACCAGAACAAAAATAATACAATCTATGTTTTAGCTGACCAATATGCGGGATGAGCGCCGGTGCTTTTAGCGCAATTAATGCTGTTCAAATAGTTAACTCACCCCATAGAGTTCTGGCCGTAATCAGTTAATAACAATAAGAGGCTCGCGTTTTATATTTGGCTTGATAGTGAATCAAGGGCTTTGAAGAATCTTCGCGCACAAGCTCTATAAACTGAAGTTGAATCCCGAAGTAATTAATGAGTTGCTAAGAAAGATCAGAGCAGTGCTCTCAGTATTAAGGATTATCTGAACATATTAGATATTTCCCAAGAATATTTGACTTTATATGCTACAGTTTCATTTTGAGCTGTTTTGCTAACTTCACGAATTTTCCTTTTATTTCTTCTTCTCGATCTAATAATTCTTCTAAGACTTTTTCCTCGTTTAGAGTCTTGACTCTCCCGTTCTCAACTATTAGTCTTCCATCAACGATTACGTCAGTGACGTTGTCTCCCTCGAGGTAATTTATTATAGTATTTACAGGGTCATGTATAGGTAGGTTCTTAACGTTTTTCATGTTCAGTATCGTTATGTCCGCGGCATATCCTTTCTTAAGTCTCCCGATCTTCTCACCTACTAAAGATCCCATAGATCCTGTTAGCATCTTAAGCAGAGTGTTTGAGTCTAGTCCCGCCTTAAAGTAGGTAATGGAAGTGCTTACAGCCTTACTTAAAGCCTTAGCAATCTTAGCTTCATGTAGTAGGTCTATCCTACCCCAAGCACCACCATCACTCCCAATCCCTAGCTTAAGATCTTCTACGTTGGTGAGTCCAACCCAGTGTATGCCCATAAGCCATGAGTCGACTGAAGGACACCAACAAAGTCCGAGTTCGTATTCTTTAAGAATGCGTACCTCCATTGGCGAGAAGTAGACACCGTGAGCTATGACGACTGGCTTGATCCCCCTAATTCCACACTTAATTAAGTATTCTAGAGGCCTTAAACCATACTTAGCGAGCGTGTAGTCTACTTCTCCCTGGTACTCACCGAGATGGAGAGTAAGTCCTAAGCCATACTCCTTACTAAGCTTAATTACTCCCTCCATCAACTCCTCAGAAACCATCATAACCTGTCTTAAACTAGCCCACACACGGAGGTTTGTTTTGCGGCCGCCATACGTATCGTAGAGTCTCTCAACCTTCTTAAGCACTTCTTCAGGTTCTGCAATCTTTTCTTCAGCAATATCGTATGTTGCGTACGTGACAACACCCTTAATCCCGGAAGCGAGAACCTCCTCAGCTAAGATCTCGGGGTATGGAGCACCTGCCTCAACGAAGTACGTAATCCCGTTCTTCAGCATATTAATTATGCTAGCCTTGCTCGACAACCTCGCTAGATCTTCCCCCATAATCCTCTCAAAAGGAACTAAAACCTTCGTCCAGACAGGAGGCAACTGAAGCATCTCATCATTTATAGCAGACCTAAGCAGATATTGCTGCGTGTGGGTGTGACAGTCAACCAAACCAGGAATCACTACATGATCTCTCCTCTCAATTACTTCTTCTGCTTCATACCTACTACGTATGTCTCCTTCCTCACCCACATCAATAATGACACCATCCCTAACAACTACAGCGCCTCTAGGAATTACTTGATTAGTTTGATCTAGAGTCACTACGTACCTACCATAAACTATCGTATCAGCTTTCTCCACTCTATTACCACCCCCCAAAACTCTAGGTAATTCATGATATCCTGAACTAATATTTTAAGTAGCTACCGTAAGCTTGTTTCATACTCTTTAAATTAAGAGATTATTGTATATGGTAGGGTGTCTTTAAATGAAGGTTGTCATGATTAATGATTGTGCTTTTGTTGGCGAGACTCTATTCAAGTACATGCCAAGAACTTTCGTTAAGGTTCATATAAAGCGCGGTAGAGGGTTTCTTGAGAAGTCCTTAGGACTAGCCTTAAAGATATTGTCTTGCAGTGGTGATATTTATCATGTTCATTACCTTCTTCAGGACGCGTTTATTACTGGATTGTTTAGTAAGAAGCCGCTAGTATGTCACGCGCACGGTAGTGATTTAAGGTCTAGTCTTCATTACCCTATTTTGGGCAGGATTGTTAAAGCAGACTTAAAAATGTGTGATTATGTAATTGTGAGTACTCCTGACATACTTCAGGTAGCTAAAAGATTTAGAAAAGATGCCCAATACGTCCCAAACTCTGTTGACTTAAGTGTTTTTACCCGAAACCCATGAGAGAAGAAACCAAGAAGAAGAGAGTTCTCATCGCGAGTGACTCTAACTGGAGTGTCAAAGGCACTGACATAGCTATTAAGGCCTTAAGCATGATAAAAGACTACGTCGATGTTTACATTATATCACATGGACGTGACTTCAACAAAACCCTAGCTTTAGCACGAAAGCTTGGCTTGAATGTGAGGGTACTACCTAAAGTCTCTCACGAAATGATGAATCACTACTACTGGAACGCGGACATGATTATTGATCGATTTAAGCTAGGTTCCCTAGGACTAGTATCGCTTGAGGGAATAGCATGTGGAAGACCTGTAATAACCTACGTGTCATCACAGTACGACAAGTACCGTGAATTCCCTCTTAAAGACTTACAAACAGAAGAAGAAATCGCTGAAGCAGTAATTAAAGCTGACGAGAAACTCTGGAGAGCAGAATATGCGTACCTCACTAACAATCATCACCCACAGAAAATAGTTGATGAGATTCTAAGAATATATGAGAAGGTCCGAACACAATAATTCTTAAGCTCATACTAAACCTCACTCCAGATTCAATACGTTGCTTAAACACTAATTTAAGTCAAGCCAGAAGAACATCATTAAAGACTCTAGCTAATTAAGCCTCATAGAAACTTACGTTGTTATACTATTAATGTTTTCACGTGATTAACTAGCCATTTAGCTAACTCACTCACGTTTACGATATAATCTGCTTCTACCCTTAAGTCGTTATTGTATTTATGCTTCACAAGAACCCTTACATCAGCTTCTTTAAATGCTGGTATATCACTATGACTGTCTCCGAAGTATATCACCTTACCAACATCAAGTAGTGTTTTAAGTATTCTTACTGCTTCGTCTTTACTCCTCCTAGCTATGTGTATGTCCATGAACTCAGCGTAGTCTCCCCACTTCATTACGTCATAAATCACGAGCCCTTTACTTCGAGCTTTTTCAGTAATGTATTCTAGTTCTTTCGGTTTCCCGTTGCTGAGAGACCAGTAAATACTCATCCCTAGAGGAACTCCTTGCAACGTCCTCCCTACTATGATTCCTACTTCACCACCAAACTTTTCAGTAATTTCTGAAGCTAATTCCTCAATATATTTAGGCTTTACACCTAAGTAAGCTTCCTCATCAACTACTACGTACCCTTTAGCGATGATCTCAAGCCCGTAAACACATGCGTAGCCGTTTAATCCAGACACTCTCTCAAGCAAGTACCTGCAATCTCTCCCGCTAATAACAGTGACGGCATGTTCTGAGCTCAAGCTTTTAACAATACTCATTAACTCAGGATCAGGAGTTCCGCCACTCGGGCTAGAAGTTATTGGTGCTAAGACGCCGTCGTAGTCGAAGAAAAAACCTATTCTTTTAGTCACTCAAGACTCACCTCGAGAATTAAGCACTCTTCAAGACTTGGGTTTAAGACTGCTGAGCATTTCTGAGGAAGGAGCATCTTAGTCACTAGTGACTAATACTTAACTAGAAATTATAAGTGTTGTTCGAGATAGGAGGTCTTACTCAATACTTAATATCCTTTCTCTAAACAACTTACTTAAGTACTTAATCACTTCGTCAGGTGGTTCAGTAATCTTACCTAGCACCTTACTCAGGATATATGATTGCGCTAATCTCTCAACAAGAACTAATACCTCAAGAGCTTCTTCAAGACTCTTACCACATGTCACTACGCCGTGGTTAGGGAGGATGGCTGCAGACCTGTCTTCAAGAGCCTTAACTACGTTCTTAGCTAACTCCCTACTACCGAATGGTGCGTACTCAGCAACTCTTACCTCACCACCGATGTAGAGAACTGCTTCCTCAACAACTGGTGGGAGAGGTTCACGAGTAATAGCTAGTGCAGTGACGTATATAGGATGTGCGTGGATGACTGCGTTGAAGTAATTATAGCTCGTGTAGATCGCTATATGAAGAGGTAACTCCACAGTAGGTTTCCGAGAACCTTCAATAATCTCACCACTCATAGAAACAACTACGATGTCTTCGGTAGATAGGCGAGCTTTCGGTAAGCTGCTGGGCGTTATTAAGACGTGATCAGCCCCCTTAACTCTAATACTAACGTTACCAGATCTCCCGTGATTTAACCCCTTAACCTCCATGAATCTGAGAACATCAACAATTTCTTTCTTTAGTTCTTCATACAACTATTTAACACCCACATAAACACATGTCACGCAAGTTAAAAACCCGTGTGAATATACATAATTAGTGATTATCTTGAGTGACACACACAGCAAGAAAATAGTTCCAGTACATTTGAAGATACGAGAAGGCGGAGTAGCTGAGAGAGTCTTGATGGCTGGAGACCCTGCTAGAGTCAAGTACTTGTCTGAGTTGCTGGATGACGTGAAATTAGTTAATGAGAGTAGGGGTTTCCTCACGTACACAGGTTACTACAAAGGATTCCAAGTAACTATAGCTACGCACGGTATTGGAATGCCTTCAGCTCTAATAGTACTGGAGGAACTCATAGCTTACGGCGGTAAGTACTTCGTCAGGTTAGGTACTGCAGGAGCTTTAGTCAGTGGGTTAAGAATAGGAGACGTAATCATACCTACTGGAGCCGCACACTACCCAGGTGGTGTTTTTAAGCAGTACTACGGCGAGAATGTATGCGGTCCTTTAACTCCTGACTTCACGTTACTCAGGAAGATTGTTGAGGTAGCTGAAGAAAAGAAAATGAAGTATGTCTTAGGGCCTGTATTCAGTAGTGATGCTTTCTACGCTGAAGATCCCGTGTTCGCTAAGAAATGGTCTTCAAGAGGTTTAGTAGCTGTCGAGATGGAGTGCGCCGGCTTATTCGCAGTCTCGTTAATGCGTGGAGTTAAGACTGCGTGTGTTTTAGTCATAAGTAACTCTCTCGTTGAGGACTTAGGTCATGCTTCCGCTGAAGATCTGAAGGAAAAAGTTATTGACGCAGCCAGAACAGTCTTAGAAGCACTCATCAGGATTTAGTCCATAAAACAATTAATCTCAAGAGCTACGTAAGACTATCAAAGACTACGTAGCTTAGAACCCATACTTCAGTAACGTATTTTTATATAGTGCATTGACGTAGTGTTTTTAGGTTAAGTGAAAGTATGAATGAGTTACGTGAGTTAATCGAAAGTGAGATTAAGAGACCTTCGGTGTTTATTGACGAGTCTGTCTTATATCCTGAATTCATACCTCCAGTGATTAGGTATAGAGACAAGCAATTGAAGCAGCTAGTAGAGTTGTTTAAGCCAGTCATTCTTAAGCCAGGTTCAAGCAGCGTTAAAGTTTTGTTAGCAGGACCTGTAGGGACCGGAAAAACACTTACCTCGATAGTTTTTGGTCGAGAGATTTCTAGAGTTGCTGAGAGTAGAGGTATTAAGCTGAAGTATGTTCATGTGAATTGTTCCAGGTCTAAAAATTTGATAGGGATTATAAGAGAAGCTAAAGACTTTCTATGCTTACACATACCTGATAGAGGGATTTCCTCTAATGAGTTACTATCAGTCTTCTTGAAGTTGCTGAATAGAGAAAACATGTACTTAATACTAGCTCTAGATGAATTTGAGTATTTCCTCAACACAGCACCGCCTGAGGATAGGCATGTGATAGTAAGGATGTATGACGTCCTACAAGAAGATGTGAAGAGAGTTAACCTAATATTCATCGCTAGAGGATCACCAACAAATGTGTGGACTAGGGTCGACAGCGTGACTGGGAGTTACTTAATGAAGAACTTCGTATCCTTCGAGCCTTACAGAGCTTCAGAACTCTACACAATACTGAAAGATAGGGTTGACGCAGCCTTCCATCAGGGAGTAGTAGGTGAGGAGGTGATAGATTATATATCTAGGATGAGTGGATACGATACAGGCGGGGACGGAAACGCAAGAAAAGCTCTCGCGGTACTGCACGCAGCAGGGAAGCTAGCTGACAAAGACCTTGCGGAGGGTAGAGCTACCAGAGTAACAATAGATCACGTAAGGCAAGTCATAGCTCAAGAGTACCCAGCATTAATCGATTTACTAGATAACCTACACCACCTGAATCTCCATGAAATACTAGTTCTTAAGGCAATCTTACATGCTCTGAAAGAGTCAGGACTAGACTACGTACCTATCAGCACAGTTGAAGCTACATACAATAAAGTATGTGAAGAGTTTGGTGAGGAGCCCAGAAAACACACACAACTCTATGCCTACATAATGGATTTAAAACAAAGAGGAATAATAATAATTAAGACTTCACTGAAGGGTAGGAGAGGCAGGAGCACCTACGTAGGTTTCGGAGCAGCCCCCTTAGGAGCCGCGCTACAGAAGCTTGACACAATAATAAAGCAGTTGAGGGTTAAGTAGTGAGTCCCCAGCTAGAAGAGGTATTCTCTAGTAAAGCCAGGGTTAAGGTGCTGAGGGTTATTCTAGGAAAAGGTGAGGTAAACATTAACCAAATAATTAAGGAAACTAAACTCAATTACAAGACCGTGTGTAAACATATTGATTATTTGGTTAATGCAGGTCTTGTTGAGGAAGTCAAAATAGGTAAGCTAAGATTAGTAAGACCTAACTGGCTCAACCCAAAGACTAGGAAACTTGAAGAACTCTTCAACTCTTTCTAGAACCTTGTTTTCTTAGTGAAAGAGTCTAACTCATTCCTAACTTGCTGCTGTTTCTTGATTTCTTCATTCTTCTTGGTGTTTTTCTGAGTTTCACTTTTCTTTAGTTTTGTTTTCCTGGCTTCAGCTCTTATAGCTTTCCTCAACTCCTTAACCCTAGTAATTATTTCGTCTCCCTTACTTTGTGAGAGGTACTTTATCATAGAATCAGTTAGGTTTAGAGAAATAGCTATCTTGGCAGCTACCTCAACATTATTCTCGAAGATTACCTTGATGTATGGTAGTACGTCTTTCAATACCTTAGCTCTGGAGGCGTGTATATGGTCACCTATAATACTCGCTATACTGTCTCTCAGAGTCCTAGCCTCCTTAGTTTGAGACATTAACCTTATCTTCTCCGGAAACTGATACTTAACCCACCTAAATTTAGACTTAAGATCATTCTTAGGAGCTAAAGCCACTCCCGCAGTCATTAACTCCATAGTGTAAGCTAGTAAATCCCAAGATCCAGTCTTTACTATGCGCCCCCTATATACGTCAGCTCTTGCCAGAGCCTCATAAGCTCTCCATAAATCTTCAGGGTCTGTAATCTGTCTAGGGAGGTTCTCGCTTATCCACTCCATCAGCGTGTCAGGATCTAAGTCTGTCTGAGTTGCGTTTAGCTTAGCTTGCCAGACATACTTAGACCAGAAAATTCTTCGGACAACCTCGAAAGGCTCTAGGACTCTGTCTCTAGCTCTGAGGAGTTGTTTAGCAATTTTTTCAGTGACTTCACCGCCTCCTTCAGCAACAGCTTCTAAATCATTTATAGCTGACCTTAAGTCACCTTCAGACTTCTCTGCGATGAAATCTAGTGCTTTCTCATCACATGAGAGCTTCTCACCCGCACATATTCTTCGAAGAACCTCAAGCACGTCACGCTTGCTAAGCCTCTTAAACTCTATCATTACTGAGTGGTCTCTGAGTGTTTTGAAAGCCAGGTCCCAAGGATTATTAGCTGTCATGATTACGGGGTTCTTGGTAACTTCAATAAGCTCCATAATAGCTTCTATAGCTCCTGCATCAACCCCTCCAGCAAGTGCTAATCCGTCAATCTCGTCTAGTAGTATGATTCTCCTATTAGCGAAGAGACCTCTCTGAGCACTAGCTAGCTTAGCTACTCTCTCAATATCCTGTTCTCTCCTGTAATCGCTAGCATTCATTTCGATTAGCTGGAAACCATACTCCCTACATAGAGCCTCAACTATTGATGTCTTGCCAGAACCTGGCGGTCCATAAAATAGTGCTGCCTTCTTCTCAGGCTTCCCAGAAAGCCACTTCTTAATCCAGTCTTTAATTTTCTCGACTGCCTCTTCTTGATTAACGAACTCACTTAACTTCTTGGGTCTATACTTTATTACCCAAGGAACCTTACTTACCGACACGTTTAGGAGCTACCCCCATTATCTTCTTTCCTAGAACAGCTAGCCTAGCTAGGAGAGCATCAAGCTGTATTTCCTCGTCAGCACCCTCAACAAGCCTGAATTGAATCTCCCCCACATAGTCAGCGAGCTCTACTTTAGCTTCCTCGGGCAAGTCAATATCTGACGACGTTATCTCCCTATGTATCTGTTTAATTATGTCGATTCCTGAAAGCCCATACGTAACCATCAGAGACCTTAGTATGTTCCTAGCTTTAATGAAGTCCCCACCTAGAACTGTCTTAATCATTTCCCTAATCTCTTTAGGGTGAGCTAAACCAACAACCTTGTAAACGTTTGACACGCTTACCTCACCTAAAGCCGCAGCAGTTTGAAGTATGTTTATAGCTTTCCTCATATCACCCTCACTTAAGTCATATATAGTGTTTAAAGCATCCTGGTGACACTTAACACCTTCTTTCCCGCAAATCCATGAAAGCCTGCCTACAACGTCTTCCCTACTTAGAGGGACGAATCTGAAGACCGCGCATCTAGACTGTATAGGTTCTATTATCTTGCTTGGGTAGTTAGCCACTAAGATGAATCTTGTAGCAGTAACATACATCTCCATAAGTCTTCTAAGTGCTTGTTGCGCGTCAGCTGTCATGTTATCTGATTCATCAAGTAGTATGAGTTTAAACGGTACATTACCTGGTGTTTTGGTCCTAGCAAACTCTTTAACCTTAGTTCTTATAACGTCAATACCTCTCTCGTCAGAAGCATTTAGTTCTAGTAAGTAGAGTCTATAATCACTCCCGTATAAGTCATGAGCGAAGGCATGAGCTACTGTAGTCTTCCCAGTGCCTGGAGGACCTGCAAAGAGTAAGTGCGGCGTATTCTTCTCTTTAATGAATTGTTTTAACCTAATCACTACTTCTTCTTGATTCACGACCTCATCTAGTGTTTTAGGTCTGTATTTCTCAGTCCATAATAACTCAGCCAGAATCCTGCTTGCCTCCTCCTCACTCAAAATCAAACACCCAATAAGATAACTATGTGCGTAAAAAATTTATAACATTTCAATCACTAATAACTCCTCAACACTTCATGAAGCACTCTCTCAAACCATATTATTTTCTTGAGATACCAAACCTCTCAATCACTGAAGCGTGAAGCACTTTATTCTCTATTTTCTTCACCACTACTCTTACCTTCTCACCTAAGACAGCTCTAGATATGACTACCTTGAAGTCATTGTAGTATCCAACACCTCTGCCCTCTTCATCAACTTCAACGATCTTAACTACCAGTTCGTCACCTACCTGAGGCATCCTAGACTTAATGTTCTTGTCGTAGTATATGCTGAAGCGCTGAACATTAACTGAGTAGGGGTCAGAATAATTTCTGTATTTAGTCATTCATTCCACCATCCTACCCGAACATACGAACATATATTCACACAATATAACTAACGTGTTAAGGCTTATAAATAAGAACCAAAATAAACAAGCAAGAACTAATAACCAGGAAGTTACTGGATTTTAGCTATCTGGAGAACCTTATATTTTTTAACTACTAGTTTTAGTGAGTCAAATAAACATTTAAGTAACTTCATCGTAAGTGGGTCACCACCGTATGTTACCCTAACCTTAAGCTTCCTGTAGATGGCTCTACAGAGTAATTTACCGCTAGAATCAAGTACTAGGATCTCACCGCTTATTCTTTTCTTGATATTAAGTGTGAAGGAAGCCTGAATAACTAAAGAATCTTCCGGAACCAATACTCTATGGATCTCTGCTGAGCCAACAGAATATGTTGGCGTCACGCTGATTTTCTCTATTACTTCGTAGTCTACTTTCTCGCAACCTTTATTGAGAACTACGTAGAGTGTAGTTTTCTTATGTAGATCACTCTTGCTCCTCGACCTCTCCACCCTCAACTCCAAGAGCTTCCTCAACCTCTCCAACCTCTAAAACCTTAAACTCCTTAACGCCTTTAAGAACTATCATCAAGCCCTCAGTAAGACTGTAGGGAGTGATCCTGACTTCCTCGATATTGCTGAAATCTAAGGTAATTCGACGTCTACCCGAGAACTCTTTAAAATCAACTAGCTTACCTAATGAATCATAAAAAGAAACCTTAAAGCCGTCTCTCTCGTAATGAATCACTACCGATTCCAAACCACTCACCATTAAAAGTGTTATGTGATCCTTAATATGTAGTGAAGTATGACCTAAATCCACTCTTAAAGCAGTTTAAGAGACCCTGTTATCTTGTCTATCAACTCCTCAGGGGCAGGACCTATACCCACAGCAGTAATCGTACCTTCAGGAAGCTCAGTTAGTCCTGCATCAGCTACGAGGGAAACTGGAAGGTCAAACTTCCTAGCTTCTTCGTAGAAACTCATCAATTCCCTCAAGCTAGTTACCTTAAGAACTACTTTCTTCTGTCCTTCCTTAAGCCACTCCTCAACCCACTCTTTCTTACGCTTTAGTGCTTCCATAAGCGCGGATACCGAAGCATGCGCTACCTGAACAGCTAGCTTACCCTTACTCATCTCTATGTCTGTGCGAACAAGTATTACCTGCTTACAACAACTCATTAGAGACCCTCACGTTCATGAAGCCACATCTTTTATGATTGAGTAAGCTTATAAGTTTTCGAGGTTTGATCCAGTATGTGTGAATTAGTGAGAATTCCGACATAACGCTAGCTACTCACAAACGAAACAACGATAAGAAAACTAGAGAGATTCCCACTCATTATAAGAAGGAAGTATCAGTAGCTTGAGTTAGCTTCTCTATTATCCTATTTAGTGCTTCAGAGCTCCTACTTTCAACACAACTTACTAAGACGTTCATGTTAGTCGCTTCATTCTTCTTGGCTAGGTTCCTGCACTCAGTAATGAAGGTTCTCTTGTCAATCTCTAGCAAGTAGTATTGAGAGTTATGGATTCTCTTAATAGTTAAGTCTCTGTGAACACTTGTGGAAGTAAGTAACCTACTAACGAGTTGGTACTCAGCAGAAGTAAAAATACTAAAGCCGTAGTTCTTTAGGTGGTTCACAATCCTGTTTCTGAGATCAGCAGGCTTAAACAACATCTCGCTAAACCTCCTCTCATTAATAATAGCACAGTTTATTAAGTACTAAACAGGTTTTCAGAAGTTTATCTCAATAGTAATGTAGTACTAGAATAGTTTAGGCGGTCCAAGAAGTTCACGCAGGAAGACCGTAGCGTAAGTCGAGGGTTTTAAGAAAAACCTAAGTAATACCTCATCATTAACCTCCTCATACGTGAAGTCCTGCAGGATGAAGACTACTTCACGACTAGACCTACTCAAGTACTCGGCATACTTGCTCTCAGTATCAATTAATTTAAGTTCTTCTTCTACCGTTTTAATAGATTCACGTGTACACTCATCAATCAGGCTGAGGTTAGGTCTAGGTAGTGGGATGACATCACACTTACGCGCTAACACGTCAGCATCCCCTAACTGAATAGTGAGCTTACTTAAGGCTAGGTTAAATAAGTATGATTGATAAGCCTCAACATACATCCTCATAAGCCATTCATCAATTAAACTCAAGACTTCCCGAGTACTCATGCCTCTCAACAATCCCTTAATCAAAGACCTCTCAACACTAAAACTTCTTGGGAAGAGCTTCAAAGCTTCTTTCAGATCCCCCTTCTCGTAAGACTTTCTAGCTTCAATAACTTTTTGAGATTCGGTAGGGTACGGATTACCCACTATCAAGTCTAATGCTTTCTCGATATTGTTCTCAAGAAGTGCTTTACCAATCAAATGCGTTATAGGTCTCCTAACACCGAATCTCTGATAACCATAGTAGTTCAGAAAAGTAATCTTACCGTATGAGTTCCTTAATTTATGAAGTAGTTCTAGATCAGTCTTACTCAAGTCCTTCAGCAGAACCTCAAAATAATTACCTTCTAGGTGACTTCTCCCTAACATAGAGTCGACAAAGTCCTGAAAAAACAAAGTTATTTTGCCGTTAAGAAACTCATAAAACTTACTGAACTTTCTACCAAGACGACACTTAAACGTAATGAATTGGCATGTGAAGCCTTCAGCGTCCTTAATTCCTGCGTAAGAAACTTTAACACTCAAGAGTCTCGAAACTATTTTTATGGCGTCGGGTGTGGGTATGTCTTCCTTACACATAACGTATCTGAGAATCTTGGATTCTTCACAAACGATATCTTCACCTACTATGCTTAGGGGTCTTGCTAGAGTACCGTCAATACCAACCTCATAAACCTTGAAGGAATCACTCTTCTTCGAGAACCTAGCTTTCTCACTAAGTCTTAGCTCAGGCCTGCTAAAAACAAGCATACCCACCGATACGTCTAAGTAGTTACTAGATACTGAGATAACCATCTAAACGCCTCTTTAAATTAAAGGACTTCACTCAGGTTCTATCATTACCGCGGTTCCGTAAGCAACTATCTCTGCAGCACCACTCATTATTGAGGCTGTTGTGAATCTGACTCCCAAGACTGCGTTGGCTCCTAGAGCTTTAGCTTTCTCTATCATTCTAGAAAGAGCTTCGTTTCTTGAGTTTGCTAGGAGCTCCGTATACTCTACTATCTCACCACCTGCTAGGTTCCTTAACGCAGCTACTATATCTCTCCCTATATTCCTCGCTCTAACAGTACTCCCACTAACTATCCCGAGAACCTTCTTGATCTTATAACCCGGAACAAACTCTAGCGTTGTAACGATAATATCCTTAACACTCAATACACTCACCTATTAATACCAATCACTGATGTGGCTAATAAAGCTGAAGTTTCTGGATCAGGTATTAGCTTGTCGTAATCAAGTATCTTAATTTCCTTCAGCCCGGACTTAGTAGCGGACCTAACTAATTTATAGTACCCTCCAACACTTAAGATAGCTTCGTAAATGCGGTGCTGAATCCTCAGGAAGTCCAGTAACTTCTTGTATTTACTCTTTATTAAGTCTTGATTTAGTGAGTCACTGTTTAGAGAGTCTCTTAGAGCTGCTACCTCCTCAATTATGGAATAGATACCTCCCCTACTCACGGGCTTAGTGGTTGATGCTGCATCACCTACTATCAAGTAATTCTTTCCAGTAATCTTCTCGCAAGGTCTATCTATAGGTATTAAGCCGCCGAAGAACTCCTTGATTTTATAACTTGATAGCGGGCTGAGAACCTTCTTAGCAAAATACTTAAGTAGTAAGCCAGCTTTCTTAGAAGTTGTTGTTAAGCCTATGATTACGTGTTTCTTATCTACCGGGATAACCCATCCAAAACCCTCAGAATCAAGAAGAGGACTAACAACAACCTCAACGGTTTCGGGACCCTCACTAACGGAGAGGAGTGCTTGAGGTCCTATCAGGTACTTACCCACACCACATAAGTTAAGTGATCTGACAAGTCTCCTATTAGCTCCTTCACTAATGACTACTAAGTCGTAATATCGTGACCCTCTACTAGTTGTTAGTGAATTCTCGCTAATGCTTACATTAGTAACTACTGTTTTAGTGCTTACCTTACCTCCCAAGCTAGTGAGTATCTCGTATAAGTCCTTCTCAAAACCTACTCTATCAACTAAATATACTGGCTTTCTGAAACTGAGTGTTAGAGCCTCGTGAAACTCATTACCTTCAATTATCTTAACAGAGTATTCAGTAAATTTATTCATGATGTGTTCTCTAACAAGCCCGCCAAGAAAACCCACAACATAGTCACTAACAAGACCGCTACAGTGTCTTGGTAAACCAATTGAGTCGTGTTCCTCAAGTAGCTCTACTTTAAAGCTTCTCTTAAGCAGAACGTAAGAAGCTAGTAAACCGCCTAGGCCAGCACCAACAACTATTACCTTCTCTAAACTCACACCGCTCACCACTAATACTTAGTAATTATTAACTTATGATGCTGTTTCGATTTCAGTAGTCATAATAGTGTTTGCTTTTAAATGATTAAAGAAAAATCAATGAGTTTATGTGTTTTCCTAAATATAGGGTCGCGTTAGTAGTGAGTAAGAATAAGAGAAAACTAAGCATATTCACGAGGACTTTAATAATTCCTATGTTAGGCTGGGTAGGGCGGCTTGAGGGCGTTAATAAGTTAATGATCTATCAATTATGTTGAATTCGTATTTTCTTGCTTTCAGGGATTTTACGATATATTCAAACGCTTTAAGTGGGTCTGTGTGTTTACCACAAGAGTAAACATCTACTGTCGCGAAGAAGTATTCAGGCCATGTATGGATAGATATGTGTGATTCTAGTATTATAGCTACTACACTAACTCCAGGACCCATATACCATGTCCTGACGTCTAGGAGCGTCATATTACCTACGTGAGCAGCCTCAACAACGATTCTCTTAAGAAATTCCTGATCTGAGAGGAGTTCTGGATCACACTCGTAAAGATTACCGTAAACGTGTTTTCCGTAAACCCTGGCTTCAATATTTTTTCCACCCATATGTGTCACTAACTCGAGCCCCACCTCTCACACCTCCATACGATAAATTAGCAGACGTCTTATAAATTTTACCCCCCATAATCCTCCCCATAATGTCTTAATATAAATATTACATTAGAATTCCAAATGCTTATTGAGTTTTTATAATAAGATTTTTAAATAATTTTATTTTACGTATTATCGAGTCATGAGAGTATATAAAACCTACCACTAAAGGTTTGTTGGTGGTTAAGACGCTGATAACTGGTTATGAGATTCTTAAGTATGTAAGAGATTTGTTAGACGTTGACACACAATTACAGCCTGCAGGCATTGACTTAAGAGTGTCTCAGGTGTTTAAATTTAGGGGTGTAGGGATTTTAGGTTTTGATGAGAGAAGATTGCCTGAGACTGAGGAAGTATTGCCTGAGAACGGGTATTGGAATCTAGATCAGGGGGTCTACAAGATAAGATTCGCTGAAGTGGTTGAGTTACCTCGAGACGTGCTAGCTTTATGTTTCCCTCGCTCATCACTACTCAGATCTGGTGTTCTGGTTTCTTGTACTGTGTGGGATCCGGGTTATGTAGGTCGTGGTGAGGCCTTAATGCACGTAATAAATCCTCATGGCATTAAGTTAGGTGTTGGTTCTAGGGTAGTTCAGCTAATTTTCTTCAAACTTAATAAAGCTGTTGAGAAAGCGTATGAGGGGTTCTATAAGGGTGAGAATCTTTGAGTATGGACGTAATAAATTACTTATTCAGGAGAGTAAGTCTACATGAATACTCAATAGGCTTAGTAGTTCCATACTTAAGAGAAGCAGTAAATTCGATGCCTAAGGATAACTTCACAAATCCTGAGTACTATCCACCCGAGAACACAAAAAACGAAGACGTGTTAAGATACTTCATATTCATGGTAGCTATAGATCACAGAACCAGCAGAAACAAGCCGTACGAAGCTTACGTGAACTCTAGATTCTATCACGGTGCCGACCTACTTTATAAGCTAGGCTCAAAGAAATTCGCTGAAGACCTGAACTTCTTCTCACCGGAGAGGATGGCTAAGATCAGTGACGATGAAGTGAGAGAATGGTTGAGTGTTAAAGGAGTTAATGATGTGTCTATCTGGGATCCTGAAGTACGCGTAGAACTCTTGAGAGATTTAGGTAGGGGATTGATTAAGTGGTTTGAAGGATCTGTTACTAAGCTTATTGATAAGTCTGGCGGCTACTTAAAGAGTCGTCCTCAAGGACTTATATACTTAATGAAGAGGTTCAAGGCCTACTCAGATCCTGTAGAGAAAAAGATATACCTATTCGTTAAATTTATAGAGAGACGAGGTTTAATTAACATAGTTGATGAATGGAATAAGGAAGTCCCGGTAGATAACCACTTAACCAGAATTGCTCTCAGACTAGGCATAGTAACGCCTGAAGAAGACTTACTCAAAAAGATTAAGAAAAAAGAAGCATTCACTAGATCTGAAGACCTAATACTGAGGCTAGCGGTGAGATCCGCCTATAAGATACTATCAAGAATTGCTTACTTAGATCCATTCATCCTAGACGACTTCTTATGGTATTTTGGTAGGAAAGTATGTACTAGGGAGAAACCTGCGTGCGTTAGTGGTAGGGAGTGTCCTCTCCTAAAAGTATGTCCTAGCAAGGAAAATCCTGAAGAAATAGTAGAGCATTACTACGTAAACACCTACTACTACTGAAGTGATCATGCATGAGCGAGTGGAGTGATGTGAGGAAGTTGATCAGATCTCTTAACGAAGACCAGCGCAAAACACTCAAATACTTCTGTATTAATAGGTCTGTAGGCGAGTTACTAGCTCTGAAAGAACTGCAAGCACTACATAAGGTGAAGGAGCCAGGCAAGACCATAACAAAACTTGTTGAGTTAGGTTTGTTGATTAGGGGTCAGGGATGTTACAGTATATCTAAGTCATTCCTTAACGCTCTTAAGGAAGCGGGGATAAGAATTGATGAACTCTAAAACTAAGCTTAAGGCGTACTTAGAACTCTTAAGAGTACATAACGTAGTTACTGCACTATTAACTACGCTCATAGGCTGGCTGACTATACGGATTGAGGTTAGCACACTCACACATACTTCGTTAATAATCCCGTTACTCGCGGTAAGTCTAGTATCAAGTGCTGGCTACGTGATTAATGATTACTTTGACATAGAAGTAGATAAGGTAAACAAGCCTTATAGACCAATACCCTCCGGTAGGGTATCACCTAGAGAAGCTCTCTACTTAACACTAGTCTTAGTAATTGTTGGTGTCGCACCGTCTCTGACCGTGGGTCCATATACTGCTGCCTTCGTATTAATTAATACTTTATTAGTCATTCTATATTCCTACAAGATAAAAGAATTAGGCTTCGTAGGTAATGTAGTCGTGTCTCTTGAGGGTGCGTTCACCATAGTCTTGGGGGCACTTACCCCATCAGAAATCCTTAATGACTTAAGTCTTATTAGGTTCTCACTAATACCTGCGACCTACGCCTTCACACTACTTCTAGCTAGGGAAATAATCAAAACTATCGAGGATATGAGAGCTGATGAGGTGAGGAATGTGAGGTCTTTACCCCGCATCATAGGGGTTTCTAAATCCTCTATTATTGCTTTCACACTCCAGTTATTCATAGTGTGTATTTCATTTATTCCTTTCTTGGTTGGATATAGCTACCTATACCTAGTACTAGCTCTAGTTACTGATGCCCTACTAATTTACTCAGTAATCAATACGATTAAACTCGGGAGAGTTAGTAATCCGGAATTACTTGCGTCTAAACTAAGAGGCATACTCAAGCTAGCTATATTTACGGGAACAACAGCTTTTGCTACTGACCTTCTATACAGACTGTTCTTTCTGTGATATTCTTAATAGCTTAATTAAGTCTTAAGCTTGGTAGTCTTGATATTCTGCCCCCAAATATCTGAATATATCAACTTAACATAGATTTCCTTACTAATTAAGTCCTCAGGAGAAATTAGTCTCAATTCCGTCGTGTCTCCTGGTTTTAAATCTTTTAATTCATCCCTAGACAGTACCTTACCCTCACTTAAAACCACTACTAGAGCCTTACTTAGTCTTGAGAGTCCTTCGTTTTTCACTAAAACACGAATCTCTTTATTGCTGATTAAGAAGGCATCAAGAAAGACTTGAGGAGCTGGTGTAAGAGGTCTGTAAACAAGTAAATCACTTAAAACTAATGGTTTAGGAACGTCACTCTTCCTTAACTCTACGGAGCACATATGTTTTTGAGATGCTTGAAGTTTCTTTAAAGATATTTCAGAGATCCCGATTAGCTGGCTGGTCATCACTTCCTCACCACATACTATAGCGACTTCGGAAGTCTTTGAAGGGACTTCAGCTATAATATCGATTCCTAACTCGAGACCTTCATGAGGGTGTGTGAAGAAGTACTTCTCGTTTTTCTTGAGGACTAAAACCCCTGAGTAGTAATTCATTACTATCTCAGTATCTTGAGTTTGCTCAACACCAACTAGACTGACAGCAAGTATCTCTATTGTTTTGGAGGTTTCTGCAGAGAGCTTAAGCAAGTATTTCCCGGGTTCTTTAATGATTTGCGAAACATCAAATACTTGAAGTGCGTACGTCACCCCTTCTAAACTTACTGATATCTGAGGCTTATACTCTCTAGTAATATTTACGGAGTTAATTGAGACCTTCCAAGGGAGGGACTTAGGTTTTAAGTCCTCGCCCCTAAGTAAGATAGAAAGAAAAGACACACTTAACCTGTTATCAACAGAAATACTTAACTGAATGTTCCTCGGATTACCGTAACTACCTATAACTCCGGGCATTCTGTATGTAACTCTGTATGGTAGACCTTTAAACGTGCCTGAAACACATCTCATTAATTCGCCTAACACCGATCACAGCACCCTAATATTATTTATATGTTGTATGAAAAACGTATAAAAACTTAATTAATCTATGTCTCAAGAACTACCGTACCAGAGCTCTTCAGCAACTACCTTGGTATTTCAAGGACAGTAACGCTTAACTATATTAAGTCAGTAATCTAACTCACTCTCTACGAAGGACGGCATACCATCACATAACTCTATCGTTACGTCAGCCACCTCCACAGTATCAGGATCTAAGTGCCAACCCCATGATTTATTAAAACCTCCGTCACCATCCGTATCCAGCAAAGTCACGTCAGTGCAGCCCACATATTTATCTAGTTGTAGAGCTCTAGGCATTGGATAGTACGACGCGTTCTAATCATTACCTTTAAAGACCTCGTAGCCTGGTTGTAGACCACAAGCATCTAGATTATTGAGCCCGGAACGAATTCCCAGTCGAGTTCTCCTGTTTCAACAGTAGTATTAACCATTAGTGATTCAGACCACATAGCTAGTGCTGTACCTAAAACAAGCACTAATATAGTTAAGGCACCTACACTTAACAATTTTCTGGTTTCCATACCTGCGAGACATAAGGGTTTTCTGGTATATTAAGGGTTGCTCATTAGAGATACCTACGCGATGCAAGTAATACGTGCATGTACTGAGAATACATTATCTTCTGTGTTTATATTTATTTACCCTGCTTAGATATATAATCCGATATACAGGGAATGGTGAGGCGTTATTTCAGAAAATCCTAAATTCGTATTGGGTGTTGACGTGCTAGACAACATTTTAGGGAAGATCTTAAATTTCGGAGCTCTCATACTTATTGCTGGGAATCCTGGTGCAGGCAAGACTCTACTCGCATCAACTATTTGCTACGCTAATGCTAGTAATGGTATTCCGTGTCTTTACGTCTCCCAACAAGAAACTAAAGAGGTTTTCTTTAGGCATATGAAGGACTTTAACATGGACTTCAACGAGTTAGAATCTAGGGACTTATTTAAGTATTATAGAGTGCCGATAATAATAGACCCTGAATTAATTAACACACTAATTAACGAGTTGAGTACCTACTCAAGCAAGTATAAAGTATTAGTAATAGATAGCTTCACATCATTAAGCGCTATGATAGAAGAAAACTCGAAGACTAGAGCACTACTTCAGAACTTCTTCTATAACCTCGCAAAACTCGAGAAAACCCTGGTTGTTTTAGTTGCTGAAATACCTATAGGTAAAGAATCCCTGAATTTAGGAGGTATAGAGTTTGTGTCAGACGTAGTGTTACTTCTTAGGCAACATGTAGTGAGAGGACTAATAACAAGGTTCATAGAAGTAAGGAAAGCCAGAGAAGCACCACTAAGTATTGGAGAAATACCTTTCAAGATCGTTGATGGTGTAGGCATACGTTCTTTCATCCCACCACAACTTGAGGAGCTCCCACCATCAATACGCGGAATAAGCTACGAATACCCCTGCAGAGAACTTAACGAAATACTAAGACCCGTAACTGCTGGATCAACAACGTACGTAGTAATGTCTGCAGACGCGCGCTCAACCGAAACCTACATACCAGGATTAATAGCTCTGTCCTTAGCATTAAAACATAAACTCAAGACTCTAGTAATAGATTATTACGCGAGACCCTCCATCACATATTCAATAATAGAATACGCCTCAAAGAAATCGCCAAGAAGTTATGAAGTAATTAAGAAATTAATTAATGAGTTAGTTGAGACTTACTACGTTAACCCAGCCACTATGAGTCTAGAAGAACTATACACGTACGAGATAGAGTTAGTGAGACTACACCAACCCAAACTCCTCATTTTCAACAGGATAGACATATCCTCACGTATCCACGGTGTTGAAAAACCTGAAAAATACTTTACATACTTATGGAACGAACTACTCTGGTTCAGGAAACACGGAGTAACGGTAACCAGGATTAGCACTTACATTAATAAGGAGGAATATTCATGGAACGCGTCCGTATCTGAAACAGTAGTACGTTTATTCAAGACAGGAAAAGAACCAAACCTGAAGATTTACTTATGGACCGAGAGAAGAAACCCAAAGATATTAGAGTTTCAAGTCCTGAGTAAATGTCTTGACGAGTTTATCTATAGTGTGTAGTGAGAAGAAGTAATTGAGGCATGAGGATGTAGGTCGCATTTACGGGGTGCTATCAAATATATAAGTATTTAGGAACTCATGTCTTAGGTGTTTAGAGTGATTAAGTGTCCTAGGTGTGGGGCTGACGTAAGTCCTGGGAAAACATGGCAAGTCATAAGTCCCTTACCTGACGCTTACGGCAGGATAACCATAACTGTTTTAGGGAGTTTTAAGTGTCCGTCATGTGGTTACAGCTGGAAAGGTAGGGTATCAGCTATTAAGGTAGGTCCTGAAGGCGAGGTATCTTTTGGTGAAGGGAAGAAAACCAAGAAGAAAGACGAGGTTCCTCGCGAAAAGAGAGAAGGTAAGGTGATAGAAGTAGATATCTCCGACATACTGGGAGAAGAGTAATGAAACTCAGCCAAGTTACTGACTTAGCGCTAGCGTTAGCATTCATAACAATCTTGGCATTAACGCTGACCGGCACACTCACGTTAGCGGTCGTAGAAGGTAGATCTATGGAGCCTCTACTCTGGACTGGAGACGTAGTGATAGTCTACAAACCTAACGAGGTAAGGGTAGGTGACGTAGTAGTATACAGAAACAGGGGAAACTACGTAATACATAGAGTAATAGAAGTCCGCGATAATTGCTACCTCATCAAAGGTGATAACAACCCACTACCTGATGGATGTATCCCTAAAGAACTAATAACAGGTAAGGTGCTAAGTATCGGGAACTCAGTTATTAAGATACCTGGAATAGGATACCTAACACTCTTAATGAGGAGCTGGGCGAGATAGTTAATTATTTATAAATCAAAACTCACTTCTTCCTAGTTAGTAGAAGCTTAGCTACCTCCTTAACATACCTACCACTAGGTCTGAGTGTTGAGACCACATTAAGAAATTCTGAGAAGGAAATCTTAGTCTTCCTACTCCAAACCTCATAAGTTTTCTTAAGTTCTTCATAGGCTCTCCCATGAAAAACACATAATCTTAAACCATCATAAGTGAACTCCGCAAGTCTCTGACAAAGAACGCAGGAAGAACCACCGTCATTAAGACCTGCTAACCTCCTCAACTCATTAATAGATTCGTCGCTTTCCAAGAGTTTCTTAACATTAATTAATCTGGGCCTCAACACAGATATAACTTCTTTCACAACATCATCTCTGCTAAACTCACCAACAATTATCTTGTTGAGTTTCTCCTCTACCTCGCGTGTTAGCTGAACACTCGATAATTCAGAAAAAAGATTTGCTGATATGGTAGAAACAATACTACCTAACTCAGTAATATCAACTCCTGAAGCTGTTTGCTTGAGGTACCCGCGCTTAAATAGAGTCTCAATTATTTCAGCTCTAGTAGCTTCAGTACCAATCCCTGACCTCTCCATCCACTCAAGCAGTGAAGACTTAGTGTAAGTAGCTGGAGGCTTACTGTATGTCTTAACAACCTTCACGTCAAGTATTGGTACTTCCTCACCCAGCCTCAAAGAAAACTTCTTTGAAGTACTTATCTTTCTGTAGTTATATATTCTGAACCATCCCTCCCTTATTAGTTCCTGCGAAGTAATTGTTAACTCAAAATCAAGAATTTTTAAAACGTAAGTTGATGTCCTGAGTAGCGCTTCATCACTTAATGAAGCTAAGTATCTCCTAACAATCAAGTCATAAATCAACCACTCCTTATTCTTAAGAGCTTCTTTAGATAGGTATCCGGTAGGGTATATCGCTGGATGTGCTGGATCGTCCTTAACTCCCTCTACGGGCGTCAGTAAAGACTTCTTAAGCAGCTCACTAACATATTCTCTGTAGGTCTGTAGAGTAGATAAGTTCCTAAGTATCGCTCTATGATTAAGTGTTTTAGGTAATTTTTGCGAGTTAGTTCTAGGATAACTTATGAGCTGATCCAGGTAGAGAGATTCAGCTATGTTTAGAGTTTCTGCAGGAGATATTTTAGCTGTTCTGTAAGCCTCGTACTGTAGATCCGGTAAATTGAAGGGGGGTGGTGGTTTCAGAATCTCAGTCCTAGACTTAACATCTACTACTCTGGCTTTGCCAACCTTCTTAATAGTGAGTCTCAAACTATTAGCTTCCTCCTCACTAAGATCTCTACCAAAATCACTCCTCACACTCAGTTCTTCATTCCCAATCCTCAGCTTCATAAAAATACTGAACTTTAATTCCGGAACAAAAGATTCTCTCTCAACATGTTTTCTAAAAACCTCTATTAGAGTTGGTGTCTGAACCCTGCCAGCACTCAAAACCTTAAAGTTACTGAAGACCTTCTTGTAGTAACTCATCAAAGCTCTACTCACGTTAATACCCCAAATCCAGTCTATTTCATGTCTGCACAAACCAGCCTCAACCATTCTCACATCTAGTGGTTGAAGATTCTTGAAAGCACTCACCAACTCCTCCTGAGTCAAGGAAGAAAACTTAGCTCTACGAGACCTATTTAAGTCACCGAAATTCTTAATTATTAAGTAACCTATAACCGACCCCTCAATATCGTAATCACAAGCATTAACATACTCACTAGCACCTCTAGCCAGATTTTTCAAGGCCTCATAATACTTACGAGCATACCTACTCTTCTTCTCAACCAACCACTTAGGAACCCACCTATAAGTAAAAACCGGGAAACCAGTCTCCTCAGTATCGAGAGAGAATAAATGACCAACCGCAGGAGCTACCAAAAACCTACGACCATTAAAGAAACCCTCCCAAACCCTAACACCATCTACAACCCTCCTAGTACTTAAGTTCAGAGCCGCAGCTATCTTATCAGCAGCTTTAGGCTTCTCAGCAATCACCAAAACATACCTACTATCCCGCAATTCAACCCAAACCAAATCTAAAAACACTAGAAAATTTAATTAAGGTATTGCTTAATTTATCTACCACTAAAAGTTAAACATCTATGGAATACCACATTACCTCTATAGAGTCATGGGTTTGCCGTACACTATAAACAAATACCTCAAGATCAAACAAATTAATAGTTCACTTACGTAAAACCTGGTTTTACCTGTAAAAAGAGAATTGTACTTGGTATGTCATTGGATCATTATTCGTATACCACCAATAATACCATGGTCGAGTATTCCTACTCACATCCTCAACACTAACGTATGGAGTAGTATAAAGACTATCATTCCTTCCAGCCTTATAGAAACTCACTGTAAGACCTGCTGACCAACCACCAAACACGTAACTAAAACCTATAGTTATGCTCGCAAGCACAACATCAGACTCACTAACAGGAGTAAACCATACTATTTCATTCTCCATAAGCGGTCCTGTAGCGTAGGAGGGAGCTGGAGGTACCAATGAGAGATATTGTTGTTCGTTGGGAATGTTAGGTAAAGCCTGACTTAAAATCCCGCTTCTTGAAACAGCCCTAACGTTTGTTGGGTAAAGAAGCCATATAGTCTCTGATATTCCTGCGAAACCATCGCTTGCTATATGCCATTCCTCATACACGTATCTTACATTAAAGTATACTCGATCTTTCCACCTACCTGAGAGTTTTGGGGTTTCACGCGTGACACTAGAAAATACTAGTTTCCTTCCACTCCCACTCCATTGCGGTCTATTACGGTAACAGACTGGACCGCAATAATCTGAATATATGCTTAAGTATATACCTGAGGGAGGAACTCCTCCTACTAATCTGAACGCGGTCTTAAGTCCAGGTAATGAGTATAGGTAGGGACCTTTAACCCACGTAATGCATTCGGCAGCATCAGCAGCTCCTGGCAGAGGGTTTATACGTTCGAGGTTGCATGGTAGAGGAGTAGTCTCATAACTCTCTTCTTCTACACTAATTTTATCAGTTTGTTCCTTAAAACTTACCTCAACTCTATAAGTTGTTTCAACTCTATGAGTTGTTATTAGTTTGTTTGGATATACTTCGTGTGTTCTAACGTACTTGAATTCTGTTTTATTACCTCTAATGCAAGCAACTACGACGAAGTATTCTGCTGGTTCGTAGTATTCTACCTTGTATTCTCCTCCCTCAATTCTTGTCTTCGCTACTATTGCTGTAAGTAGTTGTTTTGCTGTGATGGTTTCTCCAGGTCTGTGCGTTCCTGAGTACACTTCCTCACTAAACCCTGTTTTCGTAGGTCTGTAAAGCGATGGTAACCTCCTAACAATGACTCTACATAACTCAGCATTAACTGGTGGTATATGTATTTCTAGCTTAATCATAATTTTAGGTCTCCTGAAAACCAACTATTAAAAACTACGGTTAAGTCATCTTGATAATTATAAACAGTAACTAAGGGAATAACTACTAAAGCAACTAATAAGTACGAATACCACCCATTCTTCATTAAGGAATCACAGACAAGAACTAAATTCAAACCTAATAAATACTAACTTAAAGCAATACAAAATTAAATAGGTTTTTATTTACGAAGTAGAAATAAATCGTACAGACATGAAACCTGCAATACTTAGAAAATTAAGCTCTCGTTAGTTCATTCCTTATGGGGAAACTAACCCATACGAACTAGTATTTATGAACAGAGAGCAATAGGAGTTTTAGCTTGCGGGTTCTTTAAGATTTTCCTTGTTATTAGCCTGAAGCAAGTTTCTTGTTGTGGTTTTCGCGAATCAGGCTATTACTGGTAGGGTAAGTAGAAGGAGGAGGGTATATAAGAAACTAAAGAACCACCTATCTTTCATACCTAGTTTTGAGTTTAGATTAGCTACCCCGTAGTGCGGGCTTCTACCAGAAATAAGCCATGCTAACACGCTGAAGATACTCAGCCAGAGTAAGTTAGGCTGAATAAAAGATACGAGTATGCTTATAGCTATGATTATGTGAGATAATGTGGAGTGTGCTTTAACGCTCGTTAATGATCTCACAACATGCCCGCCATCCAACTGACCTACAGGCAGTAAGTTAGCGAAATGAACTAGTAAAAGGAACCAAGCAGCCATAGCAATAGGACTTAAAAGAACTACTTCCTTAATCTCTATGAGTCTATCTATTAATAAAGTTATTAATGGTATGACCTTAATTTCACTAATTAAGCCAGCCTTCAAAGCACTTAACGCGATATCTTGCGAGATTCTCGGTGATGAAAGATAAGAGAAAACGTAGAGGGTTACAGAGAGCGTAACACCAGTTAGAGGACCTGAAATACCTACTAAAGCAAGCCTTTTTAAGTCTTTAGGTGGGTGGTGAGACCTTATGAAGGCTCCGAAAGTACCAACAGGCGATACCAGCGGTGCTGGTATGGGTAGCGGGTAAGTTACTGGGATACCAGCACGCCTACTCACTACATAATGGCCTAACTCATGACACATCAAAGGAGCTAAAACACCTACCAAGAAACTCAAAGTACCTAAGAAAGGATTAATAAAAGGAACCCCAGCACTGAAGCGATTATTGAGTTCCTCAGCTATGGTGTTGTAGTTGGTTATGGTGTAGTATCCTGTCACAGCTACGGAAGCCACAGTAACTAAAAATAGAACCAGAAACTGCTTTAAGGGTTTCTTAAGTTTCACAGCCTTCTTACTAACTCTAAGGAAATTCATGTTTTTACTGCTGAACATTATTACTGAGTAACCCTTAGGTACTAACTCATCGTAAACTCTAGAGAAAGCCTCATCTAGAGTTAAGCCAGGCAACGCCTCAACTAAATACTCAAGAATATTTTCGTCTTCGTGCGTGAGTGTGTAGGTGAAGTACCTAGAAAACAAGCTTTCTAATTCTTCGTTACTCATTACACACCGCCATTTAGCCCGTGAACCCTCTTAAACAACTTACGTTCTAGCTCAATAAGTTTACTTACAGGTATTAACTCAACCTCACCAGAAGGTGTTCTCCTAATGACTGTCATAGGCAGCAAGCCTCTCTTAAGTTCCTCGATAGCTATTACTACAGGATCTTTCCTTATGTTACTAACATCTATGAGTGGTATAGCACCCAAACTGAGTTGCAGAGCTCTAGCAGCTACAATACGTGCTTTTTCGTATCTTGTAAGTCTGTACGGCTTAGTCTTGAGGTCTATCTTCTTCAGGTAATTAATTATTCTCTCATTCACGTACTCACACCTACTCAACTTAATATTATCTTGAGGAAAATCCTAATAAGGATATTTCTAGTTTAAAAACGTTGATTTGCCTTTAACTAATTCTACTCTAAACCACCGAATTTGCCTTCAGGACCCTCAAGTCCTTTCTCTTTTTCCTCCTTCTTCATGGGAGTAGCTGCTATCACGTCATCAACTTTCAGTATTGCTGTAGCTGCTTCTGTAGCAGCTTTAATTACTTGCTTCTTAACTATAACTGGATCAATTACTTTAGTACTCATCATGTCTTCTAGTATCTTACCACTCAATACTTCTATGCCTGCGTTAATCTTGCCCTCACTGTGAAGCTTCCTCAACTCCATTATGGTCTGTAATGGATCCATACCAGCAGACTGTGCTAGTATGGAAGCTATCTCTTCTAGAGCGTCTGTAAAAGCCTGAATAGCTAGTTGCTCCTTACCACTAACTTCTTCGGCTTTCTTCCTTAGTCTGAGAGCTAACTCAACCTCTACTGCACCGCCTCCAGGAACTATCTTAGGATCTCTAAGTATGTTGCGTAGTGAGTGTAACGCGTCGTTGAAGGATCTCTCCGTGTCGTCTAGTATCATGTCGCTAGAACCTCTTATGAGTATAGTTACTGCTTTCGGATTCTTGCAGCCCTCAACAAACACCATCTTCTCATTACCTACTCTCCTTTCTTCAACTAGTTCTGCGTATCCTAGGTCGTTAGGTGTTAGGTCTCTTATGCTGGTTACTATCCTCCCTCCTGTTGCTCTTTCTAGTTTTTCCATGTCTGATCTTTTTACTCTTCTT